>NZ_MLFN01000001.1 GCF_002095315.1 Pantoea conspicua
GCCGAAAAGAGTCATACCGCAAGCCAAAAGTGCCGATTCTGCTGCTATCGACATTAAAGCCCATCGATCCATGCCGTCACAGCGTTGTTCACGTCCTCGCTGCGGTCCTGCATAATCCAGTGCCCCGTCTGCGTCCAGTAATCTGTTTTTGACTTCGGGTTTGAAAACCATTGACGCATATTCTCAGCCTGAGTGGCATCACGACAAAGGTGATAAACAGGAACCGTTAAGCGACGACAAAAGTCTTCACTCGCTTTGCCCACTCCGACTTGTCCCGCGCCCAGAAACAGTGGGCCGAATGATTCCCGTACCACATGCAGCGGCACACCCTGAAGGCGTCTTGCATGCCAGCGTTTAAAAGCTGGCTGGGTATTTTTATCGTAAAAAAGCTCAAATAGCGCCGGACCGGTTACATAAGGATCGCCTTTATGCAGATCATCAGTGGCTTTCTGAAAAACGGCCGCCTGTTCATTCGGGAATCCCATCGAACCGTCTACCGAGACGACTGCACTTATTAAATCGGGCCTTTTTTCCGCAAGCCGCGCGGCAATCTGGCCGCCCATGGAGTGACCAATCAGAATAAATTTCTGGCCGGGATAGCGTGACAGAATCAATGCCTCAATATCAGCAACATAGTCAGCCGGGGTATAATGCCCTGATGGCTTGACCTCCGATCGCCCATGCCCGCGTAAATCTACCGCTACCGTACGGTATTTGCTTTCAAGCACGGGTAATTGCCAGCTCCAGTCATGTGAATCACACGTCCAGCCGTGTAATACCATTATATTTTCTCCTTTTCCTTTTTCCGTATAGAAAAGTCGGGCCGTTGACGACACCTTTGGCGCATAGCCAGCGGGACTGGCTTTAACCGCCGCCGAAACAACGGTCGCGCTGGCAAAAGCCAGCAGGTTACGTCTGGACAGAGAGAAGTTTTTTTCTTTCATGAGGGTTCCTTAGTGCACGCTAAACGTTGTCCCGCCGTTTTATTTAGCAGACGATGCGGTCGCAGGTGAGATATTTATCCCAACGTCAATCGCATGGTATATAACATTCAGCTAAGGTCAATTACGCACTTTGAAGCGAGTAGATATACTGAAGGATACTTAAATGACAAATACTGTTGATCCCGTTTTCTTTGCAGACTGCGCCGCCCGTGTATTTTTCGATCAGGTCGCAAACAAATGGAGCGTCATGATACTGACTTTACTTAATGAAAATACACTACGCTTCAACCAGATGAAGCGCAGCATGGAAGGTATCACCCACAAAGCCCTTACCCAGGCCTTACGCAAAATGGAACGTAACGGATTGATTAAGCGCACCGTTTTGGCCACTTCTCCGGTTGCCGTTGAATACACAATCACCGAACTCGGCCGCTCTTTGCAAAAACCCTTTAACGCCATGTATGACTGGGCGATTAATCATCTTGATGATATTGAAAAAGCGCAGGAAGCCTATGATGTCAGCCTCGCTGAGGTTGAGGAAAGGGACGCACGCAGAAGTAACGGGAGGCCTTACCTGAATTCCAGGAAAAATGAATAAAGGGCATCCTGCACGTTTTATTAATAAATAGGTAGTAAAGCGTTTTAATTAACGGTGGATTGATCGGCTATTTACACTCACACATTTAATCTGGCTTGCTGTTGCTATTTTACTGGAAAATGAGATTAAAAGTTGTCGTATAGGATAGGATTTACATGGATAAATAGCAACTCTGCTTAGCCTGTTTAAAATTAATTCCTGTCACGACATGATTTATACGCGAACGGCAATATTGTTTCATCATAAATCCGCAGGTGATATCAGGCCTGAACATTATTTTGCGCCGCCGATTTACCACACTTTATTGACGTGTTCGGCAAGGTTTAGCTGACTATTCAACCTCAACGTTTTGCGCATAGCCGAACGCAAGTCGGTCTCAGATAGCGCTGTGCTAAAAGCGATCCTTAACACCGGCTGCGCCATTTATCCTGTCGGAGCGAGAGTTTCAGGCCAATCCGGGCTTTCAGCCCCTGACGTCACTCTCCGCTGGCGACTGCATCATGTGAGCTGCGGTCGCCAGCGTGATATTACCTGTCCCGCTCTCCAGTCATCGCCCTTACGCGGTGCCTTTCTGCATTCGGGGACAACGGTTGTCCGGCTCGCAGGTTACACTGCCCACCAGACAACCGGTTTACTCATTTATTGCTGGCATAATGGTTACATCGCCATCTGTTGAGCGGCCTTAAGATGCTGTTCAACCACAGGTGTGTGCGCGTCGGCCAGCGCCTTCACATCCGGGTCCTTGATTGTACTGGCATCTTTCTGCAACTTCGACAGCACCATCTTGTGGTCCATGGTGCCGGCGTTTTCCATGTACATTTTGTCAAAAGCGTCACCGCTCTGTTTTTCCAGCTTAGCAGCCATGGCCGCGTGTTTGGCATCCGGCTCAGTTGGCAATGCTACGCCTTTTTGCTTAGCGACCGTCTGGACTTTGATCAGGGCATCGCCGTGGTCTCTGACCATCTGCTGCGCAAAGGCTTTAACTTTGCTGCTTTGAGCCTTACTCAGTGCGACTTTGGCGGCGGCAATTTCATTAATATTGGCCTGCGCCATGTCCTTCACCGCTTTTTCATCACCTGCGCTGAGCTTAGCGCTTGATTCCCCCTGCAATGCAGCGCCATTCTGCGCGGCGCTGGACGTGGTCTGAGCTTGCACACCGACTGTACTGAACATTGCTGCTAATACCGATGCGGCTAACAGCCCTTTCATCATTTGACTCTTTTGCATTTTGTTCTCCTGATAGCCAGAGTTAAGGACGGAATTAAGTCATTAACCGTGAACAGCCTCGAATATAAATAGCACCTTCATCGATCAGTATAGTGGATCAACGATTCCTGACAGTCGGTGGCGCTATTTCCCCCGCTGCGGGAAGGCAGGAAATGTGAATACAGTGCAATGATAAACGGAGCGCGAAATTAACGACGAGGGTCGGAATGGCGGCTTGACGCTCACCCATACGCGCCTCTCATCGGATGAATGCGTCTTACCGTTACGGTAAAAAAATAATAAATCTGAAAGCAAATATTAATGGCCGGTCAGGAGATCAGCCTTAATCCGGGCAGATTTTAAATGCCGGTTACCGTCCGCCGGGTGTTTGAAACAGAGGTGGCTAAATCCGTACTGCGTTAATTATGGCGAAGGAGAATAGCAGAACTACAGCGTAGTCCTGTTCCCCGCATTATCCTGCTCAAAAATCTTATGCTTCACCAGTCGATCGCGAAGCCAGATTTGTGCTTTTCCGGCTTTGGCCTGTTTTGACCACAGCAGATCCACCGCGACAATCCAGTCTGTGTGCGGATATTCCTGCTGCCGTAATTCAACCAGCTTGCCGTCTTGCAGTTCACGATTAACAAATTCGCGGGGTAACGAAGCCCATCCCAGACCAGCAAGTGCCGCATCGAGCATGGCACTGTAGCTCTCCACTCGCCACAGCATTGGGCTGCCTAAATATTCTGTCGTCGCGATCTTTTTATCCTGTGAGCCAAAAGTAATGTGTCGCCAGTTGTGGAGATCGGCAAAGGAGACCGGGATTTGTTGAGCAAGAGGATGATCAACATTGACGACATGGACCATCACCACCTTACCTAGTTGGGTGAACTGAATGGTCTCACTCTCAACAGAATGAGAAAGGGTAATACCCAGATCCACCTCACCGCTTTTCACCATGGCTGCCACGTCGCCACGAAACGGTTCCTTAATATGGATATCGACCTCAGGAAAGGTCATAGAGAATTCATATAGCACCGGCGCAATAGTGATGTAGGGAAGCTCGATGGCCAGGCTGACGTGGCTCTCAATCTGCTGGTTAAACGCGGTTACGCGTTGATCAAAAGCATGACATCTTTCCAGTATCGTTTTGACATATTCCCGCAGCACTTCCCCTTCTGGCGTAAGCCTTACCTGCCTTGGCGTTCGCTCAAAAAGAGCAACGTTGAGTTCAATTTCCAGATTACTCATCGCCATGTTCACGGAAGACTGGGATTTCTTCAAATCACGCGCAGCAGCAGAGAAGGACCCCGATTTGGCAACCTGTTCAAACGTCATAAGTTGTTCCAATGAATATTTCAAATTACCTCTCAGCTTTCAATTTTTCTGAAAACAGCTCACTCACTTTTATCATTTTTTTACATATAGAGTGAGTTCTCTTTTTAAAATTATGACGGGGATGCTTATGGAAACGTTGATTGCAGCAAAGACACCTCAAAGCTCGCTGAGTCCCGGGCGCATAGCGTCGCTGGGCTTCCAGCATGTACTGGTTATGTACGCAGGTACGGTCACGGTACCTTTAATCCTTGCGTCAGTAATGGGCTTAAACGGCGCTCAGACGGTTACGCTGGTTAACGCCTGCCTGCTGACATCCGGACTTGCTACCCTGCTTCAGTCTGTCGGTATTAGTCGCTTTGGCGGAAGATTGCCGTTAATCCAGGGATGCTCTTTCATCGTGCTGGCACCGATGGCGATGATCGGCCAGCAGTATGGGATTACGACGGTTTTTGGTTCGGCTATCGCGTGTGGGTTGTTTACTGTGCTTATCGCCCCGCTGTTTAGCCGCCTGGTCCGCTTTTTCCCGCCCATTGTGATTGGCTGTGTGATTACCATCATTGGCATTACTTTGATGCCTGCAGCGGCAATCTGGATTGGCGGCGGAAATCCTGACGCCCCTGACTTTGCCAGTCCCTCTCATTTATTACTTGGTCTGGCTACTCTGGTGATCACGCTGATCTTCTACTGCAAGACGCGCGGCATCATCAGAAATTTCGCTATCCTGGCGGGTATGGGGGCGGGCACCCTGATCGCTTTTACCGCAGGATTAACCGATTTCTCCGTCGTCAGTCATGCTGCATGGATCGGTATCAGTATGCCCTTCTCTTTTGGCCTGCCAGTGTTTTCACCCGTTCCTGTTTTTATATCCTGTCTGGCGATGATCATCGTCATGACAGAAACAACCGGTAATGTTTTGCTGATAGATAAGCTGATAGGTCGTCCGACAACCCCACAACGCCTTTCCGATACGATTCGTGCAGACGGTCTTTCAACGATGGTCGGCGGTTGTCTCAACAGTTTTCCCTACAATGCCTTTTCTCAAAATGCCGGGCTGATCATGCTCACGCGCATTACCAGTCGATCAGTCCTGGCTGCTGCAGGTGTGATACTGGTGTTGCTTGGCCTGTTCCCTAAACTGGGTGCGATTGTGTCAGCTATTCCTCGTCCCGTACTGGGCGGTGTGGGCATTCTGATGTTTGGCATGACGCTGGCGGCTGGCATCCAGCAACTCAAAGAGGTCAGTTTTGAAAATGATAATAATATGCTGATTGTTGCCGTATCGATAGGCGTCGGTGTTATCCCAATGGCTTTCCCTGCTTTGTTTAATTCGCTTCCGTCATCGTTAAGATTAATTTTTGACAGCGGTATTTTTATGGGCGGGTTCACCGCTGTTTTACTTAATGCCTTACTGAACGCCCGAAAAGGAGAAAAATATGAATAACACAACGGATATTAAATTCCTGAAAATGTCGAATGAGGTCGGGAAACGCGCTATCGCTTTAGGTAATCATCCTTTCGGTGCGGTGCTGGTGGCCCCTGATAAGGAGACGGTGCTGTTGACCCAATGTAATATCGATAGCGTTAATCATGCTGAATCGACACTGGCGCGAATAGCGGCAAGCAATTTTTCTGCTGAATATCTCTGGAATTGTACGCTTTACACCGCGGTAGAGCCATGTTGTATGTGCGCCGGGACGATTTACTGGGCCAATATTGGCCGGGTCGTTTACGGAATGAGCGAAGCGCGTCTGCTTGAGTGTACCGGTAACCACAATGAAAACCCGACCATGCATATCCCTGCGTCATATGTTTTTGAACATGGGCAGAAAAACATTGTACTGACAGGCCCGGTAGAGGAAGTTGAAGAAGAGACGCTTAAGTTGCAGAAGGATTTTTGGGCAACCCGATGAGGCGATAACATTTCAGCGTATCAGGCTGCATGTTTAGTCCGGAAATAAAAATCTTTCCGTTTCCGGACTTATTTTTCAGCAATAAGCCCGGAAAAATTAAAATATCAGGCAACCCCTAAAGCGCGCTCCCTGTTCAGCCAGCCACCGCGCCGGTTACTAAACTCGCTGCGCCGAAAGCCAGCCTCGCCAATCCGTTGGACTGGAATCACAAAAGATCAACCTGATGAAAGGAAATTATAAAAGTTGCTGCAGCGATTGTGTCACCGCAGCAGTGACTTCATGAATACGCTGCTCGGCTCGACGATAATAGGTCCATTTACCCACTTTGCTGGCTTCCACCAGACCTGCGTTTTGCAGCGCTTTAAGGCATAACGACGTGGCGGGCTGTGATAAGCCCGCCTTGTCCTGGATGAGACTGGCACAGACGCCATACTGATCGAAGGGATAGAGCTGAGAATAACCCGCAAACGCTTCGTCAGGATTTTTCAGCCATTTAAGTACTGCCACCCGTGTCGGGTTGGAGAGTAATTTCAGGGCATTTTCGGGTGACATGCCGCCTCGCAAAACATCAGGATGGATAGACCGGATAGTCAGTATATCCTTTCTCACTGCCACCATACAGGGAGGCGTGATCCACGCTGTTAAGCGGATGACCCGCTTTCAATCGCGCAGGCAGATCAGGATTGGCGATAAAGGTACGGCCAAAACCAAACAGGTCGCCCCAGCCTTTTTCCAGCATCCGCTGCGCTTTTTCCTGCGTATAGCGGCCAGAGTACATAATCGGCGAGCGGAAAGTTTTGCGCAGCGCGATGCGGAAATCTTCAGGCAGATCCGGACTGTTATCCCAGTCGGCTTCGGCAATGGAAAGATAGCCGACTTCCAGCTCATTCAGTAGCTGCGCGGCGCGCAGGTATGTCGCATGAGGGTCACTTTCTACCAGCCCAAGGTAGACGCGCTCTTCATCGGTGCTTGAAAACAGCGGAGCAAACCTGACACCTACCCGGTGACTACCAAATACCGCACTGACCGCCCCGGTGACTTCGCGCAGGAAACGCAGCCGATTTTCAAGTGAACCGCCATATTCATCTGTACGGAAGTTAGTGTGTTCGGAAATAAACTGGTTAATCAGATAGCCATTGGCTGAATGCAGTTCGACGCCATCAAAACCCGCCTCCCTGGCGTTTTCTGCGGCGCGCCGATAAAGCGCCACCAGCTCTTTGACTTCAGCAGTGGTCAGTTCACGCGGCGCACTGGGCGCGGTTAACCTGCCGGCACCGGGTCCGGTTTCGATAAAAACTCTGACGTTATCTGCGGCAACGGCTGTAGGGGCGACCGGCGCCTGCTTGCCTGGCTGCAGTTCATTATGCGATACCCGGCCGACGTGCCAGAGTTGACAAAAAATCGTGCCGCCCTGCTGGTGCACTGCCTCAGTCACTTTTTTCCAGCCGGCGATCTGTGCTTCGCTGTGGATACCTGGCGTCCAGGCATATCCCTGACCACGGGGTTCAATCTGTGTGCCTTCGGTAATCATAAAACCCGCACCGGCACGCTGGCGGTAGTATTCCACCATCATCTCACCAGGAATATTGCCGGGCTGCTCACTGCGGCAACGTGTCAGCGGCGGCAGTGCAATGCGGTTACGGAGATGAAGGTCACCCAGCGTCAGGGGAGCGAATAAAGAGGGCATAACAAAAAATCCTTTAGTGTCGAAAGTGGCGACATTATATTTACACATTTAAATTTGTAAATGTGTAGTTCGTGCTTTTTGCCCTGCTGGAGGTGACAAGGGGTTGCAGCCTGACGGTGCGCTTAGTCTGTATGCGTCATGCCAGGAGATGTTATTTAAGGCCGTCAGCCGCGCTACGCGGGTTAAGTCAACGCTCTCTCAGCCTTGCAGGTTTTTTGCGAAACACACCGCCTCGTCCCGGCCGCTGTAAGGTCCGTAATTCTCAATGACTGAGTAGCCATTTTTACTATAAAACTCAACCGCCCGACGATTGACCCGCCGGGTTTCAAGCCACAGCGCGTGATAACCCATACTCTTCGCCGAGCTTTCTAAAAAAGTAAGTAACGCATTGCCAATGCCAGCAGAACTTCGATCTGAATACATTCTCTTAAGTTCAGCTATATCATTCGCGAGTGGACGGATACGGTCGGTCCATTAGCACCCTCAAGAATCAACTGGCAGGTAAGTTCTTCTGCTCGCGCAGCCGTAATCTGCCCTTCTAACGCCGCCGGAATAATAATTTCGTAGCTGAGCTTCCAGAATGCCGCCTCTTCTGCCTCTCCGGCACCGTTAAAACCGCGGATCTCACCGTGCTGCTGCTGCCACGCAATCAGCGCATCCACATCGATACCGCCTTCATTGACGAGTGTGGCGGAGTGGTCCTGTACGGCGATGACTTTCGCCCCTTTTTGGGCAAATAATTGTGCCGCAACGCTCCCTACGTTACCGAAACCCTGAACACCAATACGCGCATTGTGGATGGCCATTCCCAGTCGTTCAGCTGCCCTTAGCCCGGTAACATAGACGCCTCTTCCGGTTGCCTTGACGCGACCCAGCGATCCACCGAGATGAACCGGTTTGCCGGTGACCACGCCAGTGGTGGTCGCACCAACGTTCATCGAATAGGTGTCCATCATCCATGCCATGACCTGTGCATTGGTGCCGACATCGGGTGCCGGGATGTCCTGCTGAGGACCGATTATCAGCCCGATTTCACTGGTATAACGTCGCGTCAGCCGCTCAAGCTCTTTGCTGGTCAGTGACGCTGGATTGACCCTGATTCCGCCTTTCGCGCCTAATGGCAGGTTCAGCGCCGCACATTTCACGGTCATCCATGCTGACAGTGCCATGACCTCTTCAAGCGTGACATCCGGATGATATCTGACGCCGCCCTTGCCCGGTCCGCGGGACAGGTTGTGCTGCACCCGGTAGCCTTCAAAATGTCTGATGCTTCCATCGTCCATTTCAAGTGGAATATCCACAATTAATGCCCGCTTAGGCCGCATCAATGTGTTAGCCCAGTATTCCAGCTCGCCTAAATGAGGCAGTACCCTTTCCACCTGAGTAATAAAAATATTCCATGCAGAATCTTTATTCTCACTTAAAAATGACAGCGTTTTCATGCAACCTCCTGAATAAGACTATGTAAGTTTTAGGGCACAAAAAACCGACGATAAAGACCTATCGTCGGCGCTCCTGAGAGCTAAGTACTACGGCGAGGGTGACGCCAGTGCTTCAGTGAATCAGTGTTTCATCACCGATCGGAGAATGTTCAGCGCTGCGTCAAACTGGTCATCGGGAATAGTTAATGGGTAAAGGAAGCGGATTACGTTGCCATATTGCCCACAGGTCAGCAGAAGCAGTCCCTGATCCAGCGCGTTTTTCTGGATGCGCTGTGCCGTCGCTGCGGAGGGTTCGCCGGTCTTAGCATCACAAAACTCTGCCGCAATCATCGAGCCCAGACCGCGAACCTGCGCCAGTTCCGAACACGACTCTTTGCAATCCAGCAGGGCAATCCGTAAGCGTTCGCCCAGCGCATCCGCACGCTGGCAAAGCTTTTCATCCTCAATAATGTCGAGCACAGCATGTGCCGCCGCCACTGCCATCGGGTTACCGGCATAGGTTCCACCCAGTCCGCCAGGCGAGGGGGCGTCCATAATGTCGGCTTTACCGACTACGCCCGACAGCGGCATTCCCCCCGCCAGGCTCTTGGCCATCGTCATCAGATCGGGCTGATGCGCATAATGATCCATGGCAAACAGTTTGCCGGTGCGGGCAAAGCCGCTCTGCACTTCATCGGCAATCATGACAATGCCATGTTCGTCGCAGAGATGGCGAATAGCCGCGATAAGCTCCGGCGGGGCGACATTAAATCCGCCTTCTCCCTGTACCGGTTCGAAAATAATCGCGGCGACCTGGCTTGCATCAATATCTGCTTTAAACAGACGCTCAATGGCGATCAGCGTATCTGCCGTTGAGATGTTATGGAGCTGAGAGGGATAAGGGACGTGGTAGACCGACCCCGGAAAGGGACCAAAGCCTTTTTTGTACGGAGCCACTTTTCCGGTCAGCGCCATCGTCATGTAAGTGCGGCCATGGAAAGCCCCGCCGAAGGCGATAACGCCCGGCCGTCCGGTATGCGCGCGGGCAATCTTAATCGCGTTTTCAACTGCTTCAGCGCCGGTTGAAAAAAGGCGGTCTTAAGCGGGCCATCAATAGGCGCGGCTGCATTTATTTTTTCGGCCAGCGAAACATAACTCTCATAAGGCACAATCTGATACGCCGTATGAGTAAACGCCTTCAACTGCTGCTCCATCGCCTGAATCAGACGTGGATGGCGATGACCGGTATTCAGCACCGCTATACCCGCGGCAAAATCGATATAGTTATTCCCTTCAACGTCTGTCAGCGTGCTGTTTTCTGCCGACATCGCAAAGAAATTACACATAACGCCTACACCCCGCGGGGTTGCACTCAGACGACGCTGCTGGAGATTGTTATTACTCATGTTGATGCCTCATCGATTTCAATTTGTTTGTAATACGATGAATAATCTGTCAGCGTTTGGCACCTTTAACGAGAGCCAGAATGTTTTATTTATAGGATCCAAATGCGTTCAATTGCCGGAGATGTGATCAGACAGGCATTTTCCCAGTGTGAAGAAGGAAAACTTCATAAGCGGCTTTATATCGCCATAACAGAGTCGATCCTCACGGGGAATCTCAACCCTTCAGCCCGCATGCCGCCGACGCGCGATTTAGCAGAAGAACTTGAGCTGTCGCGCAATACTGTGCTTCGGGTCTATGAGCAATTGCAGGCAGAAGGATACATTTCAACGCAGAGAGGCAATGGGACGTTTGTCACCCATAGCGTGCTGGATAATCTCGATACCCGACCGCTGCTGAACGCAGATGAGGCGCCTGCTGAAGACCGTTCACTTCTGTCTGACCGGTGCCGGGTGCTTCTGCAACATGCCAGTGCCAGTCCACGACAGTGGGGAGCCTTTCTGCCTGGTGTACCGGATGTGGTGAGTTTTCCGCATCGGGTAATGAAAAAAATCCACGATCGTCAGGCGCGAAAGCCTCTTCCGGAACATCTGACCTATGATTCGACTGGCGGCGCGCAGGATCTCAAAGCGGCCCTGACAGACTATCTTCGAACCGCTCGCGGCGTTCGCTGTACGCCCGATCAGATTCTCATTACGGAAGGCATTCATCAGGCGCTTGACCTGGTGACGCGTTCGCTTTGCAATCCAGGTGATACCGCCTGGACTGAAGAGCCCGGATACTGGGGAATAAAGAATATTCTTCGGATCAATGGCGTGGGCATTTTACCCATGCCGGTAGACGAACAGGGGCTGATACCGGCGGCAACGACCGAAGTTACGCCAAAGCTGATGTTCGTCACTCCCTCGCATCAGTACCCTTTGGGTTCAGTGATGAGCCTGAGCCGCAGACAAGGGCTTCTTTCCCTCGCCCGTGATAGCGGCAGCTGGATTATTGAAGATGACTATGACAGCGAGTTTCGTTTTTCCGGCCAGCCTATTCCCGCCTTACAGGGACTGGAAGAAAACAGTCCGGTCATTTATATCGGTACATTCAGCAAAACTCTTTACCCCGCTCTCCGGCTTGGCTATGTGGTCCTGCCAAAAGCGATATCGACCCCGCTCAAAAAAATGCACAGTGAGCTCTATCGGGGCGGCCATCTTCAGATTCAGGTGGCGTTAGCCGAATTTATCCGCGAAGGTTATTACGCTGCACACATCCGAAAAATGCGTCAGCTTTATAGCCGCCGCAGGCAGTGTCTGGTAAATCTGATCACCCGCGGCATGGGACCCGACTATTTAGGCCAGTACAATAGTAACGCCGGCCTGCATCTTATCCTGCAGCTTCCTGTTGAGAGTGATGATGTCAAAATCGCTCTTGATGCCAATAATGCCGGATTACTGGTTCGTCCATTATCGCGTTACTTTGTGGACAAGGTGACAATACGCGGACTACTGCTGGGTTTTGCGCATATGGATGAAAAAGAAATTGAAATGGCTTTCACCCGGCTGCGTAAAATTATACAAGTCAATAAGGTGGGTGATTACAATCCTGATGATGTTAGCGAGCCAGACACACTGTCATCGAAGAATAAACAAGCGATCCGCTGATAAGTCTGGCTAAGAACGATGTCACCTCTGCATTTGACTCCCGGAGCAGCACATTATTGAGATGTGCGCATTGTGACGCACTGCCATCTTATTGCATTATAATACTGCTCATTTTTCAGGCGAAAATTTTGCTAAAGTTTAGCAATCCCTTTAGCAAAAAACATCCTGTCGTTGCATTCAGATAAATCAGTTCGGATGTTACACACAGAAAATCCGGCTGTCAGAGTATAATTTTACGTAAAAAACAGCATCCGCATAATCTTAACATTGCATAATTACACTGTTCCGGTGTTGTCACATCAGACAGCTCGCCAGAGTTTTTATATCCTAATAATTTATTGATAAACAAGAGAAAATTTAATTAAAAGTTCAATTCGTGCTTATTATTGTCAATGACGACTATCATTGATACAGATCAATATACGATCAAATCCCCTCCCATATAATCCGCAATGTTAATTATTGCTGCAAAGCAAGTCACTCTGAGAGCTTTATTAGCCCCTTTTTGTCCGGTATGCATTAAGGGGTATTTTTTAATTCTGACTGATTTTAACTTAACGATAACGAATTCAATAAAACAGCGATACTTAAAACAACCTTTTTTACTGCGTATTATTTACAGGCAGATCAATTAATAAACACGTGAGTATCATTATATTAACCGCAACTGAAAGCCAATAAAATAATGCAGGGATTCACTATGATAACGCCAGTCAGAATTATCCCTGCTGCTATTATGAAGGCTATTTCCTCATCTGCTACTGCCGCCGATGAAATAAAGATCCTGAATAGGACAACAAAAGAAATTTCATACCAGACACACTGCTCCGCTGAAGGTGCGGATGCTACTTTACAACAACAGTTTGTTCACGACATTAGCAAAACTCATCCGGCAGAGATTCTGGTTAATTCGTTCTCCTGCCTCTGCCCTGCATTCAACAACGCGTTCGGCGACTACCGCCAGACAGGACATCATTTCGTTCATTCAGCCACACCAACTTCTGAGCTATTTTCAGGCGCCTTTCAACCGGGCCAATCAGAAATATTCTTAAAAAGCCTCTTACTGAACAGCCCGTTAATTTGAGGAGTATAGCCAGGGACTTAATTCGTTCCCCCTGACAACCGCTTTACCTCAGCCCTCGCAATAGGGCGCTTTTTAGATTTTTCTGAATATCATCAATGATTTAAAGGATAACGTTAAATGCGTAATATATGTCTGGTTGTCGCTTTATTTGCTATGGCTGCTCCGTCTTTTGCTGCACAGCATTCATTTGGATTAGGTTATTCACGTTCTGATATCGGCGATGGGGATCACCTTAACGGAGGTAACATTAAGTATGGTTATCAGCCCGATGATTCTGCTCTGGGCTTAATCACGTCGGTGACGCTGACCGGTGACAGTGATAAAAACCAGCAAGACGGCGTGAAAACCGATGGTACTCTCGGATATGGCTCATTAATGATAGGTGCCACTTATCAGATCACTGACTGGGTTAAAC
This sequence comes from Pantoea conspicua, assembly GCF_002095315.1. Taxonomy (GTDB): domain Bacteria; phylum Pseudomonadota; class Gammaproteobacteria; order Enterobacterales; family Enterobacteriaceae; genus Pantoea; species Pantoea conspicua. The sequence goes on from NZ_MLFN01000001.1 coordinate 13,657, forward strand.
CGTATGCGATGGTGGGTGTGGGTCGGGCAGGCTACAAAATTGATGTTAGCTATGCAGGTAACAAAGAGACGATCAAAGATCACGATACGGCGTTCTCCTATGGTGCGGGGCTACAAATCGAACCCGTAAAAGATATTTTTATTGATCTGGGCTATGAGGGATCACGACTCTTTGATACTCAGGTGAAGACATTCACTGCAGGTGCGGGCTACCGATTCTGATTGGCTCCTTAACCCGCCAGGGTAATTTATCATCCATAAAACCACCCTAAGATTAGTAGAGTGGCTTTTTTCTGTCTGGTTGCTGATCGTCCGGAACATCTTTTCCTGGATGAATAAAACAATGTCTTGAAAAGATCTCCACGGGATCAGAATCAGCCTTTCCTCGCCGGTATCTTTATGCCAGATTCTGCTTACCTCTGAAAGCGCAGAGGTTCATAGCGGCGTGTCGAATCCGCTCAGTGGAATGGCAGCCAGCAACTCACCCGCCCCATTCACCAGTGCCTGGACGGAAAGGCTGCGGATGCCGCTACCCAGAATTTCAAGGCCCGGGCTGCGAAGGGACGACGCAGAAACAGAGATTTGTTCGCCAGCAACGGAGCCCAGCTGAATATACCGCAGACACGGTTCCCCAGCCGTGAGCCCCGATTCGCCGTGGCCTGCGTGAGTATCCGGCTCGCTGTGTAAGCGCAGCCCAGGAAGAAAGTCCGGCAGTTATCGCCGCTGCAGCCCGTGCATCACCCACGCTGTCCGGAACCGGCACGACTGAACAAACTGAGATAAGTACCTGAGGAGCCATTGAACCAAACGGTGATAGAGCAAACAGGCGGTAGACTCGTTGTTCATCCAGGCTAATTCCCACGCCATCAATGCCCTGAACAAATTTTGACTCAGCCGCACGCGTATAGTACCTGCCCGCAGCGAGACGCTTAACGATCGGGCTCATAGGCGCAGCCTGCACACGTATCACAACTTCACCTTCGCTGGCCTGCGGCTCAGGAAAATCGCCATATGAAGGCGGCATGTCAAAACGGGAAACGATAGCAGCACGCATAGACAGTCCTTATGAGGAGTGATGTTATTGCACCTGGATGCCCTGTTGGCGGGCGCGATGAAGACGGCTCAGTTGAAAGCCATCACGGATATTTAATCCATTGAGCGTCACGTGAAGTGCTCAGGGTGTTCATCCGCGCCAATGTCCGGGCGGACCACCTCAGCCAAAACAATTTCGGTTAACCCTGCGGCTATGGTTCATAATAAATGCTGCGCATTTAACGGATAACCGTGAAGACAACGGTTACTGAATGTTTGACACTTATCTGACAACTCAGGGTTGTTAGCTGAATATAAGGGAAAATAATGCCGTTGCTATTTGATGAGTTATCTGGTTTGCCATCATGGGTACCTGTTGTATTACTCTTCTCGCTCTCATTTGTACTGGGTTTTCTTGCACGCCTTATCCTTCTCAGGTTTATTCGCTACTGGCAGAGTCGTGATCGAAAACTGTTCAAATCCCTCGAAAAACATCTTCGTGGCTCGATGTTCCTATTCATTCCCTTATTGATGGTCAATGTCGGGATTAATTACATCGACATTCACCCGGATCTGCTGGTTTTTATTACCAATACGGTGAATGTTTTTATAATATTATCGTTTTGCTCAGTATTAATTCGATTAACGAACGTGGCGCAGGATATGCTATATATCCGCTACGACATCAATATTTCGAATAACCTTCGTGCGCGTAAAATTCGCACACAGATTATTTATGTAAAGAAAGTGGTCATTGTCATACTGGTATTATTCTGCCTCTCTCTGATTCTGCTCAGTTTTCCCGGCGTGAGAAAATTCGGTACCACTATCCTCGCCGGTGCTGGCGTAGCGGCATCATCATTGGTTTTGCCCTGCAGAAGTCGCTGGTCAATCTGTTTGCCGGTATTCAGATCGCCTTTACCCAGCCGATCAAAATTGACGACGCCGTGGTGGTAGAAAAAGAATGGGGCTGGATTGAAGAGATCAACCTGACCTATGTGGTGGTGCGAATCTGGGATTTGCGCCGACTGGTGTTGCCCATCACCTATTTTACAGAAAATCCGTTTCAGAACTGGACGCGCAATAATGCGCAGATTCTGGGCTCTGTTTTCCTCTACGTTGATTATTCAATGCCGTTAGAACCGCTGCGACAGCATTTTGAAAAAGTGCTGAATGAAACCAAACTCTGGGATCGGGAAACTCAGGTGCTTCAGGTGACCGATACCACCGAGAAGACCATGACGATCAGGATGCTGATGACCGCGCAAAATTCCCCGATAGCCTTTGATTTACGCTGTCACGTCCGGGAAAAAATGATTGAATTTATTCAGCAGAATTACCCGCAGAGCCTGCCTCACGTCAGGGCGTCACTTACCGATACCGCTGCCTGACAGGCGGTGAGGTGAGTTGCAGTCGAATAAAAGCGGAAGATACAGTGAGCCTTCTCGGCGTCAGGGCCGCTGTTCTTCCGCCTCTCACAAACGTGCCGCACTCTGCTTTCCGCTCCAGGCCAGAGCAGTCAGTCAATCGCCTGATTTATATGACCGGCGGCGTCGATCCGGCATAGTTTTCAGCCTCCGCATAGCATTGCCACTCTTGTGACAGACCAGGTTTAGCGTGGCCGGAAAGTTATCTCGCGCCGCTTTGTGGTGTGGTGCCAGCCTTCATTTTATCCGCATCAGGTTGCACACTTTACTGCCTGTTACACCACTGACTTTGCAGAAAAACTGCCGCAACTCCGGCTGCCAGTACAGATTTTATGGGGCGCCGAAGATGAGTAGCAACCCGTTAAGTATGGAAAGCGTTTGCAGCGCGACATTGTCTCTTCCACACTGCATATCTATGAGCAGGCCGGACACTTTCTAATGGAAGATGCTCCCTTGCCTGTCGCCGCACAGTTAATTGACTTTGTTAATCAACATAATATGAGGTAGAGCCATGATCCTGATCGGAATGCTGGATTCACCCTATGTCAGACGGGTTGCTATTTACATGAAGGTATTGGGTATTCATTTTGAACATCGCCCGCTTTCGGTATTCAGCAATTTTGACGCCTTATCACAAATTAACCCAGCCGTTAAAGTCCCAACGCTTATCACAGATGATAATCAGGTGCTGATCGACTCAACACTGATCATTAATTACCTTGAAAAATATTGCGGTCATACGCCTGCACCCACATCAGCGTCTGAAGCGGAACAAATACGGGATCTGCATCTTACCGGATTCGCCCTGGCAGCCTGCGAAAAAGCGGTACAGATTGTGTATGAAAAGCGTGTCAGGCCGGAAGAAAAACAACATCAGCCCTGGGTGAATCGGGTCACTCAACAACTTCATGGCGCCTGGCAAACGCTGGATAACGGGCTGCGGGAAAGTCACCCAGACATGTTGTCTGTAGCCGGTATTACTATTGCAGTAGCCTGGAGTTTTACAGATTTGATGCTGCCGGATACGGTGAATCGTACGCGCTATCCTGAAGGGGCCGGATTTACACTACTGGCCGAACAGCGACCGGAATTTTTGACAACGCCCATGAACCAGGCCTGAAGAGTCATTTAAAGCGCGGTAACGCAGGCCGTGATAGCTGAACTGCCCTCGGCTTCACATTCCATACAGGGCTGGCTTATTGCTATGGATGAAAATGGATTCCGGTGCCAGTTTACCGTCGGGGCGGCTCAACCGCGGCTGCGGTTAAGTCCGGCTATCAGCATCTTGCTAATCGCACAATATTCGGCTGGATAGAGTGACGGGCTGAACAGGCAGGCGCTGGCCCGGCTTTGAACTTCTTTCCAGCAAGGTACGGGACGACGGCACACATCGCCTATTCACGTCTCTTCCGGGATGTCTCAATTCACCACAACGTTCACTGTAATCAGTGAAATCAGACTGCGGAGATCCAGGAAGCAGACATTCTGTATAAACAGGCTGACAGTTATGCCTCATTGTGCTTAACGATATAGACATTAATTGTTTCAATGACTTATTCTCCGCCAACCTCACTTTTCTCGCTTTTCTGAACGGTTTGACCCCATCGCGATATCTGCATCGCAGGAAAGGTTAAAGCAAAAATATTGCATTAAGCCCGTACTGCCCGTATACCTTACTAAAGCTAATCCTTTGCATTAAGGTATCGATCATGACAGCCATCCCGCCCGTTCTGCCTCCCCGTTCCGCTGCACGTCTGACGCTTTTCAGCTTCATCGGCGCGGTATTGATTTCGGCCACCAGCAGCGCACCGACGCCGCTTTATCCGCTCTACCGCACGCTGTTTCATCTGAGCCCGTCGCTGCTCACCCTGATATTTGGTGTCTATGCCTTCGCGCTGCTGGCCGCGTTGCTGACGGTGGGGAAAATTTCTGACTATACCGGCCGACGACCACTGATGTTGCTGGCCCTGGCGCTCAATAGCGTGGCGCTGGTGATTTTTATCTGTGCTGATTCCGCTACGGTTTTAATCGGCGCACGTCTGGTGCAGGGCTTTGCGACCGGCATCGCCTTACCGACTTTTGGTGCGACCCTAATCGATGCCAATAAACATCGCGGTCCGCTGCTCAACTCCGTCACCGCCTTTCTGGGAATGACGCTGGGAACCCTGGCAGGCAGCATCCTGGTCACTTACGCCCCCTTCCCTACCGTGATGCTTTATGCGCTGTTGTTACTGGCGATGCTGGTGGCAATGGCGCTGTTGCCGTTGATACCCGAAACCATTTCACCTCAGCCTGGGGTGCTGGCTGCGCTGCGGCCGCAGGTGAAGATTCCGCGTCGTGCACTGGGCCCTCTGTTGAAAGTCGCGCCGGTGAACATTGCAACCTGGATGCTGGGCGGATTCTATCTTTCACTGATGCCGACGCTGGTGATCAGCGCCACCGGCCTGACGTCGCCTTTTATCGGTGGCAGTGTGGTAGCAACCCTGATGCTGAGCGCCACCGCCGCGGTGTTTTTCTTCCGGTCGCTGCCACCCACGCGAGCACTTTTTGTTGGAACGCTGATGCTGATAGCCGGCGTCAGTCTCACTCTCTCTGGAGTCGGTTTGCATGCCGTCGCCTGGCTCTATCTCGGTACGGCCATTGCGGGTCAGGGATTTGGCTCAATCTTTTCAAATGTGCTGAAGATTATTATGCAGCTCGCTGAAAACCATGAGCGCGCCGGGCTGTTCTCGGCCTTTCTCATCAAAAGCTATCTCGCCTTTGCGCTACCGGCGATTCTGGCAGGCATCGCTGCGCCACACATTGGCCTGACCCTGACCGCGTTTCTTTATGGCATGACGATTGTGATGCTGGCGCTGGTGTCGTTGCTGGCGGTCAGATCCGGTTCATTTGCCCGGGCGCACAGCTAAATAGTGGGACTGAATGACCAGCCTCCCCGCCACGTCATTCACAAATCGGGATTATCATTTACACTCAAACGGTTCGATTCACTGAGTCCTGCTGTTGGGTAACGCCATAAATATCATGCCTGAATCCCGTCCTGATGATGCTTTAGCCCTGTTTTCGCCCGCGACGCGGCGCTGGTTTTCCACGACCTTTGATGCTCCGACGCCGGTGCAACAGTCGGCATGGCAGGCAATTGCCAGCGGTCAGCACTGCCTGGTGATTGCCCCGACCGGTTCAGGGAAAACGCTGGCGGCCTTCCTGACCGCCATCGACTCCCTGTTCCAGACCCGGACACAGCAACCTGCGCCCGATCGCGAATCCACCACCCGTATTTTGTATATATCGCCGGTCAAAGCGCTGGCGGCAGATGTGCAGCGCAACCTCAATCTGCCGCTGGCCGGCGTGATGGCTGAACGTCAGCAACGGGGCGAGCCAGAGATCACGATCAATGTCGGGATGCGATCCGGCGACACGCCAACGGCTGAGCGGGCAAAACTGTTGCGACGTCCACCGGATATTCTGATAACCACCCCTGAATCGTTATTTCTTATGCTGACCTCGAAAGCTCGCACTACGTTGCAGGGCGTGACCACGGTCATTGTTGATGAGGTCCATGCGGTAGCCGGATCAAAGCGCGGCTCGCAGCTGGCGCTAAGCCTTGAGCGGCTGGATGCGTTGCTGCCGCAGCCTGCTCAGCGCATTGGGCTTTCTGCCACGGTACGCCCGGTCGAACGCGTCGCTGAATTTCTGGGTGGCTGTCAGCCAACCCTGGTGGTGAATCCCGCCGCTGGTCGTACTCTGCATCTCAGCATTGAGGTGCCGGTAACGGATATGACCGATATCGCCAGCGATCCGAATCCCCATAGCAACACAGGTCAGCCCAGCGGATCTATCTGGCCGCATATCGAGACGCGCATCCTGCAACTGGTGATGGCGCATCGTGCCACGCTGGTGTTTGCTAACTCACGCGGGCTGGCTGAAAAACTCACCGCGCGACTGAACGAACGTTACGCGGTTCAACAGCAGACAGAAAGCCTGCCGCAGCCGGCGCAACACTATGCCTCCTTTTCCGGTGGCAGCCAGAATCGCAGTGACAGCGCGCCCGCGGTTATCGCCCGATCTCACCACGGTTCGGTGTCGAAAGAGCAGCGCAGCGAAATTGAATCGGCGCTGAAACAGGGCGAATTGCGGTGTGTGGTGGCGACGTCAAGCCTGGAGCTCGGCATTGACATGGGGCCGGTTGATCTGGTGATCCAGGTGGGTGCACCGTTGTCAGTCGCCAGCGCGCTGCAACGGGTTGGCCGGGCCGGACATCAGGTTGGCGGTGCTTCCACCGGGATTCTGTTTCCTCGCACCCGCCGCGACCTGCTTGATGCGACGGTGACGTTGCAAGCGATGCAGGCCGGGCAGCTTGATGCCCTTTCACCGCCGCGTAATCCGCTGGATATCCTGGCGCAGCAGACGCTGGCCGCTGTCGCCATGGAACCTTTACAGGCGGATGCGTGGTTTGAACGGGTGCGGCGTGCCGATCCGTTCCGCGCCCTATCGCGCCGCCTGTTCGACGCTACGCTGGATATGCTGGCCGGAAAATTCCCTTCGGATGATTTCACACATCTGCGGCCCCGCCTGGTCTGGGATCGCCAAAGCGGCCTGTTAACGGCCCGTCCTGGCACCCAGCATCTGGCCGTTACCAGCGGTGGCACCATACCCGATCGCGGTATGTTCAGCGTTATCCTGCCTGAAGGCGAAGAGCAATCGGGATCGCGGCGGGTCGGCGAACTGGATGAAGAGATGGTTTACGAATCGCGGGTCAATGACATCATCACCCTCGGGGCGACGTCATGGCGGATCCAGCAGATAACTCATGATCAGGTCGTCGTCATACCAGCGCCAGGCCGATCCGCACGCCTGCCGTTCTGGCGCGGTGAAGGCGTTGGCCGGGCCGCAGATTCAGGTGCCAGCCTGGCGGTGTTCTTGCGTCAGCTTGATAATGCGACGCCCGAAGAGGCACAACAGCATCTGCATTCCCTCGGGCTGAATGATAATGCCATCTCTAATCTGCTGTCGTTACTGGCTGAGCAGCGCGCTACCACTGGTGTCTTGCCTGGCGATCGCACCCTGGTGATTGAACGCTGCCGTGATGAAAGCGGTGACTGGCGGGTGATCCTGCATTCACCCTGGGGACAACGCATCCATGCACCCTGGGGGCTGGCGATCGCGGCACGCATCCAGCGGCGACTGGGCATTGATGCGTCGGTGGTCGCCAGCGACGACGGCATCATAGCCCGCTTCCCCGACAGCGAAGGTCGGGTTCCGGGAGCGGAACTGTTTGTGTTTGATGCCGATAGCCTGACGCAGGAAGTCACTGACACGATAGGCAGCTCGGCATTGTTTGCTGCCCGCTTTCGGGAATGCGCTTCGCGCGCGTTGCTATTGCCGAAGCGTAATCCGGGTAAACGTTCACCCCTGTGGCAGCAGCGTTTGCGGGCCGGTCAGCTGCTGGAAGTAGCTCGCCAGTATGAAGATTTCCCGATCCTGATTGAGACCGCACGCGAGTGTCTGCAGGATGTCTATGATTTGCCCGCTCTGCACCGCCTGATGAATCAGATACAGCAGGGAAGCGTGCAGTTTGTCGAGGTCACGACTGACGTCCCCTCGCCTTTCGCGGCGCCGCTGTTGTTTGGCTATGTGGCCGAATTTATCTATGCCAGCGATGCGCCGCAGGCTGAACGCCGCGCCTCACTGCTGGCGCTCGACAGTAACCTGCTGGGCGAACTGCTGGGTCAGACCGATAAAGGTGATCTACTGGCTCCCGCCGTTGTTGAGCAGGTAGAGCAGGCGTTACAGCGCCTGGACCCACGCTATCAGGCCCAGCATACCGAAGGCATCGTCGATCTGCTACGCGAACTCGGCCCGCTATCGCTACCCGAAATTGAAGCACGTTTCAGCGGCGATCCCTCACAGGCAGTCGCGGCATTACAGCAGTTTGAAGAGGCGCAGCGGGTGATTTCGGTCACCGTTGCCGGTGAGGCGCGCTGGGCGGTGGTGGAAGATGCTGCCCGTCTGCGCGATGCCCTTGCTACTGCCATCCCCGACAATCTGCCCGCCACCTTTTTACAGCCGCTACCCGATCCGATCCGCGATTTGATCACCCGTTATGCCCGCACTCACGCCCTGTTCAGCGCGCAGCAGCTTGCCGATCGCTATGGTGTGGGCGTCGCGGTTATCAACAGCGCACTGCTGCCTTTACGCGAGCAAGGCAACCTGCTGCACGTCGGCAGCGAAACCGGCCAGGCTGACGGCGTCTGGGTCTCAGCCGACGTTTTCAAACGGTTGCGGCTACGTTCACTGCAATCAGCTCGCGAGGCAACACGTCCGGTCCCGCCTGCTGCCTGGGTAACGCTGCTGCTGGAGCGGCACGGCGTGCTTAATCCGGCAGCCACCTTTACCCGTGAAACCTTGCCTGTCGCGCAACCCCTGTATGAAGGCATTGATGGGCTAGCGCGGGTAATAGAGCAGCTGGCGGGCGTGGCGCTGCCTGCCTCGCTGTGGGAGTCGCAGATCCTTCGCGCCCGAATTCGTGATTATCAACCCGCGATGCTGGATGAACTGTTAGCTAACGGCGAGGTGCTCTGGTGCGGTCATAAAGCGTCAGGACACAATGACGGGTTAATTTCGCTCCATCTCGCCGAATTTGCCGCTGAAACGCTGCCACCATCAGACTCAACGCCGTCACCGACAGAATTACAACAAGCCATTCTTGAGGCACTTAGCCACGGCGGCGCGTGGTTCGCCCACGAGATCATGACAAAACTTGCGGGGCCGGAAACGCCGCCGTCCGGCGATATTTATGCCGCTTTATGGCAACTGGTGTGGCAGGGCGACATCACCACCGATACCTGGACTGCCGTGCGTGGGCTGCTGGGCTCGCCGGGCGCGACACGTTCCCGACCTGCGCGCGCCTGCGAAGCCGTCACGTTCAGCGGTTCGCGCCCTCAGCCCCAACGGGACGCGGTCCGGGCGTCAACACCATTGCCGGACGCTGGTCACGTCTTGTCCGGCGGGATATTTCACCAACACGTCAGGCGCTGGCGCTGGCCGAAAATATGCTCGACCGCTACGGCGTCATCACGCGTGGCAGCGCAATTTCGGAACAGATCCCAGGCGGTTTCCCTGCTTTGCAGCCGGTATTGCGCGGCATGGAGGACGCAGGACGGATTATGCGTGGACGCTTTATCGCTGGCGCGGGCGGCGCGCAGTTCGCTGATGCCCTGACGATTGAGCGTCTGCGTGAACTGGCACAGCAACCAGCTGACACCACCGCTGCAGTGGCGCTTGCCGCCATGGACCCGGCGAATCCGTTCGGTGCCACGCTTGGCTGGCCTGTCCATATGTCCGGCGCACGCCCGGTGCGGAAGCTGGGTGCGCGGATCGCGATTGTGGGCGGCGAACTGGCGCTCTATCTGCCGCAGGGCGGAAAAGATCTGCTGATCTTTACGCCGGATGAAGCGCAACAGCAGGCCGCCATCGCGGCACTGGCGCGGGCGCTGAAGCGTGAAAAATCGCTGAGCTTTACGCTGGAAACGGTAAACGGTCAGCCGGTCTCGCAGTCGCCGTTACTCAACACCCTGCGCCATGCCGGCTTCTCCCGCGTGCCGCAGGGATTCAGCTGGTACGGTTGAGGTTGTCTTCTCGAACAAAATCGATAAAGGCCTGCAGCGGCGCCGGAATTAACCGGCGGTCATTGTAGTAAAGCCACGGGCCAGAGAAGCTCAGCCACCAGGGCTGCAACAGCGGCTCCAGTTTACCGCTGTCAAAACAGGGCCGCAGCCACTCCTCAAACAGATAAATAATTCCGCTACCGGCAATGGCCGCCTCAACGGCCAGATCCATTGCTCCGCCAACACTTACCACCAGCGGTCCGCTCACCTGCACAGTGACGTCACTGCCATCCCGGCTGAATTCCCAGTCCGGCATAACGCCACTGGCGTAGCGTCCTCGCAGACAGCGATGATGGATCAGATCGCGCGGATGATCGGGACGGCCATACCGGGCAAGATAAGCCGCTGAAGCCGCTGCCGCAAAGCGCTGGCGGCGTGGGCCAATCGGCATCGCCACCACATCCTGCTCCAGCCGCTCATCGTAACGAATGCCAGCATCGCAGCCGTCGCGAAAGACATCCTGAACGTTACTTTCCGCCACGATCTCCAGCTGAATATCGGGATATCGCCGCAGGAACTCCGGCAACAACGCCGGTAACACCAGACGCGTGGCGCTGACCGGTACGTTGAGCCGCAGCGTACCGCCTGGCGTATTGCGGTAGAGATTGATCGCATCCAGCGCAGCGTTGACTTCATTCATTGCCGGGAGCAGCCGATCCATCAGTGCCCTGCCCGCTTCGGTTAACACGACCGTCCGCGTGGTGCGGTGAAATAACCGGATACCAAGTTGCTGTTCGGCACGGCGCACCGCATCGCTCAGACGTGACGCATTACTGCCGGTCACCCGAGCCGCCTCACGGAATCCACCGGCTTTTGCCACCGCAACGACTGCCTCCAGTAACGCTATCTCTACCGCCATTGTGCAGCACTCCGTACAGTCTGTCCTGATTTCACCGGATAGTTGCACAACCTTAACCCCGTTACAATCATTCTACATTCACGCAGGAGGTTTCCATGTCACACACCACCATGACCTATCAGCTGGGCGATCGTAATGTAAACCGTCTGGGCTATGGCGCTATGCAGCTGGCGGGACCAGGCGTCTTTGGTCCGGTCAAAGATGAAGCACGGGCCATTCAGGTACTACGCGATGCGGTTGCCACGGGCGTTAATCATATTGATACCAGTGATTTTTATGGACCGCACGAAACCAACAAGCTCATCAAAAAAGCGCTACATCCTTATCCGCAGGATCTTTGCATTGTGACGAAAGTCGGTGCCCGGCGTGATGCTAAAGGTGGCTGGTTGCCCGCTATGGAGCCCGACGCGCTGACCCAGGCGGTAGAAGATAACCTGCGTCATCTCGGAGTGGATGTCATCGACGTAGTGAATCTGCGCAGTATGTTTCAGGTATTTGCACCACAAGAGGGGTCGCTGGAACCGCAGCTGACTGCGCTACTGGAACTGAAAGCGCGTGGATTGATCCGGCATATTGGCCTGAGTAACGTCACGCCGAAGCAGGTTGCTGACGCGCAGGCAATGACCCCGATTGTTTGTGTGCAGAATATGTATAACCTGGCAAACCGGCAGGATGATGCGCTGATCGATCAGCTGGCACAGCAACAGATCGCCTATGTGCCGTTCTTCCCGCTGGGTGGCTTCTCGCCGTTGCAGTCGACGCAGTTAAATGAGGTCGCTGCCTCGCTGAATGCCACGCCGATGCAGGTAGCGCTCGCCTGGCTGCTGCGCCGCTCGCCGAATATTTTATTGATCCCTGGCACCTCCTCGTCCGAGCATTTGCAGGAAAATCTGGCCAGTGCTCAACTGACGTTAACCGATGAGATCATGGCAAAGCTCAACGGTATCTGAAGCGCATAGCCCGCCAGGCGGGCTTTTTTTATTTGCTGTTCGGTGTCAGAACTGCTTAAGACAGTTCACCCGCGAGGGCCGATCGCTACAGCGGATGTGGTGATCAATTCTGTCGATCATATACGGATAAAACGGATTCGATGTGGCGCGCATTATCGAGTCGAGCCCGACGATCAGCACGGCACTCTCACCCCGCAGTGATAAGGTGCCGAAGCTGATACCGTACTCATTTTTGATGGCTGGCTCATTGCCATATAAACCATCCTGCGCCGGAAACGGAATCGCGACGTGGGAGAGTGAATAGAGTCCGGCAGGATAATTGATCGCCAGAGGCTGCGTCTGCTCGCTGATCTCACCGGCAGGTACGGTTTTTGTCACCATGTTTAACGACGTCGCCGTTGCGTTGGTGATCACCGTTGAGGCGTATAACCGACGCGCGGCCGGCAGCAGCTGATTAACGGCGGTGTACGAAGAGTGACGGAATAGCGGACTAACGCTGACTGCCTGATTGATATCAAACAGCACCAGTTCGCTGCCATTATCCGGCAGGTAATTATAGAGAGAACGAATCACCGACGGGGTGCTGACGGTGGAATCCATTACTGACTGAAAGGTCAGGATCGGCGGGAATGCCACCAGCTGTTGTTGACGTGACGCCTGCACAATCTGCTGTTGCAGTGCCTGAGTTAACAGATAGGTCTGACGGGCGGCGTGCACCGGAAAGGAGTTGTACTTAAAGGGATTGAACTCCGGCACAATGTTCAGCCACGCCGTTTTAGAAAAAGCGGGAAAAATCGACGGCAGCCCCGCGATACCGGCAAAGCGGGCGAAACGGGTTACGCCTATCATCGGCGACAACAGAATCAGCTGTTGCGGACGGCGTAAATGGTGATCGGTCAGGCTGTCCAGCGTGTATTTCACCGCCAGCGCCCCGCCGTTAGAAAATCCGACCAGATGAAGAGGCGTCGTCTCACCCGCCATCCGGGTCGCTTCACGTACCGCCAGCCGCGTGGCAGCCAGCCAGTCCTGCCAGTCTACATCCGTCAGCCCAGCCGGTACCGTGCCGTGACCGGGTAACCGCAGCGCCACCGCAACATAACCCTGCTGGCGGTAGGTTTCCGCTACGTGTCTCAGGCTATAGGGACTGTCGGTCAGGCCGTGCAGCAGGACGACGGCACCCCTCGGTACGCCAGTGGGTCGCAGAATATAGGAGCGGTTCCAGTCGTGATCAAAATTTTCGGGGTAGATCAGACTGCGGGCATAGTAACGGTTAAGCGGCGTTTTCTCGTCCGCCTCGAGCTTATTGCTGACCTGCTGTTTCATCTCATCAAAAAGCCGGTTTTCCGCCGCAAGGTAATCGGCATAACTGGCCTTATCAAGCTGCTCAATTGTTAATTCATGGGGGACCCAGGTGTGCCAGCGATGTAATTCGGGACCGCGCTCAGCCTCATACACACGGAAGATCAGCAATAGCCCCACAATCAATCCCGCGCCGAGAAGAAAGCGTTTGCTCCAGCGGGAGATTATTTTTAACGTCCTGGTCATGCATCCTTTCCTGAAAAATTAAAATCCATAACGAAGCCATGCAAATAAAACATTGCCATTGTTGTAGGTGCCGGGAATATAGGTGAACTGCACATTCAACGCTTTATAACCCGCAGAGAACAGCGGCAGGACGATCGGCAACGGAATATATCCACCGAAATCTTCGCGTGCCGTAATACCCGCGGTTATTCCCGCGCCTAAACGGAAATCCTGATTTTCACCAGGATACCAGCCCTTTTCCCAGCCATAACCCACAATCGGCTGCCACTCATTATGCGAGTCTTTAAACGCCATCGCATATAACGCATTCCAGTTGCCGCTCTCATCAAAACGGGAGACACCCAGACCACCGCCCCACGGCATCTCGTTATAGTGATCGGTTTTCTCTTTGTCATACATAAAACGGGCATGCCAGCTGATAAAGGGCAGATAGAGATCGGTATGCTGCGGTGCATTCCAGGTCTGGGCAACATCATCCGTCACCCCATCCCACCAGGATGACAGAGAGGAGACCGCGGTTTCAGCATAGAGCGGACCGGCGGCCAGCGTTGAAGCAAGCAATACCGTTGCGGTAGCAATTTTCATGACAGGTCCCGTCAGCGCGGTGGTGATGACGAATGAGTATAGCGCAGTCCTTAACGTGCTGATTGTCACCCGTCATGCTTCGTTTAATCAATGACGAAGGAGTATAGCGGAGCCCTTAACGCGCTAATTGTCATTCGTCATGCTTCACGTAATTAGCGGATAATGCGCTAATTAACGCAAACTGTCAGTGATGAAGGTGCTGTTTTCAGCCCGCCAGGAACTGAATTTCAGGCTGAAATCGCCAGCAGTGAAGGCATTTTGGCCACTGATTACAGTGAATGTCTGAGCGGTACAGCGGAAGGTTAACGGCGGACAGGCGGCAGAAAAAAAACCGGACTGGAGTCAGTCCGGTTCAGGGGATCAGGCTTCAGCAGCCTGTGATTTTTCGCCAAACTTCTCTTTCATATGGGATTCAATCTCTTCCAGACTTTTACCGCGCGTCTCCGGTACCATCGCCATCACAAAGATCAGCGAGCCGACGTTAATCGCAGCAAAGATAAAGAAGGTTGTGCTGCCGGCATATTCCATGATCGGTGGGAAGCCAAAGGCGACTATCGCATTAAAGATCCACTGTAATGAGACGGCACCGCCGGTTAATACCCCACGCAACTGCATCGGGAACAGTTCTGACATCATCAGCCAGTAAACGGGTGAGATGCACATCTGCATACAGAACAGGAACAGCAGAATACAGCCCAGGGCGAGGTAACTTTGCATCAGGCTCGGGCTGATGAAGGTCATCACGGCACCCAGCATAATCTGCGAAGTGATGACCAGACACAGGCCAGTGATCAGCATCGCCCGGCGTGGGAAACGACTGACCGCCCAGATACCCACAATCGCCGCCACGACCGAAACGACCCCGTTGCCGATGGTTGCGGCGATCGAGGCGCTGGTGCCAAGACCGGTCTGTTTCAGGATGATAGGCGTGTAATACATAAAGCCATTAACCCCGGTAAACTGCGCCACGAAGCCCAGACCGACGCCGATAATCATCAGGCGTATTACCCACTTCTCGCGGATCAGGGTTTTTGCATCAGGACCCCGTTCCGCCGCCCGCGCCTGCTTCTTCATCTGCGCCATTTCATGACGCACTTCTCGCGGCGTTTCCCGCAGGTATTTGAGGATCTTTTTCGCTTCTTTCAGGCGGCCTTCCGCCACCAGCCAGTGCGGTGACGCCGGAACAAAGAAGGTTCCGATAAACAGCAACAGGCCAGGCACCATTGCGATGGCCAGCATGTAACGCCACAGATGCGGATCGTGCAGCAGATAACTCAGCAGCGTACTGGCCACGTAGGCGATCAGCTGACCGGTGACAATCATCAGTTCATTACGACTGACCAGCGGCGCACGGAGTCGTGGGCCGGCAATCTCAGCGATGAACACCGGCACGGTCGAAGAGCCGCCACCCACCGCGATACCGAGCAGGAAACGCATCGCCACCATCACATTGACCGATGGCGCCAGCGCCGTGCCCAGCGAGCCAAGCACAAACAACACAGCCAGGCTGCGCAGCGTGATACGTCGACCAAAGCGATCGGAGAAGAAGCCGCTCAGGAACGAACCGATGGCCGCACCGAACACCAGTGAAGAGGCCACCAGCCCTTCGGTGAAGGAGTTCAGCCCAAGTCCGCCCTGATCCGGCGGAGAAGTCATGTAAGGTAAGGCACCGGAGATAATCCCGGTGTCATAACCGAACGCCAGCGCACCCATAGTGGCAACCAACACCACAAGAAAAATACGCTGGCGTACCGTGTCGGCAGGCGCGTGTTCGCCCGCTTCACCCGCGTCTGGTCTATTCGTACTCATAATTACCCTGCCATTAACAAGTTAAACATCCGTAGATGAAATTTCATACGGAATAAAATTGGAACATATTTACCGATTGGGAGATGAAGTGTAGACGGTATTTATCACTTAGCTTTAGCAATGCCTCTTTTCTGGCGGGATAATTAATTACAAAACTCAGGGAAATAGTGGCGAACCGAAACTATCTTTAACATTAAATTAACGTGTTTAGTTCGTGCTGGATCCAGTTCAGGAAATGACTGACGCGGGGAAACTGTGCAAAGCCACGCGGGTAAACCAGGTGGTGCGCGCTGACCGGCAGGCTATAGGGCTCTGGCAGCACTCTGACCAGTTTACCGCTGCGTAAATAATCTTCAGCCAGCAACTCACTCTCGAAAATAAGCCCGTGACCCAGCATGGCTGCTTCAAGACTCATATAAGAGCGGTCAAAGCGAAATAACCACTCTTTGTCCGGCTGGGGTAATTGTTGAGCAGCGAACCATTGTGGCCACTGAATAAGCGGTGATTCCGATAATATCAGCGCGTGATGAATGAGATCCCCGGCCTGATTAACAGGATAGCGTTCAAGATAATCGGGCGAAGCCAGTACCGACATCCTTTCATGGCGGATGGTTTTAATCTCAAACGATTTCCAGTCCGGGAAACCGTGCCGCACCGCAATATCAATATTATCGCGACTGAACGATAAGTTTTCATATGAGCAGGAGAGCGTCAGCTGAAATTCCGGGTAGCTGTCGCGAAATTTATGAATCCGCGGCAACAGCCACAGCAGACCGA
This sequence comes from Pantoea conspicua, assembly GCF_002095315.1. Taxonomy (GTDB): domain Bacteria; phylum Pseudomonadota; class Gammaproteobacteria; order Enterobacterales; family Enterobacteriaceae; genus Pantoea; species Pantoea conspicua. The sequence continues at coordinate 30,307 of NZ_MLFN01000001.1, forward strand.
AACTCGGCGCACAGTGAATCCGCAGATTACTGCGCGTCTTCTCGTTACTGATGCGCGCCGTCGCCTGCGCCAGGCCCAGCAGTATCGGGCTGATTTCCTTGAGGTAATGTTCGCCTGACAGCGTCAGCACTACGCCTTTAGCTGAGCGATTGAACAGGCTGCAACCGAGCTCTCGTTCCAGTTTTGCCAGCTGATGACTGGCCGCAGAAGGCGTAATACTTAATTCCTCCGCCGCACGCGCCACATTGCCAAAATGAGCCACCTGCTCAAACACCCGCAGTGATTTAATCGAAGGTAAGTGGTCAGCCTGCTTGTCCATCGGTTTCTCCGTGACGGAAATATGTGATGAATGCCCATTAATAAAACGCAGAAATGTTAACTGCATCAAACCAACAAATTCATTCAGCATCAAATGAATTTTTTTGCATTGCCAATATCGACGGCTTTATCAATTCTGATCGTGACCCTGCCGGTAGCAATACCGAACCACTAATAATTATTCTTCTGGAGTGGACTATGTTACTTGAAAATAAAGTCGCGATAATCACCGGAGCAGCTTCCCCGCGCGGGATTGGCCGGGCAACCGCAGCCTGCTTTGCTCAGCACGGCGCCCGTATCGTGGTGCTGGATTTGGATTTGCAAGCTGCGCAGGCCAGTGCTCTTGCCTGTGGCGACGGACATCTGGGGCTGGCCGCAGATGTGACCGATCCGCTTAGCGTTCGCCGGGCAATCGATCAGGTACTTGAGCACTATGGCCGGATAGATGTGCTGGTCAACAACGCTGGTATTACGCAGCCGGTGAAAACGCTGGAGATCGGCCCTGAGGATTACAATCGCATCCTTGACGTGAATCTGCGCGGCACATTGCTTATGTCACAAGCGGTGATCCCCACCATGCAGCAGCAAAAGAGCGGCAGTATTGTCTGCCTCTCATCGGTTTCCGCACAGCGCGGCGGCGGTATTTTGGCGGACCACACTACAGCGCAGCCAAAGCTGGCGTGCTTGGACTCACCAAAGCGATGGCGCGCGAATTTGGACCCGATCAGATCCGTATCAATGCGATTACGCCAGGTCTGATTCAGACCGATATTACCGGCGGGCTGCTGCAGGATGAACGTCGCCACGCCATCATTGACGGTATTCCGCTTGGCCGCCTCGGCGCAGCCAGTGACGTCGCCAACGCAGCGTTATTTCTCGCCAGCGATCTCTCCGCTTACCTGACCGGCATCACGCTGGACGTTAACGGCGGCATGCTTATCCATTAAAAAGCGCCCTGCCCTGCCCGCATGAATGGCGGGCTCACACCAGGAGTGAATATCATGAGCACGCTTAACCTGAGCGCAGTTGCGGCTGCGCGCGATATCACCTATCGCAAAATAGCCTGGCGATTAATGCCGTGGCTGATGCTGTGTTATCTCTGCGCCTATCTTGACCGCGTTAATGTCGGCTTTGCTAAATTACAGATGATGGACGATCTGTCACTGAGCGAAACGGTATATGGTCTGGGTGCCGGGATCTTTTTTATCGGCTATTTCTTTTTTGAAGTACCCAGTAATCTGATTCTGCATCGGGTCGGCGCTCGCCGCTGGATCGCCCGCATCATGATCACCTGGGGTCTTATCTCGGCCCTGTTCGCCTTCGTTGAAACCGCATGGCAGTTCTATCTGCTGCGCTTCCTGCTCGGCGTGGCAGAGGCTGGCCTCGCGCCCGGTCTTCTGCTCTATCTCACCTACTGGTTCCCCGCCAGCCGCCGCGCACGCATGACGGTGCTGTGGTTTATCGCCATTCCGCTTTCCGGGATGCTTGGTGGCCCGCTATCTGGCTGGATTATGGCAACCTTTGCTGGTTTCCACGGTTGGGCCGGCTGGCAATGGATGTTTCTGCTGGAGGCTATCCCTACGATTGCTATGGGCTTAGTGGTGTTGCTGGTGTTGAAAGACCGCGTTGAGCAGGCGGACTGGCTGGATGAAGAAGAAAAACGCCGTGTCCGCGCCGACCTCGATGAAGACAATCAGCAGAAGGCCTGTCACAGCACGGTAAAGGCGTTCGTTGCGGATAAGCGTCTCTGGCTGCTGGCGCTGATTTACTTCTGCGTGGTGATGGGACAGTACGCCCTGACCTTCTGGTTACCGACACTGGTCAGAAATTCCGGCGTCAGTGAGCCGCTGCATATTGGCTTTCTGACCAGTCTGCCCTATCTGTGCGCCATTATTTTTATGCTGCTGGCCGGTCGCAGCGGTGACCGACATCGTGAGCGCCGCTGGCATCTGGTTATCCCGATGCTGGTGGGACTGATCGGATTATCGCTGGCGACGTTACTGAGTCATAGCATCTCTCTGTCGCTGCTCTCACTGTGCATTGCCGCCGCCGGGATACTCTCTGCGTCTTCGCTGTTCTGGATGCTACCGACCAATTTGCTGGGTGGCGTGTCTGCCGCCGCAGGCATCGCCGCGGTGAACTGCATAGCCAATCTGGCCGGCTTCTTTTCGCCGTGGCTGATTGGAGCCATTACCACAGCAACCGGTTCACCCGCGTCAGGAATGTACTTTATCGCTGCCGTTCTGCTGGGTGGTGCGCTCTGCGTGCTGCGCATCCGGGCAGCGGATGTTAATCGTTAATCAGGAGGTAATATGACTGACCATCTGCACGCATCATCCGGTCTCTCATTGCAGCAACGCGCCACTAATATTCGCCGCCACGCTTTATTGATGGGTCAGGTACAGGGACAGGGCTATATCGGTCAGGCGCTCGGCGCGGCCGATCTCCTCGCTGTCAGCTATTTTCATGCCATGAACTATCGCGCCGATCAGCCTGAATGGGAAGAGCGTGACCGCTTTTACCTGTCGATTGGCCATTATGCTATCGCTCTGTATGCAGCACTGCTGGAAGCCGGCGTGATACCGGAAGCAGAACGTGAGACTTACGGCACCGATGAAAGCCGTTTACCCATGTCCGGCATGGCGGCCTATACCCCGGGCATGGAAATCACTGGCGGTTCACTCGGGCATGGTTTAGGTATCGCCGTCGGCGCCTGTCTGGGCCTGAAGCAAAAAGGTTCCGCATCGCGGGTCTTTAACCTGCTTTCTGACGGTGAACTGAACGAAGGGTCAACCTGGGAAGCGGCGATGTCCGCCTCGCACTGGAAACTGGATAATCTGATCGCCATCATTGATGTTAATAATCAGCAGGCGGATGGGCATAGCAGCGAGATCCTGGCCTTTGAACCGATTGTGGATCGCTGGCAGGCCTTTGGCTGGTATACGCAGCGGGTGGATGGCAATGACATCACGGCTTTGCAATCCGCGTTTGATGCGGCGCTTAACTGGGCTGAACCGCAGCCACGCGTGATTATCTGTGATACCCGGATGGGCAAAGGTGTCTCGTTTCTGGAAAACCGTGAGAAAACACACTTTATCCGGGTTGATGCCGATGAGTGGGACAAAGCCCTGACCGCGCTTGAGCAAGGAGTCTGAGATGAATTCACAACCGCAAAAAAAACGCCTGACCACCTCGGCAATGATCGCGTCGATAGCCGCAGAAGGACAGCCTACAATTTCTGCACCGTTTGGTCATGCGTTGGTATCGCTGGCGCAGCAACGAACTGATGTAGTCGGAATGACGGCTGATTTAAGCAAGTATACTGACCTGCATCTCTTCGCCGACGCCTTCCCGGAACGCTTCTATCAGATGGGCATGGCAGAACAGTTGCTGATGAGCGCAGCCGCTGGCATGGCGCGTGAAGGCTTTACACCGTTTGTCACGACCTACGCGGTATTTGCTTCACGTCGCGCCTATGATTTTATCTGTATGGCTATTGCCGAAGAGAATCTGAATGTCAAAATTGCCTGCGCGCTGCCGGGCTTAACCACCGGTTACGGACCCAGCCATCAGGCAACGGAAGATGTGGCGATTTTCCGCGGAATGCCCAATCTCACCATCATCGATCCTTGTGATGCGCTTGAGATTAGTCAGGTCGTTCCGGCTATGGCTGAGCATCAGGGACCGGTTTATCTGCGCCTGCTGCGAGGGAAAGTACCGCTGGTGCTGGATAAATATGATTACCGTTATCAGCACGGAAAAGCGCAGCGCCTGCGTGGCGGTAAACATGCGGTGATCATTAGCAGCGGGCTGATGACGATGCGGGCTCTGGAAGCCGCTGAAGCGCTGGAGAAGCAGGGCATTGAGGTAGGTGTAGTGCATTCACCGGTAATTAAGCCGCTGGATGAAGCGACCATTCTGCGCGAGGCGGGTGAGGCAGCTGATGCTAACCGACTGGTGATCACCGCAGAAAATCATTCAGTCGTGGGTGGATTAGGCGAAGCCATTGCTGGCCTGTTAATGCGTAATAGCGTGACGCCGCGCTACAGGCAAATCGCATTGCCAGATGCTTTTCTGGCAGCAGGCGCGCTACCAACGCTGCATGACCGTTATGGCATTTCAACCGAGGCAATGATCAGGCAAATCACCGCCTGGCTGGAGGCATAATCCTCACTAAAACCGGGCCTGGCCCGGTTTTTTTTCGTCGTTTAAACCTTCTTAATCGGGTCGGGGCTGACTTAGCACGGTCTTTCACTGATTGCAGTGGTCAGCGAATCGGGTCATCCGGTGACCGTCACAAGAATGAAGTGCCGGTAACTACCCCAGTCCGGTTACCGTGTAGTGAAGCTATCGGTATCCGACAAAAGCAAAAAACAGGCTATTCACTGTAAACAGCATCCGGCCCAGGCCAGTTAAACCCGGCAGACAGGGCGGCAAGTCATCGGGGCAGGAGGCGTTCTCTGGTATCAGTGACAATCCGGTTTACCGATCGCAGTGAATGCACGTTGACGGATGAGGCACTGACATTAAAATCGGTTAGCCGGCGTTATTCTGATTGTAGGATAAACAGAGTTATGTGCTGGCTGCCTGAGACTGGATGATGGCCTGTTAAATAAGAGCTGGCAGAAGAGCTTCGTTTTTTCATCGGAAAAAAGTTATCCACTTTTTCTGTGGATAACTGAGGGATATTTTCTGAGTATCTTTTTTTACTCCGCTGCAGGGCTCCTCTGGCTGACCGGTACCGCTTATTCTGATCGTTTTTTTCCATAAGCCTGATGCGAAAGCCTGCGGCGAAACAGCCTGAAAATCTGGCGATTTCAGGGTGAAATTTTCCATGCTATCTTTTAAAAAACAGATAGTTAGAAACGAAATCAGGCTGGCGCATCGTTTGGGTTCCAGAGGCCAGTTGATCATAAACTAGCACCAACGAGTCTGACCGTACTTCAATGAACGTGAAGTAAAAAATGATTGGTTACTAATGAACCAGCCTTCGAATTTCTTTTGTTGCATTGTCATTTTTAGCGAGTGGCTGGCGCTCCGCTATCGGTATAACTCAGCAAGTGAATCAGCAATCAACCTGGTCAATGCGGGTTAACTATTCTGATATAGATACCTGCTGATAGAGTCAGATATCTTTTCGCTACAATGCTGCAGCGGTTAACACCTGTTCATTACACAATGAGCAGCTGGCCTGTATCACCTTTACCGTAAACGTGGATGCTGCCGAAAGTCGCAGCCTTAACGATCAAGGCCCAGGCGCAGCTCATTGCAGACTTAAACAGTGGCAGTTTAAACAACAGAACCCGCGAATATTCAGGCAGAAACCGCAGCGACTTCATGCGAACTGAAGAGGGTAGTGACTATAATTTATCTATATTAAACAGTAAGATAATTTAAATATACCAGGTTAATTTCTGGCGATTTCAGCCTGAAATTCGCCCGTAAAGCGGTGCAGTGAAGGGTTTACAGCCAAAAAACCAGCTATTCAAAGCTGGTTTTTTATCGGATGAGAGTGTTAACGGGCGAGAAATTTTTTCAGTGTCTCGGTAATGACTTTATCCAGCTCTTCCTGCAGCTCTTTTGATTGCCGGTTGAATTCATAGCTGAACATCCGGCCACGAACTTTTTTGCGTGCAAAACGATCTTTATCCGCGAATGACCAAAGTGTCGTCGCCTGAGTTTTGTCTTTCTCAGGTTCTTTCATCAACGTCTGGCTGCCCTGACGAATCAGACGCAGGATGTGATTCTTAAGCTCATCCTCAGCCAGTCCTTCACGCGCACAGACCACATCAATTTCCATTGAGATCGAGTCAATCAATGCTTCAACAGTTTGTCCGGACTCGCTCAACTTGTCCGCAGCCTGCAACAACGCTTTATAGTCCGGATAGGTAAGTTCAGAATGATTCGGAAAAAGTGAAATCAAATCAGACGGTACGCTGGCTGCCTGCAAAGCACGCGTCACTTTGGCCTGAGATAAGCCCTGATTTTCGGCAATCTCTTTCTGCGACAGGCCACCTTCTTTTAAAGTTAACAGGCGCATTCCGACTTCACGCAGATTATGTTCACGCGCGGTCTGAATATCCTGCGCCAGACGACGCGCTTCTTCTGCGCTGATTTCAGCGTCACTGATCAGAACATCAAGGCCGGTTTTGCAATAAATGGCAGCAGCACGACGACGTGAACCATCAAGGATCTCAATGCGGTCATTACGCATGATGCCGATAGCCGGGAAAAACTGTTGCAGCTTAATAGTGCGAATGATGTCGCGCAGAGAGTCCGGCGTGAGCCCGGCCTGGTCGCGACCGTTCGTTTCCATCGTGACAAAAGTTTTAGTTTCGACTTCGTTTGCTGCAATGCGCTCAAAACGAAACAGCGCACGTTTCCCGGTGGCTAGCACGAAGGTCTGGCTATGCTGGTCATCACTCTTATCATTTTCCAGTGGTGTCTGGCTGAAGGTTCTGCCAATCGTAATTCTTTTTGCGCTCATACAAACCTCAGTTCAGGCGAATAAATTCGATACGGTCAAATACCGCTTTAGCAAAATCCTCAGCAGCTGAGCGCGCATTTTTCAACGCTTCGCTACTGCCGACATAGGTCGAAGGATTTGCCGAAATTACGGTGTCGAATGACTCACCGCACCGTTCGAAGCCATCAAGACGGGGAAGGGCTGCGTCCAGCATGTCTCCACCAAAGATTTCCTTGGCGAGGCTGTGACAGAGTTTATGGTCCGCCTTGTTAGAAAGTTTCGACATAAAGCCGATATTGCCTTGCAGGCGACAGGTCGCGCCTGAGTCTTCGATGATGGCGATCAGCTCTGGTAAACGGGTCAGATACTTTAGTGTTGAATGGAAATCGACCTGAGCAGGCGGCACCGGCGTCATCAGCAGGTCCGACGCGGCAATGGCATTCTTCAGAAACGCATCCAGATGAGGGCCACTATCGATGAAGATGAAGTCGTAATCTTTCTTCAATTTAGCAATGACATTGTCATACAACACTGAATGGACGTTTTGCCCGGGCAGATGCTCAGCGCACAACTCATCCCAGCGTGAGGCAATAAACGCATCGTCGATAGAAGCAGGCAACACATCGACACCCGGAATAATCGACGGCACGATGAATTCATTCACCAGCTCATCACGGGTGACATTTTGCAGCATTGCCTGTGCCGCCGTGGCCTCGACCAGACCGACTGAACGTTCATGATTCAAAAACATGGTGGCGGACGATTGCGGATCAAGATCAATCACCAGAATACGCAAATCTTCAAACAATAGATGAGGATGCGCGCGCAGCGCATGAGCCAGCGAAACGGTAGAAACGGTCTTTGAAACACCACCTTTCAGGTTGCCAACAAACAGGGTGTAAGCATCGGTATGGCGGTCGCGATATTTAGGCACGCCACGATGGTGATAGATATCAATGATGTTCTGAATCGACATCGCATACTTTACTGACGATCCGGCTGCGCGCTTATCAAACTGATAGCCGCTCTCCTCCATCTCGTTCACCGCATAATCCACACTGGCCCGGGTCAGTTTAGGCAACTTGGCTAACGCCGCTTTGGCATAGACCTGATAATACGTGTTTTCATGTAACTCTTGTTTTTGTGCCTGAATTTGCTCGGTAAGGCTTAACAACATGCGTTCTGAACGCTGCGCCACCTTCATTACCTGCTTATCATCGTTAGCCATAGTTGCTCCGGACATGTAGGATTTATGACTTTATACAGAAATCCTGCACATGAGGCAATAATTTATCTTGTCAGCGTAAACCCCGTATCTATGTAGTCAGAGTGGTTTGGTGAGATTCATCACATTGCTTTTACATTGCTGTCTGTATCGACCTGGTTTCGCACAGCGAAACGTTCACTGTAATCAGTAAAATTCCGACGGATCATTCACTGTAATCAGTAAACGATCATGACGCTGGCAGAGAATCGGATAGACGGGTGAGGGTAGGGCGCGGATTAGCGGGCTGATTTGGTGAAACATTCACTGTAATCAGCAGACCGCAATTGAAGTTTGGTGCCATCCTCTCGCAGTGCGCATGGCGGGTATGGGATAAACGCGAAAGGGTGTATCGCAAATTTTCCTGAAAAGTCATCCTCTGAACGTTGGACAATGAACAGGGATAGCGCAGGTCATCACGCAACTGTTTGCTGCAACGTTCACTGTAAACAGTAAAACAGAGAATGGCGTCACCAGAGAGATGTACATCATGACACCGGCCCCAAACATTCACTGTAGTCAGCAAACTCTCTATTCTGGTTAATGCTGCTTCCTGTATACGGCTCAGACATTCACTGTAATCAGTAGAATTTAGCCCGGACGCTGCATCGTGTTTAATTGCCAGGCGAAGTGCAACTGATCCGCATCGAGGTAAGACGCTGAGTGGCGAGCAAAGCAACAAGCGTTCACTATGATCAGTAGTACAGGAGTCTTCGGCTAACTCAGCGTTCACTATAATCAGTAAAAAAGCGCGCCGAACATAACATTCACTGTAATCAGTAAATCGCATACAGCAAACCTGCATTTTTGTTGCGGCAAAGGTAATATGATTCTGACTGCACTCTGAATGCCTGGCCGGGAAGGGCGGATACTACTCTGGTGGTGCCAGGCTCTGAACTCTGGGTCCTGAGTCCTGAGTCCTGAGTCCTGAGTCCTGAGTCCTGAGTCCTGAGTCCTGAGTCCTGCACCAATAGCCAGTAGTGCAACCCAAGCTTATTCAGATATTCATTACGGATGCAGCAGAGCAGGCATTACCCGCTTAATTGCAGCAACCGCCTTCTGAGCGCTGCATTACCTGGTCAGGGCTGGGGTAGCGATCAGTAAGCCCGCCACTTACGCTTTCATCCCGACACTGACTGCAGTCAACAACCCGATCTGTCCGTGGTCTTTCAGCGCCTATTACGCTGCAAACATTCACTGTAATCAGCAACACGTTCACTATAATCAGCGAGCCATTCTGAGCACCCGCTAGTGTCTCCTGAAATCATCACATTCTGATTTGCGTGACCAGCCTGACAAGGCGAAGAGAAACGTTCACTGTAATCAGTAATCCGGTCCCACAACTGCAGCGCTGAAAACAGCCCAACCCCAATGCTAGCCGCTCTTCATTGTGATCAGCCCGTCTGACCCGATACTTCAAGTGTTCACTGTAATCAGCAGTTTTGCGAACCCTGTCACGTTTGTCACTGATTGCGCTGTAAAAACAGGGTCTGAGCGGAATGCTCATCCCATATCGCACAGAGTTGTTATAATTATTATTTTTCAATCACTTAAAATGAAACATTCACTGTAATCAGTAATAGGCATCTTAAAGCGTTTACTGTAATCAGCAAACTGCCTTGAGTCGTCAGGCACGTTCACTGTAATCAGTAAAACAGTTAAACGCAGCGATAAGGTAATGAGCATAATAATTAAGTGAGCACTTACTAACATGCAAATAGCTGTTAGTGCTGGTGTTTAAAAAGGGTAGCGCCAGACACGGAGCTCGTCTGAGCGACAACTGCTGAATACAGTGAATGTTACTGATTGCAGTGAACAGGGGAAGGATGCTGATTACAGTGAACAGGTGAACCAGGCATACAGTGTCACTTTCAGGCGGGAAGTGACACTGCAACGCGCGGGTACTGATTACAGTGAATGTGGTTACTCGTCAAATTCAATCTCATCCAGTGAATCGATGCTCTCAAGATTATTGATGCCATCAAGTTTAGGCGTCCGACTATGGATGATGAAGAATACCGAACGGCCACGTTTCACCTCAGAGTAATCAAGATAGCCAATCTCTTTCAGTTGTTCCATTGCACGCCGCACCACATGATTCTGAGTCGTGGTCTTAGAACCCAGATTCAGACGCATCCGCAAGCGGGCAAGGGAGATGGGTGCAGGATTGGTCGGCAGGCTCTCAAGAAAAGTATAAAGAGCCTGAGCAGACTCTTTACGCTTTAAACGAGATATCGCCCGGAGCTGCAATAACACCTTATGATCGAAATTATAGAGCTCAAACAGCTTGGGATCCGCCTGGATACGCACGATATCTTTTTCACGATCGTAATAAGCTGATTGCACAAGGTGGGTATGATACGCCTTGCCGTTGCCTTCAAAGGATAAGGTATTGGTCGCAATACGACGTAATGAAGCATCCAGGCGCTTACGCAATGCGGCAGAGGAGTTGGCAGAAGGGATTCCGCACATCTTTACAAAATCAATAAACGGCAGCGTCACCGTGTCGCCTTTGGTCGGATAACGCGAAAATGACTGAATGATGCCAGCCCAGGTTTTAAAATCGTTATCCATATCCAGCCGCGCGCCAGTGATGGTAATCTTTTCATACCCTTCAGCTTTAACCAGCGAGAGATTCTTCAGCTCTTTGGTGGCGTCAGTCGATGCCATGGCACCCGATTTACCGCGCGCTGTCGATTTCAGCGTCGGAACAAACAATCCTAACCGCATTAAAGCAACAGGCTGAACCGTATTATTCTTGTTGGGATGAAGCTGAATAACTTCACCGCTGTTTTTGGTCACCGACAGAAAAGGTTCTAGTAACGCTTTGTTTTCACTATCTTTATCTGCCATAGCTTGAGATCTTCATTCTGTGGATGAAAGGGATCGTTTTCTGACTACAGTGAACATTAGCACTGTTTATAGTGAACATTCTACCTGGTATAGTGAATAAAGTACTGATTACAGTGAACACTTTACTGATTATAGTGAACGCGATCACCCTTTCAGCCCTTGCTGGGTGCGGCCTGCGACGATCGGGGATCTCTTAGGATCTCTATATGATCTCTTTAGGATCGTTATATAGGAACTAATCACTGTATAAGTGGATAACATCTCAATGTTCTTAGCATTATGCCCGTCAGAAGACATTGTCGGGATCGTTATCACGATTACTTCCAGACCCACGATCTCATAAATCATACCGGCCGCAATAAACCCTCTGTCATTCTCAATTACTAAAGAACTTCCTCACTATTATTCATTTTTCATCATTAATTACCGGGCGTATGGTGATGTGACTGTCTACTGAATAAGGAAAAGGGTGCCATGACTGATTATGCTATCTCTCGTAACCCCACCAATGGCGAAGAAATTGCACGCTATCCACTGCTGAACAGCGGCGAACTGGAAAATGCGTTGCGCCGCAGTGCAGACGCTTTTTCACAGTGGCGATACAGCGCGATGGATCTTCGGGTTAAGGTACTGCGTCAACTGGGCGAGCAGATCCGTCTGCGCGAAACGGAACTGTCGCGCATGATCACTCTCGAGATGGGTAAACCGATCGTTCAGGCGCGGGCTGAAGTACTTAAATGTGCCAGTCTGTGTGACTGGTATGCGGAAAACGGTCCGGCAATGCTGGCTGATCAACCCACTCAGGTTGCTGATGCCTGGCAGCGTTTCCGTCCGCTCGGCGTGATACTGGCAGTCATGCCGTGGAATTTCCCTCTGTGGCAGGTTCTGCGGGGCGCTGTGAGTATGCTGCTTGCAGGCAATACCTATCTGCTTAAACACGCGCCTAACGTCATGGGAAGCGCAACGCTGATGGCTGAGCTGTTTGACGCCACCGATCTGCCGGCGGGTGGGTTTAACCTGATCAATGTCGACAACGACGGCGTCTCCGCCGCCATAAAAGACGATCGTATCGCGGCTGTCGCGGTAACCGGTAGCGTACGAGCCGGAGCGGCTATCGCTGCGCAGGCGGGTGCAGCACTCAAGAAAACCGTATTAGAACTGGGCGGCTCCGATCCCTTTATCGTGCTGGCGGATGCCGATCTGGATGAAGCTGTCAAATCAGCAGTGGTTGGGCGTTTTCAGAATACCGGACAGGTCTGCATGGCGGCGAAACGTTTTATCGTGGAAGCGCCGGTTGCAGAAGCGTTCGAAAAGCGCTTCACCGAAGCCGTTCAGGCCTTGATGATGGGCGATCCGCTGGATGAAAAGACTTTCCTGGGGCCGATGGCTCGTACCGATCTGCGTGATGAACTGGATCAACAGGTACAGGCCACGCTGCGCGAAGGCGCTCGTCTGGTGCTGGGCGGCGAAAAAGTGGCGGGGCAGGGTAATTTTTACGCGCCGACCATCCTGTCAGATGTGACCTCTGAGATGACCGCTTTTCAGCAGGAGCTGTTCGGACCGGTGGCGGCCATCGCCGTGGCGCGGGACCCGCAACATGCGCTGGCAATCGCCAACGACAGTGAGTTTGGATTAAGCGCAACGGTGTGGACCGCCAATGGAGAGATCGCCGATCAGCTGGCGTTGCAGCTGGAGGTTGGTGCCGTATTTATCAACGGCAACGGCGCTTCCGATCCACGAGTGACGATCGGTGGTGTGAAGAAAAGTGGCTACGGTCGTGAACTGTCACACTTTGGCGTGCACGAATTCTGTAACGTTCAGACCGTCTGGAAAAATCGCCGCTAAGTTTTACTGCGCCGCCGGAAGATAAGCGGGCGCAGCGGTTTTATCATCCTCAATAAGCGGGCGCACTAACCGATCCGGTGCAAAGTCAATCAGCATCGCCGGACGTGCGCCGCTTAGCATCTCCCCGGCGACCAGCCTGCCAAGTAGCGGTGCCAGCGTCATGCCGCTGTGACTGACCATCAGATAAACCCGCGCCAGCCCGCTGACATATCCTATCGCTGGCAAGCCATCCGCCGGACGGGATCGCTGTCCCACCTCAATCCGCTCGATGCGCGCATCCTGACTGTTAGCGAACAACCGCCGCAGTCGCCGCAGCATCTCGTTACCGATCATTCCATCCACCGCCACCGGACGCGCCGGATCGGCATGCTGATCCAGATCCAGCGCCTGCAGCATCAGGCGGCCACCGCCATCGGGCCGGACATTCAGTTCCGGTGTAATAATATTGCTGCTGAGTTGAATTGGCAGCGGCTGTGTATGAGCCAGAAAGCTACAAGCGGCCGGGTTGGCATGGTTAGCCTCGGTCATCGCCAGTTCAAACCCGCACTGCGCCAGCAGTTCAGCGGACCATCGACCAGTCGCCAGCACCAGCTGATCGCCCTGCCAGCGCTCGCCACTGGCGAGCGTCAGATCAACACCCTGATCGGTGGTGGACAGCGTAGTCACTTCGTCATGGCAGACCAGTTTACCGTTCAGCGTCCGCAGATCGGCCAGCATCCGGGCAATGAACAGGCCGGGATAGAGCAGGCATTCAGAGGAGAAGAACCAGGCTTTCTGCACCCGGGGATCAGGCCGCAGCTCCGGCAAAGCAGCCTGCAGCCTGGCGCGATCCCAGCTTTCTGCCGGGTAACCGAGCGCCCTGAGCTTAGCCACGCGCTGCTCCAGCTGGCGATGAATGACTGGATGTGTCGCCCACTCCAGCGTGCCGGTTTCCAGCAGCCAGGGCGCAGGCGAAGGATGCTCTGCCTGCCAGCGCTTATGCTCGTCAATCGCCGCCGCGTTGAGACGGTGATAACTGGCGGGATCTTTGCCGTTAGCATTGACCCAGCCGTAGCTGATCTGGCTGGTGCCGCTTCCGGGGTAGCGTTTGTCAAAAACCGTGACCTGCGCGCCCTGGCTGGCCAGCGATCGCGCAACCGCTAAGCCCAGCACGCCGGCACCGATAACGGCAATACGTTGTGGCATATTGGACCTCTCCAGAGTAATCAACCTGCAATAAACACGGCGAATCGCCGTCCGTGGCTCTTTCGCCAGCCGGTTTTACTATCAGGGAGTGGCGTCACGACGTCAACAAGGCTTCAGAGTGACGGTTATTCAAACCAGCCCGGTACCGGATCGGCAAACGTCAGCCACTCTCCCGCACCCGCAGCCATCTCCTGTGGCGTCAGTAAGGCCTCATTCAGTGCGGTGCGTAGCCCATTTTCATTCATCTCAATACCGATAAACACCAGCTCCTGACGCGCATCACCGGTTCCCTCCTGCCATTGTTCAGCAATCACATTGAGCGAGTCGGTATCCTGAGGCCACTGTTCCCGTGGAACGCTGACCCACCAGCGACCCGCATAGCCCTGACGTGCCAGCGCGCCAGCCTGTGACCAGACCCCGGCAAATTCCGGGCGAGTGGCGAGCCAGAAGTAACCCCTGGAGCGTAATACACCTGCCATCTGATGATTCACCACCTGCCAGAAACGCTGCGGATGAAAGGGACGACGGGCCCGATAAACGAAGTTCCGGATGCCATACTCTTCCGACTCCGGTTGATGTTCGCCCCGTAAGGTTTGCAGCCAGCCGGGTGCCTGGGCTGCCTGATCAAAGTCAAAGCGGCCGGTATCCAGCAGCAGGTCTAATGGCAGCTGACCAAACTGACTGGTCACCAGCCGTGCATGCGGATTCAGCGCCCTCAGCGTGCCCTGCAACTGGCGTAACTGTTCAGCGCTCAGCAGGTCGGTTTTATTCAGCACCAGCTAGTCACAAAACTCGCGTTGATCGACCAGCAGATCGACTACTGAGCGCTCATCATCCTTTCCCACAGTTGCGCATTACCATCGCGCACCAGCGCCGCGTCGATATTAATTTCTGACATATCATTGACGATCACGGCTATCCGCCGTCCTTCACGGTTATTGAGAATAGGGTTAAGCAGTGTGGTTTTTCCGGCACCAGGAAAACCGGACAGAACAGCAACCGGCAGGCGGTTATCCTGAGAGGAAAAGTGAGAGCGTGGCATAATGACTCCTGCAGTAAAACGATAATTGTAATGTTATAACATATCATTTAATCCCGCTTTTTAATATTGCTTTTCGGCACAGCCTGGTGTCGGGAAATGAGAAACCCTTATCCGGGAGTTAAAAATGCAACACTTATCCATCGTTCCGCGTCTGTTGCCCGCCGTCCGACGCGGTGAGAAAACCCATACGCTGCGCTGGCAGGAAGGCGATATTCATCCCGGCCCGCTTCGCTACTGTAATCAGCAAAACCCTGCTGACACGCTGGTGGTATGGGTGACGAGCGTTGAGACGCTGCCGCTTTGTGCGGCAGCGGAGAGACTGGGAAAACAAGCAGAGTGGCCGGATGACGTACTGCTGGCCGGAATGCGTGAACACTATCCGGCGATTGAGCTTAACAGTGTGGTCCAGCTGGTGCATCACCTCACCCCTGAGGCGTCGCGGCAAAAAATGGCAGAAGATTGAACCGGGCTCAAACGTGCTCCATCACCAGAACAGCGAGGGTATCCACCTCCAGCGCCCGGAAAATATGCGGCTCATCGCCGGGGTAGGTGATGTAGTCGCCCACATCCAGTTCGACCGGTGAATCGACCGGGCCAGCCAGCGCACGTCCTCTGGACAGGATGATGTGCTCGATGGTGTTGGGGGAGTGCGGCTGAGAACAGCGATCGCTGCCAGGCTGAACCTGCAACAGATAGATGTCCCGCCGTGCGCCTGGCGGGCAGGTCGCCAGCAACACCGCCTGATAATTGGCTAAATCGGCGGTCACCGTTGGCCCTTCACCCCGGCGAATCACCTGCATACGACGGGCTTCCGGTTCCATTAAGCGTGAAAACGGAATATTCAGGGCGACGCAAAGCGACCACAGCGTTTCGATGCCGGGATTACCATTGCCCGCCTCCAGCTGCGACAGGGTGGATTTGGCGATACCCGCGCGGCGAGCCACTTCTGCCAGCGATAAGCCGGCCCGCTGACGTTCACGGACTAATGCGTTAGCGATGATGCTGATAGGGGTATTCAAAGAGACTCCTGCAGTATATTCGTTTTTTATAACGAACATTACGTTCGACTTGTAAATCAGGCCAGCGGTGTTCATTATAATGGATAATTCGTTCATTTTGAGATCAGGTTATGCCGTTTTTACAAACAAAGCTGCTGGATACAGGCGTGGTAAAGGCCATTTTCCTGGTCTGTCTGGCTGATGGCATTGTCGGTTTATCCTATGGTTCACTGGCAACCGCCGACGGTTTTCCGCTTTGGGTGCCACTGGCGCTCTCCACTCTGGTACTGGCGGGCGCATCAGAATTTTTATTTATCGGCGTGGTGGCGGGCGGTGGCAGTCCGTTTACTGCCGCAGCGGCGGGCCTGCTGGTCAATGCGCGTCATCTGCCCTTTGGTATCGCCGTAAAAGATCTGGTAGGACGCGGTCCGGCTGGCTGGCTGGGTTGTCATATCATGAATGATGAAAGCGTGGTATTTGGACTCTCCCAGCCGCAACTGGCGCAGCGTCGCAGCGCCTACTGGCTGTGTGGCATCGGCATTGGCCTGATTTGGCCGATCAGCGTGATGACCGGGGCAGCCATCGGCCAGTTCATTCCCGATACCTCGGTTATCGGACTGGATGCGGTGTTTCCTGCCATCCTGATTGCGCTGATTTTTCCGGCTCTGCGTCAGCGGCGAACCCGGGTTCCCGCCCTGCTCGGCGCTTCTTTGTCGCTGCTGGCGACGCCGCTGGTGCCGGCTGGCATGCCAGTGCTGTTTTCGCTGCTGGGTCTGCTGGCATGGAGATCACGCAAATGAGCCACCAGACGATGATCATCGCCGGTATTGGCCTGCTGGCGGCCGGCACCTGGCTGATGCGGTTCGCCGGTGTCAGGCTGGGGAATCGCTTACCGCTCAGTGAACGTAGTCAGCAGATGCTGTCGGACGCCGCCACGGTATTGCTGTTAGCCGTTGCTGCCACCACTACCTTGTTTGAAGGTCAGCATTTTTCCGGCATGGCGCGGATCATCGGCGTTGGCTTTGCGCTGCTGCTGGCGTGGCGTCGTGCGCCTCTCATTATCATTATTCTCGGTGCGGCGCTGATGACGGCGCTGCTGCGCTACTTCGGTGTACCCTAGCCAGAGATAACCCTATCAAATGCGGGATTTTTTCGCGGTGGATATTTGTTAGGATGCCGTTCAGTTAAGTTTTACTGAACACTGAACAGGCATTGCTGAATGAATACTGCCCGAACCTCCCGTCGTTATGTCCTGCCGCTGCTGCTCGCGATGGCGTGCGTTTTCACGGTGAATCACGCCAGTGCGCAACCAGACCTGCGACCATTGGGCGAAAATATTGCCGACAAAGGCTCGGCATGGTATCGCTTCGGGAGCAGAACCTTTGACTCGCAGGATGGTAAGCGACACTACCGGGTCTGGCTTGGTATTCCGAAAATGGCAGCGCCGTCCTCAGGCTATCCGGTGCTGTATATGCTGGACGGTAACGCGGCGATGGCGCAGTTGACAGAAAGCCAGCTGAAACAATTACGCAGTGGCTCGTCCCCGGTGCTGGTGGCGGTGGGTTATGACAGCAACCTGCCGTTTGACGTAGTGGCACGCAGCTACGATTACACCCCACCTGACGATGCGCCAGATCCGATAGTCGACATGCCGCACGGCCGAAAGGGCGGCGGCAGCCACCCGTTTCGACAGCTGATGCTGAACAGCATCGTGCCGTGGGTTGAAGCACAGGCAGCCAGCGATCCCCATCAGCGCGGCTTGTGGGGCCACTCCTACGGTGGCCTGTTCGTGCTGGATACCTTTTATCAGGCCGCCTGGTTCAGCCATTACTTTGCGGCCGCCCCGTCGCTGGGCTGGAACGAGCAACGCATCATCGAACTGGCACGGCGTGCCGATCCCGGCCCGCTGAAGCGATTGTCACTCTACCTGATGGAGAGCGATGGCGTCACTGAGCGGCGTGCCGGACATTCTGATGACCTGCAACAGGAAGAGGCTGAGCTGATACCTATCCTGCGCCAGACCGACGCTACGCTGCATCTGACCCACTATACCGGGCAAAACCACGGTCAGATCCTCTCCTCCTCGCTGGCGGATACGTTAAAGATAATCTCCGGTTCAAAAGATTGATCACCGCAGGCTAACCCGCGCATGATAGTTGTTTACGCTCAGAGGGAGCCTTTTATGCGCCGTCCACTACAGATTGGTCTGTTGCTGTTTCCTGATGTCACCCAGCTGGACCTGACCGGTCCGTGGGAAGTCTTTGCGCGCACGCCGCAGTTCGCCTGTCATCTGGTGTGGAAGGACCCGCAGCCGGTTCGCTCCGATCGGGGCTTATCGATTCTGCCTACTATCACGTTCGAAGCCTGTCCGCCGCTGGATGTCATCTTCGTGCCCGGCGGTCCGGGACAAATTGCGCTGATGTCAGACAGTGAAACCCTGAACTTTCTGCGCCAGCAGGCCAGACATGCTCAGCGCGTGACTTCGGTTTGCACCGGCTCGCTGGTACTGGGCGCAGCCGGGCTATTGCAGGGTTATCGGGCCACGTCGCACTGGAGTTCAATTGATCAGCTGGCCTTACTGGGTGCCGAACCGGTCAGCCAGCGGGTGGTACGCGATCGGAACCGCATTACCGGTGCGGGTGTGACCTCGGGCATCGACTTTGCCCTGACGTTGGTGGCGGAACTGTGTGGCGATGCCGTTGCCAGGGCAATTCAGCTACAGATGGAATACGATCCGGCGCCGCCCTTCAACAGTGGTTCGCCCCGTACCGCGACGGCCGAAGAGGTGGAACAGGCAAGAACGGGCATGGCAGCCTTCATCGCCAGGCGTCGTCAGGCTACCGAACAGGCGGCGGCCCGGTTACAGGCTGATCAGTTTACTGACGCCGGGAATACGCAGCATCAACAGTGAGATTGCCATTGAAAACAGCAGCGTCAGGGCAATCACCAGCAGCTTATCGCCCAGCGTCTGAATCCTGATGGCCAGTGCCAGCAGATTGAAGATCAGATAGTGCAGGATGTAAACGCCGGTCATGGTCTTGCCCAGTGTGGTCAGGAAGGTGGTAATCCAGGGCTTATTGTCCGGCAGCCTGATGGCATTAATGCTGATCACTATCAGCAGCACCAGCAGGTAAACCTGCGAGCCGGTGAGAACCATTTCATTGCTGGTGGCAAAAAGCGGGCGATAAAGTAGTAACGCTCATACAGCCAGGTAAACAGCCAGACCGCGGGCAGTAATAGCAGGCTGCTTTTGATCATTTTGGCAACATCAGCAGACGGATCACCTGCGGCGCAGCCATCAGCCGGCCCGACAGGTAATAGAGCACCCAGGTCCAGATACGGTATTGCGGCAACAGTGAAAATGCCCGCTGATTAGGGTAGAGACTGGCCAGCAGATCGTAGACAAAGGCAAAGATCAGCAGCAACAGGATCCCCAGCGCCATCTTGCCTGGCGTGCGGATCAGCCGGTCGATCAGTGGATGTGACACATAAATCGCGATTAAAGCAATTACAAACCACGGCTGGATTAAATAGCCTTTTTTATGCAGCCCGGCAAACCAGAAAAAGCTAAACCAGAAGAGGAAAATCAGCAAAATACGGCGGATTTTGCCCAGCTGCCAGGCTGGCGTATGCTGCTCGCCCGCATCCATATAGCCGCTCAGTAAAAAATAGAGCGGCGTGGCAATGGTTGAGACGAAGCTCAGCACGTTCAGCGCCAGACCGGAGTCGTAGTGGTAGCTGTCGTAGCTCTGATAAAAGGTAAAAAAGGAGACGGCAGTGATGCAGGCCAGCATCTTCAGCATCGCCAGCCCGCTTTTATTCATTTTTTGCCTCCCGCCCGTGGAAGCAGCTATAGATCACCGGCAGCACCAGCAAGGTTAAAACGGTGGCGAAGCCCAGACCAAAGATAATCACCACCGCCATGCTCTGGAAGAAGATATCGCGCAGCAGCGGCAGCAAGCCCAGCACGGTGGTAAAGGCGGTAAGCAGAATAGGACGCAGACGAGAGGTTGCGGCATCAATGATCGCCAGCTGCAGCGGTTTTTCCTGCTGCAACAGACGAATCTCCTCCACCAGCACGATGCCGTTACGGATCAGCATACCTGACAGGCTGAGCAACCCGATCAGTGCCATAAATCCAAACGGAATGCCGGTAAGTAAGAAGCCAAAGGTAACGCCGATCAGTGCCAGTGGCACGGTGATCCAGATCGCCAGCGCGTCGCGTAGTGAATTGAACATCAGAATGGTAATCATGAACATGGCCAGAAATCCCACCGGAAGCGAACTCAGCAAGCCACTCTGCGCTTCGCGCGAACTCTCCAGCTCGCCGCCCCATTCAAGCCGGTAGCCTGTCGGTAAGGCAAGCCGATCAATTTGCGGCTTCACCCGCGCGACAATCTGCGCAGCGGTCAAGCCAGAAGCGGGATCCGGATCGGTCTGCACGGTCAGCACCCGCATCCGATCACGGCGCATGATCAGCGGATTTTCCCACTCCAGCCGGAAGTCCGCTATCACATTGCTGAGCGGAACAAAGCGCTGTAAAGCGGCGCTCCACAGCTGAATATTGACGATATGATCGATATCCTGACGCTCCTCTTCCGCTGGATAGAGCATTACCGGCATCAGTCGCGAGCCGTCACGGAAAATTCCCACCGCATCGCCGCTGAAATTCATTCGCAGTGCCTGATCGATATCGCGTTTATCAATCCCCAGCTCCTGACCGCGTAGCGCAGAATAGAGCGGCCGGATCACTTTGCTGCGTTCCTGCCAGTCATTGCGGACCGGGAAGGTGGTGCCGTCAGCGAGGAAGATAGCGTCCAGCTGGCTGGCAATGTGGCGCAATTTTTCCGGATCAGGACCGATGACGCGCAGGGCGATTGCGCTGTCACTGGCGCTGCCAAACTGAATGCGTTTAATCCGCTCATTAACCTGTGGGTAGTGCTGCTGAATAAAGTGTTCAGCTTGCAGCGCTAACGCATCCAGCTGACGGGCATCTTTGACCCGCACCATGATTTGCGCAAAGTTGCTGTACTGGCGTGCGCCATCATAGGTCAGCGTAAAGCGCAGCGCGCCCTGACCGACAGTCGTGACCGTGGCCTCTACCGCCGGGTCCTGATTGATAAATCGTGCAATCGATGCCGCCGTCTCGGCGGTGTAGTGGATATCGGTGCCATAGGGCAGCCACAGGTCGGTAAAGAAGATCGGCGTGCTGGAGGAGGGAAAGAAATTCTGCTTAACCAGACCAAAGCCGTACAGCGACAGGGCTAACAGCGCCACCATCACGGTCAGGGTAATCAGGCGAAAACGCAGCAAGCCACTGAGCATCTGGCGGTAAAGGCGGAAAACCACGCCCTGATGAGGCGCGGTTTGCTGTTCCGGCTGGCGGGCCGGCTGGCGCTTCTCGCTCCAGCGAATAAACACCGGGGTTAAGGTCAGCGCGGTGACCCAGCTCAGCATCAGGGAAATCAGCAAGACCTGGAACAGCGATTTACAATACTCGCCGGTGGAGTCCTGGGAGAGGCCGATCGGGGCAAAGGCGATGATGGCGATCACGGTCGCACCCAGCAACGGCAATGCGCTACGGCGTATCATCCGATTCATTGCCTGCTGTAATGACTGGCCACGCTGGTGGTCAATTTTGACCCCTTCAACCACCACAATGGCGTTATCGACCAGCATACTCAGCGAAATAATTAATGCTCCCAGCGATATCCGTTGCAGCTCCAGGCTAAACAAATTCATGATCAGCAGAGTGCCCAGCACATTGAGCGCCAGCGAGGCGGCAATCACCAGACCGCTGCGTAAGCCCATAAACAGCAGCAGCGTACCCACTACAATGGCCAGAGCCATCAGGAAATTAAGGATAAAGCCATCAACCGACTGTTTGACCTCGTGCGCCTGGTTATAGAACACCTTCAGGCTGATCCCCGCTGGCGTATCCTGTTGATAGCGTGCCAGCCTGCTGGAGAGCGCATCGCCGACGTCAATCACATTAACGCCTGGCGCAAAAGAGACACCCATCGCCAGCGCGGCCTCGCCATCAGCAAAATAGAGATTTGCCGGATTGTCAGTCACGCCGCGCGTCAGGGTAGCGATATCGCGCAGATGGACATTTTGCGGACTGCCAGCCGGCAGAATGGGCAGGCTGGCCAGGTCGTCCAGCGTCTGCAACTCGCCAGTTGAATGGAACCGGATTGATTCACTGTCCACCCGCACGCTACCGGCATTGGCTACGCTGTTGTTGCGGCTGAGTAGATCGGCCACCCGCTGTGGTGTCAGGCCATAGGCGGTCATTTTACTGGCGGAGAGGGCAATCCTTATCTCTTCCTGCTCAACGCCCGCTACCGCGACTTTAGCCACGCCGGGCACCAGTACCAGATCGCGCCGCAGCTGATCGGCATAGTTACGCAGTTCGCTATTGGTGAAATCTTTGCCGTGGATGACAAAAAAGTAGCCATAGACATCGCCGAAATCGTCGTTTACCAGCGGCGTCTGAACGCCTGGCGGAAACTGGCGGGCAGCATCATCAACGCGCCGCCGCAGTTCATCCCAGATCTGCGGCAGCTGATCGGCAAGGTAGCGGGTATGAATGTTGACGGTGATTTGCGACAGGCCATTGGCCGAAATAGAACTGACGTTATCCAGCGACGGCAGGCGCTGTAAGGCATTTTCCAGCGGCAGGGTGACCTCTTCCTCCACCTGCTGCGCCGAGGCACCGGGATAGGCGGTCACAATCACGGCGGATTTGATAGTAAATAGCGGGTCTTCCAGTCGTCCGATATTGAGCAGGGCATAAATTCCGCCCACGCCCAGCAGCAGAATGACCATCCAGTAGCGGATCGGTTTATCGAGGAAATGCTGCTGAATACGCATTATAACCCCCGCTCACGCTGCCAGATCCGTACCGCTTCTCCGTCACGCAGTTCGCCAACTCCGGCGGCGACAATCCGGTCACCCGGTTGCAGTCCGCTAACAATCTCAACACCTTGCGCACTCAGACTGCCGACCTCAACCTGACGATCTTTCACCCGCAACACATCACCTTGTTGCTCCACCAGCCAGACGTGTGGCTGACTAGTCGGGCTGTGATTGGGATTAAATACCGCGGCGGCGGGCACCACCAGACGCGGCAGCGCCGGGGCATTGGGCAAATTATGCAACTGGACCCGCACCGAGCCGCTCAGTCCTGCAACGCCGGGTAAATCTGCCGGACGCGGCATAGTCAGCACCACCTGATAGGTGAGGGTGGCGGCATCGGTCTGGCTGGTATGTTCTTTGTACCGGGCCTTAAATACCCGGCCCGGCAGCGCATTAAACTGCACCTCGGGTTGATAATTGATGTTCTGAATATCGAGACTGGAAAACAGGGTTTCAGGCAGCGTAAAAATCACATCCAGTAAGTCTGGGCGGGTCAGCAGGGCCACCGGCTGTCCGGCAGCGACGACCTGATGATTACGCACCTGAACCTGAGCGATAACACCATCAAAAGGAGCGCGCAGCGTCAGGAACTGCAACTCCTCTCTGGCGAGTTTCAACGCCGTCGCCGCCGCATCGCGATTGGCTTTTTGCACATCCATCTCCGACTGCGAGACGGCGCTGCGCTTTGCCAGGGTGCTGAATCGTTGATATTGCCGTTCGGCGAGTTGCAGGCTGGTCTGACGATCACGTACCCGTAATTGCGCTTCGGCGTCGTTGAGCGTGGCGAGGGTCTGACCCGCCTTAACCGCTGTTCCGTCGCGTATATTCAGTGTGATCAGCTGTCCTGCACGCTTAAACGCCAGATCGGTATTGTCACCGGCCTGAATACGTGCAGGAAAAATACGGATATTTTTAGCAAAATCCGATTCAATAGTGAAAGTTTTAATTACACGCGGCGGCGGCGCATCCGGCTCTTTTTTCTCGTCGCACGCTGTCATAAATACACAACAGAAAAAAATCGAGATGATTTTGTGTTTTATCATTATCTTCGCCTTAACTTCCGCTATTTTAGCCGCGGTTTAATAAGCGTTGAGGAATAACGTCGCCTGATGCTTATTGCCACCGATTTAAAATTAAGTTTAACGTGCTCAAAATATTTTTTAGCCAGACGGCATTGCCGCTTCGTCTGTTACCTTTCAGATTGCCATTTGTGAAACAACCAGCCAGGTGAGTAACCCCACCAGCGTTGTCGCGGCAACCGCGAGAATAACGAAACCGCAAAGCGCGATAATGCTCTGTTTTTTCATCAGAGTTTCCTTTTTCAGACCACGAGATGATCCGATGCACACTGCATGAGCCAGGGTAAACATTAGCTAAACAAAAACAACGTTGTCATTCTGATAATATAGGTTAAATTTAATTTAGCCATTCCTGTCACTCAGCAGAACTTTTTTTGCAGAAAAATGATGTCGGTCATTACCTGCGGGTTTTGCATCCCGCAAAATGCGTTTTTTTTAATTTCCGCCTTTAATTTATCGCTTAATGGCACGGGGTATATATGCTAAACAACGAAAAACAGGGTAAAGCGCCCGCTTTATCCGATCGTCCCTGGTATCAGCGTAGTGTGGCCGAGATATTTTCTGACTTACAAAGTTCGTCAGCGGGATTAAGTTCGGCCACGGCACATGACCGTCTGCAGAAATATGGGCCAAATGCCTTACCGCAAAAAGCAGAAAAGTCTGCGCTGCTTAAATTTATTTCACATTTCAAAGATGTACTGATTTATATCCTGCTGGCTGCCGCGGTGATTACAGCCATTATGGGCCACTGGGTCGATACCTTTGTCATTCTCGGCGTTGCTGTCATCAACGCACTCATCGGATTTATTCAGGAAAGCAACGCCGAGAAGTCTTTGAAAAGCATCCAGAATATGCTGGCAAATGAAGCAATGCTGGTGCGCGATGGTAAACAGGTCACCGTGCCGACGCGTGAGATCGTGGTCGGTGACGTGGTGATGCTGCGTCCCGGCGACAAAATCCCGGCTGACCTGCGGCTGTTTGAAGTGAACAATCTGCGGGTCGAAGAGGCGATTCTGACCGGTGAATCGACGGTGGTCTCAAAAAGCGTCGATACGCTGAGCGGCGAAAAGTCGCTGGGCGATCGGCTTAATCTGGCCTTTTCAGGCACCACTGTCAGCTCAGGCACCGCTGCTGGCGTGGTCATCGCCAGCGGTGGCGATACCGAACTCGGCCATATCAATGAGATGATCAGCGGCATCAAAGAGGTGAAAACCCCGCTACTGGTGCAGATCGATAAGCTGGGTAAAGCAATCTTCTTCATCATCCTGCTGATGATGGTGGCGCTGTTCATTTTTGGCTATCTGCTGCGCGATATTCCGCTGGGTGAGCTGTCACTGTCAGTGATCAGCCTGGCGGTCGCGGCGGTACCGGAAGGGCTGCCAGCCATTATTTCGATCATCCTGTCGCTGGGCGTGCAGTCGATGGCGCGGACCCAGGCGATTATCCGCAAGCTGCCGACCGTCGAAACCCTGGGTGCTATGTCAGTCATCTGTTCCGATAAAACCGGCACGCTGACCATGAATGAGATGACGGTCAAAGCGGTGGTGCTGGCGAAAAGTCGCTGGCGCGTTAGCGGCAACAGTTATGAACCTAAAGGCGAGATTGTGGCCGAGCAGGCTACAGCCGACGGCGCGAATGCGGCGCAGGACCCGCTGTTTCAGCAGTTTCTGCATGCGGTCGATACCTGTAATGAGAGTCAGCTTCGTCAGGACAGTCAGGGACACTGGGCCATTGTCGGTGGTCCGACCGAAGGCGCACTAAAAGTGCTGGCGGCGAAAGGGCAGAGCGCCCCACAGCCGGTTGAGGTGGTCAGCAAACTGCCGTTCGATTCTCTTTATAAATATATGTCGGTCAGCTGCGTGGCCGGGAGCGAATCCTATGTGCTGCTGACGGGCGCGCCAGATGTATTACTGAATTTGTGCCAGCTGCAGCAAACCCCGGAGGCGTCGAGCCGATCGACCGGGCTTACTGGGATGCCGCCATCACCACCTATGCCAGTGAAGGATTACGCACCGTGGCGGCGGCCTGGAAGAAAACCACTGCACCGGTCACCTCCCTCGATCATGATGAGCTGAAACATGACATGGTGCTGCTGGGTCTCGCCTGCATGATGGATCCACCGCGCCCAGAGGCGATCACGGCCATTGATGAGTGCCAGCAGGCGGGGATCCGCGTCAAGATGATCACCGGTGACCATCAGGAAACCGCGATGGCGATTGGTCAGATGCTGGGGATTGGCAACAGTCACGCGGCCATCACCGGCTACCAGCTGGAACACATGAGCGATGCCGAACTGGCTGAAGCGGCGAAAACCTACGATATCTTCGCCCGAACCAGTCCGGAACATAAACTGCGACTGGTAAAAGCGCTGGAAGCCAGTGGCGAAATCGTCGGGATGACCGGCGATGGCGTCAACGATGCACCTGCGCTGAAACAGGCCAACGTCGGTATCGCGATGGGGATTAAAGGCACCGAGGTGACGAAAGAAGCGGCAGATATGATCCTTGCCGACGACAACTTCGCCACCATTGCCGCTGCGGTAAAAGAGGGACGTCGGGTGTATGACAACCTCAAGAAGACCATTCTGTTCATCATGCCCACCAACCTGGCACAGGGACTGCTGATTATTATCGCCATCCTGATGGGGAACCTGCTGCCGTTAACCCCGGTACAGATTTTATGGATGAACATGGCGACGTCCGCCACGCTGTCGTTTGGTCTGGCGTTTGAACCTGCGGAAGCGAATGCCATGCGGCGTCCGCCGCGGAATGTGAAAGCGCACGTCATGGATGGTTACGCCATCTGGCGGGTGGTGTTTGTCGGGCTGCTGATCTCCATCAGCGCCTTCGTGCTGGAAGCCTGGCTGCAACCGCGTGGCTACAGTGCGGAATTTATCCGCACTGTATTGCTGCAGATGCTGGTGACCGCACAGTGGGCCTATATGCTCAACTGCCGTAACGGTAATGGCTTCTCACTGGATCGCGGTCTGCTGAAAAACCGCGGTATCTGGCTGGTGACGCTGGTGCTGATAGTACTGCAGGCGATCATTATCTATGTGCCGCTGATGAATACCCTGTTTGGTACCCGTCCGCTGCCGATCAACTACTGGCTGATCTCCCTGATTGTCAGTGTGGCGATCTTCATCGTGGTAGAGATTGAAAAACGCCTGACCCGCTCATGGCGCAATAAAACCGCCTCATTGCGTTAATGTTGACTCCTGGTCCTGCTGTTGCGGATAGCCCGCCAGCAGGACTTTTTTGATCAGATAGGTTAATGGAATTGCCAGTATTGCCCCGGTTATTCCCAGCAGTGCCTGCCAGAACAGAAACGCCAGCAGCTGGCTGGTCAGTGCCATATTAAGCCGCTTTCCAATCAGTAGCGGTTCAATCACCGAACTCAGACAGAGATTCAGCACCATAAAGAAGCCGGCAACCGCCAGCGCTATCTGCAGGTCAAACAAAATATAACTCTGTATCACCGGGGGAATCGCCGCCAGAAACGAGCCCAGCACCGGCACATAGTTAAAGACAAACATCAGTACGCCCCAGAAAAAGGCAAATTTGAGACCCATCAACTGCGCGCCGGTTCCGACGATAAGCGCCCCCAGCAGGCTGGTCAGGGTTTTGACGCGGGCATAAACAATCACACTCTGAATCCCTTCCTGCAGCGCCAGATAAAAGGCCTGATGTTTACCGGCAACACGCTGCTGCAGCGTACGTTTCAGCAGCGGTAATTCATACAACATAAATAGCAGCATCAGGAAGACCATGATCCACCAGGAGATCACGCCGGGGATCTGCGTCAGGAAGGTGGTGACAAGCCGCACCACGGCCCCGGCATCAATAAAGGCCAATAGCTGGTCGGGAGTGATGCCGATATCCAGCCGGGCAAACGCCAGCGTGAGTTGCTCCAGCCGGGCTGCCAGCAGAAGCGGTGCCTGACGACTGAGCTGCATCAAATCGGGGGTCAGCACCGTGAGTTTAATGATGGTAAAGATCACCACCATCAGCATCAGAATAATCACCAGCAAAGTCGACAGAATACGCGGTATACGTTTCTTCTCCAGCCAGCTAATCAGCGGATCGAGCATGATCGATAACAGCATCGCCAGCAGCACCTGATTGATCCACGGCGCGGCCAGATACAAGCCGCACAGAATAATGGTTAGTGAGGTGAGAATAAACAGCACACGTGCCAGAGGCGGCCAGAGAGTGAACCAGCTCAGTTCCATGAGGGCGCTCCATGATTGAGGATAGTTTGCAGTATAGATGAGCGACAGAAGAGGGTTCTTTGCGTCAGGTCAGATGGCAGGGTATCCGGCAAGCGTTACGGGTTTCGTTCTGATGGTTGATAAGTTCCTGAAGTCAGCCTCTTTTTTTCCCGGTGATATCGGTTTATCATTAAGGAAATGAACGTTTCCTAAAGGTGGGGCGATGGGCCATCATCATCCGGTGAAAGAGCGGGGCCGGCCGCGAGAATTTCAGACTGACGCCGTGCTGGACAGCGCGATGCAGATCTTTCGCGAAAAAGGGTATCACGCCACCTCGATAGGCGATCTCAGCCGCGCGATGCAGCTCACCACCGGCAGTATCTATAAAGCGTTCACCGATAAACGCTCGCTGTTTACGCAGGTGTTTGCACGTTACCTCGCGTTACGCAATGCCGCGCTGGGCGATCGACTGGCGCAGCGTGAAAACGGACGCGCAAAGCTGGCGGCACTGCTGCAATTTTATGTGGAGTCAGTGCGTGATATTGAAGGCGAGCGAGGTTGTCTGGTTGCTGGCAGTGCCGTTGAACTGCAGACGCTGGATGAAGAGTTGGCCGACGCGGTCAGTCACGCCCTGATGCGCAATCAGCAAAATCTGCGTCAGCTCATCCTGCAGGGACAGCAGGATGGCTCGATCAATCCGGCGCTGAGTGCTGAACCTACCGCCTCGCTGCTGTTATGCATTGTGCTGGGGATGCGGGTGGCCGGTAAAGTGGCTGCCACCCGACCCGATGAGAGCGTTATCCCGCTGGCCCTGAAAATCCTCGACTAAATTTTTTAGCTAATATGGAAACGAACGTTTCCTAAATTATGGAGCGTCACAATGCAATATCCTCAACTTTATCAGCATCACTTTGCCAGCGTGGATGACTTCCGTTTTCACTATCTGAGTGCCGGGTGCGAAAACGCGAATGTTGTGGTGCTGCTCGCCGGTTTTCCGCAAAGCAGCTATGCATGGCGAGAGGTGATTCCTGGGCTGGCTAACCACTTTCATATCATTGCGCCTGACCTGCCAGGACAGGGGGACTCTGACTTTCCGGCAGATGGATACGATACTGACAGCATAGCGCAGCGGGTGATGGCGCTGTTGCAGCAGCTCGGCATCACCCGCTTTCATCTGGTAGGGCACGATATCGGTGCCTGGGTCGCCTGGTCGCTGGCGTCGCAGTTTCCGCATCACGTCAGCCAGCTGGCGTTGCTGGACGGTGGCATTCCGGGCATTACGCTGCCTGAGTCGCTGCCGTTAGCAGACGATAACGCCTGGAAAACCTGGCATTTCGCCTTTCACTGCGTCAGCGATCTGCCGGAAGCACTGATTGCCGGCCGGGAAGGGATTTACCTGGATTGGTTCTTTAATCGTAAAGCGGCCAATCCCCGCCAGATCGACGCGGCTGCGCGGGCGGAATACCTGCGACTTTACCAGCAGCCGGGTGCGTTGCGTGCCGCTCTGGCCTATTACCGCGCAGTCGATCAGTCAGCCCGTCAGAACCGCCAGCGCGCCCAGGCTGGAAAGCTGGCGCTGCCGCTGCTGGCGGTGAGTGCCGATCAGGGCTCGATCCCGGATATGGCGACACCGCTGCGTGCAGTGGCTGAGCAGGTCAGCGGTGCGATTATCGGGGAATGCGGGCATTTTATTCCTGACGAACAGCCGGAAAAACTGGCTGAAATATTAACGGATTTTTTTCAATCGTCAGGCCAGTCATCGGCTGTATTGGCCTCTTAATAAGTAGTGAAAGTAATTTCATCTGGCGGATTATTAATATTATTGCTGATCCGCCCGATTCTCATTCAATCTTTCTAGGGTTATTTCTATCTCATTGATTTTAAAGCGACTACGACCGGCTTTTGCGCGTTGCTTTCTGCGCCATGCTGTGGATAAATAAACGGTCGCAAACACCAGAAATCATGATCACATAAAAAAGAGTCTGCATTACGATGCCGACCCAATATTGCCGGGGCTGCTATGAATCAGGATAAAGCACTGCTGGCCAGAGAAATAAAAGCCAGAACGGAACAACTGGAATCGCATTTAGTGGCGATTCGACGCGATATTCATGCCCACCCGGAATTAGGTTTCGATACGCTACGTACCGCCAGCCTGGTGACACAGCAGTTGCAGGCGCTGGGGCTGACGCCACAAACCGGCATCGGCCGCAGCGGCGTGATGGTGGATATCGATGGCGCTGAGCCGGGAAAAACCCTGCTGCTCCGCGCCGATATGGACGCGTTACCGATCCACGAACAGACCGGGCTGCCTTTTGCCAGCGTCTGGCCCGGCAAAATGCACGCCTGCGGGCATGACATTCACACCGCCATTCTGCTGGGCGTGGCAGCTATCCTGCCGCATTATCGTCAGCAGCTGAAAGGGAAAGTCAGGCTGATTTTCCAGCCCGCTGAAGAGACCCCTGACAGTGGCGCGCAGGCGATGATCGCCGACGGTGCGGCGGATGGCATCGACTGGGCGATTACCCTGCACAATAAGCCTGAACTGGCTGCCGGTGAAGTGGCGTTAACCCGCGGCGCCAGTACCGCTTCCAGTGATGAATTCGACGTAACGGTGCATGGCATTTCGACCCATGCCGCGCGCCCGCACATGGGCAGTGATCCGATTATTGCCACTGTGCATCTCATCAGTCAGCTACAGACGATCATCTCGCGCGAACGCGATCCGGCCCACTCGGCGGTATTAACCATCGGCCATATTCAGGGCGGCACCACCCATAATATTATCCCCGACAGCTGCCTGTTTCAGGGCACTATCCGCACCAAATCGCCTGCGGTGCGTGCCGACATGGAAGCGGCCTTCAGGCGGATGTGTGATGGCGTGGCGCTGGCGCAAAATGTGCGCGTGGAAGTTAACTTCCAGCGTGGCGTACCGCCGCTGATGAATGACGATCGGCTGATCGATGCGCTTGAACAGATTCTGTCGCATCAGTTTGATAAGCCAATTATTGCGCAGCCCAGCGACAGCTTTGGGGCCGAAGATTTTTCGCTGTTTACCGAGCTGGCGCCAGGATGTCAGATCCACATCGGGTCTGCCACGCCGGGCCGCGACGATCATCTGCATAACTCTGATTATCAGCCGGACGAACGCAGCATTGCCGCCGGGACGCAGGCGCTGAGCCGCCTTGCAATCGATCTGCTCTCTTAATAATAAAATGAGGTTCCTATGATGATGCACAACCGCCTGTTTGCGGCTTCCCTGACCGTGGCATTACTGGCGACGTCCGCTGTCAGTCAGGCAAAAGATTTTGGCACCCTGAAATTCGCCACTGAGGCGGCTTACCCGCCGTTTAACCAGACCACGCCGAGCGGTAAAATCGTTGGTTATGAGCCGGACATGGTGGCGGAGCTGGCTAAGCGTGCCGGTTTCAAATATGAAATCATTGCCCAGAAATGGTCTGGCATGATCCCTGGCCTGATCGACGGTAAATATGATGCGGTGATTGATGCCGTTACCGTCACACCCAAGCGCGCCGAAGCGATCGATTTTACCCATCAGTACACCGTCAGCGTCTCCAGCTTTGTCACCTCTAAAACCTCACCGCTGGCAACCCTGCCAGGCAGCGGCACGGTGGTTTCTGCCGATGATGAAGCCGGCATGAAAAAAGCGATTGAGGATCTGAAAACCAGCTTCAAGGGTAAAACTATCGCGGTGCAGGTCGCCACCATTCAGGCCGACTTCCTGCAAAAATATCTCGGCGATGTTGCCACTATCCGTACCTATCAGGCGGGCCCGGAGACCTTTGCAGACCTGATGAATGGTCGGGTTGATGCGGTGATGGCCTCACGGACTAACCTCAACGCCTTTGTGAAAAAACACGCTGAGGCGATCAGCAACAGCGGCTATGGCTTCTCTGGCGGCGTGCTGGGTGCCGGCTCAGCGATTGGCCTGCGCAAAGGCAACACTGAACTGCAGCAGGTGCTGAACCAGGCGCTGCAATCAATGATTAAAGACGGCACGCTGAGCAAACTGTCGATTAAGTGGTTCGGCGAAGACGTCGCACCCAAAGCGTAACCGCTGATGTTAATGAATATTGACTGGCAGATACTGGGTTTTGGCGACGAAGGGTGGGGCGGCGTGTTGCTTAATGCCGCCACCGTCACGGTCAGCGTTTCGCTCTGTGCCTGGCTGCTGGGTGCGGTGCTTGGCAGCATACTGTGCTGGATGCAGATTGCCGGCTCGCGCTGGCAGCAACGGCTGGCGGCCAGCTACATCACCCTGTTTCGTGGCGTGCCTGAATTGCTGGTGATCTACCTGTTCTATTTTGGCGGACGACAGGTGGTATCGACCGTCGGCACCGCACTGGGCTTCCAGGGACCCTTTGACGTGAACGGCTTTGTTGCAGGGGCGATTGCCATCGGGCTGATCTCCGGTGCCTATCAGAGCGGTGTCTTTCGTGGCGCATTTTACGCCATCCCGAAAGGCACACTGGAAGCAGCGACGGTCACCGGGATGGGCCGCCTGATGATGTTCCGCCGCATTATCGTCCCGCAGGCGTTGCGTACCGCACTGCCGGGAATGGGCAATCAGTGGCAATCGGTGATCAAAGAGTCGGCGCTGGTATCGGTAACCGGACTGGTTGAAACCATGAATCAGGTGTCAACCGCGGCCAACTCCACGCAGATGTCGTTTTTCTTCTACAGCGTCGGCGCGGTGATCTACCTGATCATCACCACCTGTTCTGACATGGTTTTCCGCTACGTGGAAAAATTTGCGATGCGCGGTCAACAGCGCGTAAAGGAATAAGGAGTCCACGTGGATATCACTTTTTTACAGCAAACGCTGCTGGCACTGCTGAAAGGGCTACCGCTGACGATTAACCTCGCCCTGTTGTCGCTGCTGGGCGGCGGCCTGCTGGCGCTGCTGCTCAACCTGTTGCGCATGACGCGGGTCGGCAGTCTGTTCTGCCGTTTCTATGTCTGGCTGTTTCGCGGTACGCCCCTGTTGATTCAGATTTTCATGGTCTATTACGGACTCGGCAGCTTACCGGCGGTGCGGGAAAGCCTGTTCTGGCCGCTGCTGCGCGATCCCTACTGGTGCGGGTTGCTGGCGCTGATCCTCAACGATGCGGCCTACACCTCTGAAATTCTGCGCGGTGGACTGCGCGCCGTCAGCCAGCAGTCGCTGGAAGCGGCAAAGGTTTCGGGTATGGGGTCATACAAAATCTTCACCCGGATTACCTTACCGATCGCCATTCGCCAGGCATTACCGGCTTATAGCAATGAAATAATCTCGATGATCAAAGCCACTTCGCTGGTCAGCACCATCAGCCTGATGGAGATGACCGGGATTGCCGATTCGATTGTCTCTTCAACCTTTCGGGCGCTGGAAGTGTTCCTCAGTGCTGCGGTTATCTACCTGATACTGACCATGCTGGTCAGCAAAGGCGTATCGATGCTGGAACGTCGTTTATCACCTTACTATTTTGGAGCGCGTTCATGACGGCACCGACTATCATGCTGAGTCATCTCAGAAAGAGTTATGCGGGACATGAAGTGCTGCACGACATCAGCCTGACGGCGCAGGATGGCGATGTGATTTCGCTGATCGGCGCCAGCGGCTCCGGCAAAAGCACCCTGTTACGCTGCATCCCGTTCCTTGAAGTGCCGCAGGCGGCGAGATCGCAGTGGGTGAGGTGACGGTCACGCTGGATAATGCTGATGAAAAACTGAACCGTGAGCAGCGTCGTCGCATCAAACTGATGCGGATGCAGCTCGGTTTTGTCTTCCAGAGTTTCAATCTGTGGCCGCACAAAACGGTGATGCAGAACATCATCGAAGCGCCGATTCACGTCCAGAAGCGCAGCCATAAAGAGGCGCTGGAAGAAGCAGAGGCATTGCTGCATAAAGTGGGGTTGTATGCGAAGCGCGACGCCTGGCCTTCGCAGCTTTCCGGTGGGCAACAGCAGCGAGTGGCGATTGCCCGTGCGCTGGCGCAGCAGCCAAAAGCGATCCTGTTTGATGAGCCTACGTCGGCACTTGATCCGGAGCTGGTAGGCGAAGTGCTGCGGGTGATCCGTAGCCTGGCGGAAGAGGGACGCACCATGATTATCGTCACTCATGAGATGGGCTTTGCGCGGGAAGTGTCCAACAAAGCTATTTTCCTGCATCAGGGCATGATTGAAGAGTCCGGCGCGCCGGAGCAGGTGTTCCTCGATCCCATCTCGCCGCGCTGTCGCGCGTTTGTTAACAGCCACTTTGAGCGTAATGCGGGTTAAACCTGCAGGACTACATCAAGTAGCAGACATTGCGTCAGGCCTCTTTCAGAGGCCGCTCTGAATTCCTGCAGGCCATCACAAACCTATCTGGACGACACCGTTTACCGTTTCAGCTATTGATACTCTTTTCGGACCGCTCATCGCTGGGCTGGTCGGGAAATTTTGTTTCCTGAAGGGAAACACCTTGCTATATTGTTTCTCGTTGAGAAACAGGAGTGATCAACGTGATCAAAAGCTGGAAGCATAAGGGATTGCAAAGGCTATACGAAAAAGGTGACACGAGCGATCTGCAGGCAAAGGATATTGATCGGATCATGCTGATGGTGCTGGATAATGCCGTGACAATTAATGAATTCAGGCACTTTCAGGGGTTCAACTTTCATACACTGAAAGGTGACAAATGCCATCTTTACGCGATAACCGTGCGTGCTAACAGGCGCATCACTTTCGAATTTTTCGACGGTGATGTCTATATTCTGAACCTTGAGGATTATCACTAATGACAATGATTAACCCACCCCATCCGGGAGGATTGATTACGGAATACCTCGACGATCATCAGATGAGTCTGCGCAGTCTGGCCCGCCATATTGGCGTCTCACCATCGGCGCTGAGTAAGGTGGCAGCCGGTAAAACCGCGATCAGCCCCGAAATGGCGCTCCGGCTTGAAGCTGGTTTGGGCATTGCGGCCCGGCTCTGGCTGGCGATGCAGGCATCCTACGATCTTAACCGGGCGCGCGAGTGGGTTGATCTCTCTGGCGTCAAACTCTTATCCCCTGCTGATAAACAACTGGCGCAGTGAGCCTGCCAGCTGGCTGCGTAATGGTTTGACTCAGAAACGATCGTTATTTCTACCCGGCGTTATCGGGCTGACCGCCGACTGCTGCCATACTTGCAGCGGTTGTGATCGATCATCGGCCCTTCACTTGACGAACCTGCCCGCTTAACTTAAAACTAGAACCCGTCAGGGGAGTCTCGCCAGAGAGACTGAGAGGCTAATAGCGCACCGCGCGGCTTAGCGACCCTTCGAACCTGACCCAGTTGATACTGGCGTAGGAAGACGGGCATCTGATCGCCGCAGATGCTTGCCGCAAGAGCTTTCAGCACTGCTCTCGCTTTTTTCCCTTCTGGTATCCCGGGTCTTCGCGTAGTTACGACGAGGCCACTATGAATCATTTTATCCTGAATAACGTGACGTCCCCTGGGCGGACAGCATGAGCCGTTGGTCGGTACTCGGCAGTGGTGTGGCCGGGTTGTGCATCGCCACGCTGCTGGCGGAGCGCGGCGAAACGGTTGAAGTCATTACCCGCCCTGAACGTCGTGCGGCCTCATACTGGGCCGGTGGAATGCTGGCGCCCTGGTGCGAAGCGGAGAGTGCACCGCCGCAGGTGATTGAGTGGGGCCAGCACGCCGCGGCCTGGTGGGCGAAGCGGATTGAGGGCGTTGAGCAGCACGGCACGCTGGTGGTTGCGCCGCCGCGCGACAGCCGCGAACTGACCCGCTTCGCCAGCCTGACTCAGCAGCACCAATGGGTCGCGCCCGGTGAGATTGAGCCGGCGCTGGAAAATCGTTTTGCCCGCGGGCTATTTTTTTCTGCCGAAGCCCATCTCGATCCGCGCAGTGCGTTGCAGCAACTGCAGCAGCGTTTGCTGGCGGCCAACGTGCCATTTCATTCCGGCGCGCCCGGTGGTCAGATTATTGACTGTCGGGGCATCCACGCCGGCGGGACGCAACCCGCGCTGCGTGCGGTGCGCGGCGAAATGCTGATCCTGCATGCGCCTGACCTTTCTCTTTCCCGACCCGTTCGCCTGTTGCACCCGCGCTTTCCCTGTTATCTGGTGCCGCGTGCCGGTGGGATCTTTATGCTGGGCGCAACCATGGTGGAGAGCCATGACAGCAGTCCAATCAGTGCGCGTGCCATGATGGAGCTGCTCAGCGCCGCCTATACCCTGCATCCGGCCCTGGCCGAAGCGCGCGTGCTGGAGAGCGGCACCGGCCTGCGTCCCGCTTACTGCCACAACCTGCCCGAAGTCCGCTATGAAAACGGTGTTTTCTCGATCAACGGCCTTTATCGCCACGGCTTCCTGCTGGCGCCGATGATGGCTGAACAACTCATCCAGCAACTGACTCAGGAGATGACTCATGCGAATTGAACTTAATGGACGCGGCATCGAAACCGCGGCGCGCACATTAGCCGAACTGTTGCAGGAGCAGCAGATCGATCCCGCCACGGTCGCCACGGCGCTGAACGGTGAATTTGTGCCGCGCGCCCGTTACGCCAGCCAGCGTCTTGAAGCCGGTAACCAGCTGGAAGTGCTGTCACCGATGCAGGGAGGGTAATCATGTTTTATCAACATACGCCATCATCGCGGTTTTTACTGGGCACGGCAGGCTATCCCTCGCCCGCTATTCTGCAACAGGCGATTGAGACCTCCGGCACAGAGATCATCACTGTGAGTTTACGGCGCGAAGGCAGTGCGGGCGGCGCTTTCCGTGAGTTGTTGCAACAGCTCAACACCCGCATTCTGCCCAATACCGCCGGTTGCCACACCGTTAAAGAGGCGGTGACCACTGCGCGGATGGCGCGTGAACTGTTTGGCACGTCGTGGATTAAGCTGGAAGTGATTGGCCACGCCGACACGTTGCAACCCGATCCCTTTGCGCTGGTTGAGGCGGCACGCATTCTCTGTGCCGAGGGTTTTCAGGTCTTTCCCTACACCACTGAAGATCTGATTGTTGGCGAAAAACTGCTTGAAGCGGGCTGTGAAATACTGATGCCGTGGGGCGCGCCGATTGGCTCGGGGCAGGGGCTGCGTAATATCGAAGGGCTGAAAACGATGCGCGCCTGGTTTAAGGATGTGCCGCTGATTATTGATGCGGGCATCGGTGCGCCTTCGCAGGCGGCGCAGGCGATGGAGATGGGTTTCGATGGCGTACTGCTGAACACTGCGGTGGCGAAAGCGCGCGATCCGGTGCGGATGGCGGCCGCTTTCTCCGCCGCCATCGCGGCCGGGCATCAGGCATATCAGGCCGGATTGATGGAGCAGCGGGATATGGCCGCTGCATCAACCCCGATTTTCGGGCTGGCACAGTTCAGCTAAGGAGCCGTGATGGATCGTTATCAGCGACAAACGATGTTGCCGGAGATCGGCGAAGCGGGGCAGCAGGATTTACGCGCGGCACGGGTGCTGGTGGTCGGCGCGGGCGGACTCGGTTCAACCGTGCTGCCGCTGCTGGTCGGTGCGGGCGTGGGATTTATCCGTCTCTACGATGGCGATCGGGTTGAACTGCATAATCTGCATCGCCAGACGCTGTTTGACATGGCGGATATCGGTGAACCAAAAGTATCAGCTGCCCGGCGGGCGCTGATTCAGCGCAATCCTGACTGTGAGATAGACGCACGTGCGCAGGTGTTAAGTGCCAGTCTGCTGCCGGAGGCGCTCGATTCGATCGATCTGGTCATTGATGCGGCTGACAACTTTGCTATTACCTATCAGCTGTCGGATGCCTGTCTGCTGCGAAGCCTGCCGCTGGTCTGTGCGTCGGTGCTGGGCCGTAAAGGGTACGTCGGCGGTTTCTGCGGCGGTGCGCCAGGCTATCGTGCGTTGTTTCCGCAACTGCCGACAACGGCAGGTAACTGCAGCACGGCGGGCGTAATGGGACCGGCGGTGGCGATGCTGGGCGCCTTGCAGGCCCAGATTGCGCTGAGCCTGTTGCTGAAGCTGACGCCGTCTCCGCTGGGTTGCATGATCCACTGTGATTTCATCAACTGGCATCTGCGGCAGTTTCGTTTTGATGATGCGCCGGAACCAGAAGTGCCTGGCATACCTTTTATCGATCTGCCAATGCTGACCGCCGATGACTGTATTGTCGAATTGCGCAGCCGGGAGGAAGCGCCGGTGAGTGTGGCAGAAGGGGTGCAGCGAATTCTGCCGCAGCAGATTGCGGACTGGCAGCCGCCCGCGGATCAACGCATCGTGCTGGTGTGCGCCAGCGGGATGCGTGCGGCACAGGCGGCGGAGCGATTACAAAAACGCGGTTTCCCGCGCCTGGCACTGATGGCGGCCAACAGCCTGTAGCGCATATTAGCCGAAGTGAATCAGAGCACTTCAACCAGCTGGAAGGTTTCAAACACCAGTTCCATTTCGGGATGGAAATAGCCTTCCTGCTGGAAAAAGCGCTGATGCTCCTGCTGCCAGTATTCCAGGCTGAGATCGCCTTCGCCTTCCAGCATCGCCATCTCAGGCGTGACGCGGTCAAAGCGGGTCAGGAACAGACCGGTAGTGCGAATCACACAGACTGGCCGCTGCTCACCATTGAGAATGATGCTGTGACGGCCTGGTTCAGGTTTATCTTCATTATCCTGCCAGCTGTGCAATGAGCCACAGCTGGCCACTTTTTTACCGGCAATTACCAGCGTTGCCAGCTGGCTGGCAAGTTCAGGCGAGTCGCCGAACGATGCCGCGTTTGCATCCGGATATTTGTCTTGCAGTTGTTCCAGCGTCATTGCCATCAGGAAATTCTCGATTCAGGGCAGCATCTGGCGACGGTTTTGCGCATTACGACGGGTAAGCGCGAAGCAGGCCAGCGGCACCGGTAAAGTAAACAGCAGCAGTAACCACAGCAGGACATAAACCGCGTCCACACCATCATTCTGCAAATTGTTGTACAGCTTAACCGGCATTCCCTGCGGAAAATAGGCAAAAATCATCACGATACCAAATTCACCCATTGCCCGAACCCAGGCCAGCGCCACTGCGGTGGCTAAGCCTGACGATGCCAGCGGTAAGGATAACCGCCAGAAGCGTTGCCACGGCGAGGCGCCCAGCGTCCGGCCTGCCTCCAGAATCACCACCGGCACGTCGGCAAAGGCGGCGCGTGCCGCCATCACAAAATAGGGCAGGGCGCCGTACCACTGTGCCAGCACAAAGGCGGCAGGATTGTTGGTCAGCGCAATACCGGCCCGCGCCAGCAGTGACCCGGCCGGGCTGTAAGGTCCCCAGGCGCTGACCAGTAAGATGCCCATCGCCAGCGGTGGCGTCAGCAGCGGGATCAGCACCAGTATTTCAGCCACCAGCCGGAGTTTACCGCGCGCCTGCGCCAGCCACCAGGCCAGCGGCAGACCACTGAAGATCACCAGCATCAGGGAAAGGGCACCGAGACCCAGCGAAGTGGCAATGGCATTGCTGTCACCCCACGCCAGACGGAAGTGAGTCCAGGGGGTCAGGCCGAACAGCGTGACAAACGGGACGGCCAGTATCAGCAATGCGGGCAGAGAGAGCCACAGTGCAGTGGCAGGCGGGCGTCTCATGGCCAGATCGCATCACCTTTCGCGGTGGCGTAACCATATTGCTGAAACAGCTGCTGACCCTGTGGGCTGCGCATAAAATCGATAAAAGCCTGACCGGCCTGTTCGCCGTGTGGTGCGTTCTTCAGCACCGCTGCGTAATAGACCAGCGGTTGGGTATGCAGCGTTTTGTCATGGCCCTGACTGTCTTTCAGCGTGAAACTCACGGTGTCGTATCCCTGTTTCGCCCTGGCCGGATCACTGAGGTTGATGGCGTCCGGCAGTGCCAGATAAGGCAGCTGTGCGGAACGCACTTCACTTTCATAACCCGCTGCCGCATCCACCTGACCGCTTTCCAGCCGCGTCAGCAAGCA
Organism: Pantoea conspicua; assembly: GCF_002095315.1. Taxonomy (GTDB): domain Bacteria; phylum Pseudomonadota; class Gammaproteobacteria; order Enterobacterales; family Enterobacteriaceae; genus Pantoea; species Pantoea conspicua. The sequence continues at coordinate 70,424 of NZ_MLFN01000001.1, forward strand.
GCCTTCAAGGTTAACCTGCGCCGGGTTTTGCACCCCGCCCATAATCTTCTCTGCCATACCCGGCTTCTGATAAAACTTCTCTGCCAGCAGCAGGGTAAAAACAATATTCTGACCTTTAGGATCGTTGACCGGATCGGTGCGTCCAAATTTAAGCCCCGGCGTCGCCAGCAGATCCAGCCAGCGGCTATCGCTGCCGTTTAACGCGGCAAACTGTTGGGCATATTTTCCTTTCGGGTTATAGGCAATCACCATGCTGGTGCTGGCAACCGGCACCGCGTTATCGATCAGTCCGGCCTGTTTCAGAATGCGCATCGGACCCGGCGTAATCGAGACAAACACATCGGCGGTCAGTTTCTTACTGGCCAGCAGATGTGCCATCCCGTAAGCGCCCTGTCCCTGACCCTGATAATTACTGTTCTGCTGATGGGCGAAGGCTGGCCCAAGACCTTCATCCATTACTTTGCCCATTGAGCCCGCATAGGTAACGTGAATATCGTTACCGGCGCTGGCCGATGCGGTTAAACCCATTCCCAGTATCAGCGCCGAATAGCGTAAAAAAGCCATGTCGTTTCTCGTTATATAAAAAAGTAGATAGCGATTATCGGAACTGAAACATCGACAGGCAAGCGGGAAATTATTGCGAAATATAGCCCGGCGTCAGGTGGTCTGAATTTGAGGCAGGGAAAGGGATGCTTTTCAGATCATGACGCCCGCCGGGATTAATGAGATACGCACGCGTGCTGGCGGTCAGAAAACACTGAATTTTCCGTCTGATGCACCATCTGGCTGCGATCTGACGCGAACCTGTCATCTTAAGTAGAGAATGAGGCAAAATACCCGATACATCATTAAGTTACGTGGTCTCCAGGATTGTTAAAAAAATCACCGCTTGAACCAGACTGGTGGCGGAAAACGAGACAATCTTCGACAAAAAGATTTAAACTCATCAGCTTTTGGAATTCTGACGACCTGGTCCGGCGCAAGCGTTAAGAAACAGCTATAGTTATCACCAGACTTCAGAGCCAATAACTTGCAGACCCGATGCTGCGATACATTCCGCTGTTCATTTGCCCGGAGCCAATAAGCGTTAAAAGAGGTTAATTTTGCAGACAGATCTCTCCTGGAAAACTCTTCACCACATCATCAATCAGACTATCTCTGACATGCTGGATGAACATCAGTCGATTAACGTCTTGTCGCTGCGTGCCAGGTTACGCGAACTGGCTGAAAAGGAAGAAGATGAGATGATGGTATTGTGTTACTGGCAGGCGAGCAAAATTCTGATGCGTTTACCGGCCACCGTGACGGCCAGCCAGCTAATGTCCGCGGCGCGTCATGCTTTCCGCACTCCCCTCAATCACGACCCACTCTGATTGCTCTCGCGCAGCATTAGCTGTGCGGCAGTAAAATTCCGCATTTAACCGATGAAAAATCCGCATTATCAGCAGCTTATGACGGCTGCCTGTTGCTATGCTGACCATTGAGTTGCCACCGTTATCACCCGGCGATGCATTTATCCGTTGATTGAGGAAAGAGAATGAGTATCAAAAGTTATGCCGCTCTTCATCCCGGCGAAGCGCTACAGCCCTATGAATACCATCCCGGACCGCTGCAGTCAGAAGAGGTTGAAGTCGCTGTAGAATACTGTGGCATCTGTCACTCCGATCTCTCAATGATTGATAATGCCTGGGGTGGATCGACCTATCCGCTGGTGGCGGGACATGAGGTGATTGGCCGCATCGCGGCATTGGGCGACGGTGCGCAGTACAAAGGGCTGCATATTGGTCAGCGAGTCGGCATCGGCTGGACGGCTAAAAGTTGCCACTATTGCGATGCCTGCCTGAGCGGCGATCAGGTTAATTGTCGTCGGGGCAAAGTCTCCACCATTAATAATCACGGCGGATTTGCCGAGCGATTGCGGGCGGACTGGCAATGGGTGATTCCGCTACCTGACGGGCTGGATGCCGCCACCGCAGGCCCGCTGTTGTGCGGCGGCATGACGGTGTTCAAACCGTTGCTGATGCACAACATCTCAGCCCTTAGCCATGTCGGGGTAATTGGTATCGGCGGGTTGGGTCACATGGCGATCAAAATTCTGCGCGCGCTGGGGGCCGACGTCACCGCATTCACCTCGACAAGCGAAAAGACACCCTCCTTACTGGCGCTGGGGGCAAATCAGGTTGTCGACAGTCGCGATCTTCAGGCGCTTACTGCACTGGCGGGGCAGTTTGATTTAATTATTAACACCGTTGCGGTCGATCTTGACTGGCAGCCTTATTTCACCGCCCTGGCGCCGCATGGAAATTTTCATACGCTGGGTGCGGTGATGACACCGTTCAGCGTGCCAGCCTTTAACCTGATTGTCGGCGATCGCAGCCTGAGCGGTTCCTCGACCGGATCACCGGTTCAGCTCCGGGCGCTGTTAAAACTGGCGACCCGCGCCAATATCGCGCCGATAGTGGAATATTTTCCGATGTCGCAGATCAATCAGGCGCTCGACCATTTACGCGCGGGGAAAGCCCATTATCGCATCGTCATGAAGGCGGATTTTTGATTCTGACGCCTGAATTAGTGGCTGCTTCGTTCAGGCACCGCTGTTTTTCCTGAACTCTGTTAAAATTGACCTTTATGCCACTTTGCAGGATGCATGCTCGGGAGAAACTATGTTGTGGATTTGGAATGCCCTGATTGTTCTGGCCACCGTTATTGGCATGGAGATAACGGCTGCGCTGGCACACAGATATATTATGCATGGCTGGGGTTGGGGCTGGCATCTTTCACATCACGAGCCGCACAAAGGCTGGTTTGAACTCAACGATATGTACGCGGTCTTATTCGCCGGACTGGCGATTCTGCTGATTTATCTCGGTAGCACCGGCGTCTGGCCACTGCAGTGGATTGGTGCAGGAATGACGGTTTATGGCCTGCTCTATTTCATGGTGCATGACGGGCTGGTGCATCAGCGCTGGCCGTTCCGCTACATTCCGCGTCGCGGTTATTTCCGCCGTCTCTATATGGCGCATCGGATGCATCATGCTGTGCGCGGTAAAGAAGGCTGCGTGTCGTTTGGCTTCCTGTACGCGCCGCCGCTGTCAAAGCTGCAGGCGACGCTACGGGAACGTCACGGCGCTAAAGCGGGCGCTGCCAGAGATATGCCGGACGAGGAGCATGACGCGCCAGCCGGGAAGTAATCGCCTGGCCTGAAGCCGTCACCAGCAGCACCAGTTTCTCGGGTGTGCTGGTGGACTGGCGTTGATCCCACGCCTGCTGACCCGCCTCATCGACCTTCGTCCCAATCTTACGATACACCTGCTTCGCCGTAGCGATCGCCCATGCCGAGCGCAACGGTAAGCCAGCTAAACCCGCGGTGGCCGAGTGATAATAGGGTTCCGCGTGCTGCACCAGCCGCCGCGCAATCCGGCTCAGTGCCTGACGATGTTCAGGCGCAGCCAGGTTTTCGGTGGTTAATCCTTCTTCAGCCAGCCATGCCGCAGGCAGATAGCAGCGGCCCGCTTGCGCATCGTCGACGATGTCGCGCGCAATATTGGTCAGCTGAAAGGCGAGACCCAAATCGCAGGCACGATCTAAAGTCGCGTTATCGCGCACGCCCATGATCTGCGCCATCATCAGACCCACCACGCCCGCTACGTGATAGCAGTAACGCAGGGTGTCATCCAGCGTCTGATAACGAGCACCGCGCACGTCCATCGCAAAACCGGCCAGATGATCAAAGGCGTAGGCGGGCAGGATGTCGTGTGCCATTGCCACTTCCTGAAACGCGGCAAATGCCGGTTCATGCATCTGCGAACCGGCGTAGGCCTGGCGCGTTTTCATCTCCAGCTGCGCCAGCCGCTGTTCAGGTGATTGCAGTGAAGGCGCATCATTGCTGAAACCCAGTACCTGATCGTCGATCACGTCATCACAGTGGCGGCACCAGGCGTAGAGCATCAGCACGCTGCGTCGGGTTTTGGCATCAAACAACTTCGAGGCGGTGGCAAAACTTTTCGATCCCACCTCCATGGTTTCAACGGCATGATCGAGTAATGACGCATTATTCAAGCCAGATCCTCCAGCATTAATCCTGCCGTCGCTTTCGCTGATCCAATCACGCCGGGAATGCCCGCACCAGGATGGGTACCTGCGCCAACCAGATAGAGATTATTGATATGCTTATCGCGGTTGTGCGGCCGGAACCAGGCACTCTGCGTCAGAATAGGTTCCACCGAGAAGGCGGATCCCTGATATGCATTCAGTTCATCGCGGAAATCAAACGGCGTGAACATCCGATGCGTTACCAGCTGGCTGCGCAGGCCTGGCATGTAGTGCTGCTCAAGATAGTCAAAGATACGATCGCGCAGTCGTGGGCCTTCGACGGACCAGTCAAGATCGGCGGTACCGAGATGAGGCACCGGTGCCAGAACGTAATAGCTGCCGCATCCCGGCGGAGCAAGCGACGGATCGGTGACGCACGGGGCATGAAGGTAGAGTGAAAAGTCCTCCGCCAGTCCATCGCGATTAAAAATTTCATCGATTAATTCGCGATAGCGCGGTCCGAAGCAAACGGTATGGTGCGCGAGTTGATCGTGATGATGATTAAGACCAAAATAGAGCACAAACAGTGAGTTACTCATCCGCTTGCCCTGCAGGGTTTGTCCCTGCGCGACCGATGCCGGATGCTGACTCAGCAGATCGCGGTAGGTATGGACCACGTCGGCATTCGAGGCAACAGCGGTGGTCGGCAACACCCGTCCGTCCTGAAGATGAACGGCAGTGATCTTGTCTCCCGCGGTTTCCAGCCGGGCGACTTTGGCATTCAGTTCAACTTCACCACCCAGATCTTCAAACAGTTTCACCATACCCTGCACCAGTGCGCCGGTGCCACCGCGCGGGAACCAGACACCCCATTCGCGCTCCAGCGCATGAATCAGGGTATAAATCGACGAAGTGGCAAACGGATTACCGCCCACCAGTAGCGAGTGGAAGGAGAACGCCTGGCGCAGGTGCTCATCTTCGATGTAGCTCGCCACCTTGCTATAAACACTGCGCCACGCCTGCAGTTTAGCCAGCTGTGGGGCAGCGCGCAGCATATCGCGGAAGGATAAAAACGGCACGGTACCGAGCTTCAGATAGCCCTCGGCAAACACCGCACGCGAATAGGCGAGGAAACGGCGATAGCTTCTACGTCACGCGGATTGAAAGCGGCAATTTGTGTCTCCAGTGCCGGCTGGTCATTGTCGTAGCTGAACACTTTGCCAGACTCCCAGCACAGGCGATAAAACGGTTTTACCGGCAGCAATTCGACATAATCGGACAGCTGCTTACCGGCCAGCACGAACAGCTCTTCGATGGCGCTGGGATCGGTAATGACCGTTGGGCCAGCATCAAAGGTATAACCCTGATCCTGATAAACATAAGCCCGACCGCCCGGCTTATCGCGCTGCTCCAGCAGTCGGGTAGGGATACCGGCAGCCTGAAGGCGGATCGCCAGCGCCAGGCCACCAAAGCCTGCACCAATTACTGTGGTTCTTTTCATTGCATCGCCTGTTGACGGTGAGGAGTCATAACAGCCTGTAGCGCTGCCAGTACGGGAACCGGCGGCTTGCCGCTTAAAATGCGCAGCCGATCAGGCAAAGTAAGTTTTCCCGCATAAAAGCGGGCAATCAGGCCTTCCGGCAGGCCGTAAAAACGCTGCATCACCTGCCAGCGCTGGTCGGCTGGACCGGCCAGAAACAGCATCCGGTTCAGCATGCGAAAAAATCGCTGCTGCTGCCAGGCCTCGCTGGCGAAGTGCTGAATAGTGGCGTGCAGCGTATCCGAATTAAAGGTAGTCATCTGCGCCAGCCGATCGGCCAGCGCCACCGCCAGCGGCAGAGAGTAGCCGGTGGTGGGATGAAACAGCCCGGCGCGCAATCCGCTGCACGGCAGATCGCGGGTCTGCCAGAAGACGTCAATGTCGCCGGTCAGGGTAATCGGCAGCGCACCCTGTTCTTCACGCAACAGCCGCGTTAACTGCCAGCCCTGGCGAGCGGCATAGTCGCGAATATTCTGCCGGGCGCGATCGGCGCTCAGCGTAGCGTCATCAATGTAGTGAGTATCTTCAATTAACAGGGTGTCGGCTGAGAAGGGCAGACTGTAGACAAAGCGGTAACCTGCCTGTTGATCGACCGTCGCATCCATAATGATCGGTGTGGTCAGACCGTGCGGCTGGCTCAGTTGCCACTCCTGCCCGACAAACGCCTGAAACCCCATGCGTAACGCCCTATCCGGCTGATAACCCCGGCCATCAATCACGGCGCTGGCCTCCAGCACACGGCCATCGGCCAGGGTTACCGAGCGTGAAGCCACGCTTTCAACCGCGGTGTTCAGCAACAGATGCTGTTCAAAACGATCATGCATCACCTCCGCGAAACGTTCAGCCGTCACGCAAAAATAACCGCTGTTAAGGTTGCGGTGACGCTGGGGGAAACGCACCTGATAGCCAGGCCAGTGATGAACCACCAGCGGGGCGACCCAGCGGTGCTGGGTTTCGCTGAGATCCTCGGCGTGAAACGACCAGGTATGATTAGCACCGGGCTGACTCTCAGCCTCAATCAGCAGAATACGCAGTGACGGATGTTGCTGGCGCAGGCGTAATGCGATTAAGCCATTGGCCAGCCCGCCGCCGACCAGAATCAGATCATACGACGGCATAGTCCCTCCTGGTCACAACGGGCCGTCGGGTGCGCATCGCCTGCTCGACAATGTCTGCCGCCAGCGCAGTGCCGCCCGCCGCGGTGACAGCGTTGCGCATCCGGGTCATCTGCTGCCGGTAACTGTCGTCGTCGAGCAGCGCCTGCAGTTGCCGGGCCAGTGCATGGCTGGTGGCAAAACGGGAAACGCGACGTCCGACGCCATGATAAACAATGCGCGCGGCAACGCCCGGCTGATCAAAAGCCAGTGGGATCGCCAGCAACGGCGTCAGATGATGAATAGCATCGAGTACGGTATTCATACCGCCGTGGGTAATTGCCAGATCCGCCTGGGATAGGGCGGCAGCCTGGTCGGCAAAATCCACCACCTCTGTCTGACTGCTACGCGCCAGTTTCTCGGCCTGAAACGGTGTCAGGCGACCGCAGTGCGCCAGCAGCAACTGCGCATCCAGCTCCTGGCAGGCCCGGACGATGGTTTTGAATAAGCCGTAACGGTGTCCCTGCAGCGTGCCGAGTGAGGCGAAAATCCGGGGTTTGTCGCCATGCGGAAAGTAGCGTGGGGCAGGTGATGAAGATGGCATAGTGGCGCGCAGCGGTCCGACCGCATGAAAATGGTCCGGCAGCGCCTGGCGCGGAAAATCAAATTCCGGAATCAGCTGGCTGATCTGGGCCAGCGGTGAAAAACAGTGGTGCAGTTTTTCCCGCGGCGCTAATCCCAGCGCATGGGCATTGCGGGCGATAACCCGATCGTGACGGCGCATCAGCCAGTCATAAATTTTTTCACTGGTGCGATAACGTTCACGTGCCGCATCGCTGGTGCCATAGTCAAACGGCATCACCGCCAGCGGAAAGTCAGCTTCACGGTTGAGCGGCAGCGCGCAGGCCACCGACACATAAGGCAGATCCAGCGCTTCCGCCGCCAGCGCGCCGGCAGGCTCCATCTGATCGACAATCACCCCGTCGACGGCCAGCGTATTCAGCACCACCGGCAGCTCACGACAAAGCATATCGCTGGTGCGGGCCATCTCGTTGATCAGTTTCAGCATAGACGGGCCCAGCGGATGCGCCGCCAGTTGCAACGTATGCGTCAGGCTGCCCGCAGGATGAGTGGATAATCCCAGCGGGAAAAAAGCGATATTACTGTCATTGAGTAACGCCTTAACATCGATTTGCTGGATGAACGTCACGCGATGACCGCGTGCAATCAGGGCCTGGCTGAGATGCTGAAGCGCCCGAACGTGGCTGAAGAAAGGCGGCGCAATCACCGCAAAGTGGCTCATGCAGCATCCTTAACTGACGGCAGCGAGTTTTTTCTCAAACCAGGCCTGAATGAAATGTTCTGTGGCGTAACCGTCATGGCAGGCCAGCAGAAGATGTTCGCTGGCGCAACGCAAATGATCGCGCAGGCGGTTTTCGACCGCCTGGGTGCCCAGCAGGTTGACCAGCGTCGACTTGCCCGCATCCTGATTAATATCTTTACCGGTATCGCTCATACCATCGGTCAAGTCATCCAGCAGTTGAAATGCCTGTCCAAGATTGAGTGAGAACCGATGAAGCTGCTCGCGTACGTCATCTGACGCACCGGCGGCAATCGAGGCCATCTGCATGGAGGCGCAAAACAGGGTGCTGGTTTTAAAATGATTGGTCATCAGAATGGCATCAGCGCTGCGCGGTTTATCCCCTTCGGAGAGGTCTTTAAACTGCCCCTGCACCAGCCCCTGCATCCCGATTGCATGGGAGAGTTCGCTGACCGCCTGCGTTCTGGCGCTGGCCGAGAGACTTTCTGCCGTCGCAATCACGCCAAAGGCTTTGCTCAGCAAGGCGACCGCCGCCAGAATCGCCACATGTTCACCATACTGGCAATGAATGGTAGGGCGTCCACGCCGCATCTGCGCGTCATCCATACAGGGCATGTCATCCAGAATAAGCGAAGCGGCATGGACCATCTCAACCGCACAGGCGAGATCCAGCAGGCCGGTCGGGCTGGCTTTACAGCCGAGATCGCGTGCCGCCAGCAGCAGCAGCATCGGACGAATACGTTTACCCGGTGCCAGTGCGCCTTCGCGCATTGCCGCACCGACAAAATCACGTTCACCTTCGACCGGCAACAAGGTGTCGAGCCGTTGCTCAATATCGTTCAACAGATTTGCTGCATCGCTGTGTGTGGAATTGACGTGTTTTTCTGCGCAGACCGTCATTAAGGCTGTCCTTATCTACAGAGGAATTCACAGCAGGTCGAAATGATTCGATGCCATCTTTAATAATCGTCCCCGGCTGCCATAGCATAGTTGGCAGGTTTTCAAAGAACGGCGGGTAAATCCATCCAAACAATAGTAGTAGAGGATCACGAAAAAGTTGGGAAATTCAGCGGCATTCAGCGTTTCTTTACCTGAATTTTACCGTGAGCCGGAGCCGGATTATCCGAGTAAACGACGCAGCTGGCTGATTATTCCAGCGACTTCTTCAGCGCTTAATGCGCCATCTTTAGCGAAGCGAACTTTGCCCTGACGGTCAATCACCGCTACCGCTGCGTTGCCTGGTTTGAGTTGCCAGCTGTGCGCTGTCACGCCGCTATTATCAATAATAAACTGCTGCCACGGTGCGGCTTTCTTGCTTGAGGCGATACTGCGTACCACAAACAGACCGCTGCCGGGCAGGGCATCGTCGGTATTCACAATGGTGGTGGTCTGGAAACCCTGACGCGGCAAATTCGCCTGCTGAATCGCCTCAATTAACCCTGCGCTCTGCTCTTTTGCCGACAGGCGACCCGCGACATGAATAAGTAATCTGACTTTACCGGTCAGGGTCTGGCTATTCCAGCGCTGGTAATTAACCTCGTCATGCTCGATCACCATCTCGCCTTTATCGGCAATGTAAACCGGGGGCACCGGCTGACCGGGAACCAGAGTATGTGCGCAACTCAAAGCTGAAACAAATAGCAGACTTATCAATCCATAACGGCGCACGGTATCCTCACTTCTTCGTCGTTTTGCGGTCGGCTGGCTGGAAATTTCAGTAACAGGCTGAAGATTAGTAACACATCTCTGTTTCAGATCAATAAAAGCATTTAAGACATGGATCGAAAATGCAGGCTGATAATCTGTTCAGGAGGTGAGAGATGAGTACAGCATTAATGACATTACCTGAATTTGCCCGTTATATTGGCATCGAAACACCGACGCTGGCGCGTGCGTTTTGTTGTCGCGGATCGCTGGCCGGCGTGCCGCTGCCACAGGCGATGGATGACGCGCCCCTGACCCAGCGTCACTGGCTGCGTGACGATGTGCGGCAGTTCAACCACATGTTCAGGCGGGTTCAGGCGATGCAGCAGCAACGGCCGCAGTAACGCAGCGATCAGAATCAAACGTCATTCGCGCGGGAAAGTTTCCCGCGCAGTGTTATGCCGCGCTATCAGGTTTAACCAGAAAGCAGATCAGATTGGCGTCACGGTCACCGACAATTTCCAGCGAGTCATCGACTCCGCTGATGGCATCACCGCGAGACAGCCGCTCTTCACCGATCCGAATCACGCCTTCCAGCACCGTTATGTAAGCGACGAAACCAGGCAGCGACGGCACCTCAAGCGTATGACCACGCTCCAGCAGCGCATCGTAGATGTACGCATCCTGCCGAAGTTCCAGCGGGGCGTCAGAGGTTTCCGGCCCTGCCAGTTCGGTCCAGCCGTTGGCCATAATGCCCTGATCACGCTCCAGCACCTGCGTCATGCCTTCGCCGCCGCGCTCAGCCGGTCGGATCACCGCCTGTAACAGTTCCGCCTCATACAGTGGAACTGACTCTTCATACTGTACGCCATCACCGGCGTTGACCAGCATCACCCGCTTTGCAGAGAGCGAGGTGCTTTCACCGTTACTGTCCTGATGGCGCATCGATCCGCGCCACAGATAGGTAAACACCTCTTCATCGCGATGCAGCTGCATCGGAATACGGGCATCGAGTTTTAGCGTCATCAGGTCAACGCTGACCAGTGGGCTTAACGCCTCGCCGGATCGCTGGCGGCGTACGGTAAAAGGTCCGTACTCAAACAGTTGTTCAGGATTAGCTCGCACGATGTTCATGATTGGCTCTTTTATAATGGGGTCAATGACAATGATGATAGCGGTTACGCAGGGAATGAGAAGCCGGCAGATTTGCCGGGCCTCGTCAGTTAATTTGAATAACGATCTGCCCGCCGTAGAGGCGGGCAGATCGTCTATTTGCCTTGCTCGTCGCTTTCGCCCAAAAAGAAATACCACAGCGGAATCGATAACAGGCCGGTGAAAACCGTGGAATAAAGCAGGATCATCATCGCCTGGGTGATGTACATGGTCAGCGACCAGCTGCTGAACGGGATCTGATACTGATCGATCACACCGCCAATCATTGCGTTCGCCATCACGGTAATGACAATCAACGCCAGTACCGTCACGCTGCGCAGAAAATAGCGCATCTCCTTGCGTTTATTCGCAAAGCGCGCCTGAATAATTGCCAGCGGTGACTGCTTATCCGGCGCGGTATCGATACGTTGTTCCGTTGCGCGCTGCGCACGACGCCAGCGCTGAATATCGATCAGCATCATGACCAGCAGGCTGATCCCCATCAGCGGCAGCGCGTAGCCCAGTGCCAGTACCAGGATCAGGCTGGCACCCTGAGCGTAGCGCGGCAGCGACAGCCAGGCTGACAGGAGTGTCTGCGACGGGCTGATCTGCGGCACGGCCGGACGACGTATCCACCACATACGGTAGCCCAGCACAATCATCGCACAGAGTCCGAAACCGAACAGCGCCAGAATCAGCTGGTTGGGCAGGCCAAACAGCACGCCCATGTGCGCATCCACGCCCCAGCGGGTCAGTTTTGCCACCAGCGGGAAGTGAGCAAACTCCACCCGATCGACCAGACTAAAATCATTGGGATTGATCGAGACCGCATCGACCTGGCTCGGCCAGCTGCGATCAATCTCAGAGACGGTCCACGCCTGATCAGGCGCTTTCGGCTGACGTAACTCCAGCTTGCTGGCGTGCAGACCGGCGTCCCGCGCGGCGTCCAGAGCGCGATCCCAGTTGCCATCCGGCTGATTTGCCACCACGGGCGCGGCTTTTCTGGCCGGCATCGCCATATCCGCCATTGTCATGCCTTCCATGTTTCCGCGGTGGTCAGCATGGGGATCGGCAGCGGTCGCAGGCGCAGCACCGTTCAGCGCGGTGGTGACCTGCGGGGTCATCCAGCCCAGATCGCTACGCATTTTTTCAATATTGTTGCCCGCCCACTGTGACCAGGTCAGTCCGGTGACAGAGAAGAACACCAGTCCGACCGCCAGCACCAGTCCCAGCGTAACGTGCCAGTGACGGGTGGCGGCGAAACCGCGACGGGGTTTTCTGGCGGCACGACGTGGCCGGGTTCCCAGCCACAGCACGATACCCCCGAGAGCCGCGACCCACAGCCAGGAGGCGGCCAGTTCGCTGTAGTTGCGGCCTGCGTCGCCCAGCAGTAACCCGCGATGCAGCTGATCGAGCCACATGCGCAGCGGCAACACACCGCTGGTACCATACACCGTCATGTCACCCTTAACCTGCAACGTATAGGGGTCGATAAACAGCGAGCGGGATTCCGACGGGCCGAGGTCGCGTCCGGAGAACTGTACCCGGGTGGTATCCTGCGGACCCGGTGCCGGACGAACGGCGTAAATGCGCGTCATTTCACCGGCGCGCTGGCGGGCAGCGGCGATTTGTGCCGACAGCGGTTTTGCCACGCCCTGCGCATCCGTGGTTAAGGCGTCATGATAGATCGCCTGCTCAAGCTGCGGCGTCAGAACGTAAAGCGTGCCGGTCAGCGCGGCGACAAAAATGAAGGGCGCAATGAACAGGCCAATATAGAAATGCAGGCGGCGAAACAGATTCAACACCGTACCGTGCGGTGCAGGTGTTACTTCCTGAGTTGAGGACATAGATTCCACACTTTTCAAAAGACAGAACAGAGCTTCTGACGCCGTAACGCGTAAGAAGTCGGGGTCAAAAAACAGTGAGGTTCAGCGTCACCAACGGAGGCGCCCGGGGACGATGGGTGCGCAGAAACCGTCGCCGCCGCGGTGGGTTGATAGCAGGCGGCGGTGGCGTCCGGCAGATCAGACACATCCACCAGATAAGCGGGGTAAACACCCACAGCATCAGCGGGACATGAATCAGTAAATCGCAGTAGCCACAGGCGAAACCCGGCTCCATCATCATGTCGTGACCTGGCATCGACATGTCGCTGTGATGCGCCATCATCGCTATATCACTGTGATGATGCTCCATCGGCATCTCGTCGCTCATGACTGACAGGCGCGGCTGACTGGCGCGATGCTCTGCCAGATTTTCAGACACCATCGGCGCAACAAACAACAGCAACACGGCCAGGATCGCAATACCGGCTGTGAGTCGTTGTCTGAAGGCAGTTGTATGCATGATTTACATCAGGGTCATGGGTCACAATTGAGGGCGGCAGTGTAACGCGAAGGGGGAAAAAGGGTTAAATAAAGTGGCGATAATCCTGAAAAAATCCGCACAGTTTGAACATATTCACTTTAATTCTGCCGTCATTTAACTTGTTCGTTACTCATGAAATACATAAGACTAACATTGCTGCGCAACCAGACGATGGTCGGACGCGCTTATTGTTGTCAACAAAGGATGAAATATGAAAATCGTGATGCTGGATGGGGAAACATTACCGCTGCCTTTAACCGCACCGCCAGGCTGCAGTGACTGGCAGGTACAGGGTCATACCGCAGAAGACGCCATCGTAACGGCACTGCAGGATGCCACGGTGGCGATCACCAATAAAGTGCCGCTGCGTGCCGCCACGCTAGAGCAACTCCCGTCGCTGCGGTTTATCTGCGTTGCCGCGACCGGCTATGACTGTATCGACATTGATGCCTGTCGCGCGCGTGGCATCGTGGTAAGCAATGTGCCGGGCTACTCGACACAGAGCGTGTCGGAAGGGGTGATTGCCGCTATTTTTGCCCTGCGTCGTCAGTTACTGGATTACGCTACCAGCACGCGCACGGCGTGGCCTGATGCGCAGCATTTTTGTCTGCACCGCCAGCCGATTCAGGATATAGGCGGTGCGACGCTGGGTATTATCGGCAAAGGCGAGATTGGTCAGGCCACCGGTAAACTGGCGCAGGCGTTGGGCATGAAGGTTCAGTACGCCGATCGCAAAGGCAGCAGGTCACTGCGTGACGGCTATGTCAGTTTTGAACAGGTGCTGGCGACCAGCGATATCCTCTCGCTGCATTGCCCCCTGAGCGAACAGACCCGACAGCTGATTGACCGCGAGGCGCTGAGTAAAATGAAGCCGCAGGCGCTGTTGATCAACACCGCGCGCGGCGGGCTGATCAACGAGGGGGATCTGGCTGAGGCGCTGCAACAGGGCCGGATTGGGGGGGCAGCGCTCGATGTGCTGAGCAGCGAACCGCCTGACACCGATAATCCGCTGCTGCAACCTGGTTTGGCTAATCTGCTGCTTACGCCGCACATCGCCTGGGCCAGTCAGAGCGGGGTACATAATCTGCTGCAGGGTATCACCGCCAATCTTATCGCCTTTAGTCAGGGTCAGCCGATCAATGTGGTGAGCTGATTCAGAAAATCGAACGGCCCAGTTTATCGGTCAGACACTCCAGCGCGGCGGTTCCGGCCAGCGAATTGCCCGCGCTATCGAGCCCTGGTGACCAGACCGCGATGCTCATCTCTCCCGGAATGACCGCAATGATCCCGCCACCAACGCCTGACTTGGCGGGCATGCCGACGCGCCAGGCAAACTCGCCCGCGCCATCATACATGCCGCTGGTGATCATCAGGGCGTTAATCTGCCGCGCCTGGCGAGGGGTAATCATCCGGCTGCCATCCAGTGTCACTCCCTGATTTGCCAGATAGACAAAACTGCGCGCCAGTTCGATACAGTTCATCGATAGCAAGTAGTATTGATGTGGAAAGTTTCAATAAATACAGAAGGTTATGATTAAGCGGTTTTCTTGTGGGGCATGGGTGGGGCATTTTGTGAAAAATCAGCGTTCAGGAGAGCGACCTGATCGTGATTATTCTCGGTCATCCATTTACCGTAAACGTTGTAAAGCATCTGCGCCGAAGAGTGCCCCATCTGGTGAGCAACAAAGTTAGGGTTGGCTCCGGCCGCAAGTGCCCAGCATGCAAAAGTATGCCGCGTTTCATATGACTTCCTCATTCTGACACCAGCCTTCCTCAGCATCGTTCTCCAGGCGGCGTTGATTGTCCCTGATGTATACCAGTCTGCCGTCCCACCATTACGGGTTGTGATCCTCGGTGAAAACACGAAAGTACACAGGTCTGTTCGCGTCGCCTCCTTCTGCCGCAGATGAATCGTTACCTCATGCTGCTGTCCCATTCTCGTCAGCACCATCTGTGACTTCAGCGCCTCAATGGCAGGGGCGGTCAGCTGAATGGTCCTGATGCCGGAGTCTGTTTTCGGCGGGTTGAAGTAATTCGTCATCGACTGCCCGCGCACTATCTTCACCGTCCAGTCCACAGTATCAATATCTTCCCACGCCAGAGAGATAATCTCTCCATGCCGCATACCGGTATTTACGGCCAGGATGATGAGATTTGTCATCTGCTCGGTGGGAGAGGCGGCGATCACCCTTGCGTACTCCTCACGGGTCAGCGGGTCAGGGGCTGGTCTGGATTTTTTCAGAGGAGAAAAAGTCTCCATCGGGTTTCTCTGCACATAGCCATTGGCGGCGGCGAACGAAAACATCCCTTTCAGACAGGCGAAGTATGAATTCACCGTTGGCACCGTTCTGCCTCTTCCGGTAGGTGCCGGGTTCCTTCCTCGCGGCCGCTGTATTCCCGTCAGCATCTCCTTCCTTGCAATCAGGATGTCTTCCTGCGTCACTGAGTCAGCCATCTTTTCATGGCCGATTACATCCAGGCATGATCCAACGTATGACCTGTAATGCCTCAGTGCGTTTGCGGTAAGGTCCATTTCCTTAACTGAAAGCCATTTGTTTGCCAGCTCAGCCAGTGTCACCAGCCTTCTCTGTACGCCATATTTACCGGCGTTCGGAGAGCCTGGAAACTGATCTGGATAACTGAAGGTGCCGGTTTTTACCTGATAGCAAACAGAAGCCCTCAGCTCTCCTGCTGCCTTCCTGTTTTTCGGTGTATCTGGCAATCCCAGACCTTCCCTCACTCTCTTACCTTTATAAATGAACCATATGCGCAGAAACCCTCCGTGGTTTTCTACGCCTGTGGGGTATTTAGCCATCACTGCTCCTCGTTGTTGAAAGGGAGTCCATTTAAGCAGAAATGCGGCGGCGGATCGCCGGGCGCTGTTTCTCAATCCATTTATTTATTTCTGGCAGGCAGTACATGATCGGGCTGTTTTCTTTTGGCGCGAGGTCGGGAGCCACATGGCGATACTCCTTCCCCTCAAGCCAAGTTGACCGGCGCGCGTGCTGAATCATGTGCTTGGTCATGCCGGTTACTGTGGTAAGAACGGCCTCGGACACCCATTTATTGGGCATTAGCTGAACAACATTTTCCATATCTACTCCTTTGGCGGCTTACCGCGGATAAATGCGATGATTAGGGCAATAAAAAGGCAGATATCAGTGATGATGTCTGCCGGGGTGATGTCGTCGCAGGTGGTGGTCACATGTTTTTACCAACATGAGCGGCAAGATGGGTGATCGCCTTTCTGGTTAGGAGCTCAAGGTCGCTACAGTCAACCTCAACTACCTGGCTGCATGCTCCCGCCGGTTCAGAGATGAGAATCACTTTCTCGCCATAGTGGATATTCATATCCATCTCGCGGGCTAATTGCAGCGCATCGCTGGTCCTTGTTAGTGGATTCCATGGCGAGTAAACGACAGGGTCGATAAGTATGTTGCCAAGCGCATCGAATCCAAAAGTGCGCATGTCGGCAGCTCTGGCGGCGTTCTCCAGTAGCTCTTCTTCAGACATAACAACTCCTCACGCAGAGCGCGATAGTGAATAGGGTGGGTGGGGGTTACTTCAGGGTGATGTGGGGGATTTTGCCAGCGGCGATGGCGTCGTAAATCAGGTCGGCGCTGTGTCCGTTACTTGCAGATGACCTGCATAGTTCAGCGATGGCATGCTTTGCCTCCTCACGCTTGCGCTCTGCTTCGGTGCGGAGTGGTCGAAATTCAGCCGCGTTATATCCAGCAGAGAATTTTTCTATGCGATCGTTTAAATATGTATTGGGCGAGGAAGTAACAGCAGCAATCTCTCCGTTATGGACATAAACTACCTTGATTTTTGTCCATTCGTAAAAATCCTCGGCTTTTACCTCACACTCACATCCAACCGGCGGCAGGCCCTCTCCATTCCACTCAATGCTCATGCCACTCTCCTGTGCTGCTTAGCGCGCTCAATACGCTCGTAATCGGTTCTGCACTCCGGGCAGCAGAAGAAGCCTTTATCAACTTTCTCGCCGCAATCACCATTCTGACAGGTGCCGGTAAACTCCATCGTGGGCTTAGGCCGGTTAGCCAGGGCAATCTCAATCATCTGCTGCTCGCGTTCTGCGGCCTCGTCTAAAATATCTGCGAAACTCATATCATCACCTCAAAAATCAACGTGAATGCGGGGTATCTTGTTATCCCTAACAGCCTTAATTAGAGCTTCAAATAGCTCGCGTGGCTGGTATGCGTCTGGCATAGATGACTCAATAACTAGCATTGCCTGAATCGTATTTTCATCGCGTTCAGCTTGCTTCTGCCTCCTTAGGAAGGCCAGCAAATCAATGCAGTCAGGGCAAATGAGAATATCGTCTTTACATTGCACTAACAGGTGCTCGCCTACATTTGAGCCGCATAAAGAGCACAGGTCTTTTTTGTCTGGCACGTACTCCTGAAAACCGAATTTAGGCACTTGAATAGCCATACTCATCTCCGAAATTTGGGCGTAAAAAAACCTGCCGGAGCAGGTTATAGATGTTAATTAGGTTCTTTTTTGGGTGTGCTTAATGGCGGCCTTACAATCTCCCCAACAGATTCGCACTGGTAGCAAAACCAGTCACCTGTATCCATGCCCCTATCTTTTTGCCTTTCTAAATAAGTATTACCGCATTTAGGACACTTATCTGGCATTCCTGCTGGCATTATTTATTCTCCTCCTTCTGATAAACCGGGTCAGTGCCGCGCGGGTACTTCAGCGCAACGTTCCTGTAATGCTGCAACCTCTCCCTGAAATACTCACGCTGGCTCTCAGGCTGCTGCATCTCAACCTCATGCGGAATTACAGGCTGGTTCATACGTTCCTTGTACGCTACTCCTGATGCGGCTAAATCAACGTTAATCCTGTCGCGCTCTTCTCTGCTGCGTGCTGCTAAGTTGTGTGACATGGCGATGTCCTCCTGTGGGGGAGTATATCGCTTATTCGTGCGGGGAGGGTGCTGCGGCGAGCATTGCTGACCAGCAAAGGCGAGCTTTATAGGCTGCCTGCTGGCATCCGCTCATCATTTGGAATGCTTCCCACACCTCTGGTTCGCTGAACTCCTCAACCGGCTCGGACTCAAATCCAGCAGTCACCATTCTCTCTGTCGGCTCAATAGGTACGAGTTTCCACCCGGTTGGAATGGGCGCTGAGGCAAAAAGAGGTTTGTCATCACTGAATCGCTGCACATTAAATAATCCAACTTCGACGGCTGCGTGCTTCTTTAGCCGACTCAAAATCGCGTACTCTCCCGAAGAAATCCACGCTACAGGCTGCGCCGTCAGGGTGGAGAGTGCGACTTTCATAGATTTAAGGATGTTGCCGCTGAAGCCATATTCATCGCTGCACGCAACGCCTTCCTCAAGCCAGTCAATCATTGCCTGCTTCTGCTCTGCGGTCATGATGGCTCTCCTGCGCGGAGTTGAGCGGCGAAATCCTCATGCTCTCTACCTAAGTAAGAAAGTGATGTTATTGCTACAGCCTTAAATGACAGGTCTTGCCTGACTACTTCCTTCAACTTATTCAAATCATCTTGAGAAACGATCCTGAATGTCATTTGTGCAATGCCCGAAACAGTTGCGTTATCCTGAGCAGCGCAGTAGTGGTAGATATAGCGGTTTTGCTTTTCCATCACCCACCCTCCACCTTATAACCGGCTGCGCGGATGGCTTCTGCACATCCATCTATAGCGGCATTGTGCGTCAATAAAATGGTCATTTGCTGCGTGTCGCATCCTGGAAAGATATGCTCCTTGTTCGGCAACTTAACCGGCGGCGCAGTCAGCGCGGCCAGCGCGTCACGCTCCTTATAAACGCGCATCGCCGCCTCAGCATCCTCACGAAACATGCAGTCGATAATGCCCTCGCTCAATCCTTCTTCATTGCGGTGATACAGCGTCCAGAACTGCGCGACACTGTCATCGCACGTTGACACATCGTCACCATCGGCAACGCATCCTGATACGTAGTAATTACTCATTCTCTTACCCCTTATGCCGCTGTCAGGCTCAATGCCGCGGCGAAAATAGTTAGTCGCCGTGGTAGCGGCGAGCAGTCCATTCCGGATAGACGTTGTTTACATCGCTTGCAGCAACATCAGCGGGCTGGAGTCGGTTTCTCTCAATTGCTTCCTGATGCTCGACGTATTTGGTCAGCCGCCTTTCAGTAGTGCTCTGGATTAACTTTCGCGTCTGTTCCTTCGTGCGTGATTCAATCCGGCACCGCTCACCGTACCGGGCGGCAATCTGCTGCTGTGCGTCCTGCATAGCCAGCCGATGTAGGCGCTGTGATTGCGTTTCATCAGGTCGTGCAGAGTCCGCCGAAGGTTCGGTGAGGTTCATGGTCGGTGCCTTATTGGTGGGTGTTATTTAATGAGGCGTTGCCAGATGCTGATACGTATTGTGCCTGATGGATGGCGTCGGCAAGCGCGTTGTGACGTGTGCCTTCGAATGGCATGTCTCGCTTTGGGTCGAAGCCAATTGCTTTACCCATTTCAACCATCGTTCTCACATCCCGATCGTTCCACCAATTCCATGGCGGATTCTGCCCTGTCATCTGATAGGCGCTGCGAAGGATGACGCAATCAAACGACGCTCCATTTCCCCATACCTGAACAAACCTACTGTTCGTGTTTTCGAAGATGAAATCATTGAAGCGCGAAAGTGCCGTAGAAAGCTCTTGAGGGCTTTCGAGTAGCGAACTGCGCGCCTCTTCGCTTTGGCTCATCCACCACATGATTGTTGATGCATCGGGCCTCGCGCGATGACGCATTGACGACTCCAGAGAGATGTTTACCTGAAACTTATCTCCGGTCTCGCCCGATGCTGGCTCAAAGAATACTGCTCCGATTGAAACGACAGGGGCGTAGGTGCCATTACCCATCGTTTCGAGGTCTAACATTAAGTGGTTCATATTCTTCCTTAAAATGGAGTAAATCCATCATCATGCTGATGGTAGTCGCCGTAGCTGGCAGGGCTGTTTCCGCTCGCACCCTTCTTGCGCTCATCCTTGTCTTTCAGTCCGGCAACCATGCGATCGACCGCCTCAGCGTTCTTGCCTTCGGCCTTCTCCAGAAGCGTCTGGCGGGTCTGTGCGATGAATGGCAGGCGAATCTCCAGACCGTAAGTATCTGAGCCGTCATTTTTGCTGCGAAGGACTTTCTGGAGCACCAGGCCAACTTTCTTGCCTGCAAACTCAGGCGCCACGAATGTCTTCGCATCCTTCATCTGATTGGTTAGATGACTCACGCCGGCGCAACCCATGATGGCGTGTATCATGTTCACGCCGAAGGTGTTGTCACTGCCGTCTTTTTTGAACACGTAGACGCTGAGGTACTGCACCTTGCGCCCGTCATCTGACTCACCAGAGAACTCGATAGCCTTAGCGCCGCCCTGAGAGGTCGTCAGGGCGGCCTCCGTGATAGTCAGGACGTATGCGCCAGACTCGTTGATGAAACCGCCCTGACCGGCGGTTAATGCTGCTTCTTGGTTGTAGGTGAAAATCACATTACTCATGCGGCTGATTCCTTCAGGTTGTGAACATTTGATAATCCCCAGTAATCGCAGATAGTCGCATCCACGAAAGCCAGGTCATTGTCGATTTCGTTTGTTTCAAACATGCCCATCGGTGACTTGACCGTATCGGCACCGTTATTTTTGGTGGTGAAGAAGAATTGCTCATCACGTGTTAGCGTTCGCAGAACGATAGTGAACATGCCTTCGACGGTGATTTTTTCGTCCAGCATCTTTCCGATCGTCTTCATCTTCACGCGGCCCATCTGCGTCTCTTCTGTGTGAGCCATGAAGTAAACGCGAAGGTCATCCGGCGCATCCTGAGCAGCTTTGATGATGTCCCATGCGTGCCGGCCAATTTCGGTAAATTTATCGAAGGATTTCTCTTCGGAACGGCGCATGAATTCATTGCTCATCACATACTGGAAGTCGTCGATGATTACGATCCGCTTGCCAAGGTGATGCGCCCATTTAATGACGTTCACGATGGCATCTGATTTATCGGTGGCTACGACAGTCCCTGTCTTTTTATCTTTATCCCACGGGAGCCAGTCCTTTGATTTGAATGGCAGCGGCTTACCAACCGGCTTAACCAGCATTGCCACATTGGGATCGATGTTGCGCAGGCTGGTAGATTTACCAGTGCCTGACTCACCGAGAATTAGCGTTGCTGTACCCATCAGTTAATCCCCATTCTCTCTGCCTGTCGCTCCGTACGGTAATCAGCCGCCGCATCCATTGCAGCCTGCTCATATGTCATTGGCTCAGCTAACTCGCCAAGCATGCCGCGCATCAGTGCGACAAAATCATCATCATCATGCTGCATGGTTGTTGAACCTCTTGTTCCAGTCTTCGTCCTGACAGTTGTGCCAGCCCAGGGCAATTTCAGAAGCCCACTCACAGGCTTTGTGCATACCTTCCTTTGTGTCCGGGAAGGCCTCTTCATAGAGCTTGTTGAAGTGGCTGCAGCCCTGCTGAACCAGAATGGTTCCGTTCACTGGGATAATGGTCATAGCGGATATCCTTTCTGGTTAAGTGTGTCGATCAGGCTGCGTAAGCTCGCACGAAGACGGCGTGTAATGGTGTCGAGCAGTGATTCGTTTAGCTGAGCAGCGCCCACGATGGCGCCGCCCGCGATGGCATAGTTCATCATCGTGGGTTCCTTGAATTGGTTAGGTTGGTGTCAAAAAAATGGCCCGCATTGCGCAGGCCAGAAGGATGAAACGATTCTCTCTCTAAAGCGTATGGTGCGTAGCACCGTCATGGCCTGTCGTGACAAGCCATTGCGCTGCTAATCAACATCTCCAGCTTCTAAATACTTATCAATAAGCTTCTTTAAGTGAATCACCTGCTCTTTATCTAAAACTACATTTTCATCGCCATGCCAGATAACCAGGTCGCCATCACTATCAATAACGACCTCTTTACTGTGATACTTACTCGCCTCTTTAATCGTTGCCATTCTCATATCTCCTGTTAAATATCCATGCGTAGCACCTCAAAGCCGTCTAAGCAGACAGCTTTACGGTGTCACTCATCGGGTAATTCAGGTATCTCACACCAAAAGCTTACCTGCGGTGTGTAATTGCTTAAACCAACCCACTGCTGCCCGTCATGCCATACTACGAATGGACGTTTTGATGGGCCGCTGAACCCAAGAACATAACGGCTATCATCAGGCAGCTTATCTTTAGATTTAATCCATTCCATCCTCTTCTCCTGTTAGTGGTTACTGGCCCCGGGCGCGGAGCATTGCGTCGGCCATGTCATAAGCTGCCTTTGCATACTCATCCACACTTCCATTACCATTGATTAGTGGCAAAGCCTTAGCTGCGAAATAGTCACGCAACTGCATTCCCTCGCAGCCTTCTACCGTTTCACTTCCCATCGGCAGCGGAAATGCTGCTCCACCTGTCTCTTTACTCATACACCCCCTCCTGCTATAAACCCCAGCCCCATCAACACACCAATCACCAGCCAACCGAAAATATAATTACCAGTGCTTATCATGGTGCCTCCAGATGTGAAAAAGGCCGCCTAAGCGACCTGTGCGGGTATGCTCACAATGACCGTATTAACCATCGTCCCTGATGACTTAAATGCGCCTTCTGGCAGCTCTTCAATGTGGCCGCCGCGCTCTTCAATCAGTTGGCGAAAATCAGTAGTTAGTTTGTTGCTGCGGAACGTCACCGATGAAGCCATGACTGATACCAACAGGCCGCCCGGCTTCAAAAATTTCAGGGCATGAGTTACGTGCTTGATATCAGCCTGACGACCAAACGGCGGGTTCATTACTACGCGGTCATAAATAGGCGCTGGCTCAACCCTAAGGAAATCGACAGGGTCACCAATGCCTGATAACCGAAGGTTCAGAGCATGCAATGCCTCATTATTGGCTGGCATCAGCTCATACATATCAATCATCACATTTGCTGCGGCGTCGTGAGCAGCCTTAGCCAGGGCACCTTGACCTGCGCTGGGCTCAAGTACTTTCATTCCATCCCGAACGTCTGCCAGGCGAATTACGTGCTTCGCAACATCTGGCGGGGTCGGGAAGAACTCAAAATCATCCTTCGGCACCACTACATCGCCGGTAAGAATGATTTGCTCAATGCGATCGGATGCGTCGATATCGAAAACGTGCGCCTTCGCTTTTCGATTCCACTTTCCTCCTGCTGCCTCAATCACCTTATTGGTTCGGGTGTAGAGGTTTCGGTCAAGCTGTCCGGTGAGAATTAAATTATTGCCTTCACACTGACTGGCGCTGAGTACGTTCAATACTTCGTTATCTACACGCATTTGTTTTCCTGTTTTTCAACGAGCCGTTACGATGTCTTTTGAGTTGCGATAGCGCGCTGCAAAAATAGCTATCTCCGGTAAGCACACTGATGTGCTCTCATGCCTGTCACGCAGAGAAGGGGAGATGACGGATCAAATGAGTGGAATGCTCTTTCCGCGCATCTTCTGCACTGCGTGAATCTGACGACCAGCTTCATTGCTGACCTTCTGGTATTTGGTGCTGATGCGGTGCTCTACATACATCGAGGCACCGGCCAGAATCTGCTTGTGATATTCCGTCTCGGTCTCAACAGCCTTGACTACGCGGTCAGCTGCTGGGCGTTTGCACTGCAACACAACGCGGCTTGGAGTAGGTCGATGCAACACTTCAGCGCTAACGCTGGCTTCACTCTGAAGGTGAGCACGACGTTCACGACGACGACCTGAAGCTGAACCGGAGAATTGAGTTCTGCGTGTCATAGATACCTCCTGAGTAAATTTTGGCGATGGTACTTATCCATCCCAAAACTCACGCTTTGGTACTAACTGGCTTTTCAGCCACGTAGGTGATCCGTCACCGTTGTTAAAAGAGCCTGCTGTCCGTTTCGTACTGCGCCAGCTTCCTGCTGATGGAATGATATTCACATATTGTGATTTATTGGTCAATCACGATTTGTGTATAAATTCCCCCTTACACGTTATGTGTATGATTTTGGTGTGAATTTATTTTTATGGGTGATTTGCAGGCACAAAAAAGCCCGCTCAGTGGCGGGCTATCTATAGGTCTGTCAGCAAAGTGCAGGAGTGCCTGGCGGAGCATGGTTGATTGGCTGTTTTGGATCACGCAGTAACTATATGAAATATATAGTATCGCGCTTCTTGCGCTATCTGTAAGTTATTGATTTTAGCGCTGGCGGTAAAATTTTTGGATCTCGATAAAGCGGACACAAAAAACCCGGCGCGGTGGCCGGGTTTGAAGGTATCACTTTGAAATCCTTGATATCATGGCAAGTTCGATAATTCCGCTTCGGATTTTGTAGTCTCCGAAAAGTTTCGTCGTATCAGATTCTTTCATTGCATCGTACAGCAAATCAGTTTCTTCTTTATCAAAGAATTCCGTCAGCACATAAGCTGGGAAGGAGTAGTCCTCTCCAACCTTTCTGCATGTAACTGTCAGCTTTTCTGGAGTTTTCTTAATCCCCTCAATCTCAACCTCTACGGTAAGTTCGCTGTTAGTCATTTTTTCACGCGGGTTCTGGATCATCTCTTTGATATCTTTTTGGTCTAACTCAATTTTAGCAAGACCATTGAATTCGACTTTATCGGCGTCAGAAACCCCTTTTAACACACCAACAACGGCATTAGCTGCATGGTTTTGAATTCCTTCTGAAACATCCCTTGCTGCTGGAGTAGCACTTGATGCGCTAAGAGCTTCAACAATTCCATCCTTGAGAATTCTCATTCTCTCATTTTCAGAATTGTTATCTTCCTTAGCTTCGTCAAGCTCAAGCTGTTTCATGTCTTTTTCATGCTTGTTTTTTAGGTGCGACTTTACGAGCCACGCCCCAGTAAGGAGTAGAGATATGAGAACTAAGCAGATTGCCTTTTCTGTTCCAGTCATACCTTGGGTTGATCTCTCAAATGCTATGCCAAAAGAATCTATGACATCCTTAATGGCAACGATAAGGTCAGTACATCCTGGCTCGACCTTAAATATGATTTCAAGCTCTTCACGATCCTTCTTAGTGAGGTGCTTAAGGTTGTCAGTTCCGTGCTTAACAAGCGTATATGCTTTATAGAGTTCAGTCTGAAACTCGCACATCCCTTGAGCTAGCGATGCCGGAATGGTTCCATTATAGCGCTCAGGATCCCCGTAAATCTTGAAATTTACGACATTTACGAAATTTATGTTTAAGTTTTCTACCGTAAACTCTTCACCCTTCCTAAGGCGATGTAGCAAAGATTCAACGTCGCTTAGGTTTGAAACCTCAATTTGATTTTCCATTTTGCCCTTGGATTTTATCCCTGGTAAAAGTGAATCGTTCCAATCTTAAGTCGGATACGCGCTGTGTGTAATTTCGGCAAGTGACGCAAAATCTTTACCCAAACGTCTCTTCCGGCCACTGAGCCTTCACCACCTTCCCAATGATGCGGCAGCTGTGATCGCAATCCAGCACCCTATAAGCCGGGTTAAGAGGCACCAGATAGCTAACGCCGCCATCTTTCTCATACTTCTTGAAGGTCACCTCAGAATCGCCATTTGCTGAGGCAACGCAGAAATCACCTGTCTCAACATCCTCAGCCGGATCAACCAATATGAGCATACCCTCCGGGAAGCTCGGGCGAACACCCTGAGGGGCTGTCATAGAATGACCCTTTACCTCAAGCCAGAAGGCGTTCTCGCTTGCTTTCTTGGTTGTCGCCACCCATGACTTTGCATCGCTCGCGGTATAGCTTCCAACTTCTGAAAAAGGCCCTGCTTGGACAGAGGCGAACAATGGGTATTCATACTGCTTGAAAACAGAGTCGGCCTCATCACCAAACATGATCATAGCTGGTGATACCCCAAGGGCAGAACCAAGGATTACCGCGTCGTCAGCACTTACCTTACGTGTGCCTAACTCATAATTACCCAGGCGAGACGGAGCAGCCCAACCGCAAAGTTTGGCTAGCTGTACTTGGCTAAGTCCTTTTGCTTCACGCAGGGACTTGATCCTTTCCCCGATTAATTCATGCATTGTTTTCATCCAGTAAATTTACCACAGTTCGTGATTGCACTCCGTACACGAATTGAGGTTGACTGTTAATCACATTTTGTGTGTAATAGTGCTGTGTTTAATGTTAGGAGGCTGCAATGAACAACATTGCTCAGCAGCGAAAGAAAATCGGAGTTTCGCAAGCTGTCTTGGCTTCAGCTATTGGTTGGGGTCAATCCCGTATCGCCAACTATGAACTGAACATCCGTACTCCAAGCTTAAATGACTGCCGAGCAATCATTGATGGCTTAAAAAAATTGGGCTGTAAATGCTCGTTGGATGAAGTCTTCCCACCGTCCAAAGATAAAGCAGCTTAAGCAGTAATCCACCGCTCTTACACAACGGACATGAAGTCCTACGTCGCTGAAAAGCGAAATCCAAACGAAACAAAAAAAACGTTCGTGGCAATAGCTGCGGCTTTGTCACGTCTAACTACTTAACCAACAAAGGAATGATGTCACATGGAACTTACAAGCACACGCAAGAAGGCCAACGCAATTACCAGCAACATTTTCAACCGCATAGCGATGCGAGGTCAGCGGAAGATTGCTGATGAGTTGGGTGTTGATGAGTCCCAAATAACACGCTGGAAGAGCAGCATGATCCCGAAGATGTCCATGCTACTGGCGATTCTGGAGTGGGGTGTTGATGACGATGAGCTGGCAAGCCTTGCCAAACAGGTAGCCAGATTACTGACAAAAGAAAACGCCCCAAAGAACTGCGAATTCTTTGAGGCGTAACGCGAAATGACTGGATCAATTCACAGGAGTAATTATGCCAAAGAAACACGTTATGTACCAGGCGGAATTGCACAAAAACCTTGCCCGAGTCGAATTCTGCAAAGCGTTCAATCCGAAGGTTGCTGAGAAGTTGAGGCAGATTCTGGATGAACACAAAGCTAAGGAGAAGCGGCAATGAGCAACGTATCAAGTTTAGCCAGAGCCAGAGAGGCTAAAAGGTTCCAGGAGACGCCGCAACAGGGCGTTAAGGGGTATGCCTTGCTGCATCGTAAAATCAAGGAGCTTCCCTTCTACAGAACGGATTCTGAAGCTGTTCACCTGTGGATCCACATCATCCTGTCAGCCAACCATGCGCCTGCACCAGTTAATACCGAGTTCGGTGAAATGCTGGTTAGGCGTGGTGAGTTCATCACCGGGCGAAATACTCTGGCAGCCGAAACAGGAATCACCGGTGACCGCATTAAGTATCTGCTCAACAAGTTCGAAAAGCTGAGCATGATTAGCCGCATTTCCAATAAGAAATTCACCCGAATTTCGGTCACAAAATACGACGATTATCAGCCAAATATTGTGCCAACAGAATGCCAACAGAGTGCCAACGCAATGCCGCTAGCACCAAGGGCTGTCGAGGAGGTTGTGCCAACAGAGTGCCATCAAAGTGCCACAAACAATGAATTAATAACTAATAACTCAATATCTAAAGATATTGAGTGTCCATCTCAAACCGCCGATCAGGACGATGATGAAGAAATCAGAATCCCGAGACAGCCAGCCAATCCTGATAAGCCAAAAGCAGTTCGCACCCCATACGAAGACATGGTGAATGCCTACCATGAAATCCTGCCGGAAATGTCGGCAGTCGAAATTATTCGTGGAAAACGTAAATCTGCGATGCGCAACTTCTGGCAGCAGTGCAACCGCGAGTACCAGAAGGCCAAAGGTGTTCCGTTCACGATTGAGAACTGGCGGAACTATCTCGAATACATCGCTTCGAACTGCACCTGGATGATGCAGGAAAGGCCAAACGGCAAGGGTGGATTTTGGGCAGCCAAGAATCTGGACTATCTAGTGACGGATGAGTGCTACACGAAGGTGAAGGAGCAGCGCGCAAATGACAGGAAATAACTTCGTACCTCCAAACAGCATCGATGCGGAGCAGTGTGTAATCGGCAGCATCCTGAATGACAGCCAGAGCGACAAATGCCAGATGGTGCTGGCCACGCTGAAGCCAGATGCGTTCTACAGCCGCTCACATCAGGAAATCTGGTCTGAAGCTGTGACGCTTAACCGACGCAAAATTACCGTGGACATCCTGACGCTGTCACAGGCGCTGGAGCAAGGCGGGAAGCTGGAGCAGCTAGGTGGTTTCGGCTATCTGGCTGAGATGGTTAAAAACACACCCAGCTCCGCAAACGTCGTGAACTACGCCTCAGTCGTGAAAGACCGGGCTTCTGACCGCATGTGGATCCGCCAGTCAAACGAGGTGGCCAGCCTGTTCAGCTCCCGCAACGGCATGACCACTGAGCAGAAGGTTGAAGCCGCTCAGGCTTTGCTGGCAGAGGCTGTAGACAGCACTGCTACCGGCAACAAAAAGGGACTTCGTCGCATAGACGACATTGCAGCTAAATGGACAGCAATGGTCGAAAACCGGTTTAACGATCCGGATGCGCATCGCGGCCTGACTACTGGCATTCGTGACCTCGACAAGCTACTGGCACCGAAGCATGTCATGCGCGGATCCCTGTTCGTTATTGGCGCAAGGCCAAAAATGGGTAAAACCACGGTGCTGACCGAAATCGCTTTGCATGTCGCAGACGTTGAAAACCTGCCTGTGGCCATGTTCAGCCTTGAGATGCCTGAAGAGCAAATCTTCGAGCGCATGCTTGGCCAGTCATCACACGTCAATACCGATATGTTCTATGCACAAGAAAAATCGGGCCCGAGCGAGGATGAAGACTGGAATAGGGTTTACGCAGCGATGGCCAGAATGAGCGACCGGCCAAACATCTGGATTGACGATAACCCCGGCATGACGCTGGCCCACATTCAGGCAGAGTGCCGCAAGCTGAAGCGAAATAACAAGCGTATCGGCATGATTGGCATCGACTACCTGACACTGATGAGCACTGAAGCTTCAGAAACCAACGCTCTGGCATTCGGCAAGATTACCAAGGCACTGAAGAACCTGGCCAAGGAGCTGGACACGGTAATCATCCTCCTGACCCAGTTAAACCGTAATCTGGAAGAGCGAGCCA
Organism: Pantoea conspicua; assembly: GCF_002095315.1. GTDB lineage: Bacteria > Pseudomonadota > Gammaproteobacteria > Enterobacterales > Enterobacteriaceae > Pantoea > Pantoea conspicua. The sequence continues at coordinate 99,619 of NZ_MLFN01000001.1, forward strand.
ATAAGCGCCCTATGGCCAGCGATTCGCGCGATACCGGTCAGATTGAACAGGACTGTGATTACTGGATGGCCATCTACAAGGAAAACGTTTACGACGAGAACGCGGATCCGACGCTAACTGAGCTTATCCTCCGGCTGAACCGCCACGGCAAAACCGGAACGGTTTACGTTGACCAAAAAGACGTAGCTCTTTTCCCATGCGACCAAAAACAGGCAGTGGAAGAGCGAGCAGAGCGCAAATCCCGCAAAGTGACCAAGCAACTAAAACAGGTAGAGGGTTTCTGATGAAAACACATCTCGAGCAGTACATGGCGCACCGCGCGGAGCTGGCCAAAAAGGTTTATCTGGAAGACGGATTCGTTGTGCTCAACACAGGCAACACCACCTATGAAATCGCAGTAAACAGGCTGCACAGCCATGAAAGCCTTGCTAACTGGGCATTTCACCTGACCGAAAAGACATGGATGGATATGGACATGATGCGCGAGTTTTTGCGCGTGGCCAGCGTGGCTGCAAACCTTCCACTGGAGGGCGTGTAAATGTCCATCATCGATAGCGCAATGAAGCTGACCGAACTCACGAAGCAAGGCGCGAATTATCGCGGGTTATGCCCATTCCATGACGAAAGCACCCCGTCTTTCGTGGTGCGCCCACAGAACAACGACTTTATCTGCTTTGGATGCGGCAAGTCAGGCGGTGAAATCGAACTGGCACAATTCGAGCGCGATTCGCGTTCCGACAAAGGCGGCAAAAAGGGTGGGGGATTTTGATATGAGCAAAGAATTACCGACAGTTGTGGCCGAGAATTTCATGACCATCGCTCCAGAACTAACGATCAAAGTTGTTGTGCTTAGTAACGGGCAGCGAATCATACCCGAGGAAGACATGAAGCGGGCTTGTGAATGGCTGGGTATAGACCTCAGCAGCCTTGAAGCAGAGTCATTATTTCAGGAGCAGGGCAATGAAAAAGCTAACAGCTGAACGCTGCAAACAACGCATCATTGATTTGCAGTTTAAGCGTGACAACCAAGGCATGAGCAATCAGATGTATGACTATCTGGACGCCCTTGAGATTGCACTCCCCATACTGGAGCAGCAGGAGCGGGGGGAGGGTGAGTGGATTGAGTGGGAAGGAAGAGAAATTCCTGGAGCCGTAAAAGGCCGAGTCGTCCAGGTTCGTTATGCAACTGGCGAGATAGAAACTGAATATAGCGGATTCCTCAACTGGGGAAATGGCAGCGGTAAGCTTGTTTGCGCCTACCGCATCATCCCGGATCAGCCCACCAATCAGAACGGAGAGCAGTGATATGTGGTTAAAGCGAGCGATATTGAATCAAAAGGAATACCAGTCATTCACATGGTGGGAAAGCTTTATGGCGGGTCATATTAGTATTGGTCCTCTGACCATCTATGGCGAAAACGCTATGCATTGGGCGGTAAATATCCGAACCAAAAGATGGGGATATATTTGCTTCCGGTTGCCCGTGCGTTGCTTTGGCCGATGGTGGCCACTTTATTTCTACACATCGCCAAACGGAACTCCGGCATCTTCCACTTTCTGTATTCCAAATAGCCACAAGGTGCGCTGATGAACAACGTAATCCCCTTAAAGCGCTCTGAGCACGTCATATCAGACGCTGAACTGGATAAGCTGGCAATCGACATCAGTCGCTTCGCCCAGAAGCACGCAGGAACACTTAGCCTGAGTCATGGTGTCAGGAAATTACTTAGCGACGCATTAAAGCGAGATAAACGCGATGGAGAAACAAACCTACATCCTGCGGGATAACCGAATACGGCAAAACTGTGTAGAAGCCATCCAGCAGATATCAGCGAATAACCAGACCCCTCTCGTAGTAACCATCTCTGAACGAACCAGAACCCTCGAACAAAACGCTCTCTTATGGGCTTGCCTGCATGACGTATCAGAGCAGGTTATCTGGCATGGGCGGAAGCTGGCTCCGGAGAGCTGGAAGCACCTGTTTAGCGCGAGCCTGAACGGACAGGAGGCGGTGCCGAATCTGGCGGGGAATGGCTTTGTAGTCCTCGGTAAATCAACAAGCAAAATGCGCGTCAGTGAGATGCGTGACCTCATCACTCTAATCCACAGCTTCGGCATTGAGCACGACGTCAGATTTAGCGACGAGTCAGCGCGTGCGGCTGAATGGGCTAACCGCTTCGGAAAATAACATGACCCCCTTTACTGAAATTGGCGCAGCTATCGAAGAGGCTGCGTGGCTTGCTCACGTCCATAACAAACCTCACTGCGTATACCAGCGCTTTGACGGGCTGATGGAAGTGACGCCAGAGAACCCCGACCGAAACCCGATGTACACAACCGGCGCGCCCGGTGTCGTGACTACCGAATACAGGAGTGCAGCATGAGAAATACATGGAGCCGCGACCATCTCGACATTCTGACTCGCGATTACGCAAACGCATCAACAGAACTGCTGGCAATCATGTTCGACAAGCCACGTCAGCAGGTAACCAACAAAGCACGTGAACTTGGACTGAAGAAATCACCGGAATTCCTGGAAGTAGTTCGTGCAGCAACTGGTGCGATAAGGTGGCGTAATCATGCGTGAAACCTGGTTCACTCACCCCGACCCGATAGACACAAAAACAGCAGATGAGCTGATAGCCAGTTACAAATCACGAAATATCCAGGCCAAAAAGTGCCTTGCATTTGACCCACGCCTCTGGCTGGTCAGCGCGCTGCTGCCTGAGTTCCGGAACGAGCCAATACCGAGCAGGCAGTATAAAAACCCAATGTGGAGCTGAAGATGAATTACGCAGAAATGACTGATTTTGAAATCAACAAAGCAGTTGCGGCGACATGCCTGGGTGAGTGGTATGACAACGGGACATGCATAGTTAAATGCGATGACGATGACCGCAGTATTTTCAATCCATGCAACTCATGGTCTGATGCCGGTCCGATTATCGAGAAAGAAAACGTTAGCCTGACCTGCCACCAAAGTCGTGATGAGTGGGCCGCAATATTTAACAGGCATTGTATGTCTGCAAATCAGAATCCCCTTCGTGCTGCAATGGAATGCTTCCTGATGAAAAAGGAGCGAGAAAATGCCGCGTGAACGCTGCTGCCGCTGTCACATAACACTCACCTCAGAAGACAAGTATCACTACTCCATAAGCTGCGAGCAGTGCGAATGCGATATCGAATGGGAGAACCATGAGCGAGATAACCCAATCAAGTCAGCCTACTGGCGATGGAGAGCAGTGTGTTTCTGCCTGCGCTGGCTGTGGTGCTCTATTGCTGGATACCGAAGTCTACGCCTGTGGCTCATGCCTCGACCTGTGGCTTCTGGCCGATCCGAACTTCGCCATGACAGGAGAAAGTGATGGCTAACTTACGCAAAGAGGCGCGGGGCAGGGAATGCCAGGTCAGGCTGCCGGGCATATGTAACGGCAATTCTGAAACAGTCGTACTCGCGCATTACCGCATGGTTGGTATCTGTGGAACCGGAATGAAGCCTGATGACCTGTTTGGCGCATGGGCCTGCTCAGGTTGCCATGATGAAATAGACCGGCGCACACGCCGTTGTGACGTCACTGAGGCGCGCATAGCCCACCTTGAGGGTGTCATACGCACACAGGACGCTCTGCTTAGGGAAGGTAAGGTGAAACGATGAACGAATACCGAATAGAGCTGCCGTGGCCGCCCGGAAATAATCACCTCTTCTCAGTATTTCGCGGCAGGAAAATCAAAAGCAAGAAAGGCAGGGAATATACCACCGCAGTAACCAGACAAATCACCGAAGCAAATCAGCAATACCAACTGGCCGGCAGGCTCAAAGTAAAAATCCTCGCATATCCACCTACACGCGCCCGGCGTGACCTGGACAACCTATTCAAAGCACCCCTCGACTCACTCACCCAAGCAGGCGTCATAGCTGACGACAGCCTGATTGATGACGTGCGCATGGTTCGCTGTGAGGTGGTGAAGGGCGGCAGGCTGGAAATCATCATCACAGAGATGGAGGCATCATGACCGAATACCTCAGAGAGAAGTGGCTCCGCCTTCGCATTCTCAAGATGCGCGGCATGTACGAGATCAACTACCGGATAATCCGGAACACGGCGAAGATGATGGGGGTGAAGCATGCGCATTGAGCGTGACTATCAGCAAATCGTCAGACTGTCATGCGTCAGAACAGCAGCGGACATGCGCCGGTTATTCGGCAATGGCTGGAAGACCATCAACAAATCGCAGCAGGCATGGGTCAGGCATCTGCTGGGCGTATGGGGCGATCACCTCGGTGGCGAAGACTACGACCGTGCAGAGGTTAATATTATCGGGCGCCTGATGATGCGATGTGAATGGAGTGAGCAGAAGGGTAAGCAGATAGAGAAAATCGTGTCACAGCTGCATTGTGAAGGGCTGCGTGGTGAAGAGCTGTTCCGCAAGGCTCGCGACCTGCTTATCCCTCAGTCATCAACGGCAAACATCATCGCTCTCGCCAAAGAATCAGATGATGCCGCCTTTGTTGAATCAGTCATGGTAAAGACATTCGGAAGAGATAACCCGCTTCGGAACGTAGCCAGATTACGATACTGCAAGCGCAAGAGCGTGCAAAATATCGGCTCATCCCTGATTTATTACTGCAGCATCTCACCGAAAGAGGCCCGCAACAGAATGGAATGGGCGATGGATATCATCGAAGGAGAAATGTTTTACGCAATTAAGCGAGAAATGGAGAAGGAGATTCTTAAAATTGCAGCGTGATAATGTTATATAGCACGAAATGCCAAAGACAAAGGGCATGTAACCTGGCACATTAGCGGCATGATCGGGAAGTGAAGCGAACAGATCGCGGCTTTACCGGTCAGTTGCATAAATGTGGATGCCAAAGAGCCTCGCGACCTCACCAGTCGGCGGGGCTTTTTTATTTCTATCCCCTGAGAGGGATAAACCCTACTGCATACCCTGTAGCGGATAAGTAACACCACTAAACTATTTCAAAAGGTCGCCATCAGAGCGGCCTTTTTTATCATTGCCGTGAACCCGGCACGAAAAACCGGCACGAAAAAAAAGCGCCATCCATATCCAGAAAGGCGCCAAAAAAATTCAAGTTCCACAATATGTCAGCCATCTTTCATAAACTGACCATAAAATCCTAACAATTCTTGATCATACGTTTGTGCAATAAATGTTATTTGGTTGCCTTTAAGATAGTTCTGTCTCTGTAAGGGTGTGCTGCTACAGACCCTTGTCGTTTTCACGTCACTCCGGGTTTCTGGATTTCCTCCTGTGTGTTATGGGGTGGCGTATTTTTTACCCATAAAAAAATCCGCTCAATGGCGGATTCTTCAGCGTTGACTACCCAACGGCAGTACGGTTCTTTTTCTCTCGACAAGGAAAAGACTAGCCGGACTTGCTCAGTTCAGAAAGTAGACAATTCCTAATTGAGCACGTCCCCGTAACCGGGGGGCACATGAGTATTGATATGAGCAAACTGGCATCAGGCGCTGCTTATGGCGCATCTGCCGGGACGATTGCCAACGGTCTCCTGACCCGGTTAAGTCCCGACGAGTGGAGTGCTGTAGGCGTGTTGGCCGGTATTCTGGTGGCGCTGTTCACGCTTGGCATCAACTGGTACTACAAACGCAAGGCCACACTGGCGCAGATCAAAGCGCTTCAACGCTGGCCCACCGCACCAGACATCACAGAGGGTTAATCCATGGCTATGTCAAACGGCCTGCGCAATAAGCTGATTGCTGCTGCGGGCGGCGGAGCCATGCTTATCGCCACTGTATTCCTCGGTGGAAAGGATGGTGTTGAGGGAAGGGTATATGAGCCTTACAAAGATGTGGCAGGCGTCTGGACTGTCTGCGATGGCCATACCGGAACCGACATCATCAAGGGCAAAAAGTACACAGACCGCGAATGTGATCGCCTGATGTGGAACGACCTGAAGCCAGTAAAGGAAGCTGTTGATGGGATGGTCAAAGTTCCACTGGGTGAATATCAGCGTGCCGCGCTCTACAGCTTCACCTATAACGTTGGCACAAACGCGTTCTCAAAATCGACACTGCTTAAACGTCTGAATGCCGGTGACGTAAACGGTGCCTGCGAAGAACTGCGCCGCTGGATTTATGCTGGCGGGCAGAAGTGGCGCGGCCTGATGAATCGCCGCGATATGGAGCGGTCAATGTGCCTGGCGGAGAACGCTGATGAACTGGCTGGCAAATAACTGGCGATCGGTTTTGTGGTTCCTGCTCTGTGCCTGCATCATCTTCTTTGGTTCGGTGGCCGGGCATTATCACAGCAAATACACCGAAGCAGCCAGCCTGGCGGAAAAGCGGCAGGAAACCATCAACGACATGCAGCGCCGTCAGAAAAGCGTTGCGGCCCTCGACCAGAAGTACACGAAGGAGTTAGCGGATGCTAAAGCCACTATCGATCAGCTGCATGACGATGTTGCTGCTGGCAAGCGTCGGTTGCAGCTCAACGCAACCTGCACGAAGCAACCCACCGCCTCCTCCGGCCTGGATGATGCAGCCAGCGCCGAACTCACTCCAGACGCTCGACAAAATTATTTCCGTCTCAGAGAGCAATTAGCTACCTCTGAAAAACAAATTCGCGGTCTTCAAGATTATATCCGAAAGGTGGTATTTGATGAGAAGGGCGAAAGTAACCAGTGAAATTGAGGCTTACATCAACGAGCATCTTGAAGTAGATAGCAGCATGACTTCGGGCTTGAGATGGAAGAAAGCACCAAAATTCAATGGTCATATGCTCGGCAAGCAGGCCGGCGCTGAAACAGAAGATGGTTACTATCGGGTTGCCGTAAAAAGACAGAAGCTTTGCACCCATAGAGTGATCTGGTTTCTGGTCAACGGGTGCTGGCCTTTGTGCATTGACCATATAGATGGCAACCAAGCTAATAACTCTCCAGAAAACTTGCGCTCCGTGACCCTTTCAGAAAATCAACATAACCGAATCTGCAAAGGCGTTAAGCATGACCCTAGGCGCGATATGTATAGCGCAAGGATAACTGTTTCTGGTAAGTGCATCGAGCTTGGGTCCTTCAGGAGTGAGAGTGAAGCATCTCAGGCATACAAGTCAGCCAAAAGAAAGCTTCACCCATCAGCTCCTACACGATGTTATCAATGAGTCAACTCCGCTCAACGGGATTATTTCACCCTCAGAGAGCGAATCGAAACAGCCGGAAAGCAAATAGCAGGATTGCAGCAGTACATCAGGGAGCAGTGCCTGAAATGATTGAGGCGCACAGGAAAGTGCGCTAAATTTCCCAAAGATGAAGAGCTGCGTCCGAAAGGGTGCGGCTTTTTTTGTGCCCGAAAGCCAGCCCTGACAGAGATGTTCTGCCGGGGCTTTTTTATTACCACAACCAAGAGAAACAAAATGCTAACCATCAAGACCATCAACAAAGACAACGACATTTCAGTTTTACAGGCAACCGGCGACGTGAGTTTCGTTCGTGAATCAAGAATGATTTTCTTCCGTGGCTGGTCAGGCGGTGATGATGAAATGATTCTGGATGACGGAGAGGTTGCTTACGTCTGCAATGAGAAAGGCGTAACTGTCGCTACCTTCCAGTAGCTGTTACCAGAACCTACGTTACAACGAGCACCATAGAGCCTGGCTTCGGTCGGGCTTTTTTGTACCTGCAATAAATCTCAGCGCAGTCGCATGCGCATATCAACGAGAGCCTTTCAGTAAGCGAGCCTGAGAACTGCCGTTATAGGTGGCGACCTCTCTCGGGCGGCTTTTCTGTGCGAACAGGCTCACTTTCTAAAAGGTAGAAACGCAATGAATATTGTTCCACTGAACTACAAAGGTGAGGCGGTTCGTTTCAATACCGAAGGCTGGATCAACGTTACTGGCGTAGCAGAGAGATTTGGCAAACGTATCGATAACTGGATGCGTCTGGCAGAAACGCTCGAATACATTCGCGCCTTAGATGAGGCGCTAACCGGTGAAGATTCGCAGATTTTACATCCCTCACAATCGAGGTATGTAAAGACCAGTCGAGCCCGTAAGGATAGAGGCGGTGGTACTTGGCTCCATCCAAAGCTTTCAGTTGCGTTTGCACGTTGGTGTGACGCCCGCTTTGCTGTGTGGTGTGACTTGCACATTGATAGCTTGCTTCGCGGTGAGTTGACTGAGCAGCAGAAGTTTGAGCAAGCATGCCGCATCCGTGATGCGAGAAAGGAAAAAGTGAGTGCAGGGGCAAGTGAGCTGGCTCGCTGGAGATGGGACAAGCCAGCTATTGAGGCAAATGTCGAATACTGGCGCGAACAATTACAACTCACGCTGGATATCGCAGTGTGATAGCCAACGCAAACTTGCGTCGCCCGAGAGCCTCTTTCACAACGGCTCTTAAAGAATCTCTCCGACAAGGGATAACGGTAAGCCACGCTGTGAAGCGTTGCGAATCTGGTATAGTAATTTGAAATTACCTGGAGGGTTTATGAAAAAGCCTGAAAATTACCAATTATCTGGCTGTACGACAGCGGATCAGGCAATGCGAATCGGCGACCGTGATCGCCTTAAGAGCATTGAAGAGGTGCGAATTACAGATACTATTTGCCCTGAGCGTTTAGAAGCAATTCCCGAAAGTCTTTGTGTAAACGGGGAGGCTTGGGGTGAATTTGTGAAGCGAACAAAAATGGCAGAAACTAAACGCTTTATCGTTTTTGCTTACGATGATTATGAGCTCGGTGGTTGTTGTAATGGCATTCACTGCGTGACCTCGACGCTCGAGGAAGCAGAAAAGGCGGCATCCAGTGTTGAAGCTAGAAACAACAACGACACCATAGAGATTTACGATATACAGCAAGAAAAATCTGTTTGCTCATTTTATCGCACTGTTCAAGGCGAGTGGGTAAGGGACGAGTAAACCTGTCAAAACTGAACTGAGAACAAAGCCCTTTGAAATGAGCCTTTGAGGAAGTCAGTTAGCGCTGGCGAGCCTTCGATGGGCTGATTTCCTATGCGGCAAAGGTTCATCTCAAAGAAAGGTAAACGCAAAATTAAAATTCCAACTCAGCAATATTTGCATGAGGCGCTTAGCTACAACCCGAATGACGGACTCTTTCACTGGAAATTAAGGCCAGAGTCGCACTTTGCAACCAAAGCAGCTGCATCAGCCTGTAATAATCGTTATGCGGGAAAATTGGCTGGTAGGGTAGATAAGGGGCATGGCTACTGGCTTATTCATATTGATGGGGTGCAGTGCAGGGCTCACCGACTTGCTTGGATTTACATGCACGGCGATATCGACCCCGCGCTGCAAATTGACCATTTAAATCACAATCGAGCGGACAATAGGATTGAAAACCTACGGCTTGTGGCGAACGAAGAAAATCAGAAAAACCGTACGAAGCAGCGAAACAATAATAGTGGAGTGGTAGGAGTAGATTTCTATCAACCATTAAAAAAATGGCGGGCAAGAATTAACCACTGTGGTAAGCGCGTTGTTTTAGGTGTCGCTGAAACATTTCAGGAGGCAGTCGCTATGAGAAGGGCTGCTGAGCAAAAACTTGGATATCACCAAAACCACGGACAGTGATGATCCGGGAGGTTTTTTATTGGAGTGAATATGCCTGACACTTACCGCATCACAGTAACCACAAAGTCAGGTGAAACCCACGAAGGCTGATGAACCGCTCGCAGCCTGAGATAGTAAACGGCTTCATCGGTGTGGCCAAAGAAGACGGCGCGTGGGTATACCTGGCTCCGGATGACGTACTCAAGATGGAGTACGTGCCGCACGGGCCCACTACTGAAGAGGCTGATAAAGCATGAAGATAATCGCGCCACTTACTGTGACCCTCGACATGAAAGAGCACGTAGCGAAGTCTCAGGCTGTGCTCGAAGAGTTGCAGGCGAGGCTCAAGCAGTTTTCTCCGGGCGCCTCTGAAGATTACGTGTTGCGCAGCCTGCTGCTAGAAGTCACGTTCGACTACCTCGAAGCGATTAAGAACAAAACCGAATAGGAATAATTATGGCATCACCTGACTGGGAGGCCATCGAGTCGGCTTACCGGGCTGGTTCGTTGTCCATACGCGCTATAGCTGAGAAGCATGGAGTTAGCCACACCGCTATTAACAATCGGGCAGGAAAAGAAGGCTGGCAAAGAGACCTTACACAAAAGGTCAGGGCAGCCACGCAGGCTAAAGTTTCCAGCAAGGTTTCCAGAGATAGTTTCCAGAATGAAGTGGAAACCGAAGCTCAAATAGTTGACCAAGCATCCGACGAAGCCGCCTCAGTAGTGATGGCTCACCGTGAGGGGTTAGCAGCATGGCGTGTCATTACCAACAAGCTCCGAGACTTCCTCGAGGATGCTGAAATCACCGAAGACAATCACGCATCAATGTCTCGCTCTATCACTGCCGGAGTTGATGCTCAGATTAAGGTGATCAACGCCGAGCGCAAGGCCTACAACCTCGATAGCGAGGAAGGAAATAAGACGGTCGATGACCTGTCGAACCTGATGGACTCATTGTCTCAGGGGGCTTAATGAAACCTGAGCATTTCAAATTGCTATCCGATAAAGATTTCCGGTTAAACAATCTCTACTGGATCACCGACAAAGAGGGGAAACCTCAGCGATTCCGGATGACACCAGAGCAGCGCGAATACTTTGAAGGCATCCACACTCGCAACATTATCCTGAAAGCTCGTCAGCTCGGTTTTACCACCGAGGTCTGCATCATTCAGTTAGATGCGGCGCTTTTCGAGTCTGCCAAATGCGCGCTCATTGCACACACCCTCAACGATGCTAAGCGACTGTTCCGGGAAAAGGTGAAATACGCCTACGACCGCCTTCCAGCAGAAATCAGGGCGGCCAATCCAGCGAGTAACGATTCGGCAGGTGAACTCGTATTCAGGAAGGGCGGATCTCTCTACGTCAGCACGTCATTCCGTGGCGGTACGCTGCGTTTCCTGCACGTTTCCGAGTTCGGGAAGATATGCGCTAAGTTCCCCGACAAAGCCCGTGAGATTGTCACTGGTGCGTTTGAGGCGGTATCCAGCGATTGCTTCACCACTATTGAGAGCACAGCAGAAGGGCGGGCCAGTTACTTCTTTGACTATTGCCAGACTGCAGAGAAAGCTCAGTTGCAGGGTAAGACGCTTTCCAATCTCGACTGGAAGTTTTTCTTCTTCTCCTGGTGGAAGAATCCACTCTATGCAATCGACCCCGTAGAGCCGCTGCCGCAGCGCCTGAGCGATTACTTTGACGAAATCGAGCAGAAGCATGGCGTAATTCTCAATGAGCGCCAGAAGGCCTGGTATTACGCCAAAGAGAAGACGCTCGGCGATGATATGAAGCGCGAGTACCCATCCATACCGGCTGAAGCATTTGAACAGTCTGTCGAGGGTGCCTATTACGCCAAACAGTTCCGCTGGCTCTACACGAATAAACGTGTTGGTGAGTTACCTGATAACTCTCATCAGCTGGTTCATACCTTCTGGGATATCGGGGTAGGCGACTCGACAGCTATATGGTTCATCCGTGAAGTCGGCGATGAATTCCACGTCATCGACTACTACGAGAACAGTGGTGAAGGCCTCAGGCATTACATGAAGGTGCTGAAAGACCGCGGGTATGAGTATGGCGATCACTGGGCGCCGCACGATATCGATAACCGTGAGTTTGCCGGTGATGGCAAGAGCCGCAAGCAGATAGCAGCAGAAGGCTTTGAAATCGACGGTCAGGTTTATTCAATCCGCTTCAAGGTCGCACCAAAGCTTGGTGTTGATACCGGTATCGACTCAGTGCGTGAAATCCTCCCCAGGTGCGCCTTTGACGCTTCCAAATGTGAGCAGGGCATCTCTCATCTTGAGGGATACCGCAAGGAGTGGGACGACAAACGAGGCTGCTGGAAAGATAAACCGCTTCATGACTTCACATCGCACGGCGCTGATGCGTTCCGCTACTTTGCTGTGGCGAAAACGAATCACAAACAGACCGGCGCAATATTCTTCTAAGGAGCTCATCAGTGAGTGAACTAAGCAACGGGGAACAATTCCTTGTGAACGCCCTCGCTCATGAGATAGGGCGCCAGCGCATGATGTATGCCGGAAAGCCCGGTAACACCAAGCGCACGAAGCTTTGGGATGAGTTCGGTTACCCGGACAGTCTCGAATTTGACCGTTACTACCGCGCCTATGAGCGTAACGCCGTAGGCTATGCCGCCGTACACAAGCTGCTCGACTCCTGCTGGGTAGATAATCCGACCATCATTGACGGCGATGAAAACAGAGAGTCCACCGAAACCACAGAGTGGGAAAAGACGGTAACGAAGCTGCTGAAAAAGCACTGGCCGAAGATTAAGGATGCAGACCGACGCAACCTCATCGGGCGGTACTCGGCGATCCTGATTCAGTTCAGAGATGGCAGGGAATGGAGCCAGCCAGTTGATCGCGTTGTTGTTGGTCGGCTTGCTGATAAGGCAATCGTGAAGCTGATCCCTGCATGGGAGTCTCAGGTTAAGCCCGGAAATTTCGATACAGACACATTATCGGAAACCTACGGCCAGCCGGTATCGTACAACTTCAACGAGCAACCTGTTGGTGATGACGGCACATACGGAACGGTGCGCGGCGTAACGGTACATCCAGACCGCGTCATAATCCTCTGTGAGGGTTCAGAAGACGAGAACATGCTTTCTGGTGTTCCTTATCTCCGCGCCGGTTACAACAAACTGCTCGACCTTGAAAAGGTGTCAGGCGGTAGCGCAGAGGGGTTCCTGAAGAATGCCAGCCGTCAACTAGGTATCGCTTTCGATAAAGAAACCGACATGGACTCGCTTAAAAGGGCGGCCACCGATGCTGGCTTCAAAGACCTGGGCGAGGCACTTAACGACAAGGTCGCCAAGATGAATCGGGGGACAGATGCGGCGCTGGTGATGCAGGCAGGTACACCTTCTGTGCTCTCCGTTGCCCCGGCAGACCCTAAGCCAACATGGGAAGTGACAGCCAACGAGTTCGCAGCATCAATTCAATGCCCGTTCACCATTCTGTTTGGTCAGCAAACCGGCCGCCTGGCATCAGATCAGGACAAAGCAGACTGGGCTAAGCGCTGCAATGGGCGCCGCTGGGGGTTCATGAGTTCTGTTGTGCAGACGATTCTGGAGCGTCTCTGGACTCTTGGTGTTATTGAGACTCCTAAGTCAGGCGAAGTCACGCTGGCGTGGTCTGACTTACTCGCTCCAAGTGAGAAAGAGAAGATCGCCAATATGCAGGCAATGGCTACCGTGGCGAAAGATACTCAGGCGGCCTTTGGCACTCCAGCCGTCAGCGAGAACGAGATTCGCGCCGTGGGTGAGCTTGAGCCAATGCCAGAGGATAAGCTACCACCGGAAGTACCACCTGGAGACCCGTTAAGTGACAACCCTGAAACTAATCCGGACTCCGGTAATACCCCGCAACAAAGCTGACCCGACCCAATCCGCCCGACCCGTTAACCGGATGTTCCGCGACATCGAGAATCGCTACTACCAGATTAAGGTGGCGCTGAAGAAGCTATTCGATGAGCGCCTGACCGGGCAGGAGAGGGCGAGCAACACGCAGAGCTATGCGGTGCATGGCAACGTGATTTATCAGGTGAATGCCGGCACTTACATCTACGACATGTCGGCACCTCAACTGGCTGACCTGCTGCAGCGTGTTCAGCTAATCCTTGATGACTATCTGCTTGAAGGAGGCAGCAACAGCCTGTGGGCGCTTCAGTACGTTGCGGCAGAATATGAGCGCGGTACTCATCAAGCCTTCACCAATCTATCGGTGCAGTCGCCCATCTACGAGCAGCAGACGACATTGCAGCAGCTACTCAGTTCGGCTGCATACCAGAATCAGGTAGCGGCCGCGTACGTATCGACGTATAGCGACTGGCTACTTGAATCAGACCGTGCTCGCGGTGACCTGGCTAACGTGATTTCTGATGCGATTGGCCGGGGAATTAATCCGCGAGAAACCGGACGCATAATCAGTCAGCGCCTCGATGTTTCAATGGCGCGGGCCAAGAACATGGCGCAGACCGAGCAGGTAGGCGCACTGCGAAAGGCCCAATTGCAGGAAGTGGACTGGTCAAGAGAAAGGCTGGGGCTTAACACTGCCGTTTTGTGGCTGTCTGCGCTTAAGCCGACAACGCGATCATGGCACGCAGCAAGGCATGGAAAAACTTACACCACAGAAGAGGTGGAGGCGTTCTATGCAGTCAACGGTAACCGCTATCACTGCTATTGCGCAAACATCCCAGTGATTCTGGATGAGGATGGAAAGGTAGTTAATCCGGGGTTGGTAGATAAGCTAACCAAAGAGCGCCAGCAATGGTCAGGCTTCGAACAGAAGAGAGGTCGCACATAGCGGCCTTTTTTATTGCCCGCAATTCAACGATGAGGCTGTTATGAGCAATGCGAATATCCAGTCAGCAAAAATTGGCAACCGCTCCCGCACTGTTGTGGAGGTCGATCGCTTGAAGGTTACGTTAAGCCAGATTAATGACATGAAACATATGTCGGTGGTCGGGCGCGGAAATGTTCGCCAAGTCAAAACCATTGCGCGAGCGATACATAAAGCAATTCAATGAGGACGGAGCGTGAAGCTATCCAGCATCCACGTTAAATCCCTCGCCATTAACGCAGCCAATATATCAACTGAAACCATCGACGGTGACGAGCATATCGTCATTCGTGGCGTTGTGCCTGTCGTGGATGACGTTGTCATGAATGGCGGCCTTTACCCGGCGACGGAGATTAACAAAAGCTATATGAGCATTGAGGGCAACCCAATGCCATTACAGCACCCGAAGATCGGGAATGAGTATGTCAGCGCCAGTAACCCACGCGCGGTGAACAAGTTCCATGTAGGTGCCTGGGCTGAAAACGTCCGCAAAGATGGCGACCGTGTCGTCATGGATATGAAGATCAACAAGCGATACGCCTCTGCCACTGAAAACGGCAAGCGTGTACTTACCCGCATTGAAGAGATGCAGGTTAACTCAGCAGCTGAACCAATCCATGTCTCTACCGGCCTCTTGTTGAGTCGCGAGCAGAACAAGGGTAAGTCAAAAGGAAAAAGCTATTCATGGGTGGCGCGCAATATGCGCTTTGACCATGTGGCGATTCTGCTTGATGAGCCAGGCGCGGCCACTCCTGACGATGGCGTCGGCATCTTCGTGAACGCGGACAACTCGACTGAAGAGGTAGAAACCGAAACAGTAGACCTGACCTCAGCATCCAACTGCACGCAGGAAGGTCTGATCAACAAAACGAAGTTCTTCTTCACCAACGCCTCCAATTTCTCCTTTGACGACATTCAGCGAGCCATTTGCACAAAGCTGCGCGACGGCAAGGGAAGCGATTACTACGCCTGGCCGGAAACGGTATGGCCGGAAAAGTTCATCTATCGCGAAGGCGAAAAGATGTTCCAGCAGAAGTACCTGATCGGCGATGACGGCGCCGCTGAATTCGTCGGCGAACCACAAGAAGTCGTGCGCAAACCTACTGAGTACGAAATTAAAACCAACGGAGAAAGTAATCCGATGAAAGAAATGATTATCAATGCGCTGCAAGCCGCTGGTAAGCCGACTGAAGGCAAAACCGAAGCAGAATTGCTCGATGCGTATAACCAGATGACTGCCGAGAAGGCGGGAACCAAAAACGAAACGCCTGAAGAGAAGGCCGCTCGCGAGAAGAAAGAGGCTGACGACAAGAAAGCCAAAGAAACCGCCACCAACTCTGAAGAAATGCCAGCCTGGGCAAAACTGCTTACCGATCAGGTTTCTGCGCTGAACACTCAGTTCAATGCCAATTCTGACAAAGAAAAAGGCGAGAAGCGCGCTGCTGTTAAAGCGAAATTCGGTCTTGAAGAAGCAGCAGTTAACGCACTGGAAGGTGCGGCGCTTGATGGCCTGTATGCGCAGTGCCAGACCTCTACCGGCCTGAATGGTTCTTTCCGCCAGGCTAACTCAAACCAATCTTTCAGCGAAATGCCGGAGTAAGAAATGGCTAAAGACGGAAAACACGTAATTCACGCTGGCGGTGTGTATCCAAACCCGCTGCTAAACCGTGAAGGCGGCGCTGCGGCCGTGACTGCACCCGGAACCATCGGCTTTTTCAGCGCAACTGACAAGTTCACCGCATCGGTTGATGGTGCTGAGTCAGCAATCCTGTATGTAGCGAACAAAGACTACCTGCGTTGCCTGAGCGTGGATGACAACATTGCAGCTAACGAGTTGGTGGTAGGTATTCATCCCTTGTCTGGCATGTTCCTGAACGTGCGCGCCGCTGCTGGCACTTACACCAAAGGTCAGCCTGTTGCCGTAGCTAACGGTCAGATTACCGCAGTAGCAGATGGCGCTGCTGTTTTTGCTTATGTCGAAGAAGATGTTGCTGTCACTGCGGTGGCGGGTGATCTGATTCGCGTTGTGTTCAAGTAAGGAGCACCTGAATGTTTGTATTTTCCCGTTCTATTGGCGAGCGAACCGGCAACCTAGAAGTCAACCAGTGGCAGTTCAATAACCTGCAGCGTGAGCGTGATGCTTCCGCGCAATCAATGGCTGACTTCCTTGCCCGCACACGCTTTGGTGAGCATGGCTCACTGGATGCAGTTAATGCTGTGGATGATATCCGCCGCCTTTACCGCGCATACGACACCACTGTTACGCAGCAGTTTGAGCCGAACACCGAGTTCACCCTGCTGAATGACCTGATGCCATTGTCACGCTCAGTGCGTCTGGAGCAGTCTCGTTATGACTATGCGCGTACCGGTGGTCGTGGCTGGGCGCATACTTCAATGTCCGGCCAGATTGGCGCGGCACTGGATGCCAAGTCATACACCTTCGACGGCACGATGGTTCCGATCCATGATTCGGGCTTCAAGTTCGAATGGCGTGATCCGATTTTCAACAGCCCTTCAGCATTGGCAGTCTCAGGCTGATGCGCAGCGCGGATCTGTTGATGATGTGCGACGTCAGTATGTGAACTACATCTTCAACGGCTTCAAAGACAAAGTCGGTAACTGGGCTGTGTTCGACGGCCTGACCTGGAAAGGACTGCGTGATGATGAGCGCGTGATGCAGATCGATTTGGGCTCAACCGGCCTGAATATTGATTTCAGTTCTGCCTCTGTTTCATCTGCTGACATCCGCAACGGCGCTATCGCGCTGCGTGACCAGATGCGCCGCATCAACAACCAGTATGCAGATCAGACCTGGTACGTGTCAGGGGACATCATCTCTAACCTTGAACGCTTCTTCTCTGATAACTACCAGAGCGGCACCATCCTGGCT
This sequence comes from Pantoea conspicua, assembly GCF_002095315.1. Taxonomy (GTDB): domain Bacteria; phylum Pseudomonadota; class Gammaproteobacteria; order Enterobacterales; family Enterobacteriaceae; genus Pantoea; species Pantoea conspicua. Next base: position 116,909 of record NZ_MLFN01000001.1, read on the forward strand.
GAATTGCTGAAACTCACCGGCATCTCCGCGATTAAAGAAGACAGCCAGCTAACCGGTAACGAAATTGTCATCGTTCCGCTGACCGCGCAGGTTATCGCACCAATCGTTGGTCAGGCTGTTGGCACCGTTGCAGAGCCGCGTCCGCACTACAACAGCGATTACATCTGGCGTACATGGGGTGCTATGGGACTGATGGTCAAGCAGGACATCAACAGCAAATACTCTGTTATCCACGCCTCAAGCTAAGGAGCAATTATGGCACTGGTAGAAATCACGTCAGGTAGCCTGCATGCCGGTGCCAACCTCCGTAAGCTGGAGGTTGGTGAGATTGTCGAAGTTGACGATGCGACTGCAAAGCGTTGGGTCGATACCGGAAAGGCGAAAGAAACCGACAAGAAGAAGGGCGCTAAGCTGACCTCCTTTGAGGTGGCAACGCCGTCATCTGGTGACGCGTCGGCACTGCAGGCAAAACTCGATGATGCGAACGCGCAGATTAAATCTCTGCAGGATGCAGCGGAGTCGAAAGAGAAAGAGCACGCAGCCGCTCTGGAAGCAGAAACCAAGCGTGCTGACAATGCCGAAGCAGCGCTGGCGGCCGCAACCAAAAAGGATAAGTAACCATGGCAGTGCAGATAACGGCAGCGCAGGTTAAACAGCAGTTATCTGCGCTGGGTTACTCCGTCCCGGACTTCATGATTGATGCCTATCTGTGCAAGCTAGGCAGTATCAGCATGTGCCTGGAGGCGGCTGGCTACGACGAATGCGATCTGATGCTGATTCAGGTGTACGCCGTGACGTTGATGGCTATCACCGCATACAGCCAGCGTATCAAATCACAGTCAGCGCCTTCAGGGGCGTCCCGGTCATTCGATTACAGCGGTGATGTGAAGACTATGCGCAACACTCTTGCCGCACTGGATACGTCTGGCTGTACGTCATCATTGCCGATTGATGTAGGCAGCAGCGTTGGTTTCTTTGACGTTGTGGGAGGCTGCTGATGTGGATTCCTGTAGCAGAAAGGCTACCCAAGGCATTCAGCCGGGTGTGGGTGAAAACCGACACCGGCGTTCAGGCTACCGGTTACGTTAACCAGGCTGGCGAGTGGCGTATTAACTGCCCTCGCATCGCTGCTGTAAAGCCCACCGTTGTTAGTTGGAGGGCATGATATGACCAGAACCGGCGGCTTTGTCGAATCAGGCAAACCCTACATCGCAGGCGAACACTGCTGTGACCACCTCATGCCCCGCGTGGATTATAGGGCAGAAAAGTCACATGGTGACGTCACAATCAATTTGGAGGTGAGCATTGAGCAGCCTAGACAGTTGGTCATACACAGCTCAGGCGACCATCTGGAAGCATTTAGGGCTGGATGAGTACGGAGATTCTCTAGGCTGGTCTGAGCCGATGGTGATTGCCTGCGACTATCAGGGTGGACTGAGCAAGCGGCTAGGGGCGATTGGCGGCGAGAAGGTAGTTAAGAACACCATATGGACGGAGTACGCACTGGCAGATACCGGTGATTACATACTGATTGGCGCGTCGAGCAATCCAGACCCGATAGCAGCGGGCGCTGATGAGGTTATGCAGGCTATTCGCTATGCTGACACCTTTGAGCGGCTGGTTGATGATTATGCAATTCTGACCGGGGGCTGATATGGGAGTAAAAGTCCGCGGTATCCGACAGGCTCAGCAGAACCTTAATCGCCTGATTGGTGACATTCAGGGCAGGAAGGCTGTCAGGGCCATTCAGAGCGCATTAATCATCGGTTCATCACAGGCAGCGCTGTATACGCCTATCGACACGTCCACGCTCATCAACAGCCAGTATCGAGAGCTCGACATCAAAGGTACGAGGTTAACCGGGCGGGTTGGCTACTCAGCAAACTATGCGGTTTATGTTCACGACCCGAATGTGCTGCAGACATTCCGAAGGGCGACAGCCAGAAGGAGTTTTTGACCAAAGGCTTCGAGGATACCCGCGACCTCATCGACCGCACCATTAAAAAGGAGATGAGCTTGTGAATCCTCCGATGCATCAGCGTGTTAAAAATCTGCTTATCGATACGGGCCTGACATCCGGATACACGGTTCAGTCACTCATCTGGACTGATACAGGTGACCTGAAGCAGCGGTTCATCGTGTTCCGGCCTAACGGTGGCACTCCGGTAGACAGAGATATCGGCTCCGATCATTACGTGCTTGTTGACCTGATCACCGGCAAATCTGCAGGAGATTACGCAAAGTCAGAGTCTGACGTGCAGGCCATCATCGACTACGTGCAGCAAAACCCTATCAGCGACCCCTGCGTCGGCCAAATCACCAATATGGGTGGCATACCATCACCAATCCCCACGGCAGAGGGGCGTATGGTCTGGCGCCTGCAATTTGCCTGTTCTTACGGCGAAAGTTAATCAAAAGAGGAATTACCCATGGCAGCAAATTGCCCAACGGACAACACAAAGTTGTTTGGCCGCGCCATTGTGCTCGAAGTAGCTGATGGTTGCGCCGATACAGTGCCGCAGGAGTCAGAGTGGAAGGCTTTGGCTGCAGGCACCAGTAAAGGCTTCGACTTCTCGCCGAACAGCGTGACGTCAGATGCCGATGACACCAAAGGCTACGTAGAGAACATTGTTACAAACGCTGACTTCACTATCTCGTTTGAGGGTGAGGTTCGCCGTAACGATAAGCTCGACCAGTATGGTGTTGGTCGCCTGATTAAGTATTTCAACACTGAAATTCAGGCGGCGCGCCAGCCTACTCTTTGGGTTCGCATGGAGTTCGGGCCGATCACCTTCCAGGGGTACATGCTGATCAACGCATTGAGTTCTGATGGCGGCACTAACGACATCATCACCTTCTCCACGGAGTTCAAGGTGGCGGCAGCCGATACCATCCAGGTAGTCGATACCGATGACAGAGTGCCTGCTACGGGTGTCACTGTTACACCAGCGACAACCTCTATTGCAGTTAGTGCGACCCGCCAGCTTACAGCGACCGTATTACCGGCTGATGCAACAGACAAGTCAGGAACCTGGACAACTTCAGACGCGACAAAAGCAACGGTAAGTTCTACCGGGCTGGTGACGGGTGTCGCAGTCGGCACTGCAAGCATCACCTTCACATCGACTGATGGTGCGTTTACTGGCTCCACTGCTGCGACCATCACCGCATAATATCCATTTCAGGGGCTTCCACCTGGTGGCCCCGAAAATGTCTGTTACCGGATTAACCCATGACACCTTACAAAGAGATTGGCGAGTGCATGATTACAGCTGGAGAGGATGAATATTTCTTCCGTCCTTCGTTCGCTGCAATGAGCCGAATCGGTGAACCGCAGGAGATTGTTCAGACCTTCGCCGATCTGCACCACGATGAGCTGACACCTCTGATAGAGCGTGCAACTGCCGCATATGGACATGTTCCAGCCTGGCTAATCGAGCACATCCGCAGCTGCAATTACGGAAAGCGAGCGCTTATGGCTGCCATGACTGTGATGCAGGCGTGCTGTGAGGATGATTTGTCTGCTCTTATTGGTGAGTTCCGTCCGGCCAGAGCGAAAGGCAGGCCATTTAAGCGCCGCATGGGCTTGATGGGTGATTTTGAGATGCTGCTAATCGCTCAGTCCTTGATAACACATGGCATCATCGGTAAGGCAAAGGTTCGGCAGTTACAGCGCCATGAAAGCGGCAAGGCAACGACAGAGTTTAATTCCTTCGATTACATTAACGCCGCAAGAAACCACTTCGGGATGAGCAGGAATGAGGCTGAGCAGTTAAGCATGACAGAGTTCCAGATGATGCTTGCAGCGAAATACCCTGACCAGAAAGGCTTTACTCGTGAAGAATATGACGCCACGCGAGACGAGTTCTTAGCCAAACAGGAAAGGCGGAGAGCGAAAGCTGCTTAATACCGAAACACTGCGCAAAATTTACTCGTCTTTATTGAAAAAAAACCGCCTCCTGGTAGGATGATTTCCAAATAACTAAAGGCGTAAATTATGAAAATTTTAATCACAATGTTGGCAATGTTGCTTCCATTTTCAGCGCTTGCTGTAACAGACGATGAGATAGTTACGTCAGTCAAAAAAGAAGCTGAAGCTGTGTGGTTTCCTTCCGAAGTAACAGTTGAGTCTTTTGAAAATGCTAAGTTCTTTCCTAGCGCAGAATATTCTGAATACTCACGTTCGGGGAACGTGTGCGGTGTAATTACAGCCAGGTCAGGGGGGCAAAAAGTTTCCCTCAACTTTATATCAGAGGCTGAAGAGGTAAACGGCGGGGTGAGAGTTGGAACGCCTCAGCTATATGACAAATCAAAAGAACCAGCAGTAGCGCGAAAAGCGCTAAGCCAAAAATGCAAGAACCCGCTTTAAGCGGGTTTTTTTATGCCCGGAGAGAAGCGAATGGCAGGTGATAAGCAACTAGGCACCATTGTTTACCAGGTAGAGATGGATGTCGCTGATCTGATTGCCGCTCAGCAAAAAGTTAACCAGCGCCTTGACCAGATGGATGGAAGTTTCAACAAATCATCTCAGTCTGCCGGCCGGTTTGAGGGGGCGCTGAACAAGGTTGGCATTGCTATCGGCGCTGCTTTCACTCTGGAAACAGCAAAGCGTCTGATCGCAATTGGCGATGAGATGAGCACGCTTCAGGCGCGCGTAGCGAGGCTAAGTCCAAGTATTGATGCCGCCAGAGAGACAATGAAGTCCCTTTCTGTTATTGCATCGCAAACTGGCAGTAGCCTTGCTGACACCGAGCGGTTATGGGAATCCATGACATCTGCTCTTAAGGAAACAGGCGCGACAAACTCTCAGATTCTGGCACTCACATCCACCCTTCAAAAAATTGGAACAATTGGCGGTTCTTCGGCTGAAGAAATGTCTAACGCACTTCGCCAGTTTGGTCAGTCTATTGCAGGCGGAACGATTCGAGCTGAAGAATTCAACTCAATACTGGAGCAGATGCCAGAGCTTGCTCGCCAGATCGCTTCCGGGCTCGGAATTTCTATCGGCGAACTACGTAAAAGAATGCTTGAGGGGAAATTAAGTGCAACTGACGCGCTTAATGCTATTCAGGGTCGTTCTCAGGCGGTGAATGAAGAATTCGATAAGATGCCGGTCAGCATCGAGAGGGCAAAAAACAGCCTAGATGTGGCATTCAGAAATGCGATCAGCGATCTGAACCAGGCTATTGGCCTGACGTCTACGCTTGCCGGTCTGATGCAGAACGTTGCTGATAACCTGAATTTCTATAACAACAATGCTGGCGATGCGGCAAGGATGCCGAAGTTGATTAAGCTCCAGCAAGATCTAAATAAAGAGGTCCAAGAGGGCCAGCGCTGGTACGAGACTGACACCGTATTCCAGCAGCGTCGAGGCCAGGCAGCATTCGAGCTCAAAAAGACCGAGCAGGAAATAGCCAGCATTCGAGCCAAGGCAGCGCAGGATGCAAAAAATAACAGCGGATTTAAGCCTTCTGGCACTAAAGGCGACGATGCAGCCACCCAAAAGCTGGTCAAGAACTCTGAGAGAAGGCTTGCTCTGTCAAAGCTTGAAGGTGAGGCGCGCGCCCGTCTTCAGGCGCAATACGACGCCGAGGATGCAGGGGTAACTGATCAGAAAAGAGTTAAAGCTATTGAGGATCAGTACGCAGCAACTTACCGCAATACTGAGGCTCAGAAAGAGAACAACAGGGAAGGCAAGACTACTGCAAGTCGGGCAGAGGCAATCACGCAGAAGCTTGAGAACCTCAAAGGGCAGTCAGAGCTGGCAGCAGGGTCAACAAGCCAGTTAAGCCGCGAGCAAGCCATCCTTAACGCACAGCAATCGCTGGGTATCGCTGCCACCAAGGAAGATATCGCGCTTGCTGGACAGTATGCAGCTGCCAAGTGGGATGCCGGAAACGCGATCAGGGCTCAGGCTGCGGCTGAAAAGCTACTGCCAGAGGCCAAAGAAAACGCCAGCTACAAGCAGGATGTTGAAGATCTAAACACAGCATTGTCTGCGAAAAAGATTAGCCAGGAGCAGTACAACGCCACCTCAGAGAGATTGGAGCAAGAGCATCAGTCTAACCTCGCAAAAATACGTGCTGACCAGGCAGTATCCCCGCAGCAATCCGCCGCGGGTATGGTTGACCCAGTCCAGCAACTGGCTAATGAAAACGCGCAGAAACTGGCGCTGATCCAGCAATTCGAGGCTAATAAAACCCTCACCGAGCAGCAGGGTCTGGCACTGAGAAATGCCGCTAACACCCAATATGAGCAGCAGCGAATCGAAGCTCAGTGGGAAATATGGCGGCAACAGAGTGCTGGCAATGAAGTTGCAGCCGCTGCCTTTGATAGTTTTGCAGGTAATGCTTCTAATGCCCTGACCGGCATCCTGACCGGAAGCATGTCTGTTCAGGACGCAATGCGCTCGCTTGGTTCGACCGTGCTTAACAGCGTAATCAACTCATTTGTACAGATGGGTGTTGCATGGCTTCAGTCGGTAATTATGGGGCAGGTGGGGATGACCGCTGCGGCGGGAGTTGCGGCGGCACAAGGGGCAGTTATAGCTGCTGCCATGGCGCCAGCTGCGGCTATGACCTCGCTCGCAACATCAGGAGCAAACGCCGTGCCAGCTCAAATAGGAATAGGCGCAACCGTTGGAATGGCGCAAGCACTGTCTGTTGCCGGAGCACGTAAGAACGGCGGTCCTGTTTCGGCTGGGTCGATGTATCAGGTGGGCGAAGGTGGTTTGCCTGAAATATATCAGGCCAGCAGTGGCAAGCAATACATGATCCCCGGCGATAACGGTTCGGTAATCAGCAATAAGGATATGCAGGGTGCTGGCGGAGGCGGAGTGGTAATCAACATTCAGAACTACACCTCGGCATCTGTCGATGCACAGGCTGGTAATGACGGCAATGGTGGACTAACTGTCGACGTGATTGTTGCAGATTTGAATAACGGCGGGCCTATCAGTAGCAGCATCACCAGCAACTTTAATGTTAAACGCACGCCAAGGGGGCAAAGTTAATGCCGATTATTGACTATCCCGACTGGCTGCCGCTGGCGCAGAAAGCCAGCAAGAATATGACGCTGGATACTGGATTCCTTTCGGATCAGCCTGCGGTTGGGCCTGCTATCTTTCAAAACCTTACCGATGATCTGAAGGTTACCTGGTCGCTAACATGGATATTCACACTGGCGCAAGAAAGGGCTTTTCAGCAATGGCTGAGAAGCCCTAACTACCTAAACCGGGGCGTAAACTGGTTCCGCATGAAAATCGACATTGGCGGCAGCGGTATTCAGATACAGGAACTGCACTTCACACAGATGCCTGTGCAGACCAGCATAGACGGGGGTGTTGTGACGTGGACGGGGACGGTAATAGCTAACCGCCTGAATAACCCAGATGACGACTTCGATGACATCATTGTTGAGTTGCCGCCGCCATGGGATTCTTGGCTGGATATTGTTGTAACTGGATACCCAGATAACCGCGATCCAGAGTCCTTGCCGAGGGTTCCCTGATGCCTTCCTTTCGAGAATACAAGCAACAGCGACCGACACGCGGCCTGTATGACACGCTGACGTTTTACCATCCATCATTCGGTTATGTGCGTCTCGTCGATAAGCAGTTTTACAACAAAACGCTCGGAGGCTTGGTTTACCAACCGGCGAGATTTGAAATTGAGGAAAGCCAGCAGAGTGGGGCGCCGGTAATCGACGCTACCGTCAAGCTTGGGCGGATATCCTCAGACGTCAAATCAATGATGAAGCAATGGAAGGGTGCATCGCGTTTAACAGCGATAACCGCCACCCGGCAGATATTTGACAGTGGCGACGTGTCAGCACCGATTAAATCATGGCAGCTCTACGTCAAAACTGTGGACATAGATGCTGAAAATGCCTCCGTCACCTTATCTGTCACCAACCCACTCAACAATAACGTTGGCCGCCTCTATGACCCACGGGAATACACTGGACTGCAGTACCTATGATTTTATTGCGCGCATGATCGGCGTTCCTTGGGCAAACCGGTCATGTACGACTGATTCCGTCGACTGCTGGGGACTGGTGGTGCTTTATTACCGGCAGGTGCTGGGTATAGAGCTGCATCAGACACCAGACTACGAATCGGGTGCAGACTTCTTCACCTGCTATCAGGGTGACGTGGTTTTCTGGCAGCAGGTGCCGCATCCTGTAGAGGGCGGGATATTTGTTGGCTATACCGGCACGCGGCCGGCACATGTTGGGCTTATTCTGCGGCGTCAGGCGCTGCATTCTCGTGGCGAAAACGGAAGTGTCAGGCAGGACTCTTTGATGCTGATCCAGCGCGCATTCACCAAAGTGGAATACTTTCGATATGGCACTGATTGAACTGCAGAGATTTCCCGGAACGCCTAAAGAGCGTTACAGGGTGCCTAACGGCACCTTTTTTTATGCCTGGCTGAAAGATAATGACACCGCGCTGCACCGTGACGTGCTTATTGTGCGTAATGGCGTGAAACTGGAAGAGGATGATGAGCTGAATTTCGAGCTGTCAGAGCTGGACCACATTCAGATATTCGATCAGCCAAAAGGTGTCGTAGGTGACATCCTTAGCCCAATATTCAAGGTGGTTGGGCAGGTATTTTCTTTCCTGATGCCAAAGCCGGCCATTGCTAACTCCGGCGGGAACTCAGTGGACTCTCCGAATAATTCCCTGACCGGACAGACAAATACCGCTCGAGTTTATAAGGCTAAGCCGGACATTTACGGTCAGGTACGCTCATTCCCCGATCTGATTCAGGAATCGGTATTTGAGTACGTTACACAGAATGTGAAGAGCGGCGGGCTGAAGTATGTCACGGAATGGATGTGTATTGGCATTGGAAGTTATGACTACGACTCAGTGCGTTACTCCGAGTCCAGTATCGGGTCGTTAGCCGGTGCGGAATATCAGGTTTATCAGCCCGGAGAAGTAATTCCGCAAATCGTAGAAGGCTATGGTTTCGACGATGTAGACGGTCAAGAAGTGCCAGGACAGAACGAGGCAAGTGACTTCCCAATCCAGTCTTCCACCGCCAATACGATGGTCAGCGGAAGTTATTCCGGCGGCCAGATAGCCATAAAGATAGTGAAGCAGGCAGAGTTCGAATATTTCAAAAATTTGGTCCTGCCACACGCGGTTACGTTCACAATTAACGTAACGTACAGCACGGCATCCGGCAACGTGACAACGGACGCAACGTTTTCTGGCTCGCTGGTATCAGCTGTGGAAACGAACGACGGCGCGGTGACAAATCCGGTACGCTGGTACACCTTCACCTTCAGCCAACTGGAGGGGCCGCAGGACATCCCGGCTAATGCCACTATTAATACCACCAAGTTCGTACTGAATGACAACGAAGCGCTGGTTGTGGGGCCATTCTTCTCGCCTGTCGCGTCCGATCAACTGTGGTTACATACGCAGTCGAGCTTAGGCGGGAAGAAAGAGACCAACTGGAAAGTCATCATCTGGAAGATCAATGATGACTACACGCAAGTTCCCGGGACTCAGCAGACTTTTACTTATCGCCAGACAACGCCACACCAGTCAACCAGCGAGGTTTTTTACCGAACAGACAAGCTGACGCCTGCTGGAGGCTTTGGGAAATATGCAATCAGTTTCCAGCGTACCGATAACTCTGGCGACGCTTCTCTTCTGAAAGTAGAAGAGATTCACAGTATCAATATACGCCAGAACGTGACGCACCCAACTGATACGCTTGTGCGCGTCAGGGTCAGGGCAACGGAGAACGCACTAGGAAGTCGCGAGCGAAAATATAATCTGTTAGCCACCCGCAAAACTATTAGCTACAACCTCGACGCGCGCGCAGTAGATTATACGCTGCGAGCGTCCCGTTCCTTTGCCGATGCAGTCGCGCATGAGTGGCTGGTTATTGGTGAGCAACCAGTCAGTAGCATCGACCTCTACGGCCTGTATGCGATCGCAGAAGCACTGCCTGATGCTCGCCTTGGCTACTTCGATTACACGTTTGACGATGAGAACGATTCGCTGGGCGACCGAGTGCAGGCTATATGCAATGCCGCAAGCGTTATCGCATTCATGGATGACAACGTGCTGACGTTTACGCGTGATCAAAAGGTTGCCAATCCCGCCGCCGTATTTAACCGGGCCAACATGAAAACGGATGAATACAAAATAACGTATGAAGCCACGCTTCCGGGAGGTTATGACGGAGTTCAGGTGTCCTATGTGCATCCATCAACGAACAACAAGACGTACATTAACTATCGCATCATCAACGGCGCCATTACAGAGCAGGAAGCAGAGAACCCAAATAAGATGGAGATCGTCGGGCTCCGCAACGAGTACCAGGCACGCGAGCGTGCATTACGTGAAGCAAAGCGGCTGATGTATTCACGAACCAGAATGAACGCCAAAGTATTTGAGGACGGCATCATCCAGGTAGGTAGCGTTATTCAGATGCCTGACATCTATGACAGCAACGAACAACAGGGATATATCACCGGCCGCGCCGGGAATGACTTTGATACCAGCGAGCAGATTACCTTTTCCGGGGATATGTATGTGCTGGTCACCGATAGTCTGGGTAAACCGACACTGCGTTACCCGGCAACGCCCCGCGCTGATACCGAATATGGCTTCACCGCCGCAATGCCTAACATTCAGCTCAATATATGGAACGGAGACTCAGTGCAGCTTCCATCGCGCTATCTCATAGCGACAGTGGAAGAGATGGACAGTCAACTATGGACGGTCAGCAGTATCAAACCTAACACTGATAACACGGTATCTCTGACAGTCGCGGAATACAGCGACGCTATCTATCAATAAGAACCGTCACCGACCAACCAGACCCGGCGCCGTGCCGGGTTTTTTATGGAAAAAATATGGCCACTCAACCGACACAAAACCAAGTTCCAAGCGAGTCGCCTCGCGATCTTAAATTCAACGCAGGAAAAGTTGACGAGTTCGTTTCATCTTCCAATAGAACTTATACAGATCGATTGGGGAATGAGCATTATACCATTGAGGGGTTAAACTATTTGTCGCAGCAGGCGATGAAAGCTTTTGGTTATGTCATTTTAAATGGTAAGTCGTTCACTACGGGCGCAACTATATCCAATCCAAATGAAATATTGTTCAATCCAGCAGATGGCGAATACTACAAATGGACGGGGTCGTTTGCATCAGGACCTAAAGTAGTGCCAGAAAATTCAACGCCAGCTAGCTCGGGTGGTGAGGGCGCTGGAAAGTGGCTTACAGTGGGTGATTCAGCATTAAGATCGCAATTAATCGATGGATTTGCAGATATCCTGGTTGAGCAGCCGAAGACGGGCAATTTTTGGATTGATGTTCACCCCGAGGCTAAAATTCATCGCCAAAACGACAGGCTTTTCATCGGAGCAGCCGCGGATAACGATGGAAAAATATCAAGCACGCCAAGTTCTTCTACTAAGGACTGGATGGAGCTTATCCGCCCGGCCACGACTAACAATGCGCAGTTTGCAGTTCTGTCTACCATTGGTCAGGGAGCGGTTTTGGGTGCGTCACGAAGCTCTGATTTCGCATCAGCAGGTTCGTTAGGCTGTATTGGTCTTTCTGGTTACGGCATTAACGATAATACCGCCTTCCCTCAGACTGCTTATGGTGCATACCTGGAGGCTCAGCGGTTCGCTGGGGCCGGTCGGACCCACGGTTTTGAGCTTGATATTGTTAACTTTGGTTCAGCTGTGGGTATTCAACCCTATGACATGTTCCAGGATGGATTAACTGTAGGCGGGTGGATTGCTTCTGGGGCGGAATTTTCCTCAACCAAAGCTTCAGCAGCTCTGGCAATTATCAATAATGGAGCTCCTTTTGATAAGGGGATTGTCTTCCATTCAACCTCGCTTGCCGGAACGGACGGGATAACCGGCGCTGGGGTTGCTATTGAGATGGCAAAAAACCAGGCTATGCGTTGGATGTTTGGCGCGGGGGATCTTGGCGCATCCCTGACATCAGGTGTAAGTAATCCGGCAGCAACGCAGCAACTAGCGTTCACTGACTCAGGAATGCTATTCAGAAACAGAGTAACGCGCACGATGTTTCGTGTTGATGTATCCGATACCTATGTAAATGGCCTTGAGGTTATCCCCGCTAACGCAGGGTTCGCCGCTGCTATTCAGGCTACCGGAACTGATACAAATATTGACGTCGCTTTGACGCCAAAAGGAACAGGAGTTGTTAAGATAAATAACCCACAAGTATCAGCAGGAGCCGGGGCTCAGCAGGGGTATTTTCAGATACGTCTTGCTAACACACTTTATAAAATTCCTTACTACGCGGTGTGATATGACTTATAAATTAGAATTAACCAAAGATGAGTTAAGAGTTGTCGGGGCCGCTCTTGGCAACATGCCATACAGCCAGGTTGCCAGACTTATTGCTAGTATTGACGCGCAGGTCATGATGCAGGCCGAGTCATCACCATCAAATGAAATGAGTGCTAGCAATGGGTTAGATCAAGAAAAGCAGTAATGTAATTAGGCTGCATTGTTACGTGCAGCCTTTTTTATCAGTAAGGCATTACCGGCATGACAAAGGCAATAATAACAATAATTAACAGGCCAATGCACATTGCAATTGGAAATAACTTCCTGCTTTTGCTTTTATTCACAATAGATCTCCTGCTTCAAATTGAAATAATGTACGCAGCAATAATGCATGCGACGACATTTCTTAGTATTTCTTTTTCATGCCCGTATATTTTATAAAATATAAAGCATGATGAGCACATAATCATAACAGCCCACAGATATAAAACACGCATTCCCGAGGCATATACAGTAGGTGAGAAACCAACCATTAATATGGTGGCAAATCCAAGAATAATCATGACCAAAGGTTTAACGAAATCTCGGTCTTTAAGCGCTGCAACAGCGAGAGCGTAACACGTTCCCAGAATCACAAAACCTGTGAATAAATAAGAGCAATATCTGCTGATCGAGATCCATCTCTGTGGGTTCAGATATTCAGGATTATAAAATGACTCGCTCGGATGGAGCAGGCCCAGCCTGATTAGTAGCATTAACGCGACGTGAGCCATCATTACCAGCGCAAAAACTGACCCGACCTTTGTTCTGTTTTTATCTTTGATGATAAGAATTATGCATAGTATGCACAGGAGGCAGAAGACGATACTATCAGGCATTACCATTGCTTGGTGGATCCTGTCGTATCCGTAAATCAGTTTATTAACAAGACTTTCAGATTCATACCCCGGCATCCATCTCCATGTTTCTTCCTGAAGCCGATGAAAGTTTCCTGGTGCTGAAAACATCAACCATGACAGGACTGCGGTCACAAGGATATAGGCGTAAGAAAAAGGCCTGCGGAAATCACGGCAAAAGAAAATAAGGAGCAGAGCAGAGACCGCAGTTACAATGGATGTCTGTTCGCTAAAGCACGATATTGTCAGGCAAAGCAGCGACAGAGCTCCTTCAGTCCAGCCAACAGCTCCGCGCTTCATGAAAACTGAAAGTGAATAGAGCATGGCAGCAGCAGGCAGGAGGTAATTGTAAAACCCGGTTATCCACCATGAACCATTGGCCAGTATCTCTTTTGGCAAAAGCAGGTAAATAAAAACTGAAAGTGCAGTAACTTTTAAATCGAATTTACCTGTGATGATTCGCGAAGCAGAGGAACAGAGCAAGATAATGCTTAATGGAATTCCAACCTTCCAAACAGCGTGATAATTGATCGTTCCGACCATCAACGCGTTTAGGGTAAACCTTCCGCTCCAGCCTGCATAGCTTCCAACCATGAAATCATAGAGCGACGTGTTGTCAAGAGCATGCGAGAAAACCAGGTCGTCTGCGAAGTTCTGTAAGTTTAACGAAGCAGAAATCCCAGCAAGAGCAATGGCAACAAAAAAAGCTATTACATAATTTATTTTATTTTGAGCAGTCATATTCACCTCTATACCATTGCCCATCTCTTCCCATTGACAGAATAGTTATTTTTTTGGATGCTGACTCCTGTATGAAAGGAAGACGCAGGGCCGAAACAAAGCCAGAGTTGTCGAAATACCGGTTGGCTTTCATCTCATCTGTTTCATGACCTCTCTGATACATTAGGGTTTTGATCTTGTAGTAACCCCCGCCTTTATCATCCTTTAAGTAAAGTTCGGTTTTCAGCTTATACGCATCTTTAGGTGCGGACCAGCCGGATACGTTTACGAATCCATCTCCAAATTCACACGATGTCACTCCCCAGCCGTCAAAGTTACCAGCTATGTGCGGCAATTCGTATTTTTTTGAGGAGTTAAAAGAATGGTATCCAGACACAAAAACCAGGAAGGAAATTAAGGCAAATATAATAAATAAAATATCAATTTTTCTTCTTGTCATAAACTGGTCCCACGCATATCATCTTCCGTCAATAAATACTACATTTAGTTTCCTGCCTCGTCTTCTGCGGGCGGGCAAAGTTTGTCACTTCAAGGGGCATCGATCAAGTAAAGGCGGCATTAAGATTCGAAGATTCATAAGAATCCATTAAAAAAGGCCCGGCGACCGGGCAATGACTAAGCCGAACCTGTCTGAGCAGATTGCGGTGTAGGTCATTTGAGATTAGTCACTCCCCCGCCTGCTGCTCAAATAAAAACCCATTCACAACCGCACCTTTACAAATCTGTTAGCCGCTCCGTCTTGATCAAAACCACCGATCGATATTACTGTTTATCCATACAGTATTTATCAATGGAGGATTTATCATGCCACGCGACTACGAAATCAAAGGTGCCTTTTTACAGGCGATAAGCAGAGACGGCAGGGGCCGGCAGGTAGTTACTACCGGTACATTTCAGCGAAACCTTGAGGCGGTAAATCACATATGGACGCTGCAACAGTGCAATCAGTGGATACGTCGCGAACAGAACATGTTCAGAGAACTGGTAACTGATGGCGGTGAAAACCGCACTTACGCACTGATGAACATGGGATATGTGAGGTAGCTATGGGATTTCCATCTCCTGCGCAGGACCATGTTGAGCACCTCCTGAGCCTGAATGACATTCTGATGCCTAATCCGGCCAATATGATGCGCATTGAAACACCGGAAGGGTTTGTGCTGGTAGACCGTTCTATCCCTCCTAAGCCTGGCGACAAGGTTGCATTCCAGTTTGAGGATTACCCGCAGATTGGGAAACTGTTCCCCTCGGGCATCATCACTCAGGACGGCGAGACGATCGACGGTCAGGGACTGGATGGGGTAGTGGTGCTCGGAAAGGTGACGGCCGAAGTGCTGGCGGTTTATGAGCCATACCGGCCGACTATCTGATGGGACAGATTTGAGACACGCAAAGGTAGGTGCGCTTGGTGGGGCATGTATGGGGCAAAAATTACCGCAAAACGATGTTACTACCTGCTGAGTAGTTAGTCGCTTTGCGGTAAGCATCTGCTTTAACCGTACTTAAATCCTACTTCCTGCAATTTCCTGTTTCTACTAAGCCTCATCGATAGCGAGCAGTAGTGGAAATAGGTTTGCATTACGCTGGTGACGTCGTTATCAAAATTCCCGAACGATTTCATCAGCCAGGCGATGGCGGCATTGCGCGCGGAATGCTCGAACTCGGAGCGGGCGACATGGCGATCGTAATTGATATCTGGCTGCTGACTTAGCTGACGCACGATCTCCAGCATTCGCTGACGCGGCGCGGTCAGGCGGGTCTCCAGCAGGTCGCAAATTACCAGCGCACCGGCGTTGATAAACGGATTGCGGGGCTTGCCCTGTTCCAGCTCCAGCTGCACCAGCGAATTAAACGGCTGGCCCGACGGCTCCTTGCCGACCCGCTGCCAGATTTCACCGTCGTCATAGCGGGTCAGCGCGACGGTCAGCGACAGCGCTTTGGAGATCGACTGAATCGAAAAACGTGTTTCCGCATCGCCCGCCTGATAGAGCGTGCCGTCACGCAGACAGACGGCAATCCCTAAATGGTCAGCGGCAACGTCCGCCAGCGCCGGAATGTAATTGGCCACTTTTCCCTGGTGGACCAGTGGACGCACCTGGTCCAGCACTTCCTGTAGCAGATCATTACTCAGATCGGACACGCACTCTTCTCCCGTCGATAATTACTGGCCGGGATGATGAGTGTCAGCGGCCAGCGAATCAAGGCTAATTTTCTGCCGTTGTCAGCCATACCGAAGCGCAGAGTCAGCCGATGGGCTTTGACTGGGCGGCCAGCGGAGCCAGCAGCATCTGCAGCAGGCTCAGGCCGGTCAACAAGGTGAACGGTAAGGTCCAGTTGCCGCTGTAGTCATGCAGCACGCCAAAAAACAGCGGCCCGAGCGCCGCCAGTGCATAACCGACGCACTGAGCCATACCCGACAGCTGTGAGGCCTGGCGATGATTACTGGCCCGCAGATTAAATAACGACAGGCAAAGCACCAGCGACGCGCCCGCGCCGAGTCCGGCCAGCGTCAGCCAGGCCAGCGCCGCCTGCGGCAGTAACAGCAGGCCCAGCATCCCCAGAAAAATGGCGGTGGAGGCAACAAAGGCGGTGAGCCGGGCATCTTTTACCCGCTTCAGCGCCACCATGCAGCCAAGATTGGCGACGATCGCTATCGCCTGATACCAGAACAGCAGCCAGCCCGCAGCAGCCTGACTAAAGCCATTGGCCTGGGCATACAGCGCGAACCAGTCAATCAGGGTATAAAACGCCAGCGACTGCAGCGCCATAAACAGCGCAATCTGCCAGCCTCCGGGCGACCGCCAGGGATGACGAGGTGCCACCATTTCTGAGGAGGGCGGCAGGGTAGTGGCGTGACGACGTAACAGCGGCAGCCAGGCAATCAGCGCCACCAGCCCGGGCAGCGCCCAGACTACCAGCGACAGCCGCCAGCCCGCTGGCGATAACTGACTCAGCGGCACTGCCACGCCCGATGCCAGACTGGCGGTAATCGACATGGTGGCGGCGTAGAGGCCGATATATCTGGCGGTATGGGCGGTGAAGTCGCGCTTTATCAACGGCGGAAGCAGTACATTTGCCGCCGCGATACCGGCACTCAGCAGCAGGGTGCCGCCCCATAATGCCGCTTCGGCAGGCAGCCAGCGCATCAGTGAACCCACAGTAATCAGGCAGAGCGCGCCCCACAAACTGCGTTCCAGCCCGATACGGTTGCCCAGCCAGGCCGCCACCGGCGCCAGCAGGGCAAACAGCATCAGCGGGATAAAGTTAAACAGCCCTGCTTCACCGGCGGTCAGGCCAAACGTCAGGCGGATATCCTGCAACACCGGGCCAACAGCCGTGATCGGGGCACGCAGGTTAGCGGCAGTGAGTAGCAGAACGAACAGAAAAAAAGCGGCGCTGGAAAACCGCGGTTGAGAGGTAGAAACGTGTTTAACTGGGGTCATCAGGATAATCGTCACAGGCAGCAGCGCTGCGGGGGCGTTGATTGACGTTAACGCTTACGCATCACAAGTGATGTCTGGACGCTACTTTACTGACCGCTATTACCGCTGTAAAGCCTTGTTATCCGTTGATATTTGTGTCGTCACACTTTCACCCCTCTGCCAGTGACTGCGAGAACGAGTCAGGCTGCAGGGATAGCTTACTGTGTCAGTGAAATTCGGGTTCCGGAAAATGACCACAATCGTTTTGATTAGGATTGGTACCCGGCGGGCAGGTTTGCTGACGGGTTTCACTGGCAGTCACCGGTTTTTCATTACCCGGTTGGGCACTACAGGCGGTCAGGGCAGTAACTACCATCATCAGGCTGAGAAAACGCATATCCGCTCCTTAATGAGATTATCTTGAGCAAACAAACGTCGGTGGCCAGGTGATATCCGGCCAGAGGCGTATATACCTCAGTGTGGTGGGAAAGCGTAAATTGTCAATTAAAACAGAGCAAACATCAATGCGACCGGGAAACTCATCGGCCAGGTTGCCCCGACTAAAAATGCGCTCAGCAGTTTAATGCTCAGTTTATCTTTAGCGATAAAGAAGGTGATCAGCGTAGCGACCAATGCAACAACGGCATAAAAAATTAGCATACCCTGGTACAGTGTCATTGATATCTCCGCAGCGTCATTAAGGTTTTCGCAGCGCATAATGCGGATTTTTGTGATCCAGATCAAGTCAAACGCCGTTAAAAATCTAAAGAAACTGCACGCTGTACGCGGTGATAAGTTGAGAGAGGAACGGGCGATTTCAGGCTGAAACCGGGCGGCTAAAAAGCGGTTGAGCCGTTGCCGGCTGCCGTTGACTGACGAGAAAGCGCGCTGGCGAAGCAGAGGTTAAGAAACCGGCCGGCCGGAGCAGGCGGACCGGTTTGCCTGCAGCGCGCAGCGCGTGCTGCAGGCACAGGCGTTAGCTCTGCAGATACAACGCCATTACCTCATCGAGATTGGGTTCACGAGGGTTACCGCCGGTACAGACATCATCCAGCGCCGCCTGGGCCAGCGCAGCAATATCCTTATCCTGCAGGCCGACTTCCCGCAGGGATCGCGGAATGCCTACATCCTGGCAGAGCTGTCTGACCGCTTCCACAGCCGCCTGTCGCGCCTGATCGAGCGACAGGGTATCCACCTGCTTCACGCCCATCGCATGAGCAATATCGCGATATTTTTCGCCGGTGGCGGGCGCATTCCACGCCATCACCTGCGGCAGTAAAATCGCGTTAGCCACGCCGTGCGGCACGTTATAAAACGCACCCAGCGGATGGGCCATGCCGTGAACCAGCCCCAGTCCGACGTTGGAGAACCCCATGCCCGCCACATATTGGCCCAGCGCCATCTGCTCCACCGCATCGATGTTTCCCGCCACCGCGTCACGCAGCGAGTGGCTGATCATCTCAATCGCCTTGAGGTGCAGCATATCGGTTAACGCCCAGGCACCACGGGTAATGTATCCTTCTATCGCGTGGGTCAGGGCATCAATACCGGTCGCGGCTTTGAGCGAGGCGGGCATACTGGCCATCATTTCGGCATCAATTATTGCCACTTTAGGAATGTCATGCGGATCAACGCAGACGAATTTGCGGCGGTTCTCTTCGTCGGTGATGACGTAGTTAATGGTCACTTCCGCCGCCGTACCGGCGGTGGTCGGAATGGCAATGATGGGCACGCAGGGATGGCGGGTGGGGGAGACGCCTTCAAGGCTGCGCACATCTTCAAACTCAGGATTATTGATAATAATGCCGATCGCTTTGCTGGTGTCCTGCGGTGACCCGCCGCCAATGGCGATCAGATAGTCAGCACCCGATCGTTTAAAACATTCAACCCCTGCCTGCACCACCCGAATGGTAGGGTTCGGGACAACCTCATCATAGAGTGCCCAGTTGAGCTGATGTTGTGCCAGTAAATCTGTCACCCGCTTCAGAGCACCGGCTGCCACCAGTGCTTTATCAGTGACGATCAGCGCTTTACGCATTCCACGACGCTGAACCTCTTCCGGTAAATGGCGTAACGCACCCGCGCCAAACCAGGCGGTCTCATTCAGAATCATACGTTGGGTCATCAAAACATCCTCTGTTAACAAATGAACATTTACCTTCCGCGTTTAATCAGTGACGTTCTGCGCATAAGCTCTCAGAAAAAGGTAAAGGCATTTGATAAAAATCAATCAATTAACGAGAAGTGTATCGACTGGAGGCAGACGTGCCGCAGACCGCCCGGCGGTGACGCGTGCCGAACAGTCTGATTTCTGCGCTTAGCGGCGTGAATTTCCCCACGTCTTCTTTTGCTGTGTAACACTTCGTCAGGAGCAACTGACACTTTCATAAGAGGAAAAGCCATGACCCGGTTCGTAATGAACAAAAAGGATGACCTTGTTGATAGCGCGTTAGACGGCATGATTTACGCCAGCCCATGGGGCAATCTGGTGCGGCTGGCGGTCGCGCCTCGCATCCGTATCGTGATGCGTAAAGAGTGGCAGAAACAGCAGGTTGCGCTGATTTCCGGTGGCGGATCGGGGCATGAACCGGCGCACGTCGGGTTTATTGGTAAAGGGATGCTGACGGCCGCGGTGTGCGGCGATCTGTTTGCCTCGCCCAGCGTCGATGCGGTGTATAACGCCATTATCAATCTGACCGGTGACGCGGGCTGCCTGTTGATCGTCAAAAATTACACCGGTGACCGGCTCAATTTTGGTCTGGCGGCGGAGAAAGCGCGCAAAGCGGGCTTTATGGTCAACATGGTGATTGTGGGTGATGATGTCGCTTTGCCCGATAATCCTCAGCCGCGTGGGGTAGCCGGTACGCTGCTGGTGCATAAAGTGGCGGGTTTTGTCGCCGAACGTGGTGACGATCTGGCGGCAGTGACCGCGGCAGCAGAGTCAGCCAGCCAGGCCATCGCGAGCATGGGTGTGGCGCTATCGAGCTGCCATCTGCCTGATGAACAGAGCGGTCAACGCGTGCCGGAGGGCAGCGTTGAGATGGGGCTGGGTATCCATGGTGAGCCGGGCGTGGACGTGCTGAAAACGCAGAACAGCGAGCAAATTGTGCAGCATCTGCTGGAGAAAGTGATGCAGAAGGGCGATCCGCAGCAGCCGCGGGCGCTGCTGGTCAATAATCTGGGCGGCATGTCGGCGCTGGAGATGAGTCTGGTCACCCGTGACCTGATTGCTTCGTCACTTAGCCAGCAGGTCAGCTATCTGATTGGACCCGCGCCGCTGATGACGGCGCTGGATATGAAAGGTTTTTCGGTTACCAGCATGACGCTGACACCCCTGTTTGAACAGGCGCTTTGTGCGCCGGTAGAGGTTACGGGTTGGGCGAAGGCGATTAAACTGAGTGAATTACAGCCGGTTAGTGCGGAGCAGCAGGTGACTGAACATACCGCCACGCCTTCGGAAAATCCGGCTGTCGCCCGTATAGTGAACAGCATATGCGAAACCCTGATCGCCAGTGAAAGTGAACTGAACCAGCTGGATGCGCAGGTGGGCGATGGTGACACCGGCTCGACCTTCGCTGCCGGTGCTCGCCAGATCCAGCGCGAATGTGCGGACAACCAGCTGCCGCTCAACGCGTTACCTGATCTGCTCGCGGTCACCGGAGAACGGCTGGCCACGGTGATGGGGGGTTCCAGCGGCGTGCTGATGGCCATTTTCTTTACCGCAGCTGCTCAGCAACTGGCTGAAGGCGATGCCTTGCCCGCCGCGCTGCAGCAGGGGCTGGAAAAAATGAAGCAGTATGGTGGCGCGCAACAGGGTGATCGTACCCTGATCGATGCGCTGCAACCGGTGATTGAGGCGATGGTCGCAGGCAAATCGCTGGCGGAGGTGGCCGCTGCGGCGCAGCAGGGCAGCGACGCCACCGCCACCATGGGTAAAGCCAAAGCGGGACGCTCATCCTACCTCAACAGCGATAATCTCAATGGCGTACCCGATCCCGGTGCGGTGGCGGTGGCACGGGTGTTTGCCGCCCTGAATAAAGGTTAACGCTGACGGCGCGGTTAGGAGAGTAGTCGCGCCTGTAAAAAGGCCAGTAACTGACGGTTTACCTCACTGCGCTGACGGTGCTGGGGGTAAACCGCATTCAGCGCCAGCGACGTCGGATGAAACGGTTCCAGCACCGTCACCAGCTCGCCCCGCTGTAACGCAGGACCGACAATGAACTCGGGCAGCAGGACCAGCCCCAGGCCCGCCAGCGCCGCATCCAGTAGCACTTCACCGTTGTTGCTGACCATCGGCCCCTGGACTGCCAGCCATTTAGGTTTGCCGCTGACCTGTAACTCCCAGCCATTCTGACCCTCCCGACCATAGCGCAGGCAGGCGTGTTGCAGCAGTTCTTCCGGCTGTTGTGGCGTGCCGGCCCGGGCCAGATAGGCGGGACTGCCACAAATCACCCGTTTCAGCTCGCCTAACGGACGGGCAATCAGTGTGGAGTCGGCCAGTGCGCCAATGCGGATTGCCATATCAACGCCTTCACCAATCACATCGACATAGCGGTCGGCCAGCTCAATCTGAAACTGCAGTGCCGGATGCTGGCTGAGAAACTCCGCGATCAGCGGCGAAAGATGGTTCATGCCAAATGACATCGGCAGATTGATGCGAAAGCTGCCGCGCAGAGTCTGACGCTGTTCCGATACCGCCAGCTCCGCTTCCTGAATGTCATCAAGAATGCGCTGGGCGTGCTGCGCGAACAGCAGACCGGCATCAGTTACTGACAGTTTGCGGGTATTTCGAATCAGCAGGCGTGCGCCAAGCGAGGCTTCAAGCGCGGCCATACGACGACTCACATACTGCTTCGATAACATTAACTGGTCCGCCGCTGCGGTAAAGTTGCCTGCATGAATGACGGCGACGTAGATCCGGAGGTCTTCGATCTGCATTAATTCTGCTTCCGGGTGACAAGGCTGAGCATTGTCTTGTTTATTATTCAGAAGCGTTAACTTATATCGATTAAATTGCTAAAGAACAACGGCGTCGCGCTCCGCATCGCTTATCAGGCTGATCCCGGCATAAAGCCGCTAAATCTTACAAAACCGTTATATTTAAGCAGCAGCAACCGGCAACAACCCGCTAGCCTGCCGCAATTTACCCTGATAAAACCCTGTAAAGGAGTGACTGGTGAAGAAATTACTCTGTGCAATGATGCTGGCTACGCTGCCTGCGACCACCCTGGCAGCGTCAGTATTTACCTTGCAGTCAAAAGATTTCAGCGATAATGCGCTGCTGGATAAAAAGTTTGCCGGTGCGAATAAAAGTAATCCGTCCTGCACTGGCGAGAACATTTCACCAGAACTTAACTGGTCTGCCGTTCCCGCCGGCACCCGCAGTCTGGCCCTGCTGATGACCGATCCGGTGGGCGCTAAAGGGCAGGGCGTGACGCATATGGTAGCCTATAACATTGCGCCGGATCGCAGCGCCTTTGCTCAGGGCGAACTGACGCAGGGCAAAGGGTATACCGGCGGCAAAAATACCCCTGGCACTCAACACTATTACGGACCCTGTCCACCAGCGGGCAGCGGTCTGCATCATTATAACTTCGTGCTGATTGCGACCGATCTGCCGGCAGGCCAGCTCAAAGCGGGGTTAACCCAGACGGAGCTGCTGAGCCAGCTTAAAGGTCACGCGATTGGCGCGGCCAGTACCGTGGGCCGCTTCAGTAACGAGTAATCCTGCGTGAACAGCCTGCCGTAAGGTGAGTGACTTTACGGCAGCAGAGACGGTTAGTCGCCGCTGAACATTTCGCGGATACGCTGGGCGATGTAAGCGGTATGGGTTTCCAGCGCAAAATGGCCACTCTCCAGCATCTCCACCACCGCCAGCGGATTATCGCGCTGCCAGGCCGCCGCGCCAGGCGGAATAAAGAACGGATCGTGTTTGCCCCAGATCACCAGGGTCGGCAGCTGCTGCTGGCGGAAGAAGGCCTGAAAGGCCGGATAGAGCCGCAGATTGCTGGCGTAATCCAGAAACAGCGCGAGCTGAATCTCTTTATTGCCGGGGCGATCCATTAACAGCGTGTCGAGGGTATAACTCTCCGGCGCGATCTGCTGCGGATCGCTGACGCCATGCAAATACTGCCACTTAACGCCTTCCGGCGTCAGGATGGCGTCGCGGATCACCTCTCCATTTGCTTCGGTCGGATCGTCCCAGTAAGCCCGCACCGGCGCCCAGGCATCACCGAGCCCCTCCAGATAAGCATTGCCATTTTGAGAGATCAATCCGCTGACGCGCTCGGGATAAGCCAGCGCCAGCCGCAGCCCGGCAGGCGCACCATAATCGAAAACATACATCGCATAGCGCTTAAGCCCTAATGCATCCACAAAGGCGGTCAGCGTCTGACCAAAGGCATCGAAGGTATACGGATAGTTGCGTTCCGCAGGCACCTCAGTAAAGCCGAAACCGGGCAGGTCGGGGGCAATAATGTGGAATTTATCGGCCAGCAGCGGAATTAAATCGCGGAATTGATGAGACGAGGTGGGAAAGCCGTGCAGCAACAGCAGCGCAGGCAGCGCAGTATTGCCCGCTTCACGATAAAAAATATTTACGCCGTCAGCTTGCTGATAGCGGTAGGCGATCGGTACCGGTTGAATCGACATGGGCGCTTCCTGTAACTGTTAAAGCTATGTTTAAGGGGTTACGAAAAGTCATTATGCACCCTCTTTGTAACCTGTAAAGATACTTTTAATGGTTACCTGACGCCACTGTAACTGTTCAAAAGTGTTTTCATCGGTTACATTGGCCGCAGCGGATACTGGCGATACAGGATAAAGAGATGGCGGAGAAGCACACAATTAACCCGCAGACCGTGGTTTCTGGCGGATCATCCGGCACTGGATTTCATTAACACGGTAGCCAGGTCGACGGCCAGCCGCACGATTTCTGGCAAAGCGATCGGGATGTCGAGGCCTGGCTACAGCAGGCCGATCTGGTGACAAACACCACGCCGGTTCAGTACCAGCCAGGTGCATTGTTACAGGCAGCGCGACAGCTGCGGCAGATCATTCGTGATGCGGTACAGCAGCTGAAAGCGGGCGCGGCGGTTGATCCGCAGGCGCTTAACGCTTATCTGCAGGTGGCAGAGAGCCATTTGCAGCTCGATAATGACGGTGACGGTGGGCTGCAGCTTCGGCGGGTTTATCCGGATCACACTGCGATGCAGCAGCTGGGGCGGGTTGCAGAACAGGCGGCGACGTTACTGACGCAGGAGGATGTCAGCCGGCTGCGGGCCTGCGAACACCCGGCCTGTACCCTGTGGTTTTACGATCGCACCAAAGCACATCGTCGTCGCTGGTGCAGTATGGCGCTGTGCGGCAATCGGGCTAAAGTCGCGCGCTTCAGGCAGTTGAATCCGGCAGGGAAATAACCGACGGCTGATAAAAAGACACCCTGCAAATGCAGGGTGTCGTCGGTCAGGCTATTTTGCCGGCGCTGCCGTGGGCTTAGGGCGTTTGCGCAGCTTATCAATCAGGCGCTGCGCTTCGGCTTTGGTGGCCACCGCAGGCGATGAGCCGGTCAGCGGTTGACGGGCGGTTTCATGCACCGTAAGGATAGTGATCAGACCAATCACACCGGCACCCATCATGTAGTAGGCGGGCATCATGTTGTTTTTGGTGGTATCCACCAGCCAGGCGGTGATCAGCGGCGTGGTGCCACCGAACAGCGATACTGACAGGTTAAAACCGATCGCCAGTGCGCTATAGCGAATGTCAGTGGTGAACAGCGCGGGCAGCGTAGAGGGCATGGTGCCGCTAAAGCAGGTGTGCAGTACGCCCAGAATCAGCAGCCCGCCAAACACCGCCCACATATTACCGGAGCCGATCAGCATAAAGCTGGGAATTGCCAGCAGGATCAGACCTACCGCACCAAAACCAATCACCGGGCGACGACCAATGCGGTCCGTCCAGCGCCCCCACAGCAGCGTCAGCGGCATCATCACAAACATCGCCACCATCACCAGCAGCAGACCGCTCAGTTCGGGCAGACCCAGAACGCCAGTCAGATAGCTCGGCATGTAGGAGGTCAGCATGTAGTTCGAAACGTTAAACAGCAGCACCAGTCCGATACATTTCAGCATCGGTGCGCGGTATTTGCTCAGCATCTGCATCAGCGTCAGACGCGGCTTACTCTGCTCCAGCGCCTCTTGTTTTTCCATATGCTGCTGGAATGCCGGTGTCTCTTCCAGTTTCAGACGCACATAGAGTCCGAACAGACCCAGCGGCGCGGCGATAAAGAACGGTACGCGCCAGCCCCATGTCATCATCGCTTCATTCGACATCAGGGTGGTCATCACCGTCACCAGGCTGGCGCCCAGCAGGTAACCGCCGATGGTGCCAAACTCCAGGAAGCTGCCCATAAAACCACGACGTTTATCGGTAGAGTATTCAGCGATAAAGGTCGCCGCACCACCATATTCACCGCCGGTTGAGAAACCCTGAATCAGACGCGCCACCAGCAACAGGATCGGTGCCATGATGCCTATCGATGAATATGCCGGGATCAGCCCGATACAGAAGGTACCGATCGACATCATGATCATGGTCATCGCCAGCACTTTCTGCCGGCCGATACGGTCGCCGAGCGGGCCAAACACCAGGCCGCCAATCGGACGCACCAGGAAGGCCGCAGCAAAAGTACCAAAAGTGGCGATCAACTGAACCGCGTTATTGGCATCCGGAAAGAAAACTTTGCCGATAATCACGGCGAGATAGCTGTACACGCCGAAATCAAACCACTCCATCGCATTACCCAGTGCGGCAGCGCCCACGGCACGCTTCAGCATGTCGTTATCGATCACGGTAATGTCATCAACAGTCAGCTCTTTTTGCTTCCTGTTCCAGAAGTGTTTCTTTGGATGTTCAGACGATAAGTTTCTGGTGTCCATATTCCCCTCAAATGCTTCAAATAAAGGAGTCTTATAGCTTTCGCAGCCGCAAAATAATGTTCAGAAGAAACCGTGGAAATGAAAGCTATAAGAAGCCGAATAATAGTTAAGCGAAGCGGCTGGTAACCGCAGCCGCCAAACCTTAGACCATTATTGTAAGTTATTGCAAGTTTTTGGAGTAAATAACCGCAGTTCCTGACAAACGCAGCAGGGTCTGTTTATTCATCCCTGCTTACGCTTATCAATATTTTGTAACCGAATTACAGATTTTATTATCGGAATGGCTGGGGCTGATAATTTAATAATACTGGCCGCATCAACCAAATAATTTCAGCGCTGCAACGCGATCAAGGGCGCGCATAATTAAATCCGTCTCTGCGGTGAGGCTGATGCGAATATAGTGCTGACCCGCCGGACCGAAACCTTCGCCAGGCGCGACCAGCAGATGTGCCTGCTCCAGTAACAGGGCGGCAAACTGCTTGCCAGTCATGCCAGATGGCGTGGCAAGCCAGAGAAAAAAGGTGCCCTGACGGGATGGTACCGGCCAGCGCAGCCTGGCCAGCTTAGCCAGCACCTGCACCCGTCGCTGATGCCAGCATTCGGTCAGCTGCGCGATCTGTTCAGACGGCAATCCCAGCGCGGTGATGGCGGCATCCTGCACGGCACCATAGACCGTGCTGTAACTGTGGGTATGCAACTTTTTAAACGCCGCGATGATCGAGGCATTGCCAACGGCAAAGCCGATCCGCCAGCCGGCCATCAGAAAGCTCTTCGACAGAGTATAAATTTCCACTCCCCATGCTTTGGCGTCAGGCTGAGCGAGCAGGCTGATCGGCTGTTCGCCGCGCTGGCTGCCGAGAGTGGCATAGGCAAAGTCGTGCATCAGCGGCACATGGTGCTGACGGGCAAAGGCCAGCGCGGCGGCAAACAGCGCGGGCGTCGCCAGTGCGCCGGTCGGGTTATGTGGATAATTCAGCAACAGCAGTCCGGCACGTGCTGCTATCGGCGCCGGGATCGCGTTAAAGTCCGGCAGGAAAGCGTTACTCGCCTCCAGCGGAATGCCGTAAAAATCCGCATTCGCCTGGCGGGCCGCTGAGCGATAAAGTGGATAGCAGAGATCGGTGGAAATCAGCACCTGGCCTGGGTTGAGCAGCGCGCGCGGCAGGCCGTTAACCGCAATATGCGCTCCCTGAAACACCGCAATTTCGCTGTCAGGATCGAGTGTCACGCCGTACTGCCGTTGATAAAAGTCAGCAATAGCCCGGCGCAACGCAGGTTTGCCCCAGAAAGAGGGATATTCATGATTTTCAGGCTGCGCCGCGGCTGCCTGCAGGGAAGCAATAATGCCGGGCGGTGTCGGCTGGCGCGGACTGCCCGAAGAGAGATCGATTAACGGCAGGTGCGGGTCATCGAACTGCGCCGCCTGCTTTTCTAACAGACTGAAGAGGTTCTCCTCCAGCCCTGCCACCATTTCCGATGCTGCAAACTCCGCCATAATATCCCCGAAAAGTGTCTGCTAAGCGGCAGAGCATGACACAGCCTGGTGATTCCTTTTTAGCAGAAATAACACTATCGATTGCCGTTAAATGAATTTCCAGCAGACAACTATCGTTAGCATAAAAAAGCCAAAGCGACGGGCGGGTTTTAACTATTCCTGATTACAGCGGCTGTGATTAAATCAATTTTTCTCACAATAATGAATAAGGTTTTTTATGCGCATCAGTTTTAAGGGAACGTGGTATCTGATGGCCGCCGCCGCAACGCTCATTTCCACCGCCCATGCTGCGGAAGAAAAAGTGATTCGTATTGGCTTTAATCCCGGCCCCTATAAAGAGCAGTTTGAAAAAGGGGTTGCACCCTGGCTAATTAAGCAGGGATATAAAATCGAATATAAAGATTTCAGCGATGGTATTCAGGTTAATGACGCGGTACACCGTGGCACTATTGACGCCAATATCATGCAGCATCCGGTCTATCTCAAATCGGTTAATGACCGGCTCGGTATCGATAATGTCGGCATTGTTCAGGTGCCGACACCGCCGATGGGGCTTTATTCTGAGCGCGTCAGACAACTGCCTACGCCAGCGCCGGGTACAACGGTTTCGGTACCGAATCAGCCCTCTAATGAATATCGCGCCGCGCTACTGTTACAGAGCATCGGCTGGCTGAAGATCAATCCTGACAGTGACGCAGCGACATTTTCACAGAAAAACATCAGCGAAAACCCGTACAAAATCGTGCTGAAAGAGATGGATAACGCGCAGCAGGTGCGGGCGTTGCCGGATGTCGATTTTGGCGTAATTCAGGGCAATTTCGCGGTATCAAGCGGCATAAAACTGAGTTCAGCGCTGAAGCTGGAAGCACCGACCAGTCAGTTTATTAACGTGGTTACCGTCGCCGGAAAGAATAAACAGGCGGCGTTTGCCCGCGATATTATTGCCGGCTATCACTCAGCGGAATTCAGACAGTATATCGTCAGTGATCCGCAATATAGCGGCTATCTGCTGCCAGATTATTTCAAATGAGCCAGCCAACTATCGTCTTTCGCCAGGTGAGTAAAACCTTCTCGCGTAATGGCGTTGAGGTTAAGGCGCTGGATAACGTTAACCTGACCATTAATCAGGGCGACATTTTCGGCGTCATCGGCACCAGCGGGGCCGGAAAAAGTACTCTGCTGCGGCTTATCAATCATCTGGAAACGCCGACGGCGGGCACGGTTGAGGTGCAGGGCGAAGCGTTACAGGGCGTCAGCAAAGCGCGCCTGAATCAGGTCAAAAAGCAGATCGGCATGATTTTCCAGCACTTCAATTTACTGAATGCCCGGACGGTTTTTCATAACGTGGCGATCCCGCTGATTTTACAGGGGCGGGATAAGGCTTTTATTACTGCACGGGTTGAAGAGCTGCTGGCGTTCGTCAACCTGAGCGACAAGGCCCACAGTTATCCGGATGAACTCTCCGGCGGCCAGAAACAGCGCGTCGGGATTGCCCGGGCGCTGGCAACCAACCCCGCCATTCTGCTGTGTGACGAGGCGACGTCGGCGCTGGACCCACAAACCACGGTGCAGATTTTGTTGCTGCTGCAGGAGATTAACCAGCGCTACGGCATCACCATCGTTCTGATCACGCATGAGATGTCGGTGGTGCAAAAAATCTGCAACAAAGTGGCGGTGATGGCGCAAGGCCGGATTGCTGAACAGGGTGACGTGCTGGCGTTGTTTGCCGATCCGCAACAGTCGGTCAGCGCCAGCTTTGTGCAATCGGTGATCCATGATCGGCTGCCACAGCAGACGATGGCGCTGCTGAGCCAGCAGCCGAACCTGCAGTCACTGCGGCTGGAATTCGTCGGCAGCACCGCCCAGCAGCCGATTATCCATCATCTGATCCGCAATTTTGCCGTCGAGGTCAATATCCTGTTCGCCAATATGTCGGAAGTGCAGCGCACCATTCTTGGCTTCATGATCGTTCAGCTCAGCGGGGAGCCGGCACAAATCGCGGCGGCAAAGGATTTTCTGACGGCAACAGGAGTGAAAATCAGTGATATCTGATCTGTTTGATACTGCGGTTACCGGCGACCAGTTTTTAATCGCCTTGCAGGACACGCTGGTGATGGTGAGCGTATCGCTGGGGTTTGGTTCGCTGCTTGGCCTGCCGCTGGGCGTGATTCTGGTGATTTGCCGTCCTGGCGGCATCATGCCGAACCGGCTGATGCATCAAATCCTCAATCCGGTGGTGAACATTATCCGTTCGCTGCCGTTTATTATTCTGCTGATTACTATTCTGCCGCTGACCCGTCTGCTGGTGAACACCACTATCGGCACCGCCGGTGCCATCGTCCCGCTGGTGATTTTTATTGCGCCCTACATTTCCCGGCTGGTGGAGAGTGCGCTGCTGGAGGTCGATGAGGGCATTCTTGAATCTGCCAATGCCATGGGGGCCACGACCTTTCAGACCATCTGGTACTTCATGTTACCGGAAGCCGCCTCGTCGCTGGTTCTCGCCCTGACCACGGCCACCATCGGCTTGTTGGGTGCGACTGCTATGGCCGGCACGGTAGGCGGCGGCGGGATAGGGGATCTGGCGATCACCTACGGCTACCAACGTTTTGATGCCTTTGCCACCCTCACCACCGCACTGGTGCTGATCGTGATCGTTCAGCTGTTACAAACCCTGGGGACGCGCCTGTCGCGTCGTATTCGCCGCGAGTAACCAATGAAAAACAGTGATTTAGCCGTGATGCACTGGGGGACTTATCACGTCACCACCGAAGAGGGGCGGCTGACAGCGGTAACGCCGGTGGCGTGGGATCGCAATCCTTCTCTGATTGGTCAGTCGCTGCCGGACGCGATACACAGTGACACGCGGGTGAAGTACCCGGCGGTGCGGCTGGGTTACCTGCAGGGTAAGCCCGCATCGCGCCAGTCACGCGGCAAAGAGCCGTTTGTTGAGGTGAGCTGGGAACACGCGTTACAGCTGGTGTCGGATGAGCTGGCGCGGGTGCGGCGGCAGCACGGCACTCAGGCCATTTATGCAGGCTCTTACGGCTGGTCGAGTGCCGGACGCTTTCACCATGCGCAGAGTCAGCTGCACCGCTTCTTCAACGGTTTTGGCGGCTATACCGGCAGCACCAACACCTACAGTATTGCCGCCGGTGAACGCACCTTACCGCATATCCTCGGCGATCTCGACACGTTGCAGCGTCAGCACACCCACTGGCCGGTACTGGCGCAGCATTGCGAGCTGTTTGTCGCGATCGGTGGCTTGCCGCTCCGCAATGCCCAGGTCAATGGCGGCGGGGCCAGCGATCATGCACTGGCGCACTGGCTGACGACGCTGCGCCAGAACGGCACCCGCTTTATTAATGTCAGCCCGGTCAGAAACGATCTGTCGGCGGTGCCGGATGCGGAATGGCTGGCGATTCAGCCCGGCTCTGATACCGCGCTGCTGCTGGCAATCGGTCAGGTGCTGATTGCGGAATCCCGCTACGACGCCGACTTTGTGGCCCGCTACACGGTGGGGTTCGATGAATATGCCGCTTATCTGACCGGCGAACGGGACGGCGTGGTGAAAACCCCGGAATGGGCCGCGCCACTGACCGGATTAGCGGCGGCGCAGATCCGCCAGCTGGCGCGGCAGATGGCGGAAAGCAAAACCATGGTCAATATTGCCTGGTCGGTGCAGCGTGCGCGGCAGGGCGAACAGGCGTTCTGGGCGGCGGTTGCCACCACGGCGCTGCTGGGCCAGATTGGCACGCCGGGTGGCGGGCTGGGTTTTGGCTATGCCTCGACCAACCTGGCGGGTGCTGCCCGGCGTCAGTTTTCCGGTCCCCGACTGCCTGCCGATCACAACCCGGTGCAGCAAAACATTCCGGTGGCGCGTATTGCTGACATGCTGCTGAACCCTGGTGGCAGCTATGCATTTGATGGGCAGCAGCGGACTTACCCTGATATCCGGCTGGTCTACTGGGCGGGCGGTAACGTTTTCCATCATCATCAGGACCTCAACAAGCTGATCCGCGCCTGGCAGCAGCCGGATACCATTATCGTGCATGAGCAGTTCTGGACTGCCCAGGCGAAGTTTGCCGATATCGTGCTGCCCGCCAGCACCTCGCTTGAGCGCGAAGATATCGGCAGTGCCAGCAATGATGGTTTTATGATCGCCATGCCGCAGCATCTGCCGCCGTTTGCCGGATCGCAGTCTGACTATGCGATTTTTGCTGCACTGGCAGAACGGCTTGGCTTCGCTGAGCGCTTCACTGAAGGACGTGATGTACGCCAGTGGTTAGCGGCAATCTACGATGCATCACGCCCACGCGCCGCGGAGCAGGGCATTGTGCTGCCCGACTTCGATACGTTCCGGGCCGCCGGCAAGCTGGAATATCCGCTGCCCGATACGTCGCAGATCCTGTTGCAGGCATTTCGTGACGATCCTGATGCCGCACCGCTGACGACACCTTCTGGCCGGATTGAGCTGTTTTCGCAGACGGTCGCCGGTTTTGGCTACGCCGAAGCGCCAGGATTTGCCTGGTGGGACCCGGACGAATATCAGGCGCAGCAGCAGGAGAAGCAGCAGTGGCCGTTGCATCTGCTCTCCAGCCAGCCGCGTACCCGGCTGCACAGTCAGTACGATCACGGGCGTATCAGCCAGCAAACCAAAATTGCCGGACGCGAGCCGCTCTGGATGCACCCGGATGACGCGGTACCGCGCGGCATCAGCGAAAACAGCATTGTGAAGGTGTTTAATGGGCGCGGGGCGGTGCTGGCGGGTGTTCATCTGACGCAGGATATCCGGCCTGGCGTGGTACAGATGTCGACCGGCGCCTGGTATGACCCGCTGGATCAGGATGGCGACCTGCCGCTGGATAAACACGGTAACCCTAACGTGCTGACCCGCGATTGCGGCAGCTCGCGACTGGGGCAGGGATGCAGCGCCCAGACCTGCTTTGTCGATATCGTGCGCTATGACGCGCCGTTACCCGCTATCACCGCCTGGCAGCCGCCGGAATTTGTCCGGTGGCCCACTGAATAAGCACTGAATAATGAGGCGGTTAAGAATAATCGCGTTATTCCCGCCGTCTGAATATCGATTGCAGGATTAGTTGGTAGTTAAACACCCGGTGAACTGGCAAGGTTAATTCATTCCATGCCAACAGGGTGTCAATAATGAGTGAGTTAACGTCATCATCATTACCGATCATTGATTTCGCGTTATTGTCCGGTAATAAACAACAGCAGCAGCAGTGCCTTGAAAAATTAGGCCAGGCAGCGCGCGATGTCGGTTTCTTTTATTTAATTAATCACGGCATTGATACTGATTTATTAAATGCGGTTCAGCGCGTCTCCCGGGATTTTTTTGCTTTACCCGAGCAGGATAAATTATCGGTCAGAATGGCCAATTCGCCCCATTTCCGCGGCTATAACCTTGCCGGTGTTGAAATTACCCGCAGCCAGCCTGATTTCCGTGAACAGTTTGATATTGGCGCTGAACGCGAGGCGTTGCCGGTCACCGCTGAGTCTCCCGCCTGGCAGCGGATGCAGGGTCCGAACCAGTGGCCCGCCGCGCTGCCTGAGCTGCAAACGGTGGTGACCCGCTGGCAGCAGGAGATGACCTCGGTGGCGCTGGAGCTGCTGCGGGCCTTTGCCGAGGCGCTGGATCTGCCGCGTCACGCCTTCGACAACCTGTATGGCGACTACCCCAACGAACACATTAAGCTGATCCGCTACCCGGGTCGTACCGACAGCGAATCGCGTCAGGGCGTGGGTGCGCATAAAGACACAGGCTTTCTGACGCTGCTGCTGCAGGACGATCAGCCAGGCTTGCAGGTGGAGGTTACGCCTGACCACTGGGTTGACGCATCGCCGCTGCCCGGCGCTTTTGTGGTGAATATCGGCGAACTGCTGGAGCTGGCGACCAACGGCTACCTGCGCGCCACCGTGCATCGGGTGGTGTCGCCTCAGCAGGCCAGTGAACGGCTCTCTATCGCCTTCTTCCTGGGGGCGCAGCTGGATGCCGTGGTGCCGATCTATCAGTTGCCGCCGTCGCTGGCCCGGCTGGCGCAGGGACCGAGCAGCGATCCGCTTAATCCGCTGTTACGTGAAGTGGGCTGGAACTACCTCAAAGGCCGGTTACGTTCCCATCCGGAAGTCGCCCAGCGTTTCTACCCTGAACAAGCTCAACACTGATAATAAGAGATAAATGATGATTAAAAAGCGCGTCTTAGCCCTTGCCGGGCTCACTTTGCTGATTGCTCAGAGTTTGCAGGCAGCGCCATTACGTGTCGCAGCCGATCCGGTGCCACACGCGGAAATTCTGGAATATGTCAAAACCCTCGATCCGACACTCGATTTTAAAATCGTCGAGCTGAGCGGCGGCGTGAATGCCAACGAGCTGCTGGCATCAGGTGATGTCGACGCCAACTATTTCCAGCATCTGCCTTATCTGAAAGATCAGGAAAAAGCGCTGGGGAAAACCTTCGCGGTGGCGGCCAGTGTGCACATAGAGCCGCTGGGCATTTACTCTCATAAAGTGAAAAGCCTGTCGGCCCTGCCGCAGGGTGCCAGCATCGCGGTGCCGAACAACTCCACCAACCTGAGCCGGGCGCTGTGGCTGTTGCAGGACAAAGGGCTGATTAAACTGGGCGCCCAGGGCGAAACGGGTTCAACGCTGGTGACGCCAAAAGATATCAGCGACAACCCGAAACAGATCAAAATCATTGAGATTGAGTCACCGCAGCTGCCACGGGCGCTGGATGATGTGGATGCGGCGGTGATCAATGGCAACTACGCGCTGGAGGCGGGGCTGACGCCAGCGAAAGATGCGCTGGGACTGGAGTCAGCGAATCACAATCCGTATGCCAACCTGCTGGTGACCACGCCCGGGCTGGTTAAAGATCCGCGTATTCTGCAGCTGGCGAAAGATCTGCGCTCGCCGCAGGTGGCCGACTTTATCCGCAAAAATTATCACGGCTCGGTGATCCCGGTAGCGGACCCGCAGCATGATTAAACTTTCACATCTCAGCAAACACTATCCCGGCGCGGCAACCCCCGCCCTGGATGACCTGTCGCTGACCATCGAAGAGGGGACAATTTTTGGCATTTTAGGCCGCAGCGGCGCCGGGAAAAGTACCCTGCTGCGTTGCCTGAACCGGCTGGAGACTCCGTCCAGTGGCCAGATTGAGATTGATGGAGCGGACATTGCCGCCATGAG
The DNA here is from genome assembly GCF_002095315.1 of Pantoea conspicua. Classification (GTDB taxonomy): domain Bacteria; phylum Pseudomonadota; class Gammaproteobacteria; order Enterobacterales; family Enterobacteriaceae; genus Pantoea; species Pantoea conspicua. The sequence goes on from NZ_MLFN01000001.1 coordinate 151,912, forward strand.
CCTGGCGCAGTTGCGCCAGCAGCGGCAGCAGATGGGGATGATCTTTCAGCACTTCAATCTGCTGCACTCGCGCAATGTGCATGACAACATCGACCTGCCACTGGAGATCGCTGGCGTACCGCCCGCCGCGCGGCGTCAGCGGGTCAGCGAACTGCTGCAACTGGTTGGGCTGACCCCTTTTGCAGCGGCGCGGCCGTCGCAGCTCTCCGGCGGGCAAAAACAGCGGGTCGGTATCGCCCGCGCGCTGGCGGCCAGGCCGCGTTATTTGCTGTGTGATGAAGCAACCAGCGCGCTTGACCCTGAAACCACCGCATCGATTCTGGATTTACTGGCGGATATTCAGCAGCAGCTGAATATTACTATCGTGCTCATCACCCATGAGATGACGGTGGTGAAACGGATCTGCGACGGTGCCGCGCTGCTTGAACAGGGCCGGCTGGTGGAGAGCGGGTCACTGAGTCAGATCATGGCACGTGAAGAGGGACGTCTGCGGCAGCTTTTGCTGAAAGATGGCGAAGCGGACCGGGCCTTTATCGAAAAATATCAGCGTGGAGCCCTGACACGATGCGTAGCCTGACCAGCGAACGTTTTCAGCAACTGCTGCTGAACGCCACCGGAGAAACGCTTTACATGGTGCTGCTGGCGGCCCTGTTTACCGTGGCGATCGGTTTGCCGGTTGGCGTCTTACTGTTTCTGACCCGCCCGCAGGGCATTCTGCCTAACCGGGGAGTGTCATGGCTGCTGAATGCGCTGGTGAATACGGGCCGGGCGCTGCCGTTTGTGGTGCTGTTGATCGCGCTGATTCCGTTTACCCGCTTACTGGTGGGCACCACGCTGGGCAGTACCGCCGCGATCGTGCCGATCACCCTGGGCGCTTTTCCCTTTTTTGCCCGCATCGTCGAGAACGCGCTGGATGAGGTGGATCGCGGACGGATTGAAGCGGTGGTGTCGATGGGCGGCACCCTGTGGCATATCGTCAGTCGCGTCCTGCTACCGGAAGCGTTACCGGCGCTGGTGGCGGGCATTACCCTGACCATTGTGATGCTGATTGGCTTCTCAGCGATGGCCGGTGTAGTCGGCGGAGGGGGATTGGGCGATCTGGCGATCCGTTACGGTTATCAGCGTTTTGATAACCAGATTATGGCGGCCACCATCGTGGTGCTGCTGGCGCTGGTGATGCTGATTCAAAAACTGGGCGATCGGCTGGTCCGTTCGCTGGCCTATCGTCGCTAAGGGGCGCTGATGTTTCGTGTGATGTCGCCGAAAGGCTATCTGCAACGTCCCGGCCTGCGGGCGGAGGTGGGTGAAATCATCCGGCCGCTGGCCACGCATATTCATATCCTGACCTCGCCGCGCGCCTGGCAAGCGGTCAACCCGCAGCTCAGTATCAGTCTGGAGCAGGCCGGCATACGCTGGCAGCTCGACTATTTGCCCGGTGAATGCACCGATGCGGCGATTGCCGATCTCCAGCAACAGGTGCAGACGCATGGCGCATCGCTGATTCTGGCGATCGGCGGCGGCCGGGTGCTGGACTGCGCCAAAGCGATCAATGATGCGCTGCCGCAGGTACGGCTGGTTAATATGGCGACGGTGGCAGCGACCTGCGCGGCCTGGTCACCGCTGGCGATTATTTACAATCAACAGGGTGGTCATCTGCGCAGCCAGCCGCTCAGTTGTATGCCGGAGTGGATTCTGGTGGATAGCGAGGTGATTGCCAACAGCGATATACGCTATCTGCGCGCCGGCATGGTAGATGCGCTGGCGAAATGGATTGAGTTTGAACCCTATCAGCGGCAGACGCCGCACCGGCTGGCGCTGGATTTGAAAGTCAACGCCGCCAGGCAGGCACTGGAATGGTGTGAACGCTGGGGCGAAGCGGCCGTGGCGGCCAACATCGCGCAGCAGGTGACCCCCGCGCTGGAAAAAATTATCGAAGCCAATATTGTGCTGGCCGGACTGGCGAACAGCATTCAGGACAGCATGGCGACTCCCGGCTTTGCGCATGTGATTCACGACCGGCTGACGCATCAGCCTGAACTTCATCACTGGCTGCACGGTGAAAAGGTGGGCTTCAGCCTGCTGGTGCATTCATTGATCGAGCAGGATAACGGTCAGGTGGAGCCGACACTGTTATCACTGCTGCGGCGTTTCTACAGTCCGCTGACGCTGCCCGCCACTCTTCCTGATGCAGCGCTGCGGCAGATCGCCCAGGATATTCATTTCCCCGCCGCCAGCTTGGCGGATCTGCCCTTTACTATTGACTCACACCGGCTTGAACAGGCGCTACGGGCGACCGCGGCGTTTAAACCGTCAATGCGGTCTGCGCCACCGGTGTAAAACAGTGCTTGCTAACCTACTAACCGTAACCTACCTTTAGTAACTTACCGGTAACTCAAGGCAGGTGACGACGATGCACGCATTAATAGTGACAGCCCATCCCGATCGGGATGCTCATACTCACCGCGTTGCAGACCAACTGCAGCAGGGGATAACCGCCACAGTCCACCATACGGTTGAACGGGCAGACCTGGCAGCAGAAGGATTTGATCCGCGTTTCAATCCCGGTGATGTCGCACAGTTCAAAGGGCTGGCTGCTTCGCCGCCGGATGTGCTGGCAGAACAGCAACGCGTGGATCGCGCCGATGCGCTGGTGCTGGTCTATCCGGTCTACTGGTGGTCCTTTCCGGCGCAGCTGAAAGGCTGGATTGATCGGGTCTTCACTCAGGGCTGGGCTTATCAGGAGCAGGACGGGCGGATAGTGAAACGTCTCGGCCATCTTCCTGTTCATCTGATTGCATTGGGGGCTGCCGATACCCGAACCTACCTGCGGCACGGCTACTTCGCCAGCATGCGGAATCAGATTGATCATGGCATCTTTGATTACTGTGGCGCGCCGGTGGTGACCAGCGAACTGTTGCTGACCGGCGATGAGGGCTATCCTGAGTCGCACTTTCAACAGGCCCAGCAGTTGGGTCAGGGTTTGTTTGCCGATCGGAGACCTTATGATCAGTGAAAAGTCCGCCAGGCCGCGTCTGTCGCGTGAAGCCCGACGCAGACAGTTGTTAGACGTTGCATGGCAGTTGATGCAGGCCGAAGGCAGTGAGGCTTTGACGCTGGCCCGGGTTGGCGAAGCCGCGGGAGTCAGTAAGCCGGTAGTGTACGATCACTTCATCACCCGACATGGTCTGCTGGCGGCGCTCTATGCCGACTTTGATCGCCGCCAGACTGACCTGATGGAGGCGGCCATGCGTGCCGCGCCCGTAGTGCTACAACAGAAAGCGGAGGTGCTCGCCGCCTGTTATGTGGATTGCGTGATGACGGAGGGGCGTGAAATCCCTGAATTGCTTTCAGCGCTCAGCACCTCGCCTGAACTTGCCGCCGTTAAACGCCATTATCAGCTCGACTTTATCGCCCGCTGTCAGCACTGGTTTGCGCCTTTTAGTGGCGAAAACGGGATTGCTGAGGCCGGGATGTGGGGGATGCTGGGGGCCGCAGATGCGATAGCCGGCGCGGTGGTGCGCGGCGATATCAGTCAGGCAGAAGGTCAGCAGACGTTAACCGCGATAATCCTGGCACTGGTGGCCGGTAGCCGGACGCTGACAGCATAAAAATGGCGGCCCGCAGGCCGCCGAATCCTCAACCACAACAGATGTTGTGTAAGCAGTGGCAACGTACAATGATGATCGTTTACCCTTTCACGCCGCCAGCGGTTAAACCGCTGACCAGCCAGCGCTGCGCCAGCAGGAACACCAGCGTGATCGGAATGGCGGAGAGCACCGCAGCCGCGGCAAAATCGCCCCACAGATAGTTTTGCGGATTCAGGTATTGCTGCATCCCCACCGCCAGGGTGTAACTGTTAACATCACGCAGCAGCAGCGACGCGACCGGTACCTCAGTGACCGCCGCAATAAACGCCAGAATAAACACCACCGCCAGAATCGGCACTGACAGCGGCAGCAGCACCAGCCGGAACGCCTGCCAGGGCGTAGCACCGTCCAGCGCGGCGGCTTCTTCCAGCGAACCGTCGATGGTTTCGAAATAGCCCTTGATGGTCCAGACATGCAGCGCGATGCCGCCCAGATAGGCGAAGATCACCCCACCATGCGTATTCAGTCCGATAAAGGGCAGATACTGGCCAAGCCGATCAAACAAGGCATACAGCGCCACCAGCGACAGTACCGCCGGGAACATCTGGAAAATCAGCATCCCTTTCAGCAGGCTGGCGCGACCGGCGAAGCGCATACGTGCAAACGCATAGGCGCAGGTGGTGGAGAGCGCCACAATGCCCAGCGCACTGATGGCGGCAATCTTGACCGAGTTCCACAACCACAGCAGCACCGGGAAAGGCGGCGGCGTAATCCGTCCATCCGCGTGTTCAACGCTGAAGCCCAGCGCCAGCCGCCAGTGCTCCCAGGAGATCTGCTCCGGGATCAGGCTGCCGGTGGCGAAGTTGCCGGCACGCAGCGAAATAGCGATCACCATCAGCAGTGGAAACAGGATTGCGGCAATAAATAACAGCAGCAGCAGGTGCGTCATCAGCAGACGCAGCCGTTGCGATTTAGGTTGTACCATAGCCATAACAACTCCTTAGAACCTGGTCCATCAGGCTATTTTATTTGTCAGTCTGAACCTGGGCAGTGCTCATCATCCTCACGTACCAGGTGTACGCCTGCTTGTTCCGCGCTGTCCGTCTCCGGACGGCCTGCAACAATGACGCCAGTTGGGCCAGACTCTTAGTCGAATTTCATTCGCGACGCTTTGAGGTTAATCACCGCCAGCGCACCCACCAGCAGGAAGATCAGGGTAGCGATCGCCGCCGCCAGTCCAAAGTCCTGTCCGCCGCCGCCTTCAAAAGCGATGCGCCAGGTGTAGTTGACCAGCAAATCGGTATAGCCCGCTGGGGTGGTGGTCCCGATGCGATCCGGTCCGCCGTTGGTCAGCAACTGCACCAGCACAAAGTTATTAAAGTTAAAGGCGAAGCTGGCGATCATCAGCGGCATCAACGGCTTGAGCAGCAGCGGCAACGTAATCAGGAAGAAGTTCTGCAACGGCCCGGCACCGTCCATCGCCGAAGCTTCATAGAGATCGTCAGGAATCGCTTTCAGCAGCCCCATGCAGAGAATCATCATGTAGGGATAACCGAGCCAGGTGTTGACGATAATCAGCATGGTGCGCGCCAGCGTCGGATCGCTGAACCAGGCCGGTTTGACACCAAACAGTGCGCTGAGCATCACGTTGATCTCGCCAAAGCTTTGGTTGAACAGTCCCTTAAAGATCAGGATCGAGATAAACGCCGGCACCGCATAAGGCAGGATCAGCATCACCCGATAAACCGCTTTGCCGCGCAGCGCCTCCCACTGCACCAGACAGGCCAGCACCATGCCGACCGCCACGGTCAGCACCACAGTGATCAACGAGAACAACATCGTCCAGCCAAAGATTGCCAGGAACGGCTTCTGTATGCCCTCATCGGTAAAGACCCGCAGGAAATTCTTCCAGCCGGTATTGACGGTGAAACCAGGACTCAATGTTTCATTTGCCCAGCTGCCGTCGGCGTTAATCGCCTGATAGAAACCGGTTTGCGGGTTAGCGCGATAATGCACGCCGCTCTGTTGATTGGTCAGTTCATCCTGCGCGCCAACCTGATACAGCGGCTGAGTACCGGAGAACTGGCGCAGCGAGCTCATGCGTAACTGGCGGCCATCCGGCAGCACCGCACTGATCTGGCTCAGCGCCTGGCGATTGCCGGTGATCACCCTCAGCGTGGCGCGATCGCCAGCCGGTTGCGCGGCGGGCTGCATTTTCAGCTGTTGTTCGTCACCAAAGCGAAACGGCGGAGAAACATAATGCTGTTCGCCTTCGCTCAGCACCAGCTGCCAGCGGTCGCCCGCCGGATAAAGCGAGAAATTAACCGCTTCGCCCGACTGGAAAGAACGGCTCATCAGCACCTGTTGTGCCCGTTCAAAGGTAAGCTGGTTAGTGCTGCTGTAGTTGGTGAAGGCGATAGCGATGGTACAGGCGAGGGGAAATAGCACAAACAGCGCCATTCCCGCCACGCCGGGATAGACATAGCGCCAGGCGTAGGCGCGACGATTAGCGTAAATCCACAGGCCGAGCGCACTGAGAATCAGCGTTAGCAGCGCAAACAGATACTCGCCCTGTGCGTACATCAGCACCAGCAGATAGCCGACCAGCAGACAGCAGATCCCGATGAGAACGCTTTTAATCAACAGACCCGGCGTTTTCGGTTTTCCTGACATGATGCGGTTTTCCTTAACGGTCACTCAAGCCGGGTTGCCCCGGCTATAAAGGGAGGATTACTTTTTCAGGCGCGCCTGTGCATCTTTCAGTGCGGCGTCCACGCTCTGACGACCACCCAGCGCATTCAGGGTAGCGGTGCGCATCGCGTACCAGAACGCGGCCATTTGCGGAACGTTCGGCATGATATCGCCGTGGCGGGCGTTGCTCATGGTGGCGGCAATACGGGAATCTTTTTCCAGCGTCTGCTGGAATGATTTCAGCGCCACGGCACCCAGCGGCTTGTCCTTGTTAACCGCATCCAGTCCGGCATCGGTCAGCAGGTAGTTTTCCAGGAACTCTTTTGCCAGCTCTTTGTTAGGGCTGGCGGCGTTGATCCCGGCACTCAGCACCCCGACAAAGGCTTTCGACGGTTTACCGTTCAGGGTCGGTAACTCAGCTACGCCGTAGTCGATGCCGCTTTTATCGATGTTGCTCCACGCCCAGGGACCGTTAATGGTCATGGCGGTTTCCCCTTTATTGAAGGCGGCTTCAGCAATCGAATAGTCGGTGTCGGCATTCAGGGTTTTGGCTTTAACCTGATCGACCAGGAACTGCATACCCGCTTTGGCACCGGCGTTATCCACACCGACATCTTTCACGTCATAGCGTCCGTCATTCAGCTTAAAGGCATAAGCGCCACCGGCGGCCAGCAGCGGCCAGGTGAAGTAGGGTTCCTGCAGGTTAAACATGAGGGCGCTTTTGCCTTTGGCGCGCAGTTGCTTGTCGAGCCCGGCAATCTCTTCCCAAGTTTTCGGTGGTTGTGGCAGCAGCTTTTTGTTGTAAATCAGCGACAGGGATTCAACCGAAATCGGATAACCGATCAGCTTGCCGTCGAAGCGCACCGCATCCCAGGTGAAAGGGAAGATTTTTTGCTGGAAGCTGGCGTCCGGGCTGATCTCAGCCAGCAGGCCGGATTGGGCGTAGCCGCCAAAGCGGTCATGCGCCCAGAAGATGATATCCGGGCCATCGCCGGTGGCGGCAACCTGCGGATATTTTTCTTCCATCTTGTCAGGATGCTCCACCGTCACTTTAATGCCGGTCTCCTGTTCAAACTTCTTACCGACCTCGGCAAGGCCGTTATAGCCCTTGTCGCCGTTGATCCAGATGACCAACTTGCCTTCCTCAATTTTCGCCACTGCGGATGCTGAAAACAGCACGGCAGAGAGGGCAGAGAGGGCCAGAATTCGTGCACCGGTTTTCATCGTCATAAGTCCATCCTGTTTGCGGAAGCGGTGATTACTCTACCGGCAACATTGTGCGCATCCGTCACCGCTTCTCATCCTCCTTCGCTCTACGCCCTGTGGCTGAGGGGTGTGATCGCGCTGGCAAAAAGTGGGCGAACCGGCCGGATACGGGCAAAAAAACCGGCAGGTCTGCGTTAGCGATCACAAAAAACAGCCGCCCGCCGCCTGCGGCCGCGTCAGCCCCGCTTTCTCCTCCTCCCGTCTCCTCCCCCAGCAGGTTGCGCTACGGCGGAGGATGTTAGCCCCGCCATCGTTGCGCATAGTAAGCCCCGGAACCCGTCTGCCGAGAGCAGACACGAATGAGCAGCTAAGAGGGAAGGGATCATGGCGAGCGTTGTGCTACGCAATGTCACAAAAGCCTGGGGCGATACGGTGGTATCGAAAGATATCGATCTCACTATTCGTGAAGGGGAATTTGTCGTTTTTGTTGGCCCATCAGGCTGTGGAAAATCAACACTGCTGCGCATGATTGCCGGACTGGAAACCATCACCAGCGGGGAGCTGCTGATTGGTGACCGCCGCATGAATGAGGTGCCGCCCGCCGAGCGCGGTATCGGCATGGTGTTTCAATCCTATGCGCTCTATCCGCACCTGTCGGTAGCGGAAAACATGTCTTTTGGCCTGAAGCTGGCCGGGGTAAAAAAAGCCGAAATTCATCAGCGGGTGAATCAGGTGGCGGAGATCCTGCAACTGGCGCATCTGCTGGACCGTCGCCCCAAAGCGCTATCCGGCGGGCAGCGTCAGCGCGTGGCGATTGGCCGGACGCTGGTGGCGGAACCGCGGGTTTTCCTGCTGGATGAACCGCTCTCAAACCTCGATGCGGCGCTGCGTGTCCAGATGCGGATTGAGATCTCCCGTCTGCATAAGCGACTGAAACGCACCATGATTTACGTCACGCACGATCAGATCGAAGCGATGACGCTGGCCGATAAGATTGTGGTGCTCGATGCCGGGCATATCGCGCAGGTGGGTAAGCCACTGGAGCTCTACCACTATCCCGCCAATCGCTTCGTTGCCGGCTTTATCGGCTCACCGAAAATGAATTTTCTGCCGGTCAAAGTGACCGCTACCGCCATCGATCAGGTGCAGGTCCGGCTGCCCAATCAGCAGCTGGTCTGGCTGCCGGTCGACAGCGCAGGCGTGCAGATCGGCAGCAACATGTCACTGGGCATCCGCCCTGAACATCTGCTCTCCAGCGATATCGCTGACGTTACCCTTGAGGGTGAAGTGCAGGTGGTGGAGCAACTGGGACACGAAACCCAGATCCACATCCAGATTCCCGCCATTCGTCAAAACCTGGTCTACCGCCAGGAGGACGTCGTGCTGGTAAAAGAGGGCGCCATCCTCGGTATCGGCCTGCCGCCCGAGCGTTGTCACCTGTTCCGTGAGGACGGGAGCGCCTGTCGCAGGCTGTATCAGGAGCCGGGTGTATAGCCCTGCCAAAACAATAAAAGCAATGACCTCAGGAGATAGAAAATGTTAACTATGCGCAAACTTCCCCTCGCCGTTGCCGTCGCGGTGGGAACCCTCTCCGCCCCGACGATGGCGGTCGATTTTACCGGGTACGCCCGTTCCGGCATTGGCTGGACCGGCAGTGGTGGTGAACAGCAATGCTTTCAGGCCACCGGTGCTCAAAGTAAATACCGTCTGGGTAACGAATGCGAAACCTACGCCGAATTAAAATTAGGCCAGGAAGTGTGGAAAGAAGGCGACAAGAGCTTCTATTTCGACACCAACGTGGCCTACTCCGTGGCGCAGCAGAATGACTGGGAAGCGACGTCACCAGCTTTCCGTGAAGCGAACGTGAAGGGAAAAAACCTGATCGATGCGCTGCCAGGCTCCACCATCTGGGCCGGTAAGCGTTTCTATCAGCGCCATGACGTTCACATGATTGACTTCTACTACTGGGATATCTCCGGTCCGGGCGCCGGTCTGGAAGATGTGGATCTCGGTTTCGGTAAGCTGTCATTCGCCGCCACCCGCTCGTCAGAAGCGGGCGGTTCATATACCTTCTCCAGCGATCGTATTCGTGACTTCGCCACCAGCACCGCCAACGATGTGTTTGACGTGCGACTGGCCGGGCTGGAAACCAACACCAACGGCGTACTGGAACTGGGGGTCGACTACGGTCGCGCCAATGCCCGTGACGACTACCGTCTGGAAGATGGCGCCTCCAAAGATGGCTGGATGTTCACGGCTGAACATACCCAGAGCATGCTGAAGGGCTACAACAAATTTGTGCTGCAGTATGCCACTGATGCGCTGACCTCGCAGGGCAAAGGCGTGCCGCAGGGTACCAGCCTCAACAACAACGGCGACATGTATCGTATCCTCGATCACGGCGCGATCTCGCTGGCGGAACGCTGGGATCTGATGTACGTGGCGATGTATCAGAATATCGATCTGGATAATAACCGCGGAACCGAATGGTACACCGTGGGCGTGCGCCCGATGTACAAATGGACACCTATCATGAGTACCCTGCTGGAGCTGGGCTACGACAATGTGAAGTCGCAGCAGGCTAACGAGCGCAACGGCCAGTATAAAGTGACGCTGGCACAGCAGTGGCAGGCCGGTGACAGCATCTGGTCCCGTCCGGCACTGCGCGTGTTCGCAACTTACGCCAAATGGGATGAGAAGTGGGGCTACAGCAAAGACAGCTCTGGCGATCTCACCACCTTCGCCTCTGCTGACAGTACCGGTAACGGCATCCTGACTAACAGCCGTGGCGATAACGACGAGATTACCTTCGGTGCGCAGATGGAAATCTGGTGGTAAGCCGACGCTCTCCAGCACAGGCGCGGCTGCGCGCCTGACAGGTCTTTTGGGTCACGGTGCGCCATTGCCTGGTTCGCGCCGTGGCCTGCAATAAGGTAGGCATAATGAAAATGACAAAAACTCTGACGGCGCTCTGCCTGAGCGCGGCGTTACTGGCCGGACACAGTCTGCCAGCCCTGGCGGACATCAATCTGGTGCCGCAGGATCTCTCCTCTGCCCCGCAGGTTGCACCGGACCAGCTGCAACACCTGAGCTGGCAGCCGGTGAGTGCTTCACAGACCCAGACTATCCAGCTGGCGAACAGCGGACAATCGCTGAATGCCCCGCACATTGCCGGACCGGTGGCGGCCTTTAGTCTGCCAGCCAATATCGGTGAACTGACGGTGACGCTGAGCAGCGAAGTGGCGAACAATCAGGTTTTCGCCCCGAACGTGCTGGTGCTGGATGAAAATATGCGGCCCGCCGCCTGGTTCCCGAGCCGCTATTTTACCTACCAGAAACCGGGTGTGATGGCAGCGGACCGGCTGGAAGGGGTGATGAAGCTGACGCCCGCGCTGGGCCAGCAAAAAATTTACCTGCTGGTGTTTACCACCGAACAGGATCTGACACAGACCACCACGCTGCTTGATCCGGCCAAGGCTTACGCGCAGGGCACGGGTCACGCGGTGCCGGATATTCCCGATCCGATTGCGCGCCACATCAGTCAAGGCACGCTGAAGCTGAAGTTACAGACCAGTTCCGGATCATCAATTCTGGTCGGCCCGCTGTTTGGCTCTTCCGGTCCGGGTTCGGTTACCGTTGGCAACACGGCTCCGGCGGCGGCCTATCGTGCTGCACCTGCAGCGGCCACAGCGCCTGCGGCAAAAGCGGAGCCGATCATGAGTGACACAGAAGGTTACTTTAATCAGAAAATTAAACAGGCGGTTGATAGCGGCAATATCGATAAGGCGCTGAAGCTGCTGGATGAAGCCGAGCGGCTGGGATCGACCTCTGCCCGGCAGACCTTTATCAGTAGTGTTAAAGGCAAGGGGTGAAACGCCCCGACAATACTGATGTTGTCCCACCTGGTGCGCTGCGGCGCACCTTTTTTATGCGGCAGATATTCCCTGTCTGAGAACGGTTCCATCCGTCATCCCGGGCGGCTACTCTGCCCATCTATGAGATACCCGCAACCCATTCCACGTCGTGCAAAAAACGTAAGGTTTCTGATTTTGTGCTGCCAAAGGGAGACGATATACCTTGTGAGTTGTACGTTTGTTATGTACATTTCAGAATAACATTGATGGAGGTTTTATGCGCAGCTATACCACAACTCAGGCCCGGCAAAATATTGCTGAGGTTATGGAAAAAGCCACCGCTGGCGAGCCGGTAGAGATCACCCGGCGTGATGGTTCTTCCGCCGTGCTGATTAGCCGCAATGACTTCAACGCGTGGCAAGAGGCGAAACTGGATGCTGAATTTGCCACCATTATGGGGCGACATGGCCGAACCATTAAGGCGCTGGCTGATCGATGAATTGGGTCAGTGCGCAGGAGGTGATAGGCTTCCATGATCGCTTGTTGACTCTGCTGCCGGGCATCCCGGGGATGCCTGATCCCGAAAGGGCCGAGGCGATTATTCATCGGGTACAAAATCAGCTTTATTATGAAAATGTGACAGATATTTATGCGCTGGCCGCAATTTATCTGGTTGCGATCGCCCGTGGGCATATTTTCAATGATGGCAATAAGCGAACAGCCTTTTTCGTTGCGATGGTTTTTTTAAACCGTAACGGAATTGCTATTCGGGATGAAGATGACGAACTTGAGGAATTAACCGTCTCGGCCGCGACCGGCGCTGTTACGCCCGATCAGGTTGCTGCTGTTTTACGCCGTCTATCTCTCTCCTCCTGAACCCTGATCCTGCGGTTTTGCACAACCCGCCCACCGGCAGAGGTTGAGTTAAAAACCAGGCTCATCACTGACCGCCTGGTTTTTTAACTGTGCTTCAGTGCTTCATCCCTTATCTCTTAACAAGACTTTTCCGGCGAGCCGTCAGATCACGCAGCAGCGTGTCGGTGGCGGGATCGCTGAATAGCGTCTCCAGCGTGGCGCTGAGCTTGCGTCGCCAGTTCGGATACTCGTCGCTGGTGCCGGGAATATTAACCGGGGCCGCCATATCCAGCCAGTCCTCCGGTTGCAGACCCAGCAATGCACTGTGGCTGTCAGCCAGGTAACGCTGCATCGCCCGGTTCAGCGCATTGCTCATCTGGGTACGGCGTGCATCGCGGCCAGCACGTTTAGGCAGCGCGCCGACCCGGTGCAGGCTGTTCAGCAACGCCTGTTTCGCCCGCAACCGATCCTGATATAACCCCGCCAGCACCACTTTGTCAGGATAGAGACCGAGCCTGGCCCCGAGGGTGAGATCGTCGCTTTGCCACCAGCCGCGCAGCGTCGGCAAATCATGCGTGGTGGCGACGGCCATCGCCTGACGTGGCCACTCGGCCGGTGGACGAAAACCCTGCGCAGTGGCCTGTTCAAAATAGAGCACTTTGTAGGAGTAAACCCCGCCGTCGCGCAGCTTATCGACTATTTCTGCCGGAACGGTACCGAGATCTTCACCGATCACCATGCAGCGGTTACGCTGACTTTCCAGCGCCAGGATCGCCAGTAAATCATCGATCGGATAGTGGACATAAGCGCCGTTCGCTGCGCCCTGACCAGCAGGGATCCACCACAGGCGCAGTAACGCCATCACATGATCGATACGCAACGCGCCACAGTCGCGCATATTGGCGCGCAACAGAGCAATCCACGGCTGCCAGGCTCGCTGCTGCATCACCTGTGGGTCCATCGGCGGTAATCCCCAGTCCTGGCCGCGTGGGCCCAGAATATCGGGTGGCGCGCCGACGCTGGCATCCAGGCAGTAGAGATGACGCTCGCTCCAGGTTTCGGCCCCGCCTTGCGCCACGCCGACCGCCAGATCGCGATAGAGTCCAATCGGCATCTGCTGCTGCTGACTGCAGTGCCAACAGGCGGCAAACTGCTCTGTAGCCAGCCATTGTAACCACAGCCAGAAACGCACCTGATCGCCTTGCTGGTGAAGGAATTGCTGCACTGCCGGACTGTCAGGTTGCTGTAACGCCTCTGGCCACACCGGCCAGCCCCAGCGCTGGCTATCCTGCGCCATCTGGTCGGCATGCAGCGCATCAAACAGCGCCTGATGTAACAGGCTTTCGCCGCCTTGCTGAATAAAGGCGTTAAACGCCCGCACGTCGGCATCATCGGCCTCACGCTGCGTAAACTGCGGCCAGGCTAAGCGGAGCGCAGCCATTTTTAGCCGGGTAACGGCCGCATAATCCACCCACTCTGCCGCACGTGCCTGTTCCAGCGCCTGCTGCGTTGCAGCCTGCTGCCACCACGCCTGTGCCGCTGGCGAACGCTGAAAATCCGCGACCGCGCTCACATCGATGTATATCACATTCAGCCAGCGGCGTGACGAGGGACTGTAAGGGCTGGCGCTGTCGGGCGAGGCCGGGAACAGCGCATGGATCGGGTTCAGACCGATAAATGCGCCGCCGCGTGCCGCCACCTCCGGCAGCATCCGGCGTAAATCACCGAAATCACCGATGCCCCAGTTCTCTGCTGAACGCAGCGTATAAAGCTGGACGCAGGCACCCCATAAAGCGTGACCCGCCACCAGTGCAGGCGGCTCATAACAGCGCGACGGCGCGATAATTACCTGACAGGTCCACTGCTGATGCGCCTGCTGCAACGTCAGCTGATGATAACCTTCAGCCAGCGGCGGCAGACGCAGAGGCTGTCCCGGCTGGCAGCGGCCCGCGGTGATTTCACCCGACTCGCGGGTGAGTTGCCAGTGCGCTTCTGTACTGAGTTGCGGAGAGAGGCTCAGCACCTCGTTACTGCGGAAAATCAGCACCGGTGGTAACGGGGTGGTGGAAGGGCGCGGCGGCTGCATCACCGCCAGCAAACGCTGGCGGGTGGCGGCCGGGATCGCCTGCGGCTGGCCGTGGGCATTAATATACTCGGCGGCAATGCCTGCCTGAGAAAACGGATCCAGTACCTGTTCGGTTTTCATGGCGTTCCTTAGCGCGTGGCTTGCCAGATACGCTGTTGATAGTCGCGAATGGCACGATCTGAACTGAACATGCCGCAACGCGCGGTATTCAGGATGGTGGCGCGTGTCCAGGCATCCTGATCGCTCCACAGCGCTTCCACCTGGGCCTGCGCATCAAGATAGGGCTGGAAATCGGCCAGCACCAGATACGGGTCGCCGCCTTCCGGGCCGAGGCTGTGCAGCATTGCGTCAAACGCCGTGCAGTCGCCCTGACTGAAGGTGCCATCTTCCAGCGCCTGCAGCACCTGATTGAGCTGATGATCTTTTTTACGCCACTGTGCCGGGGCATAACCATCGGCCTTTAACGCCACTACCTGATCCACGGTATGACCGAAAATAAAGATATTCTCGCTGCCAACCTGCTCGGCGATTTCAACGTTAGCGCCATCCAGCGTGCCGATGGTCAGTGCGCCGTTGAGCGCCAGCTTCATGTTGCCGGTGCCGGAGGCTTCTTTACCGGCGGTGGAAATCTGCTCGGAGAGATCGGCCGCCGGAATCAGCCGCTCGGCCACCGAAACGTTGTAGTCAGGCACAAACACCACTTTCAGACGGTTGCCGACCCGTGGGTCCTGGTTAATGGTTTCCGCGACTTTGTTGATGGCATAAATGATGTTCTTCGCCAGTGCGTAGCCTGGGGCTGCTTTGGCTCCGAACAGCACCACGCGCGGCACCCGATTAGCCTGCGGATCGGTGACCAGCGTTTGCCACAGCGCAATAATGTGCAGCAGGCTCAGATGCTGACGTTTGTACTCATGCAGGCGTTTAATCTGCACGTCGAACAGCGCCTCAGGATCGATCTCAATCCTGGTACGCGCCGCGATCCATTTCGCCAGTGCCTCTTTGTTCTGCTGCTTGATGGCGCGATATTCCGCGCGGAACGCCGCATCGTCGGCAAACGCCTCCAGTCCCTGTAGCGCATCAAGATCGTTCAGCCAGGGTTTTTGCAGCGTTTTGTCGATTAACGCACTCAGCGCCGGGTTGCACTGATTGATCCAGCGACGCGGCGTGATGCCGTTGGTAACGTTATGGAATTTTTCCGGCCACAGCTGGTGATATTCCGGAAACAGATCCTGCACCACCAGTTTCGAGTGCAGTGCCGCCACGCCGTTCACCGCAAAGCCGCTGGTGACGCACAGGTTCGCCATGCGCAGCTGGTTGTTATGCACCAGCGCCAGCTTCGCCCATTTTGCCTGATCGCCCGGCCAGCGTGCTTCAACCCGCGTTTTCAGCTGGGCATTGAGCGTGTTGATGATCATCATATGGCGCGGCAGCAGGCTGCGCACCAGGCGCACATCCCACACTCCAGCGCTTCCGGCATCAGGGTGTGGTTGGTGTAAGCAAAGGTCTGTTGAGTAATCTGCCAGGCGCGATCCCAGCTGAGCTGATGCTCATCCAGCAGCAGGCGCATCAGTTCAGGGATCGCCAGCGTCGGGTGTGTGTCGTTAAGCTGAATCACTTCGTGATCGGCCAGCGACTCAATGCTGCGTCCGGCCTGATGATGGCGGCGCAGAATGTCGGCCAGCGCACAGGCGCACTGGAAATATTGCTGCATCAGACGCAGTTTTTTACCGTTCTGATGATTGTCATTCGGGTAGAGCACTTTAGTCAGTTTTTCGGCGTCGATACCCTGCTGTTCAGCACGCAGGAAATCGCCGTCGTTAAACCGGTTAAGATTGAACGGCTGCGCGTGCTTAGCCTGCCACAAGCGTAACGGCTGGCTTACGCCGTTCTGGTATCCCACTACCGGCAAATCCCAGGCTTCGCCCTGCAGCACGAATGCCGGTTGCCAGTGCGGATGTCCGTCGAGGGTGGTGACTTTGCCGCCCAGACCCACCTCAACATTCAGCGCCGCGTTATGGTTAAACCACGGATAGCGATCGCGCTGCCAGTCATCAGGGGTTTCGTGCTGTGCGCCATCTTCGAAGCGCTGGCGGAACAAACCGTACTGGTAGTTCAGGCCATAGCCGATAGCGGGCTGGCCGACCGTTGCCATCGAGTCGAGAAAACAGGCAGCCAGTCGTCCGAGGCCGCCGTTACCCAGTGCTGGGTCGGTTTCATTTTCCAGCACTTCAGTCAGTGAAATATCCCAGCCCGCCAGCGCCTCATTGACTGCGTTATACCAGCCGAGATTCAGCAGATTGTTGCCGGTCAGCCGGCCAATCAGAAACTCCATCGACAGGTAGTTGACATGGCGCAGCGAACTGTCCGACGCAACCGCAGGCTGTGCCGCCAGCAGATCAGCCAGTGCGCCGCTCAGCGCCTGCCACCACTGGGCAGGGGTCATGTCCCGCGCATCGCGCAAGCCAAAACGTTGCCACTGACGCGTCAGGGCAGCAGTAAAATGTTCAGGGTTAAATTCGGGCTGTGTCATGGTTAGTGTCCTGTCAGAACAGTCGATGGGTCAATGTGGCATCAGTGTGCCCGTGCGACAGGAAAGGCTCCTCCTCCTGAAGTGAATCAGACCAGGAGGAGAAGGAGGGTGGAGAGGCTGAGGCTAATCTGAAAGCACGCCAGGAGTGTGATTGCGCGCGCTTTTGTAAAGTTAACTTGATGGGTTTACTTGCATTCGCAAGGCGAATGGCTGAACGTGTAAGGAATAATTACGAAGCGTAAAATAATGATGCGCTGGACGTGAATGGAGAAACGTGCGCCCATGTTAATACCCTCAAAACTCAGCCGCCCGGTTCGCCTTGAAGGCACCGTCATCCGTGAAAGATTGCTGCAAAAACTGACCGCTGCCGGCAATTACCGACTGGTGCTGATCACCAGTCCGGCGGGCTACGGCAAAACCACGCTGGTGTCGCAGTGGGCGGCGGGTAAAACGCATCTTGGCTGGTATTCGTTAGACGAGGGTGACAATCAGCCGGAGCGGTTCGCCGACTACCTGATTGCGGCACTGCAACAGGCCAGCAACGGAGGCTGTCCGCGCAGTGAGTTACTGGCGCAGAAACGACAGTACGTTAATCTCAACGCCCTGTTTTCGCAGCTGTTTATTGAGCTGGTGGAGTGGCAGCAGCCACTGTGGCTGATCGTTGACGACTACCATCTGATCACTAATCCGGTTATTCACGACGCGATGCGTTTTTTCCTGCGTCACCAGCCTGAAAACCTGACCCTGATCCTGCTATCACGTAACCTGCCACAACTCGGCATCGCTAACCTGCGGGTACGTGAGCAGCTGATCGACCTCGGCAGCCAGCAACTGGCCTTTACCCATCAGGAGGCCCGGCAGTTTTTCGACTGCCGGCTGGACGCGCCACTGGAAAGCGATGAGAGCGGCAAGCTGTGCGATGACGTCGCGGGCTGGGCCACCGCGCTGCAGCTGATCGTGCTGTCGGCGCGCCAGGGTGCCAGTGCGGCGCAGGACTCAGCGCGCCGCCTTTCCGGCATTAACGCCAGTCATCTCTCTGATTATCTGGTGGAAGAGGTGCTGGATAATGTCGACCTGCCGACCCGCCATTTTTTACTGAAAACCGCGCTGCTGCGCTCAATGAACGATGAGCTGATCGCCGGTGTCACCCGCGAAGAGAACGGCCAGATGCGGCTGGAAGAGATTGAGCGCCAGGGGCTGTTTTGCAGCGCATGGACGATTCCGGCTGCTGGTTTAGTTACCATCCGCTGTTTGGTAATTTTCTGCGCCAGCGCTGTCAGTGGGAGCTGGCGGCGGAGCTGCCAGCACTGCATCGTGCCGCAGCGGAAAGCTGGATGGCGCAGGGCTTTCCTGGCGAGGCGATCCATCATGCGCTGGCCTCCGGCGATGCCAGTATGCTGCGCGATGTGCTGCTGAAGCACGCCTGGACGCTGTTTAATCAGAGCGAACTGCCGCTGCTGGAGAACTCCCTTAAGTCGCTGCCGTGGGAAATGATGCTGGAAAACCCGATGCTGCTGCTGCTGCAGGCGTGGCTGATGCAGAGTCAGCATCGCTTTTCCGAAGTGGACAGTCTGCTGGCCCGGTTTGAACAGGCCAGCCGCTGCGAAATTGATGATGCGTTGCGTGGCGAATTTAATGCGCTGCGCGCTCAGGTGGCGATCAACGATGGCAACACCGATGAGGCCGAGCGACTGGCGAAAGTGGCGCTGGATATCCTACCCGCCAGCCGTCACTACAGCCGCATCGTGGCAACCTCGGTACACGGCGAGGTGATGCACTGCAAAGGCGATTTAGACAACTCACTCAGCCTGATGCGTCAGACTGAACAGATGGCACGCCGTGATGAAGTCTGGCATTACGCGCTCTGGAGCCTGATTCAGCAGAGTGAGATCCTGTTTGCTCAGGGCTTTTTGCAGGCGGCCTATGAAATCCAGAGTCGGGCCTTTGTGCTGGTCGACGAGCAGCATCTGGCGCAGTTTCCGCTGCATGAGTTTTTGCTTCGTATCCGTGCTCAGCTGCTGTGGGCGTGGGGACGGCTGGAGGAAGCAGAGCAGGCGGCACGCGAAGGCATCAAAGTACTGACCGGCTTTCAGCCGCAGCAACAGATTCAGTGTCTGGGGCTACTGGTGCAGTGCTCGCTGGCACGTGGCAATTTAGATAACGCCCGCAGCTATCTGAATCGGCTGGAAAACCTGCTGAATAATGGCAGCTGGCACAGCGATTGGATCGCTAACGCCGATAAAGTGCGGGTGATCTACTGGCAGATGACCGGCGACAGGGATAGCGCCAGCAACTGGATGCGGCAAACGCCGAAACCGGCTTTTGCCAATAATCATTTCCTGCAGGGACAGTGGCGCAACATCGCCCGGGCGCAGATTTTACTGGGTGATGTCAGTCAGGCGGAAGTGGTGCTGGAGGAGCTGAACGAAAATGCCCGTGATCTGCGGCTGATGAGTGATTTGAATCGTAATCTGCTGCTGCTTAATCAGATTTACTGGCAAACCGATCGCAAAGCAGACGCGCAGCGCACGCTGATCGAGGCGCTGAAACTGGCGCGCAGTACCGGCTTTATCAGCCATTTTGTGATTGAAGGCGAGATGATGGCGCAGCAGCTGCGCCAGCTGATTCAGCTGAATACCCTGAATGAGCTGGACAATCATCGTGCCCGGCGGATTCTGCTGGAGATCAACAAATACCACCGTCACAAGTTCGCCCATTTTGATGAGGGGTTTGTCAGCCGGTTACTCAACCATCCTGATGTACCGGAACTGATCCGCACCAGTCCGCTGACGCAGCGTGAGTGGCAGGTGCTGGGATTAATCTATTCGGGCTACAGCAATGATCAAATTGCCGGTGAACTGGCGGTGGCGTCCACCACCATCAAGACCCATATCCGCAACCTCTATCAGAAGCTGGGCGTATCGCATCGGTCTGAAGCGATGAACCAGGTGCAATCGCTGCTGAAAATGATGGGTTACGTCTGACGTCGGGTATCTCTGCGGGCGGGCATCAGCCCGCTCATGCTGAAGGGAATCTGAAGCAAAAAATTCACGTGATGCATGGAGAGTTGTTAACTTCTGCTCCTGGCTCAAAGCATGTAGTTACGGTCCCGTCAAAGCGCTGTTGGTGTTATGGGATCTAAGCCTGCAAAACGATATTAATTAAAGAGATACAAATTCTACAGCGTCTGGGATCCCTGAAGTTTCAGGTGGGCTATGAGTGAAAGGTATCAGCTGTACTTAGCGCGCTATGAGACAGGAGCGGTGATTTCAAGGCTGGTATCAGTAGGTTTAATGGGCATCAGCACCCCACATATCAGTGCTTCTGCCAGGCTGGAAAGGTATATTTAATACACCCTCCCGGCCGTATATCAGAAGTAGATTTAAAATGACGAATGGCGCTATGTTAGATCTTTATCCACAAAAACTTTGGACTCGTGATGAGGTTATGAGATCACCGTGTCCCATACCCGCTGTAAGCGTGGTGCCAACGTTAACCCCACCTGAATTATCAGTTTGCCAGAAGCGCCTTACAGGTGTGAATTAAAGGGGGCTTCGATTGCAAGTGCAGCAAGGATTGCGGCTTCCATTTTTTCTGGGGTGGAGATCGGTGCAAAACGCCTGAGCGGTTTGCCGTTGCGTCCGATCAGAAACTTAGTGAAGTTCCACTTTATCCGCCCGCCCAGCACGCCGGGCAACTCCTCTTTCAGGTAACGAAACACCGAATGCGTTGCGGCACCGTTGACCTCCACTTTCCCGAACATCGGAAAGCTCACACCGTAGTTGATGTGGCAGGTTTGGGCGATGTCGTCAGCTCCACCGGGTTCCTGCTTACCGAACTGGTTGCAGGGAAATCCAAGCACCACCAGACCCTGGTCAGCGTATTTCTTGTAGAGCGCTTCAAGACCCGCATATTGTGGCGTGAATCCACAATGACTGGCGGTATTGACCACCAATACCACCTTGCCAGCATAATCGGCCATTGAGATGGGCTGACCACGCAGACTGATGGCAGTAAGCTGATGAAAGGGGGACATCTTGGCATCCTCAGTGCAAAACTGTTTCGACATCGACATCGACATCGACATCGACAACTTGCATAGCCGCAGCAACACACCGCGTGAAGCGTGATGAGCAGATCCAAAACGGTGACTTCAGGCTGCAGTTCAAACTGTCGGTCAGGTGTAGTGCGATTAATTCACTATTATGGAGGAAAGGTCCGCTTATTGCACAAAGCAGACGTGCTGGCTGCTGCCTATTTATCAAAACCGCGCGGGGAACCGTTTCCTACTCGCGCCTGACAGGGTGAAACAGCCGCCGCGCTTTCATCATCATTACTCTTATTTGCTGTTACCCAGCACTTTATGAATCGCTTCGGTGCCACATTGGTCGTCTGACTCCGCGCCGCCGGTGCCTGCCATGCCAACAGCCCCGATCCACTGACCGCGATATTGCACGGGTACGCCGCCGCCAAGCAGCAAGAGATCATTGACCGTGTTCAGGTTGACGCTTTCCGGTGATGATTGTGCTTTGATGGCAAGTTGCCTGGTCGGGGTTTTGGTTGAGAGCGCCGTAAACGCTTTACGCCAGGCGGCCTGGGTATTGTGAGGCCCCACGTTATCATCCCGCATCAGCGTGACCAGATTTCCGCCACGATCCACGACTGCCACCACGCCCTGACGATTCATGCTATGGCAGGCAGACAAGGCCTCGGTTGCCAGCTGATTGCTCAGCGCCTGCGTCATGTCATAGACGGCGGCGGGCTCAGCCGAGAGCACCACGGCAGGCGCGGTAGTCAGCATCAGTGCAATAATCAGACGTTTCATTTATTTTCAGCTCCCGCGATAGGAGGAATAACCGAACTGGCAGCGAGGGTAACCGCGGGAACGGCAAGCAGCGTGGCGAGGGCCAGGGCAGTGAAACTCTTTTTCATTTTTTAATACTCCGGTGTTAATCACACTGCTGTTATACCGGCACGGTTGTTCCTTCTGCCTGTCAGGAAGATGACCATATTGTCATCTGGGGCTGAAACGCTGGGGCGGTCATAAGTTTCATGGCAAACTGCGCCGATGAAATTATTACTGATTGAAGACAACCCGAAGGCCAGCGCCTGGGTGCGTAAGGGGCTGGAAGAGGCGGGCTATATCGTGGATTACGCCGCAGACGGGCGGGATGGTCTGCATCTGGGGCTGTCGCATCCCTATAGCCTGGTGATACTGGATATCATGTTGCCGGGTATGGACGGGTGGCAGGTGCTAAAAACCCTGCGAACCGCCTCTCCTGTTCCGGTGATTTGTCTGACCGCCAGAGACTCGGTAGATGACCGGGTGAAAGGGCTGGAGCTGGGTGCAAATGATTATCTGGTCAAACCCTTTTCGTTTGCTGAGCTTCTGGCTCGGGTAAGGAATCAGCTCAGGCAGCAGCAACCGCACAGCAGTGTACTGCGGGTAGGTGATTTGGTGATGGACGCCGCGCGCTTTCAGGTGACACGTGGCGGTGTCACTATTGCACTAACGCGTAAAGAATTCATGCTGCTCTGGCTGCTCGCCAGCCGTCACGGTGAAATTCTGCCCCGCACGCTGCTGGCCAGCGAAATCTGGGGCGTCAATTTCGACAGCGAAACCAACATTGTCGATGTCGCTATCCGCCGCCTGCGTCGTAAAGTCGATGACCCTTTCCCTCAAAAACTCATTACCACGGTAAGGGGCATGGGATATTGCCTGTCAGAAAAGGCGGTTGATGGTGTATAGCCCTTCTCTGACGCTCCGGCTGACGGCGATTTTTACGCTGATCATGGCGATGGCCTGCGGCGGCATCAGCCTGATTCTGTATAAAGCCTTGCGCAGCGAACTGGTCTGGCGGGACGACCAAACGCTGATTAACCGGGCGGCTCAGTTAAGGCAACTGCTTGAAGATGGCGCGCATCCCAGTTCGCTGCCGCTCTACTTCAATCGGATGGTCGATATCCGTCAGGACATTCTCAGTATCCGTTCGCAGCATGAGCAAAATGTCAGCATTAATCATACCGGGATTACCTTGCCCGACCTCTCGCCCACGCCGGTCAACAGTCCACCCAGTGAGAAACAGTTGCACCGCTGGATCAATGCGGACAATACGGAAGCGTCGGCGTTAAGCTGCAGGCAAATTCATCGCTCGGGCCGGTAACCATTACGCTCGCCCGGGTCGCGCGCGCGCGAGCGCTGATGCTGGAGCGTTACCGCCAGCAAAGCATTCTGGTTTCACTGGCGGCCATTTTGCTTTGCGCTGCCGTCAGTCCGTTGCTTATTCGCCGGGGATTACGGGCGATCGGCCGGTTAAGTGAGATTGTGGCAGAAACGGCCAGTGATCGGTTAAACCAGCCCGTGCCGCTTCAGGCTATTCCGCAGGAGCTGCTGCCGATTGGCAACGCGCTTAACGCGATGCGCCAGCGTCTATCGACAGACTTTATCCGTCTGACTCAGTTTGCCGACGATCTGGCTCATGAAATCCGCACGCCCATTAATGTGTTACTGGGCCAGAATCAGGTCGCGCTGGGGCATCAACGCTCAGCCGCTGAGTACCAGACGCTGCTCGAAGGGAACATTGAAGAGCTGGAGAGCCTGTCCCGACTGACTGAAAACATTCTCTTCCTGGCGCGCGCGACTCACCACAACATCAAACTCGATAAAGAGGTCTTCCTGCTGCCGGACGCGCTGGAAATCCTGATCGACTTTCTTGAACCGGTTGCGGAAGAACAGCAGAAGGTCATCGAGCTTCACGCCGCAGGAAATATTAGTGCGGACAGAATGCTTTTCCAGCGTGCGATAAGTAACCTGCTGATCAATGCCATACGCTACTCGCCTGAAAACAGAGTGATTCGGGTCAGCACGTCCCATCAGCCTGACTACGTAGAGATTGAGGTGTCAAACGCCGGTGAAGAGCTTGCAGAGCCAGAAAAGTTATTCGAGCGATTCTGGCGAGGCGATAACGTCCGTCATACCGCCGGAAGCGGGCTGGGACTCTCATTAGTGCGCGCAATCGCCACCTTACATGGCGGCAGTGCGTACTACCGACACGAGCAAGGAGACAATATTTTTGGTCTTCGTCTGCCTTCCTGAGCGATAGCGTCGGCGTATGGCCAACAGGCCGGAAGGATGGAGAATTGATTGAGCCTGACGCGCGTTAAGTGCAGCAGCGGCCCGGGCTGTGAAAACAACGTGATGCCCTGTGACGTCGCGATGATAAGAATGCCGGGCATCAGATATATATTGAGGTCCGGCACCACACCGGTTGATCGGAAAGCACAGGCTAGCAGATTTCAGTCACGTTTTGACCGTAAGGCCCGGCACGTTCATCAGTTGCGCCGGGATTCGGAGGGCGTTGGCCCGCGATGAATTCAGGAACGGCTCTTTAAAGGCCAGCCCCTTCAACCAGCACGAAGGTTCCGGTCGCGGCACCTGCGCGTAATAATCGGGCTGCCTGATAACCTGGGCTTTCGTAAAAACGTCTGGCTTCGGCAAAAGAAGCGAACTCAAAAACCACATGCCGTTCATGAGTCTCTCCTTCAAGGTTTTCATACTGCCCGGACCAGGCGATGATCTTTGGATTAAAGTCCTGCATAGCTTCACCGGCAGCGCTGGCATATTCAGCATAGGCAACCGGGTCCGTTACCGTGACGTGTGCAATTAAATAACCTTTATTCATCTCTCTTTCTCCTGGGTTAACAGCAATCTGTTTCATTCAGGTGTGAACCTGACGGTAATGGGGCAGAGACGGTGAAATTATCTTCTTAATCAGAAGATTGAGAAATTCAGCGTCACGTTCCACCGTGTTTTGTTTGTGCATCTTCAGCCAGCGCGCTTGTTAATCGATGCGCTGTCGCGAGTGATGGCTGACAGCCGCAATGATCAGCCAGGCGGGATACGCGGTGTGAAAACAGTTTATTAACTCTTTACAGGGTGATAAATAATCGAAAAAATAACGTACTGTTAATCTGAGAGAAAACAATGAAAAATCTGGAGGCGTTAATCATCTTTGCGCGCGTAGCGGAAATGAAGAGCTTTACTCAGGCGGCAGAAAGTCTGGGTATCCAGAAAGGGCGGGCATCTTTGGTGATTCGTGAACTCGAACAGGAAATTGGCGCAACGCTGCTACACCGGACAACGCGGACGGTACAGCTGACTGAAGATGGGCGGGCTTTTTATACGCGTGCCTGCGACCTGCTTTCAGAAGCTGAAGATTTACATTCAATGTTTTCTCATGGCGAGATGTCACTGCGGGGACGGATACGCATTGATATGCCAGCGGTGCTGGCGCAAAGCGTGATAATTCCCGCGCTGCCACAGCTGCTGGCTGCACATCCGGAACTGGAGATCGAGCTTTCAAGTACCGATCGCCGGGTCGATTTGGTTCAGGAAGGATTTGATGCGGTGATCCGCCTGGGACCAATCGTTGATGAGACGCTGATTGCCCGTCCACTGGGGCAGCTACGCATGATCAACGCTGCCAGTCCGGACTATCTGGCGCGCTTTGGCGTACCTCACTCTATTGACGATCTGCTGAATCAGGGACACAGAATGGTTCATTACACGCCGGCTTTTGGTGCAAAGCCGGAGGGGTGGGAGTATCCGGCCGGTGACGGCTACACATCGCTGATGCTACCCGGTGCCATGCGGGTCAATAGCGTACCGGCTTACCATGAAGCCGGGCTGGCCGGTCTGGGCTTAATTCAGGGCGGTTATTCCACACTCGCGCCCGATATCCAGTCTGGCAGGCTGATTGAAGTCCTTCCCGACCTGCGTCCCAGGCCGCTCAACGCCTCTTTTGTCGTCGCGCACCGGCGAAATCTGTCGCGGCGTGTCAGGGCGTTTATGCAGTGGACTGAAGAGATTTTAAAACCTTATTTTAACTGATCCCGCAGTAATTCTTGCGACAGGTAAAATGGAGTGCGGTATGTCTGTTTCGAGGACAACGCTGACATTCGCTAAGTCGCGGCTTCATCTATGCCTCCTGATACGGGCTTGCGGCTGGCCGACACAAAATAAATGATGGGGGTAATAATAAGGTCCGCTCCTGGCGAAAAGCGATTGTGGAGAGACCATTTTTTAACAGAGAGGCAGGGTTCCTGGTGAGGATCGACCTGTTACGGGTTCTTCATTCAGCATGCTCAGCGCAACAGGCCTGGCAGCCCGCTTTGCATTATATCTCTGGATATAACCTATCAACGAATCGGTAAGACACAACCCGTCATTTTTTCGGCCCCTTCCCCCTCAAAAATATCTTCCGGCGTTAAAAAGTGTTTCTCATCATATGCTCCGAAAAGATGGCTGAACGGCTCGGCTCTGAGGCCAGAAATTCTGTATGTCATGCTGTCTCCTTTGGTTATCAGCATGACATTAGCGAGCTTTTAAAGGAAAAACTCGCTGTTTCAGGTCAGGGAAATGTCGGTGAAACTCCAGTACATTCAGAACCTGCCAATGACGTATGCGACAGGCCGCAACCCGAGAAATCGTGCCCAGTATCGGCATCCCTTTACGCAGTAAACGGCGGCACTAACTGACTGCACGGCCGTTGTATACAGCCCGCCTGATTAAAGATTAGCGGCCGATCAGCCGATAAACATCGACGGCGACGTTTTTTCCTGAATGGTGTCACAGAGAGGTTTCAGCACATTTTGACTGGCAAAATGGCCCTGCCGGAGAGGCTGGAGCCACAGCCATCGCTCATGAAAATACTCACCTGATCGAACCTCTTAGCAAAGCCTCTGCCTGGCGGGGCGGTCAGGTAGCCTGCAACGATCAGTTCTACGCTTATTTAGTCACGTCAGCCAACAACGGAGCCGAACACCATGAACACTATGATCAAACCTGCTTTTTCCGCTGTTTGGTCTACCAACGCCCAGGGAATTTGCATCACCAGTCAGGAAAACCCGACTGGCCTGATGCCCGCGCTTAAAGGCGTCACGCTGAGTAAATGGCTGAGGTTGGCACAGGCTGATGATGATGCCAGGATCGCGCTACAACTGATTTCGGCGCTGGAAAGTGTGAAACCTTTTCATATTGAAGTGCCGATTCATTGTCTGGATGGGAAGACGCGGCATGTGATTGTTTCTGGCCTGCCGGACTGTCCGGCATCGGCTTCACGCCTGCAATACAGTGGCTTCATTATGGATATCAGCGGGCACCACAAAGCAATTGATGACGCGCAGCGCGCGGCGGCGGAATATCGGCTGTTAATTGAAAACAGCACTGACCTGATCGCTCATTGCGACACTGACGGCAGGTATGTTTCGATTTCGCCCTCTTACAGTGAAATGATAGGCTGGTCAGCCGATGAAATTATCGGCCAGCGGGTGGTGGATTATCTCCATCCTGATGACCGCGCACCCGCTATGGATGCACTGATACACCTGTCAGAAGGGGGTGTGCTTCCGGACGTGGTCGAGGTGCGCAAGCTACATCGTGACGGCCACTATATTACGCTTGGCACCAGGGCGTGCGGCGTCAGCGATCCTGCCACAGGCAGTAACATCGGTGCTGTGCTGGTTTCGCGCGATATCACGCGTGACAAGCAAAGGATGCGTAAGCTGGAGAAACTGGCGACTCGCGACACGCTGACCGGGTTGCCCAACCGTGCCTGGATAAACGACCAGGTTAGCTGCATGCTTGCGCAGGACGACGATCTGACTTACACCGCGGTACTGTTTATTGATTTGAATGGCTTCAAGGCGGTGAATGATTCAATGGGCCATGCATCCGGCGATGTCTTGCTAAAACAGGTTAGCGAACGGCTACAACACTGCATGTGTTCGGGCGACTCGGTGGCCAGACTGGGCGGCGACGAATTTTTGGTGGCAGCGAAGTGCTATAGCGGTGAGGCGGCGTCAGCTATCGCGCAGCGTATTCTGGACAGTCTGAAAGAGCCCTTTATTATTAATGATAAGGACCTCCGTATCGGGGCGTCGATTGGCATCAGCCTCGCACAGTTTGGGGCGGCATCGGCTCAAATGTTATTTGAACAGGCTGATATCGCGATGTACCAGGCGAAAGCACGACGTGACGGCTCATACCGGTTTTTGAGCCAGAAACGCTTACGTCAGGTGAATAGCCCGCTTTGCCTTCTGACCCTGTTTGAGAGATCTCGCCAATACTGCCCGTTTTTTGCCTTTATCCTGTTCTTACAACCTGAAATGATTCCATTGTCCGGCGACACGGCAGATCGTTAACTCCGCTGAAGTGAAAACAGCGCATCGGAGTAGCCTCCGGATGATTATACCTGCCGCCTGTCCGTGTATGCGTGTGCTTATCGCTCAGCGAGGGTAATGGAAAAACTTTTTTAGTCTATTAAAACAAAAGGATAGATTTAACTTTGTTTGAAAAAATGTCCGGGCGGAAGAAGCAGCCAAACGGGAACGCACCCCCGGTGCGGTTATTATTTAGCGCGTTGCTGCTGGTGATGCTGCTGGCTGCGCTGGATCAGACCATTGTTTCCACAGCGCTGCCGACCATCACCGGCGAACTGGGTGGACTGGATCGGCTGTCGTGGGTTGTGACCGCTTACACCTTGTCATCGACCATTGTGGTGCCACTGTACGGTAAATTCGGCGATCTGTTTGGCCGCAAGCGGGTGCTGCAGATTGCGATAGTGCTGTTCCTTATAGGCTCCGCGCTGTGCGGTCTGGCGCAGAATATGACGCAACTGGTGCTGACCCGGGCCCTTCAGGGACTCGGAGGCGGCGGGCTGATGGTGGTCAGTATGGCAGCGGTGGCAGATGTGATCCCACCGGCCGAGCGCGGAAAATATCAGGGCCTGTTTGGCGGCGTCTTCGGGCTCGCCACGGTGCTGGGCCCGCTGCTGGGCGGCGCGATTGTGCAGCATGTCTCCTGGCGCTGGATCTTCTATATCAACCTGCCGCTGGGACTGTTCGCCCTGCTGGTGATTGGCATCGTTTTCAATGCAGGCGGCAAACGTACCCGGCATGAGATTGATTATCCTGGCGCGGTCTGTCTGAGCATGGCGCTGGTCGGCATCACCCTGTTTACCAGTGAAGGCGGTACCATCCGGCCGTGGTCCGATCCGCAACTCTGGTGCATTCTGGCGTTGGGTCTGGTCGGCTGTATCGGCTTCATTTATGAAGAGCGGCGGGCGTGGGAACCGATTATTCCGCTGTCGCTGTTTCGCAACCGCAGCTTTGTACTCAGCAGCTTGATCGGTTTTATTATTGGTATGTCGCTATTCGGCAGCGTCACCTTTTTGCCGCTCTATCTGCAGGTGGTGAAAGGGTCGACCCCAACCGAAGCCGGCCTGCAGCTGCTGCCGCTGATGGGCGGCTTGCTGACCACATCGATTATCAGCGGACGCATCATCAGCAAAACCGGGCGCTATCGCCTGTTCCCGATTGTCGGCACCTTGCTGGCTACCGCCGGGTTGGCGCTGATGGCCACTATCACTATTACGTCGCCGCTGTGGCAGTTGCAGTTGTTCAGCGCCGTGCTGGGAATGGGGCTGGGGATGGTGATGCAGATTCTGGTGCTGGTGGTGCAGAACAGCATTGAACCGGCGATGACCGGCGTCGCCACCTCATCGGTAACGCTGTTTCGCTCGATTGGCGGTTCAATTGGGGTGGCGCTGTTTGGCACCATTTTCAGCCAGGTACTGAAATCGCAGCTTGAGACGCTGATACCGGCCGGCACCGTCCTGTCAACGGCAATCTCACCTGCGGCGCTGAATCAGCTACCGGTCGATATCCGTCACGATTATCTGCAGGCTTTTGGTGCGGCGATTCACGCGGCGTTTATGATGGCGGCCTGCGTGATGGTGCTGGCCTTTATCCTGTCGCTGCTGATGCGTGAAGAACCGCTGATTAAGAAAAAGCAGGGCTGAATAAATGCACGGCGAAGCCCGCCGTGCAGCCTCTTTCAGCGATAAAAGGCCGGTTTTACCGCCATCTTAACCGGCACAATTTTACCGGAGTTTTGTGCTGCAACGCAGGCGTCAGCCGCCACCGCCGCTGCATAGCCATCCCAGGCTGAGGGACCGGTCATTTCACCCGACATCACGTTATTAATGAATGCCTGCAACTCGACGTCATAGGCGTCGATAAAGCGCTTTTTCCAGTCGGTCAGGATGGTGGTCGACAGTTTCGCGGCACTGCGCAGCTGCACCGACATCGGTTCAGGCAGACGGGCAATACCGCTTTCACCCACCACTTCACACTGAATGTCGTAGCCATATTCACAGTTCACGAAAATTTCGACGTCGATACGTGCGCCTTTGGTGGTCTCCAGCAGCACGATTTGCGGATCGCGCAGGTGTGACGAGGCCTTACGGGTTTTGCGCGGGAAGATCACCTGTGCGCTGACATAGTCATCGTTCAGCAGCCAGCGCAGCACATCCAGTTCGTGGATCAGCGTGTCGGTGATGGCCATATCGGTGGTGTAGCTGTCGCCCACTTCCGGATTGCGGTGCGCGCAGTGCAGCATCAGCGGTTCGCCAATCTCGCCGCTGTCGATCACCGCTTTTAGTGCCCGGTAGCCGCTGTCATAGGGCCGCATAAATCCGACCTGCACCAGCTGGCGGCCCGCCTTGATCTCCGCCTCAACAATATTCAGACAGCCTTCGGCGGTGACCGCCAGCGGCTTCTCACAGAAGACCGCTTTGCCCGCTTCGATCGCCGCCAGCACAAAGGCTTCATGCGTCGGACCCCAGGAGGTAACCAGCACCGCGTTGACCTGCGGATCGTTGATCAGGTCAATGGCATTGTCATAGATACGCGCTTCCGGCGTGAGCTGATCGACAATCTGCTGGCAGTTATCACGATTGATGTCGTTAAGTGCCACCACGCGCGCATTCTGTAATACCGTGCTGCAGCGACGGATGTGTTCGCGACCGATCGCACCGGTGCCGATAACGCCAATATTGATAGTCATAGTGCTTCCTTAATCAGGCTGAGTAGTTCAACAGGTGAATGCTGTTACGAATTTCGCGGATGATGTCCGCGTCCTGCCAGTCATTCATCATTGATGAGAACGGTTCAAAGGCATAAAGGCCGGTGTAGCCCATTTTTTCCAGCCGCTCGACCTGCTGCTTGCTGCGTAAGCGATCGTCGGCGCTGAGCATGATGCGCTCTTCATCGGTGAGCTGGGCGACAGGACGTGGATCGGTGACGCCAGAAAGGTGAACCAGTCCGATCTGCTGCACATCAACGCCCTGTTCGAACGCTTTTTCGGCGTCCTCATACAGATGATGATGGAAGGTATCAATCAGCAGCCGGAACGGGACACCTGCTTCTTTGATCAGCGTCTGCGCCAGTGCTGCCGAACGCAGCGAACTTTGCGGAAAGCCGAGTGGCTCCACCAGCCCCTGAATGCCGAACTCAGCAAACAGCGGCCCTAAGGTTTTCAGCGCAGCGATGGTATCCGCCGCGCTGATTGGGGTGCCGTCATTAAGTGGACAGAGCACCAGAGACGCCGCGCCGACGGCCTGAGCATCGCTCAGCAGCTGGCGGGTGCGCTGCAGGACAGCCTCATTAAGCTGGTTAAAGGGGTAGACCGCATTGATCGTGACGATCTCAATACCGGACTGACGCGCCAGCGCGTTAACCTCTTGACCGGTCAGATCGTCAGTCACGCGCCCGCTTTTCATATCGTTGCGCAGTTCAACTTTATTAATTCCCAGCTGCGTCACCAGATTGAAAAAGCGTTCGATGCTCAGGTTGGGGGCAATTTTGCGATTGATACAGAAACGCGAGGTAGCAATAGATAAAGTCATAGCCATTTCCTGAAAATAAGGTGTGCGTGAAATTGGGTGAATAGCAATCGGTTATGCACCCGGTAGGC
>NZ_MLFN01000002.1 GCF_002095315.1 Pantoea conspicua
CGCCGCCAAACGCGCGCTCTGGCAACAGATGTGTAACCATGACAGCCATCTCTTTTCTCACCCCTGACGACCGGGCGCAGGCCTTTGCCATTGAGTGTCGTAGTCACGCCTTTCCCTGGAGTGAACAGACGTTTGCCCGTAACCAGGGCGAACGCTTTCTCAATCTGCGACTCGACGTTGAGGGTCAAATGGCCGGCTTCGCCATCACTCAGGTGGTACTGGATGAAGCTTCGCTGTTCAACATTGCGGTCGATCCCGCCTGGCAGCGCCGGGGATTTGGCCGTCAATTGTTACAGCATCTGATTGATGAACTGATTAAACGCGACGTGCTGACGCTGTGGCTGGAAGTGCGGGCCTCAAATCTGCCAGCGATTGCGCTCTATCAGCAGCTGGAATTTAACCAGGTCAGCCGTCGTCCCAATTATTATCCCACCGTCAGCGGTCGTGAAGACGCCATCATCATGGCGCTGACGCTGTAGCGGTGTTAAGGAGCTTTGATGTTAGATAACTGGGATTGCATCCTGTTTGATGCTGACGATACCCTTTTTCATTTCGATGCTTACGCCGGTTTACAGCGGCTGTTTGCCGGCTACGACGTGCAGTTTTCCGACCAGGACTACGCCGACTATCAGGCGATTAACAAGCCGCTGTGGGTCGATTATCAGAACGGCGCCATCTCGGCGCTGCAGCTGCAGACCCAGCGCTTTAATCACTGGAGCGAAAAGCTCAGCGTGGCGCCGGAGATCCTCAACAGCGGCTTTCTCACAGCGATGGGCGAGATCTGCACGCCGCTGCCGGGCGCGGTCAGCCTGATGAACCGGCTGCATGGCCGGGTGAAGATGGGCATCATCACCAACGGTTTTACCGCGCTGCAGCAGACGCGGCTGGAACGCACCGGTTTTCGTGACTACTTCTCGGCGCTGGTGATCTCGGAACAGGTGGGCGTGCCGAAACCGGCCGCAGAGATCTTTGATTATGCGCTGAAGCAGATGGGCACCCCGGATCGTCAGCGGGTGCTGATGGTGGGCGATACGCCGGAATCGGATATTCTCGGTGGAATGAATGCTGGTCTGAAAACCTGCTGGCTCGATCACGGTACCCGTCCACTGCCGGAACATATTCATCCGACCTGGCAGGTCAAATCGCTAAGCGAACTGGAAGCCCTGCTGGCTGGTTAATGCGGGATGCCTCGCAAAGCCACACGCTGATAGCTAAAAAGGCCCGTCTGACGGGCCTTTTCAGTTGTATCATCGCGCTGCGGGACAACAGACGAGGCGCTACTCTTTTTTCTCATCTTCCTCATCGCGATCTTCTTTCACCGGCGTACTGGCGGTGAGCAGAAACGGCGACTGCTGCCAGCGGGTACGGCGATGGCGCAGCAGGGTGCGGGAGAGGATAATGCCGATCGCCAGCGCCAGCAGCATCATCAGGCGCAGAATATTGGTGGTGTTATCCACCTGACGCGATTCGGTGACCAGCACGTGGGTATCGAGCGTGACGCGTAAAAAGCCGAGCGGGCCATCGTTACCGGCCAGCGGCTGGACAATCTGATGATTGAAATAGCTGCCGGCGCGTTTGCCGTCCAGCGCCAGCCGGTCGCGCACATTGATATTTTCACCGCTGTGCGCCACTAAGCTGCCGTCGCCGTCATACACCGAGGCATCAAGGATGCGGCTGTTGGCGGTCATCTGATTAAGAATGGCTTCAATCTGGTTGCGGTTATTTTCGCTGTTATCCATCAATGGCTTCAGGCTGAACGCCACCTGATTGGTCAGGGTATGCGCCAGCTCCTCGACCTGTTCGGAACGCGCCATTTGATGGCCGAGACTGAACCAGGAGGCGCCCTGCATCAGGACCACCAGCAGCGCCATTGAGATCAGCACAATCACCGTGCGATGTAAGCGAAATTTTAGTGCGGTTTTAGCCATCAATAATCCGTGTCACGTCACAACAGAAAGCCTGGAGATTATGTTGCCAGAAGCGGCGCAGACAAGGTAGCCTCTTGCGTGGTTTTGTTGTCCCTACAGGAGCTGTGATGCCAAATCGTTTAACCTGGTGCGATCTGCCCGCCGATGTCTCTCTCTGGCCGGGTTTGCCCCTTTCCCTTAGCGGTGATGAAGTGATGCCGCTGGATTATCGCGCTGGCCGGACTGGCTGGCTACTGTATGGCCGCGGGCTGGATAAGCAACGGCTGACCGACTACCAGCACCAGCTGGGCGCCGCGATGGTGATCGTCAGCGCCTGGAACGTTGATGAGTATCAGGTGATTCGCCTGGCGGGCTCACTGACGCCGTTCGCCAGCAAACTGGCGCATGACGCCGGACTGGACGTGGCACCGCTGGGTAAAATTCCGCACCTGAAGACGCCGGGCCTGTTGCTGATGGATATGGACTCGACCGCCATTCAAATCGAGTGTATCGACGAGATTGCAAAACTGGCCGGTAGCGGCGAGCGGGTGGCAGACGTCACCGAACGGGCGATGCGTGGCGAGCTCGACTTCACCGCCAGCCTGCGTGAACGGGTGGCGACCTTGCACGGGGCCGATGCTAATATTCTGAAGCAGGTGCGCGATGCGCTGCCACTGATGCCGGGCCTGACCACGCTGACGCAAAAACTGCAGGCGCTGGGCTGGCAGGTGGCGATTGCCTCGGGCGGCTTTACCTATTACGCCGAATACCTGCGCGATAAGCTGCATCTGTCAGCGGTGGTGGCCAATGAACTGGAAATTCGCGACGGCAAACTGACCGGCAACCTGCTGGGACCGATTGTCGACGCACAATACAAAGCCGACACGCTGAAAAAACTGGCGCAGCGTTTTGACATCGCGCCGGAACAGACCGTGGCGGTCGGCGATGGGGCCAATGACCTGCTGATGATTAAAGCCTCAGCGCTGGGCATTGCCTACCATGCGAAACCTAAGGTGAATGAGCAGACTGCGGTCACCATTCGCCATGCCGATTTGATGGGGGTGTTCTGCATCCTCACCGGCAGTTTGATCCACGAAGAGCGTTAACAGAGGTATTGATTTGGCCAAAGTGGCAAAACGCGCATTTGTCTGTAACGAATGCGGCGCAGACTATCCACGCTGGCAGGGGCAGTGCAGCGCCTGTCACGCGTGGAATACCATCACCGAGGTGCGGATTGCCGCCTCGCCTGCTGCGGCGCGTAACGAGCGTCTGAGCGGCTATGCAGGCAGCGCCGGTACCAGTCGGGTACAGAAGCTGTCCGAAATCAGTCTGGAGGCGTTACCGCGCTTCTCGACCAGCTTTAAAGAGTTTGACCGGGTGCTCGGTGGCGGCGTGGTGCCGGGCAGCGCCATTCTGATCGGCGGCAGTCCGGGTGCCGGTAAATCGACGCTGCTGCTGCAGGTGATGTGCCGCTTGTCGGAAGGAATGAAAACCCTTTACGTCACCGGGGAAGAGTCGCTGCAACAGGTCGCGATGCGCGCCCATCGTCTGGGGTTACCGACCGAAAACGTCAATATGCTGTCGGAAACCAGCATCGAGCAGATCTGCCTGATCGCCGAGCAGGAGCAGCCGCAGCTGATGGTGATCGACTCGATCCAGGTGATGCATATGGCGGAGATCCAGTCTTCGCCGGGCAGCGTGGCGCAGGTGCGTGAAACCGCTGCCTACCTGACGCGCTTCGCCAAAACGCGCGGCGTGGCAATCATCATGGTCGGCCACGTGACGAAAGATGGTTCGCTGGCCGGTCCTAAAGTGCTGGAACACTGTATCGACTGTTCAGTGCTGCTGGATGGTGATGCCGATTCCCGTTTCCGCACTCTGCGCAGCCACAAGAACCGGTTTGGCGCGGTAAACGAATTAGGTGTTTTCGCCATGACCGAGCAGGGGATGCGTGAAGTCAGCAACCCGTCGGCCATCTTCCTGTCGCGCGGCGAAGAGGTGACTTCCGGCAGCTCGGTCATGGTGCTGTGGGAAGGGACCCGTCCGCTGCTGGTGGAGATTCAGGCGCTGGTGGACCATTCGATGATGGGTAATCCGCGTCGCGTGGCGGTGGGTCTGGAACAGAACCGCCTGGCGATCCTGCTGGCGGTGCTGCACCGTCATGGCGGGCTACAGATGGCGGACCAGGATGTGTTCGTCAACGTGGTCGGTGGGGTCAAGGTGACGGAAACCAGCGCCGATCTGGCGCTGATGCTGTCGATGGTATCGAGCCTGCGCGATCGTCCGCTGCCGCAGGATCTGGTGATTTTCGGCGAAGTGGGGCTGGCGGGCGAAATCCGTCCGGTGCCCAGCGGTCAGGAACGTATCTCCGAAGCGGCAAAGCATGGCTTTAAACGGGCCATTGTGCCGGCTGGCAATGCACCGAAAAAACCGATCGACGGAATGCAGGTTTTCAGCGCGAAGAAGCTGGCCGACGCGCTGGCGATTCTGGACGACCTGTAATGCGCCAGGCGTCCGCTGATGGCGTGCCGTCAGCGGACGAGGGGGCGTCGTTCAACCTTAACCGCATTCACGCAGGAGGCACGACATGTCGTCGTTTGATTATCTGAAAACGGCCATTCGCCAGCAGGGCCACACGCTGCAACAGGTCGCTGATGCCAGCGGCATGACCAAAGGCTATCTCAGCCAGTTGCTCAATGCCAAAATCAAAAGCCCCAGCGCGCAAAAGCTGGAAGCGCTGCACCGCTTTCTCGGGCTGGAATTTCCGCGCCGTGATAAAACGGTCGGCGTGGTGTTCGGTAAGTTTTATCCGCTGCACACCGGCCATATCTATCTGATCCAGCGCGCCTGCAGTCAGGTGGATGAACTGCATATCATCATGGGCTATGACGAACCGCGCGATCGTGAGCTGTTTGATAACAGCGCCATGTCGCAGCAGCCGACGGTCAGCGACCGGCTGCGCTGGCTGCTGCAAACCTTCAAGTATCAGAAAAACATCCGCATCCACGCCTTCAATGAAGAGGGAATAGAGCCCTATCCGCACGGCTGGGATGTCTGGAGTGAAGGCGTCAGCGGCTTCCTGAACGAGCATGGCATCACCCCGGATTGCATTTATACCAGTGAAGCGCCCGATGCGGAGATGTATCAGCAGCATCTGGGGATTCAGACGATACTGGTCGATCCCAACCGATCTTTTATGAGCATCAGCGGCGCACAGATTCGCCAGGATCCGTTCCGTTTCTGGGAATACATTCCGACCGAAGTAAAACCGTTTTTCGTGCGTACCGTGGCGATCCTGGGCGGCGAATCGAGTGGTAAATCGACGCTGGTGAATAAGCTCGCCAATATTTTCAACACCACCAGTGCCTGGGAATATGGCCGCGACTATGTCTTTTCGCATCTTGGCGGTGACGAAATGGCGCTGCAATATTCTGACTACGACAAAATTGCACTGGGGCAGGCGCAGTACATCGACTTCGCGGTCAAATATGCCAACAAGGTAGCGTTTATCGACACCGATTTTGTCACCACTCAGGCGTTCTGTCTGAAGTACGAAGGGCGCGAACATCCCTTTGTTCAGGCGCTGATCGACGAATATCGCTTTGATTTGGTGATTTTGCTGGAAAATAACGTGCCGTGGGTAGCAGATGGATTGCGCAGTCTCGGCAGTTCAGTTGACCGTCGTGAATTTCAGTCGATGCTGGTGACAATGCTGCGTGAAAAC
This sequence comes from Pantoea conspicua, assembly GCF_002095315.1. GTDB lineage: Bacteria > Pseudomonadota > Gammaproteobacteria > Enterobacterales > Enterobacteriaceae > Pantoea > Pantoea conspicua. The sequence continues at coordinate 5,632 of NZ_MLFN01000002.1, forward strand.
AATATCGATTTCGTTCATGTGCGTGAAGATGATTATGACACCCGTTTCCTGCGCTGCATTGAAGTGGTGAAAGGGATGCTGGGCGAGAAGAACGCCCAACCCTGATGCGACAAGGGGACCGCGGCGGGTCCCCTGCTGAATTAATAAACCATCACCACTTTGCCACGCATGTGGCCTTCCAGCACCCGCTGATGGGCCGCTTTCAGCGTCTCAACGCTTAATCCCTGCAGCGTCTCGCTCAGGGTGGTTTGCAGCTTACCTTCATCCAGTAAGGCCGCAACAGCATCCAGAATTTCACCCTGACGCGCCATGTCTGGCGTGTTAAACATGCTGCGGGTATACATCAGCTCAAAGTGCAGTGCTGCGCTTTTCAGCTTCAGCTGATCCATCGACAGCGGATGCTCATTCTCTACGATGGTGCAGATGTGACCCTGCGGCGCGATCAGTTTCGCCATGGTCTCCCAGTGACCGTCGGTATCGTTGAGGCAGAAGATATAATCGACCTGCTTGATCCCCTGTTTCTCCAGTTCACCCGGCATATCTTTATAGTTAATCACCAGATCGGCACCGCGATCGCGGCACCATTGCGCCGAATCCTCACGGGAGGCGGTGGCAATGACTTTCACCTTGCTGTGCAGCTTCGCCAGCGGGATCGCCAGCGATCCGACACCGCCAGCGCCACCGACGATCAGCAGCGTTTGATCTTCGCGGGCAGCGGTCAGATTCAGCCGCTCAAACAGTCCTTCCCAGGCGGTCAGCGCCGTCAGTGGGATCGCCGCCGACTGCGCCCAGTCGAGGCTCTTCGGCTTGTGGCCGGTAATACGTGCATCGATCAGCTGTTCGGTGCTGTTACTGCCGGGTCGGGTCAGATCGCCAGCATAGTAGACTTCATCGCCCGGCTTAAAGTTGCTGACTTTGCTGCCGGCTTCCAGTACCACGCCGCTGGCGTCCCAGCCGAGAATACGCGGCACCTGCAGCCCGTTTTTGATCGCGCCTTTGTGAACCTTGGTATCAACCGGATTCACCGAGGCGGCTTTAACTTCAACCCGCAGGTCATACTCACCTGGCGTCGGGGTTTCAGGAAAGATTTCAATAAAGTTCTCAGGACTCTCTGGATTAACAGCAATAGCGCGAATAGACATAGTGGATCTCCTGTGTAGTTACGCTAAGTGTAGAACCTGGATTTAGCGGTGATAAGATGGACAATCTTTCATAGAGTGTTCGTCTGAGGTGAACAATGGCGTTTCGTCAGTGGCAGGATATGGCGCTTTTTGCGCTGGTGGCAGAGTGCGGCAGTTTTACCGCTGCGGCGGAGCGCGCGGGATTGCCAAAGTCGAGCGTCAGCCAGCGCATCAGCCAGCTGGAGCAGCGGCTCGGCATCCGGCTGCTGAACCGCACCACCCGCCAGCTCAATCTGACTTTTGCTGGTGAGCGCTATCTGCTGCATTGTCAGGAGATGATGCAGGCCAGCGAACGCGCGGACCAGGCGATCGCCAGCCTGCGTGAAAATCCCAGCGGGCGTCTGCGCATCACCAGCCCGGCCGGCATTGGCGCCACGCTGCTGGCGCGCTGCAATGCGGCGTTTTTACAGCTTTATCCCGATGTAACGCTGGATGTTTCGATCTCAGATGATATGCGTGATCTGGTGCAGGAGGGGTTTGATGTGGCGCTGCGCACCGGTCAGCCGCAGGAGTCGTCGCTGATAGGTCGTCGGGTTGGCTATTGCCAGCGACGGCTGGTGGCCTCGCAACACTATCTTGATCGGCATCTGCCGCTGGTGCATCCGCAACAGCTGGCTGCGCATCGCTGCATCGCCCATCGTGCCTGGAACAAATGGGTATTACAGCGTGACGACGAGTATTATCGCTGGCTGCTGCCGCCCGGCCATCTGACCGATAATTTAATCTACGCCCGTGAATCTGCGCTGGCAGATGCCGGCATTACGCTGCTGCCGCATTTTCTCACCGATGGTGCGATGGCGGACCCGCGTCTGGTGCCGGTGCTGCCGGACTGGCAGATGGAAGGGAATGAACTGTGGCTGGTCTATCCGGGACGTAAACTCAACTCTCCGGCGCTGGCGCGCTTTGTTGAGTTCGCGCTGCAATCCCCGGTGTTCAGGGATTTTTATCGCTGACTTTTATATAACAGGAATTACATTAACTTATAAGTTTGATACCTGTAGCAGAAAATTATATTTCATTAAATATGATGATGTTTCCTGTGGTTCTCAGAGGAAGAGGATTTTTATGAAAGCTCAAAATTTAAAGACTGCATGTATCAAAACCTTATCAAAAAGTGAGCTTTACGATCAGCGAGAGTTTAATGGCGTAACGGCTCTTAAAAATATTCTGGGTGATGAAAATAGGGTGATTGAAACTACTTTTATCCTTAGGGGCAGTAATGTCAGCTGCAATGCATCCGTTACCTGGTATGATGCCAGAGAGTCACATGAAACTCGTTCCGAGTTCCGACTTTACTATGAAAGCAATCCGATAACAGAACTGGCGGTTCCCGGAGATAATATTGTGATTGGTTTTGATAAAAAGAATATATTCACCTGCATTTTATTTAAAACAAATGATGAGGAGCATCAAGGGCTTATTGAACAATGGACTCAGATTTATTAACTTAATAAAAAAGGGAAGCACTCGCTTCCCTTTTTAACATCAATCACGCTGCGATTACTTAATCATACGCTTGTACTTGATACGCTTCGGCTCCAGCGCTTCGGCACCGAGGGTGCGCTTCTTGTACTCTTCGTATTCGGTAAAGTTACCTTCGAAGAATTCGATGTTGCCTTCATCCTGATAGTCCAGGATATGGGTCGCGATACGGTCCAGGAACCAGCGGTCATGCGAGATCACCATCGCGCAACCCGGGAACTCCAGCAGGGCGTTTTCCAGCGCGCGCAGGGTTTCAATATCCAGGTCGTTGGTGGGTTCATCGAGCAGCAGCATGTTGCCGCCGACCTGCAGCAGCTTGGCGAGGTGCAGACGACCGCGCTCACCGCCCGACAGTTCACCGACACGTTTGCCCTGATCGACGCCTTTGAAGTTAAAGCGGCCAACATAGGCGCGGCTTGGCATTTCGGTGTTGCCGATACGCATGATGTCCTGACCGCCGGAGACCTCTTCCCACACGGTTTTGGAATTGTCCATGCTGTCACGGAACTGATCGACTGACGCCAGCTTGACGGTGTCGCCGAGCACGATGCTGCCGGAATCAGGCTGTTCCTGACCGGACATCATGCGGAACAGTGTCGATTTACCGGCGCCGTTCGGACCGATGATACCGACAATCGCCCCTTTCGGTACCGAGAAAGAAAGATCGTCGATCAGCACGCGGTCACCGTACGATTTACGCAGGTTGCTGACTTCCAGCACTTTGTCACCCAGACGCGGGCCAGGCGGAATAAACAGTTCGTTGGTTTCGTTACGCTTCTGGTATTCGGTGTTGTTCAGCTCTTCGAAGCGCGCCAGACGGGCTTTACCCTTGGACTGACGGCCTTTAGTGCCCTGACGAACCCACTCCAGCTCTTTCTCAATCGACTTGCGGCGGGCCGCTTCAGAAGAGGCTTCCTGCGCCAGACGCGCATCTTTCTGCTCCAGCCAGGAAGAGTAGTTGCCTTCCCACGGGATGCCTTCGCCGCGGTCCAGTTCCAGAATCCAGCCTGCCACGTTGTCAAGGAAGTAACGGTCGTGGGTAATTGCCACGACGGTGCCTTCGAAGTCGTGCAGGAAGCGTTCCAGCCAGGCGACAGATTCAGCATCCAGGTGGTTGGTAGGTTCGTCGAGCAGCAGCATGTCTGGCTTTTCCAGCAGCAGACGGCAGAGCGCGACGCGGCGACGTTCACCACCGGAGAGCGTGGCGACTTTCGCTTCCCAGTCAGGCAGACGCAATGCATCCGCAGCACGCTCCAGCTGAGTATTCAGATTGTGACCGTCGTGTGCCTGGATGATCTCTTCCAGACGGCCCTGCTCAGCGGCCAGTTTGTCAAAGTCCGCGCCCTCTTCGGCATACAGCGCGTAGACTTCGTCGAGACGTTTTAACGCGCCAACCACTTCAGACAGCGCCTCTTCAACCGACTCGCGCACGGTGTGTTCCAGGTTGAGCTGCGGCTCCTGCGGCAGGTAGCCAATTTTAATGCCTGGCTGCGGGCGCGCTTCCCCTTCGATATCTTTATCGATACCGGCCATGATGCGCAGCAGGGTAGATTTACCCGCGCCGTTCAGGCCGAGGACGCCGATTTTGGCGCCAGGGAAGAAGCTAAGTGAGATGTTCTTCAGGATGTGTCGCTTCGGTGGAACCACTTTGCCGACGCGGTGCATGCTATAGACGAATTGAGCCACGTTGTATTGAGCCTCTGGGTCTGTTGGTCATTTGGATGATGTCGAAGTTTAGCCTTTTTCACCGTCTAATCACAGCCGGGGCGCGGCGAATATTCCGATGCGTGCCGCAGTTCGGGATAACTGTTTGATTTCCGCGCAACCCCGGCACTATGCTGCTTTTTTGCCTTAAAAACCGGGAGAGTGATGATGAGAGTATTGATCGCAGCGGATGAACACGCCTGGGGCGGATTGATTCCGTCTATTCGTCAGCGGCTGCCGGACGTGGAGTTTGTCGCCTCGGCAGGCCACGCCGCCGAAAGCCTTGCCGGCTTCGATGCGCTGATCCCCGGCATGTGCAAAGTGGATGCGGCGCTGCTGGCGACAGCCGATCGGTTAGCTCTGATCCAGCAGGCAGGCACCGGGCTGGAGGGGATCGACATCGCTGCGGCAAAACAGCGCGGCATCATGGTTGCCAATGTGCCGTCCGACAGCTCAGGCAATGCCGATTCGGTGGCGGAACTGGGCATCTGGATGATGATTGGTCTGGCGCGTCGTTATCACGAAATCGCCGATTGCCTGGCGCAGCAGCAGCTGGGACAGCCGGTCGGCCTGGGATTGAAGGGCAAAACGGTCGGGCTGGTCGGCCTGGGCGGCATCGGCAAAGCGCTGGCGGCGCGGCTCAGACCCTTTGGCATGCGGATGATCGGCGTCAGACGTGAAGCCGATCCGGCCTTTGCTTACCAGCACGGTCTGGCGTGGCTGGGCGATATGACACAACTGCCGCAGCTGTTGCAGCAGGCCGATTTTGTGGTGCTTAGCCTGCCGGATAATCCGCAGACCCACCAGATTATTGACGCGGCAGCGCTGGCGCAGATGAAACCGCAGAGCTTTCTGATCAACCTTGGGCGCGGTGGATTAATCGACAAAACGGCCTTTCTCAACGCGCTGAAAAACCAGGCGCTGGCCGGTGCCGGGCTGGATGTTTTCTGGCAGGAGCCGCCCGATCCGCAGGATGAGGTGTTTCGCTATAACGTTATCGCCACGCCGCACATTGGCGGTGTTACCGATATCTCTCTGGCGGGCAACCTGACCGGGGTGTGTGACAATCTGCGCCGCCTGCGTGACGGCGAAGCGGTAGCAAACCGCTGGGCGTAAACTTACGGCAGGCGCAGCGGAATCGCCTGTTGCGCCAGCCAGTTTTGCAGTGCCTGATCGGGCGCGCTGTCACTGACCAGCAGATCAAAGCGGCGCAGTTCGGCGATGCGGGCAGGCAGCACCTTGCCATATTTACTGCTGTCAGCCACCAGAATGCACTGGCGCGCCCGGCGCATTGCGTGGTGCTTCATCGCCAGTTCATTGGTGTTGTAGCAGGTCGCGCCCTGATCTTTATCGATCCCGGCCGCCGAGATAAAGGCCAGAGTCGGACAGAGATCGTCGAGGATCGAATGGGCACCGATCGGCGTAAACAGCGCATTGTCGGCATGAAATTCGCCGCCACTGAGGATCACGTTACAGGCTGGCTTCTCTTTTAACGCCAGGAAGGTGTTCATGGCGCAGCAGATCGCGGTAAATGGCAGCGCGTCAGGAATGGCATCGACGATATAGGGCAGGGTGGTGCCGCAGTCAAAAAACACCGTGTCATTTTCACCGATCAGACTGGCGGCCGTTTGTGCCAGCCGCTGTTTTCTGGCGGCATTCTGACCGTGCTGGTCGGTGACAAAATAGTGACCGGCATGGCTTTTCGGATCGCTGACGATGTAGCCGCCCAGCAGCACTACGCTGGAGGCCGGCTCGGTCAGATCGCGGCGGATGGTCATCTCTGATACGCCAAGCAGCTGCGCCGCGTCTTTCAGATGCAGTTTATCGGTGCGTTTAAGCGCCTGAGCCAGCTTATGAATACGTTCGTCGCGCCGGGTTTCCATGGTCATCTCTGTCTGTTGAGTATCCTGCTGGGCTGATTGAGGGGCCGGAAACCGGCGTAATCATCGCGACAAACCTCACAGATTTTAAGGGGTTGCGTCCTCTCCGCCAGGCTGATTTTCAATCTTACCTGCAATTGCTAAACCCCGCAAACCTCACGCGACACCGTCCGGTGGTGGCATCACTGCGGTCAGGCCGCGGCCCTTGCTGCGGTCTGCTCTGATGTCTGATTGTTACAATCGTAACACGATAACCGGCCTTTTATCGGCGCAAATCGGGTTATATGCCGCTTCAGGATGTGGTTTTTATCACATATTTAACCTTTCAGAATTGTTATTGTTAATTTTATAACATTTGAAGGTTAAAAAACATCCGGGAGAAAACAGTCATGGATATCGCGGTCATCGGCTCAAATATGGTCGACCTGATTACCTATACCAACAGCCTGCCAAAAGCGGGCGAAACCCTTGAAGCGCCAGATTTTGCCCTTGGCTGTGGTGGCAAAGGGGCTAACCAGGCGGTTGCTGCCGCCCGAATGGGCGCTAAAGTGATGATGGTCAGCAAAGTGGGCGACGATCTGTTTGCGCCCAACACCGTTGCTAATCTGCAACAGCAGGGCGTGGATACCCGCTTCGTCACCACGGCGGCGGGTACCTCCAGCGGCGTCGCGCCGATTTTTGTCGATGATCAGTCACAGAACCGCATCCTGATTATTAAAGGCGCCAACCAGCAGCTGAAGCCGGCCGATATCGACGATGCCGCTGAGGCGCTGAAAGCCTGCCAGCTGATCATCCTGCAGCTGGAGATCCCGCTGGAAACGGTCTATTACGCCATCGATTTCGCCCGTCAGCATCAGATCAAAGTGATCCTCAATCCTGCGCCAGCGGTAGCCGATCTCAATATCCACTACGCCTGCAAGTGTGACTTCTTTATGCCTAACGAAACCGAGCTGGAGATCCTCACCGGCCTGCCGGTGGCCAGCGATGAAGAGGTGATCCTCGCCGGGCAGTCGCTGTTAAAGCGCGGGCTGAAAAACCTGATTATCACACTCGGCAGTCGCGGCTCGGTATGGATGAGTGGCGATAGGGTGCATCGGGTGGCGGCGACACCGGTTCAGGCCGTCGACACCAGCGGGGCCGGCGATGCCTTTATTGGTTGTTTTGCTCACCTGCTGGTTAAACCGGCGACATCGCGACCGCCATGACGCAGGCATCGGCCTATGCCGCCTGCAGCGTCACCGGACGCGGCACCCAGCGCGCCTATCCCGACTCAGAGAGTTTTCAGCGCTTTCTTAACCTTCACTGAGGTCACGCTATGCAACAGAAAATTGTTCAGCAATCTGATGGCTATCTGAACCGAACGCCGCGTTTTCAGTTCATCCTGCTGTCGTGCCTGTTTCCGCTGTGGGGCTGCGCCGCCAGCCTCAACGATATCCTGATTACCCAGTTCAAAAGCGTGTTCGCGTTAAGCGACTTTGCCAGCGCGCTGGTCCAGAGTGCCTTTTACGGCGGCTATTTTCTGATTGCGATCCCGGCGTCACTGGTGATCCGACAAACCAGCTACAAGCTGGCGATCCTGACCGGGCTGGCGCTCTACATCCTCGGCTGCGTGGCGTTTTATCCCGCCTCGCACATGGCGACCTATACCATGTTTCTCGCAGCGATTTTTGCTATCGCCATCGGGCTGAGCTTTCTTGAGACCGCCGCCAACACTTACAGCTCAATGATTGGCCACCGCGACCACGCCACGCTGCGGCTCAACATCAGCCAGACTTTCTATCCGATTGGCGCGCTGATGGGCATTGTGCTGGGTAAATATCTGGTATTTCAGGAAGGCGACAGCCTTGAGAGTCAGATGGCGTCCATGACCGCAGAGCAGGCGCACGCGTTCCGCCTGACGATGCTGGAACATACGCTGGAACCCTACAAATATCTGGTGATGGTGTTAGTGGTGGTGATGCTGCTGTTTATGTTCACCCGCTATCCGCGCTGCAAGCCGCAAAGTAATGAATCATCGCTGCCCTCACTGGCGGAGACCTTTCGCTATCTGGCGACCAACCGCCATTTTAAACGCGGCATCGTAACGCAGTTTCTCTATGTCGGGATGCAGGTCGCGGTCTGGTCGTTCACCATTCGTCTGGCGCTGACGCTGGGGGCGACCAATGAACGTCACGCCTCCAACTTTATGATCTACAGCTTCATCTGCTTCTTCATCGGCAAGTTCGTGGCGAATTTCCTGATGACCCGTTTCCGCGCTGAGAAAGTGCTGATCGCCTATTCGGTGCTGGGGGTGCTGACGCTGGCGTATGTGATGCTGGTGCCTGACTTCACCGCTGTTTATGCCGCAGTATTTGTCAGCGTGCTGTTTGGTCCCTGCTAGGCGACCATTTACGCCGGAACCCTGGCGACGGTAGACAATAAATATACTGAAGTGGCTGGCGCATTTATCGTGATGGCAATTGTTGGCGCCGCATTCGTGCCGGCGCTACAGGGGCTGGTCTCTGACCTGGCTGGCTCGATGCAGCTGGCGTTTGGCGTCTCGCTGCTTTGCTTCGCCTGGGTCGGCTTTTACTTCTATGGCGAGCTGCGCCATAAGAAACCGGTGTCCGGCGGTCGTCTGCTGGAGGAGTTACCATGAAAACCCATTTACCGTTACGCCGTGAGCAGTTTCATTTTACTCCTGAGGTGTTGCTGGAGAGCGATGACTTTCGGGTGGAGCTGTTTCGCTACCCGGCGGGGATTGAAGCGGTGCGCATACATAACCGGCGAGGATCGGTGACGGTGCTGCCCTTCTTTGGTCAGATGATCTGGGACGTGCAGTTCGACGATCATAACCTGACCATGGGCAACAGCTTTAAGCAGCCGCTGCCCGGCGATTCGATCATCGACACCTACGGCTGTTTTGCGTTCCACTCGGGATTGCTGGCGAACGGCTGCCCGTCGCCCGAGGACGATCATCCGCTGCATGGCGAAATGCCGTGCGCCCGGATGGACAGTGCGTGGCTGGTGCTGGAGCCGGACAGGCTGTCACTGGAAGGGGAGTGTGAATATATCAAAGGCTTCGGCCATCACTACCTGGCGGCACCCGCCGTCCGCATTCAGGCCGATCGGCCCCGGCTGACGATCGAGATGACGGTGACTAACCTGGCTGGCGCATCGATGCCGCTGCAGTATATGTGTCATCTCAACAGCGCGTGGATCGATCAGGGACGCTTCCGGCAGTCGATCCCGGATCGGGCCTTTCAGCTACGGACCTCGATCCCGGCCCATCTCAAACCGACGCCTGCCTGGCGCGACTACACCGCGCAGCTGGCTGCGGATCCGCAGGCGTTACAGCAACTCGATCAACCGCAGTTGTGCGATCCGGAGATCGTCTTTTTCGCCGACGACCTGCCGCAGTATGGCGATGTGGTGCAGTTTGAGCTGCACGCGCCGGCGGGCTACGCCCTGATGACGCGCTTCTCTACCGCGCAGTTTCCTCACGCCACCCGCTGGCTGCTGCACAACACCGATCAACAGGTCGCGGCCTGTATCCTGCCCGCCACCTGTCGGCCGGAAGGCTTTCTGGCGGCGCAGCAGGCTGGCACCCTAATCACCCTGGCCAGCGGCGAACAACGCCACTTTTCCGTCGAGACCGGTTTGCTGTAAGCGTGATGCGCGGCCTTAAATTGCTACCAGGCCGCGCACGCCTTCGGCTTCCATGCTGTCGCCACGGCCACGCTGCACGATTTCACCGCGCGACATCACCAGATAACTGTCCGCCAGTTCGGCGGCAAAATCATAAAACTGCTCAACCAGCAGGATCGCCATATCCCCACGCTGCGCCAGCTGACGGATCACTGCGCCGATCTCTTTGATCACCGACGGCTGGATCCCTTCGGTAGGCTCATCAAGGATCAACAGCTGTGGGCGGCAAGCCAGCGCCCGGCCGATCGCCAGTTGCTGCTGCTGTCCGCCCGAGAGATCGCCGCCACGGCGTGACTTCATGGCAAACAGCACCGGGAACAGCTGGTAGATCTCGTCCGGGACCTGACGTGCCTGTGACGCCGGAAAGCGGGACAAACCCAGCAGCAGGTTCTCCTCCACCGTCAGCCGCGGAAAAATCTCCCGGCCCTGCGGCACATAGGCGATGCCGGACTGTACCCGCTGGTGCGGTTTACGACCGTTGAGCTTCTGCTGCTGCCAGTGGATCTCGCCCGATTTCGCCGGGATCAAGCCCATCAGGCACTTCAGCAGCGTGGTTTTCCCCACACCGTTGCGGCCCAGCAGGCAGGTGATCTCACCCACTTTCACCTCAAACGACAGGCCGCGCAGAATATGACTGCCGCCATAATATTGATTCAGTTCAGTAACCTGTAACATCTCAGCGCCCCAGATAAACGTCGATCACCTGCTCATTGGCCTGTACGTCGCGCAATGATCCCTCGGCCAGCACCTGTCCCTGATGCAGTACCGTTACGTGGTCGGCAATGGTTTCGACAAAGCCCATATCATGCTCCACCACCATCAGCGAATGCTTACCCGCCAGATCGCGGAACAGCTCGGCGGTGTAGTCCGTTTCAGCGTCGGTCATGCCCGCTGCCGGCTCATCCAGCAGCAGCAGATGCGGCTCCTGCACCAGCAGCATGCCGATCTCCAGAAACTGCTTCTGACCGTGCGACAGCAGGCCCGCGCGGCGCTGCCGTTCAGCGCCGAGCCGCAACAGCCTGAGGACCTCATCAATCCGATCCTGCTGCTCGCCATTGAGTCGGGCGCGCAGACTGGCCCACACCGATTTGTCAGCTTTCAGAGCGATCTCCAGATTCTCAAACACGGTTAACGCTTCAAACACCGTCGGCTTCTGGAACTTACGGCCGATCCCGGCGCGGGCGATCTCCACCGGCGACAGGCGGGTAAGATCGCTGTCCTGATCGTAGATTACCCGGCCGGCGTCGGGCCGCGTCTTGCCGGTGATCACATCCATTAGCGTGGTTTTGCCTGCGCCGTTGGGGCCGATCACGCAGCGCAGTTCGCCGACGCCGATCTGCAATGAGAGATCGGTCAGGGCGCGGAAGCCGTCGAACGAGACGCTGATCTTCTCCAGTTGCAACACCGGATCGCGCTGCGCCCGATGGCGATCCGCCGGATGAGGTTGGGTAAAGAGTGCGTCAGTCATGTTTCCTCCGGCGCAGCAGGCCAATCACGCCGTGCGGCAGAAAGAGCGTCACAAGGATGAACATCAGGCCGAGGAAAAACAGCCAGTATTCCGGAAACGCGACGGTGAAAAAGCTGCGCGCGCCGTTCACGATCGCCGCACCCAGCAGCGGGCCGATCAGCGTACCTCGACCACCCAGCGCCACCCAGATGGCGGCTTCAATTGAGTTGGCTGGCGACATCTCGCCGGGATTAATAATCCGACCTGCGGCACGTAAAGCGCCCCGGCCAGCCCGCACAGCATCGCCGACAGCGTCCAGACAAACAGCTTAAAGCCGCGCGGATCGTAACCGCAAAACATCAGGCGGTTTTCGGCATCGCGCACCGCGGTCAGCACCCGGCCAAACTTGCTGCGCGCCAGCGCGAAGCCGATCGCCAGGCTCAGCAACAGCAATCCTACCGTGGCGATAAACAGGCCGATGCGGGTGCCGGTCGCGCTGACTGAAAAGCCGAGCAGGGTGGTAAAGCCGGTGAAACCGTTGTTGCCGCCAAAGCCGGTTTCATTGCGGAAAAACAGCAGCATACCGGCGTAGGTCAGCGCCTGGGTGATGATGGAGAAGTAAACGCCTTTGATGCGGGAGCGAAAGGCAAAAAAGCCAAATACCAGCGCCAGCAGGCCCGGTGCCAGCACGCTGAGGCAGAGCGCCCAGGCGAAGTGCTCGGTGCCGCTCCAGAACCACGGCAGCTCACGCCACGACAGAAAGGACATAAAGGCCGGCAAGCCTTCGCCCGCCGCCTGACGCATCAGGTACATGCCCATCGCGTAGCCGCCGAGGGCGAAAAAAGAGGCCGTGGCCCAGCGACAGTAATCCGGCGTAGCCCCATACCAGATCCAGCGCCACCGCCACTACCGCATAGCAGAGGATTTTGCCGACCAGCGTCAGGGTATAGGTGGAGATCGCCAGCGGATGACTGGCTGGCAGCAGTGCCAGAAACGGCATCACCAGCAGCGCCAGCGTCACCACCAGGCCGATACTGAGAGTCAGGCGCGGCGCTTTGCGCGCAGCGCGGAGCGTCATGGGTTGCGTCATCAGTCAGTCACCCTTCCTTTCACCGCAAACAGCCCCTGAGGGCGTTTCTGGATAAACAGCACGATAATCACCAGAATCAGGATCTTGCCGAGCACCGCGCCAATCTGCGGTTCCAGCACTTTATTGAGAATGCCGAGGCTGAAGGCGGCGACCACGGTGCCCGCCAGCTGGCCGACGCCGCCCAGCACCACCACCAGAAACGAGTCGATAATGTAGCCCTGGCCGAGTTCCGGTCCGACGTTACCGAGCTGCGACAGCGCCACGCCGCCCAGTCCGGCAATGCCGGAACCCAGGCCAAACGCCAGCATATCAACCCGGCCGGTCGGCACGCCGCAGCAGTCCGCCATGGCGCGGTTCTGCGTCACGGCGCGCACGTTCATGCCAAGACGGGTGCGATTCAGCAGCAGCCAGGTGAGCGCCAGCACAAACACCACAAACAGGATCACCGCGATGCGGTTCCACGGCAGCACCAGGTTAGGCAGCACCTGCAGTCCGCCTGACAGCCATTGCGGATTTGCCACTTCGAGGTTTTGCGCCCCGAACAGCATCCGCACCGCCTGGATCAGCATCAGGCTGATCCCCCAGGTCGCCAGCAGCGTCTCCAGCGGGCGACCGTACAGATGGCGGATCACCGTGCGCTCCAGCGCCATCCCGATAGCGGCCGTCACCATAAACGCTACCGGCAACGCCAGCAGCGGATACCAGGCTAAATAGTGCGGAGCAAACTGCTGAAACAGGCTCTGTACCCACCAGGTGGCATAGGCACCGAGCATCAACATTTCGCCGTGCGCCATATTGATCACGCCAAGCAGACCGTAGGTGATCGCCAGTCCCAGCGCCGCCAGCAGCAATACCGAGCCCAGCGACAGGCCGCTGAACGCCTGGCCCAGCAGATCGCCCCACATCAGGCGTTTCTGGATCTGTTGCAGGCTGTCGGCGGCGGCGGCGCGCACCGTGGCGTCCGGTTCATTCGCTGGCTGGGTTAGGCGTTGCAGACTGGCCTGAGTATTGGGATCGCTGGAGTCACCCAGCAACGTCACCGCCTTGAGCCGCACCATCGGCTGGGCGTCCGCCAGCTGCAGGTTGGCCAGCGCCAGCGCCAGCGCGGCATGTACCCGACTATCTTTTTCGGCCGCCAGTCGCTGCTCAATCAACGGCAGCTGATCGGCCGCGCCATCATTTTGCAGCTGCCGGGCAGCACGCAGCCGCAGATCAGCATCGTCACTCACCAGCTGATGGGCCGCCAGCGCGCCGTTAACCAGCACCCGTAGCCGGTTGTTCATAAACAGTTTTTTCAGATTGCCGTCTGGCTGTGGCCGGGCATCCAGCGGCAGCAGCCGGTTGCCCTGCTGGCTGAACGGCTGTTTATTCTGGTCGATGACCACGCTTTCGGCGTTCAGCGCTTCCAGCAACGGTAACCGGCTGCTGTCTGGCGCGGCGGCCCACTGTTGCAGCAGCGTCGCCTGCTGGCTGCGGCTGGCAGCGGCGAAGTCGGCCGCCGGTCCGGCGCTGGCAAGCAGCGGCATCAGCAGCAGCAGGCTGAAAAGGCAGCGGCAAAGGTTCATAGAGAAGACCTCGTTAAAGGGATAAGCGGCAGACAATCTGCGTTTGTGCCATCCACGCAGCGGGGTGCCGGCCTGCAACGTTGCAGGCCGGCACCTGACGCACTTACTGCGCGGCTTTCATTGGGTGATCAGGTTTCTTGTCATTACCGGCAATGTACGGGCTCCACGGCTGCGCGCGCACTGGCTGATCGGTCTGCCACACCACGTTGAACTGGCCGTTCTCTTCCACTTCGCCAATCATCACCGGCTTATGCAGATGGTGGTTGGTCTGATCCATGGTCAGGGTAAAGCCGTCTGGTGCCTTAAAGGTCTGACCGGCCATCGCCGCCCGCACTTTGTCCACATCAGTGGTGCCCGCTTTTTCTACTGCCTGCGCCCACATATGGATGCCGACATAGGTCGCTTCCATTGGATCGTTGGTCACCACGCTGGCGGCGTTCGGCAGGTTGTGCGCTTTGGCGTAGGCGCGGTAATCAGCGACAAATTTCGCGTTGGTGGGGTTATCGATTGACTCAAAATAGTTCCAGGCGGCTAACTGACCGACCAGGGGTTTGGTATCGATACCGCGCAGCTCCTCTTCGCCCACCGAGAAGGCGACCACCGGAATATCAGTGGCTTTAATCCCCTGATTCGCCAGCTCTTTATAGAAGGGAACGTTAGAGTCACCGTTGATGGTGGAGACCACCGCCGTTTTGCCGCCGGCAGCAAACTTTTTGATGTTGGAGACGATGGTCTGGTAATCGCTGTAACCAAACGGCGTGTAGACCTCTTCGATATCTTTATCCTCTACGCCTTTGCTGTGCAGGAAGGCGCGCAGGATTTTGTTAGTGGTGCGCGGATAGACATAATCGGTGCCGAGCAGGAAGAAGCGTTTTGCGCTGCCGCCATCCTCGCTCATCAGATATTCCACCGCCGGGATCGCCTGCTGGTTAGGCGCGGCGCCGGTGTAGAAGACGTTAGGTGACATCTCTTCGCCTTCATACTGCACCGGATAGAACAGCAGGCCATTCAGCTCCTCAAACACCGGCAGGACCGATTTACGCGATACCGAGGTCCAGCAGCCAAACACCACCGCCGCTTTATCCTGGGTGAGTAACTGTCGCGCCTTCTCGGCAAACAGTGGCCAGTTGGAGGCGGGATCGACCACCACCGGCTCCAGCTTTTTCCCCAGCACGCCGCCTTTGGCATTGATCTCATCAATGGTCATTAGCGCCACATCTTTCAGCGGCGTTTCCGAAATCGCCATGGTCCCGGACAGGGAGTGCATGATGCCGACCTTAATGGTATCAGCCGCCTGCGCACTCCAGGCGAGACCCATGCTGGCAACGGTAGCGGAAAGCGCGAAAGCCTTGAGCAATGAACGTCTTTTCATGGTGTTAAAACCCCTTAATGTTGTGTTTGTTATTCAATGGGTTGAAGCCGGGCCTGCTGGAGCCGGTGCAAAGTGATTTTCCTGACTTCTGCCTTGCTGACGGCGATATGGTCGGTCAGGATGCGTTGTGCCTCCTCGGTCTGTTGCTGAAAAATCGCCTGTAAAATCTGTTCATGCTCCTGATAGGTCGCGGTTATCCGATCGTCCGAGGTGAAGTCGAGTCGGCGGATAATGCGGATTTTCTCCGTCAGCTCGGCGTGAATACGCGCCATCTCCGGGTTACCCGCGGCGGCCACCAGCGTCATGTGAAACGCCTCATCGTGTTGTGACACGGTAAGGCCGGCGGTCAGCCGTTCGTCCTGGCACCAGAAGCGCGTCAGCCCGGTTAACAGGGCGCTGCACTGCGCCGCAGGCAGGGCGCACAATCGTTTTACCGCCTCACACTCCAGCACGGTACGCAGGTCATATAGCGACTCGAACCAGGCAAAATCGAAATTCCTGATCTGCCAGCCGCTGCGGAACCACACTTCAACGAAGCCTTCGCGTTCCAGCCGGAACAGCGCCTGACGGACCGGGGTGCGGCTGACCGCCATGCGACCGGCAATTTCACTTTCGCTGAAACGATCGCCGGGCATCAGGCGAAAAGCGAAAATCTCCTCCTTCAGCGCCTGATAAACCCGTTCCGCCAGCGCTTCCGGCCGGACCTTTGGGGTGGGGGAGTGCATCGTCATAGGGACTCCTTATTCCAGCCACAGCAGGTTCTCGCCGGGACTCACCGGACGGCCCGCCTGGCAGGCAATGCGTTTCACTCGCCCGTTCTGCGGCGCGACAATCGCCAGCTCCATCTTCATCGCCTCGACGATCACCAGCGTCTGACCGGCGCTGACCGTCTCACCCGGTTGCACCAGCACTTTCCAGATGTTGCCGTTCATATCGGCCTGCACCGCCAGCGCGCTCTCATCCTGCTCAGCGACCGGCGGCGGGGCGTCCGGCGTCAACGGTGCGTTCTGCTCTTCCTCTGCCCACAGCGTTACTTCCCGCTCAAACGCGGTCGCCTGACGCTGGCGGAAGGCCGCAATCTCATCGGCGTTGTCCGCCAGAAACTGCTGGTGGGCAGCAAAATCAAACTCTGTCTCTTCAATCCGCACACTGGCGCGGCCTTCGCGGAAATCTTCCCGCAGCTGCGTCAGTTCGGTTTCGCTCACCGGATAGAAACGCACCTGATCGAAAAAGCGCAGCAGCCAGGGCTCTTCAGCCGCGAACTGCGGGTTTTTCAGGAAGGTGTTCCAGATGGGCAGTGTGCGGCCAACCAGCTGATAGCCGCCGGGTGAATCCATGCCGTAAATGCACATGTACATGCCGCCGATGCCGACCGTGCCTTCGGCGGTGAAGGTGCGTGCCGGGCTGTATTTGGAACTCAGCAGACGATGGCGCGGATCGATCGGCACCGCACAGGGCGCGCCGAGATAGACATCGCCCAGCCCGAGCACCAGATAACTGGCGTTGAACAGGGTGTCGCGCACCTGTTCGCGATCGGTTAATCCATTGATACGCTGTATAAAATCAACGTTGTTTGGCAGCCAGGGAGCGCTGGACCGCACCGTTTCCTGATAGCGGGTTACCGCATCCAGAGTGGCACTGTCCTCAAACGCCATCGGCATCCAGACTACGCGTGACGGCACTTTCAGCGTGCTGACGTCGCCCAGCGTCGCTTCCAGCGTCAGCAACAGCGACATCAGTTCAGACTGACTGAGGATGCGGCTGTCGTAGCGCACCTGCAGGGAACGCACGCCGGGCGACAGCTCTTCGACGCCGGGTACCGCCCGTTCGCGTAGCGCAGCCATCAGCAGGTGAACGCGCAGTCGCAGCGCCAGATCCAGCACGTTGTCGCCATATTCAATCAGCACATATTTGTCGCCCGCCTGACGATAAACCGCCTTCGGTGTGGTCGCGGTGGCGTCCAGTGCGGCCAGCACGCTGGCGGAACCGTGCGCGGTTTCAGCCAGAGAAGGGATAGCAAATGCGGGGGAATGATGTGGGCGCAGCGTGGCGATCGCCTGCTGCTGTGCCTTTTCCCGCGCCAGTGCTTCATCAGCCGCGATCGGATGGAAACGAATGCGATCGCCCGGTTTAACCTGACCGACTTTCCACAGCTCGGCTTTGGCGATGGTGACCGGGCAGACGAACCCGCCCAGGCTGGGACCGTCATGCGTCAGGATCACCGGGAAGTCGCCGGTAAAATTGATGGCACCAATGGCATATTCGCAGTCGTGGACGTTAGAAGGGTGCAGACCCGCCTCGCCGCCGTTGGCGCGGGTCCAGCTCGGTTTCGGGCCGACCAGCCGTACGCCGAGGCGGTTGGAGTTGTAATGAACCTGCCAGTCGCTGGCAAAAAATTCGTCGATAGCGGCCTGGGTGAAGAAGTCCGGGGCGCCGTGCGGGCCGTAGAGCACGCCAATGCGCCACTCGGTACCGTAGTGCGGGATCATGGCCGGATCGGGCGACTGTGGCGCGCTGACCGGCGGCGGCGTGGTGCAGGCCGCCAGCTCAGGCCGGGAGATTGTCAGCATATCCGCGACGCGCAGCGTCCGTCCGGCATGGCCGCCAAACTGGCCCAGTGAGAAGGTGCTGCGGCTGCGAGGTATTCCGGCACGTCGAAACCGTTGCGTACCGCCAGATAGCTGCGACAGCCCTGCTGCGCGCGACCCAGTGCCAGCGTCTGTCCCGCTTTGATCGTCAGCGGCTGCCAGTTGCTGACCGGCTCGCCCTCCAGCGTTGCCGCACAGTCTGCGCCGGTCAGGGCGATAATCGCATCACAGTGGAAGCGCAGCGTCGGGCCCTGCAGGGTAAACTCCAGACCCGCCGCCGATTCGTCGTTACCGACAATCCGGTTCGCCAGCCGAAAGGCGAAATCATCCATCGGGCCGGACGGCGGAACGCCAATGTCCCAGTAGCCGAGGCGGCCCGGATAATCCTGAACCGAGCTGAAGGTGCCAGGCTGCAGCACTTCAATCACCGGCGCGGATGGGGTGAAGCTATCAAGATATCTGGTCCAGACCGCGCCGCTGCGAAACGCTTCGGTCGCCACGATCTGACGCAGATAGTCGAGATTGGTGGCGATGCCGTGCAGCTGAGTAGCGTCCAGCGCCTGCTGCATTTTTGCCAGCGCCGCCTCGCGGCTGTCGGCGTGCACAATCAGCTTGGCGACCATCGGATCGTAGAAGCTGGAGACTTCGCTGCCGGTTTCAATGCCGCTGTCGACGCGCACGCCCGCGGGAAAGCTGACGGCGGTGAGCAGGCCGGGGCTGGGCTGGAAGTTTTTCAGCGGATCTTCCGCGTAGAGCCGCACTTCAATGGCGGCGCCCTGCGGTGGCTGCTGCAGGCGCGGCCAGTCAATCTCATCGCCCGCCGCCACTTTTAACATGCATTCGACCAGATCCAGCCCGGTAACGCATTCGGTGACCGGATGCTCAACCTGCAGCCGGGTATTCACTTCGAGAAAGTAAAACGCCTGCTGAGTGACGTCATAGATATACTCGACGGTACCGGCGCTGCGGTAGCTGACCAGCTCACCCAGACGTACTGCCGAGGCGAGCAGGGCGTCACGCGTGGCGGCCGACAGGCCCGGAGCCGGGGTCTCTTCCACCACCTTTTGATTACGGCGCTGTAGTGAGCAGTCGCGCTCACCCAGCGCCACCACGGTGCCGCGACCGTCGCCAAAAATCTGCACTTCAACATGGCGGGCACGATCGATGCAGCGCTCCAGAAACACGCCGGCATCACTGAAGAACTGTTCGCCGAGACGACGCACACTCTCCCAGGCACTGGCTAACGCCGTGGCATCGGCGCAGCGCGTCAGGCCAATTCCGCCGCCGCCCGCGGTGCTTTTCAGCATCACCGGATAACCGATCTCATCGGCGGCCTGCAATGCCGCCTCCAGCGAATCCAGCAGCGGGGTGCCGGGCGTCATCGGCACACCGGCTCGCGCGGCCAGTTCCCGGGCGCGGTGCTTCAGACCAAACTCACCGATCTGTTGCGCTGTCGGGCCGACAAAAGCGATCCCCGCCTGCTCGCAGGCTTCGGCGAACGGCAGGCTCTCGGACAGGAATCCGTAGCCCGGCCAGATGGCTTCAGCGCCGCTCTGCTGCGCCGCCGCCAGAATTTTGTCGATGCGCAGATAGCTGTCGCTGGCTTTATCGCCGCCCAGCGCAATCGCCACATCTGCCTGCTTAACGTGCTGCGCATTACGGTCGGCATCGGAGTAGACCGCGACGCTTTTTACGCCAAGTCGTTTCAGCGTACGGATGGCGCGACAGGCAATTTCGCCACGGTTGGCAATTAATACGGTGCTGAACATGGTTTAGTGACTCCCTTGTGTCGCCAGCCAGTTGCGCCAGCCACCCGTTTCAGTAATCTCCAGCGCGTTATTGAGCGCAGACCCCTCACAGATAAAGCCTTTCACTACCCGACCGTCGGCCAGCGTCAGGCTGCCGATGCCCAGCGGCGGCGGGATTTCCGCCACGAATTCGCCAAAGCGCGCCAGCGGGATATCCCATAGCTCGACGGTGATAGCCGCACCCCGATCGTCGCGCATCAGGCCCGGTTTTTTGATCGGCCCATTCAGCAGCGCGAACAGGCGATAATCTGGCGCGGTCTGCGTCTCCTCCACCCACACCGCCTGACGGCTGGTGAGCTGGAAGTTGAGCGGCATACCGGTGAGATGCGCACCGACCACCGCCACACGCACGTGATCGGCGGAAGGCGGCAGGGCGCGCGACCGGGCTGGCTGCGGCTGTCCGGTGGCACCGAGCGGCAACGCTAACTGCTGCTGCCAGCGCAAACCAAAGTCGGCCAGCGCGCGATCGTGCCAGGCGGGTGCAATCAGTGTGATACCCGCCGGCAAATCGTCATTGCGGAACGGTCCGGGCAGCGCCAGCGCGGCGAGATCGGCCAGGTTGGTGAAGTTGGTGTAGGTGCCGAACTGTGAGTTGTACGCCACCGGTTCCTGCTTCATCTCCGCCAGCGTGTGGATGGTGGGCGAGGTTGGTACTACCAGCGCGTCAAACTGCGCCAGAGTCTGTTGAATCTGTCGCGACAGCTCCGCCCGCAGGTACTCCGCCTGATACGCCTCAACGGCGCTGTATTTCAGGCCGCTGGCGACGATGCCGTACACCACCGGGTCCATCTCCGCCGGACGATGCAGCATGTCGCCGACCGCAGCGGTACGCTCGGCCACCCAGGGACCGGAATAGAGCTGCGCTGCCAGCTGGCTAAACGGCGTGAAATCAATCGGCTGCAGCGTTACGCCCGCCACCAGCAGCGCTTCCAGCGCCCGATCCCAGGCCGCTTCAGCCGCCGCATCGTCAAAAAATTCGGGATTGGCCGGGATGGCAAAGTGAGGATGAGCGGGCAGGCTGGCCGGGGCAGTATGCGGATTGATGCGGGAGTAGGCGTCAGCGGCGTCATAGCCACCGGCCAGGCTGGCGACGCTAAAGGCATCCTCCACCGTCAGGGCAAAGACGGAAAGGGTGTCATTCAGCCGACAGGCCGGGACCACGCCGTGCGCAGAAAACCAGCCTTTAGTGGGTTTCAGGCCGACAATATTATTAAATCCGGCCGGGACCCGACCCGACCCGGCGGTGTCGGTGCCGAGCGAGAAGCCGACCAGCCCGCGCGCTAACACCGAGGCGGAACCGGAACTGGAGCCGCCGCTGACGTAGTCGGCATCAAAGGTGTTAGCGACCGCGCCATAGGGCGAACGGGTGCCGACCAGGCCGGTAGCAAACTGATCGAGGTTGGTTTTGCCAATCACCACCGCGCCAGCGGCTTTCAGCCTGGCAACCACCGTCGCGTCGTTTTCTGCGATATAGGTGAAGGCCGGGCAGGCGGCGCTGGTCGGCCAGCCGGCAATGTCGATGTTGTCCTTGACGGCGAACGGCACGCCAAACAGCGGCAGCGACGCGGGATCGCGCTGGTACTGCGCCAGTAGCGGTTCCAGCTGCGCCATTAGCTGCGCCGGAGTGGCGAGATAGATCCAGGCGTTATCCTGCGGGTCCAGCGCCGCCAGATGCGCCTCCAGCAGCGGAATAACCTGCTGCGGTGCCGATTGATAGCGTTGCTGCCAGTCGTGAAGGGTCAAGCCAAAGGTCGAAGCCATACGTTGAATTCCAGCTGGTATACAAGATGGAGTTCAACAGAGCAAAGGCTGTGCCATATTTTTAACGCTATGATTCAACGCGTTAAGTGTGGTTGCCATAAGTTTTTGTGATGGTTATTTGCACAATTGCGGCGCAGCGGACGGGCGATGACGGTGCGTTTAACCTCTGCGTGCGTAAATTTTGTGAAGAACATGGCAAGAGCCGGGTGGCCTGGTTAGCATGAAGGGAGTCTGGCAACCTGCCGGCGCCCAGCAACAGAGGAGATTTACGTGGTGAAGTGGCGTAACTGGATGATAGGGATCTGCCTGGTCGGCACGGCCAGCAGCGCGTGGGCCGATTCGCTTGATCAACAACGACAGCGTTATCAACAAATTAAACAGGCCTGGGACAGTAACCAGATGGCCACGGTGGATCAGCTGTTGCCAACGCTACAGGATTATCCACTCTATCCTTATCTGCAGTATCGTCTGCTGGCGCAGGATCTCGATCAGGAGACCAGCCTGGCGGTACAAAACTTTATCCGTCAGTATCCGACGTTGCCACCGGCGCGCTCGCTCAGCACCCGTTTTATCAACGTGCTGGCGCATCGCCAGGACTGGCAGGGCGTGCTTAACTTCAGCCCGACCGAGCCGAAACCGGTGCAGGCGCGCTGTAACTGGTACTACGCCAAATGGGCCACCGGCCAGCAGCAGGCGGCCTTTGACGGTGCGAAGCAGATCTGGCTGCGCGGCACGGCGCTGCCCAATGATTGCGATAAACTCTTCTCGGTATGGCAAGCCTCCGGCCAGCTCTCACCGATTACCATTCTGGAACGCATCCGGCTGGCGATGAAAGCGGGCAACGACAGCCTGGTGAGCTATCTGGCGAAAACCCTGCCGGCCGATTACCAGACCATGTCAGATGCGATCCAGGCGCTGCAGCAGGACCCGCTGACGGTCAGCACTTTTGCCAGCGCGGTCGGGCCAACAGACTTTACCCGCCAGGCAACGATTTACGCCTTCACGCGGGTGGCACGCCAGGATATGGAAAACGCCCGCAGCCTGATCCCGATTCTGGTACGGGCCCAGAAAATGGGGCCGGAGGATGAGCAGGCGCTGAAGGAGATCGTGGTGTGGCGCATGATGGGCAGCGACCTGACCTCGGAACAGGCGCGCTGGCGTGATGCGGTGGTGATGAGCAGTGAATCGACCGCGCTGGTGGAACGTCGGGTGCGGCTGGCGCTCTCTCAGCACGACCGTCGGGGCCTGAATACCTGGATCGCGCGTCTGCCGCTGGAAGCCAAAGAGAAGGATGAGTGGCAATACTGGCAGGCCGATCTGTTGTTTGAAAAAGATCGCAAAGAGGAAGCGGAAGAGATCCTGCGTAAGCTGATGCAGGCCCGCGGCTTCTATCCGATGGTGGCGGCGCAGCGCCTGGGCGTGGACTATCCGCTGCAGGTCGATGAAGCGCCGAAGCCCGATAGCGCAACGGTACAGGGCGCAGAGCTGGCCAGGGTGCGTGAGCTGATGTACTGGGGACTGGATAACCTGGCGCGCAGCGAATGGGCTAACCTGATTGCCAGTCGCCCGCACAGTCAGCAGCAGATGCTGGCGCGTTACGCTAACGAGCAGGACTGGTGGGATCTCAGCGTGCAGGCCACCATTACCGCGAAAATGTGGGACAGCCTGAAAGAGCGCTTCCCGCTGGCGTGGCAGAGTGTCTATCAGCGTAATACCCAGGACAAGCAGATTCCGCCGAGCTACGCGATGGCCATCTCACGTCAGGAGAGTGCGTGGAACCCGAAAGCGCGTTCACCGGTCGGTGCCAGCGGCCTGATGCAGATCATGCCAGCCACCGCGGCGCATACCGTCAAAATGTACACTATTCCGGGTTACGCCAATACCAGTCAGCTGCTGGACCCTGAGACCAATATCCAGATCGGGACGCAGTATCTGGAATATGTCTATCAGCAGTTTGGTCAGAATCGTATTTTCGCCTCGGCGGCTTACAATGCCGGACCCGGACGGGTACGCAGCTGGCAGAAAGTCAGTGGCGGTAACCTTGATGCGGTGGCGTTTATTGAGACCATTCCGTTCTCAGAAACCCGTGGCTACGTGAAGAATGTACTGGCGTATGACGCCTACTATCGTCACTTCATGGGCCAGCCTGACAAGATCCTGTCAGATGCTGAGTGGAATCGCCGTTACTAGCTGTGCTAAGCTTCCGTACTCTTTAGCGAGTACGGAAGCCACTTCATGACCCAACCTGATTCCCCAACCGATGCGCACCAGGCAGAGGATAGCTGGCATCGCTTTGTCGGGCTGATGCAGCAGGCCTTTGCGGATGGCCATGCGCTGCCGCTGATGCAGCTGATGATGACGCCGGATGAGCGCGAGGCTTTTGGCACCCGTCTGCGGATTATTGAAGAGCTGATGAACGGCGAGATGAGCCAGCGCGAGCTGAAAAACGAGCTTGGGGTCGGTATTGCGACCATCACGCGTGGCTCAAACAGCCTGAAAGAGGCCCCGCCCGAGCTGAAACGCTGGCTGGAAGCGCATCTGGGCCGCCGCTGATTACTGCTGATAAAGCGGATGAACAAACGGGCAGAGCGCCAGGATCAGTGCCTGATGATAAACGCTGGAGCGGCTGAGCAGGCCCTGAGTAAAAGCACCAATCGCGCCGCCCTGCTGTTTAATATTCTCAATGCCGGTTAAGCGGGCCATCTCCTCGCCCAGCTCGCGGCCTTCCCGCACGCCAGCCAGAACTACCGGTGGCAACGTGAAGCTGGCCGAGCGGGATTCTCCACGCTGTTTCTGATTTTCCACCACCATCCAGGCAAAGGCGCAGTCATCTTCAATGCCGGCCTCGATGGCCACCCAGAATGCCGCTTCAGGTCGGACCTGTCGGGCATTCATTACCCGCTGACGTGCGCCAGTTCGCGTTTCAAGATGGGTTAACGGCTGTGCTGCAACGCCGCTATCGACCTCGACCCCTTCAATATGGCAGGATCCCTCGCCGAAAACGTCGTTGAATGCCTGCGCAATCGCGCGAATCTTCGCTGGGTTGGTGGTGGCTGCGACAACATGGTACATAATTGGTTGAACCCTTAGGTGATTAAGAGCCTGGCCCATCAGGCTATTTTATTTGTCAGTCTGAACCTGTGCAGTGCACACAATCCTTACGTACGCTATGTACGCTCCGGTTGTTCCGCGCTGTCCCTGTCCAGACTGTCTGCAACAATAGCGCCTGATGGGGTCGGCTCTAAGGCGATTTTTGTCGCAGTATAACGGAAACTAAGCATGCTACAGGTCTATCTTGTTCGTCACGGTGAAACGGTATGGAATGCGGAACGCCGCATTCAGGGTCAGTCCGACAGTCCGCTGACGGAAAAAGGTGAGCAACAAGCCCATCAGGTGGGTGAACGCGTCAGGAGTCTGGGTATCACACACATCATCGCCAGCGATCTCGGGCGTACGCGCCACACTGCTGAGATCATCGCCGATGCCTGTGGTTGCGTGGTGACGCTCGACCCTCGTCTGCGCGAACTGAACATGGGGGTGCTGGAGAAGCGTCCTCTCGACGGGTTAACCGCCGAAGAAGAGCAGTGGCGCGCCACGCTGGTTAACGGTACCGAAGGGGGACGTATCCCGAACGGTGAGTCGATGACCGAGATGGCTACGCGGATGCACCAGGCGCTGAACGCCTGTCTCGACCTGCCTGCGGGCAGCCGGCCACTGCTTGTCAGTCACGGCATGGCGCTGGGGGTACTGGTCAGTACGATTCTCGGCCTGCCAGCCCATGCGGAGCGGCGGCTGCGGCTGCGTAACTGCTCGATCTCACGCGTAGATCATCAACAGAGCGCCTGGCTGGCGCAGGGCTGGGTGGTTGAAACGGCCGGGGATATTTCCCATCTTGATGCGCCAGCGCTCGACGAGTTGCAGCGCTAAAGAGAAACGCTTCTGCCGTCAGCATGACGGCAGAATGGCTTAACTGGCGGCGGGCTGGTGGCGAATCGGAATCAGATATTCACAGCGGATCTCCGCTGGCGGTTCGCTGCGTTTTTTACCACCGTGGGTAATAAACCGTTCAATATCCTGTCCCTGGCGGCGGGTCAGGCCCAGCGTCGGCATACAGGTGCCGTACAGCAACAGGATAAATTCCTGCAGCTCAACGCGCGGTCCGGTGTAGGTGAACTGCACATAGTCGCCCGCTTCGAGGATAACGCTCTGGCCGGAGTGCAGATTTATGGCGCTGTCGGCCGGCACCGCAGTGGTGTAGAGAATTTCCTGCTCATCATCCTTATCCTGACTGGCGCGTACCTGATGCAGGCCATACAGCACCGGCGGCACCGTGTCGGTCTCCAGCAGGAACTGCTTCCAGAAATGGATGCGCATTTCGTCGCGGTAACTGGAGATCTGCTCCAGGGTACAGGTGTAGTTCTGGGTTTGCCCCACCAGCACCGTTTCCGGCAGGGTGACGAAGCTCGGTTCAGGCTGCGTCTCGTCGCTGAGGCGAATCGGTGGACGGATCCCAAATGAATTCCACTCTGAAGAGCGGCGATACCAGGCCGGCGTCTGGTTAAACTGCTTTTTAAACGCACGGGTAAAGGTCTGCTGCGAATCAAAACGATACTGCAGTGCAATATCCAGAATCGGGCGGCTGGTAAGACGCAATGCAACCGCGGCTTTTGACAGACGTCGCGCTCGGATATAAGCGCCAATGGCATGGCCGGTGACGTCCTTGAACATCCTTTGTAAATGCCATTTAGAGTAACCCGCTTTCAGGGCGACATTGTCCAGTGAAAGGGGTTGATCCAGATGGCTCTCCAGCCAGACAAGCAAATCGCGAATGATACCGGCTTGGTCCATAAAACATCCTCATACTCTGGTGGTGCAGCTAAACGCAGTCGTCGAATAATAGCACTAAATGCTCAAAAGGCGTGGGCAGCTTTCTCAGGAAGATGGTGCTACATCAGTGCGGGCTTAAACCCGTTTTGGTTTGGTCATTAACTCGATTGACAGTACATTACAGTCACATCTATTCCCTTTGCAATGGTAACGCCATGACAATATCTCGCCTTATGATCGCCGCATTTGCCACTCTGACCTTTTCCAGCCCGCTGCTTGCCGAGGAGATTGGCTCGGTGGATACGGTATTCAAGATATTTGGACCCGACCACAAGATTGTCGTTGAAGCCTTCGATGATCCCGATGTTAAAAATGTAACCTGTTATATCAGTCGGGCGAAAACCGGCGGCATTAAAGGCGGATTAGGTCTGGCGGAAGACACCTCTGACGCAGCCATCTCGTGCCAGCAGGTTGGGCCGGTCGAGCTGAGTGAGAAGATTGTGCAGGGCAAAGCGCAGGGCGACGTGGTGTTTCGCCAGCGCACCTCACTGATCTTCAAGAAGCTGCAGGTTGTACGCTTCTTCGATAAAAAGCGCAACGCCTTAGTCTATCTGACCTACTCCGACAAAGTGGTGGAAGGCTCGCCGAAGAATGCCCTGAGCGCAGTACCGATTATGCCGTGGCGCTAAGGCAAAAAAAAACGCCCGTCAGGGCGTTTTTTTGCCAGCGGACCGGTTAGTCCTGCAGGTCGCCGCAGAAGCGATAACCTTCACCATGAATGGTGGCGATAATCTCTGGCGTATCCGGCGTTGACTCGAAATGCTTACGGATGCGGCGGATGGTCACGTCGACGGTACGATCATGCGGCTTGAGATCGCGACCGGTCATTTTTTTCAGCAGATCCGCACGGGTCTGGATCTTGCCCGGGTTCTCGCAGAAGTGCAGCATGGCGCGGAATTCACTGCGCGGCAGCTTGTAATGTTCACCGTTCGGGTTGATCAGCGAGCGGCTATTAATATCCAGCTCCCAGCCGTTGAACTTATAGCTCTCAACCTGACGACGCTCTTCGCCTGGCAGCGCCAGATTCATGGTGCGTGACAGCAGGTTGCGGGCACGGATCGTCAGTTCACGCGGGTTAAAGGGCTTGGTGATGTAGTCGTCAGCGCCAATCTCCAGACCGAGAATTTTATCGACTTCGTTATCACGGCCGGTCAGGAACATCAGGGCGACGTTAGCCTGTTCGCGCAGTTCACGGGCCAGTAACAGGCCGTTTTTACCGGGCAGGTTGATGTCCATAATGACCAGATTGACGTCATTGTCGGTCAGCACCTGATGCATTTCAGCACCATCTGTCGCCTCATACACCACATAACCTTCCGCCTCAAAAATGCTTTTGAGGGTATTACGCGTGACCAGTTCGTCTTCAACGATAAGAATGTGCGGGGTCTGCATGTTTAGCTACCTAAAATTTGCCAACAAATTAAAAACAGGGCGTACAGCGGTATGGCGTTCTTCATCTTTGAGAGCGGCGGACCGTGCTGAACCGTTGCAGGAAATACTATTTTGATAAGCCCTCTATCAACGTCAACAACAGTATTAGCTCAGCCAGTCAGGATGAAAGTTGCATGCCCCGTGAGAGAAAGATAATGGCGCATATCCTAACTGCATTAACAGCAACCTAACAGCACCAACTACAACCGATAAGCATAAAAACAACGCTTCGTTGACTTATATCAAATGCAATTGTAGCACGTTAACACTTTTGTGAAAAACTTCTAGCAGATTGCCTGCTTAGCTCACAAAAAGCAGCAATTTTGCTACATTTAATGCAAGTAATTTGCAAACTAAAACCGGATGGGAACAGTATTTTAGATCACTGAATTTCAACGGATTTATAACGATTTTATTAATAAGGCCAGTTTACATCGCAAAATGCGTCTGATCATCGATTTTTACCAGTTTTAACATCCGCTTTTGTTGTTTCCGCGAGGCGGCTAATTCATTAACAGCCGTGTTAATATGGCGTTATGTCAGCAAACCCAACGGAATAAACATGCTTTTTCCCCTGATTCTGGTCTCGCCTGCCCGGGCAGAAAATATTGGCGCTGCGGCGCGCGCGATGAAAACCATGGGCTTTAGCCAGCTGCGGATTGTCGCCAGTGACGCCTGGCAGGATCCGGCTGCACGCCGGGTCGCGCACGGCGCTGGCGACATCCTCGATAACCTCCAGACCTACGCGACCCTGGCTGAGGCGTTAGCGGATATTGACTTCTCGGTGGCGACCACCGCCCGCAGCCGGGCAAAGTTTCGCTATTACGCCACGCCTGAACAGGTTGAAATCCAGCTGCTGGAAAAGCGTCAGTGGGTGAGCAGCATGGCGTTGGTATTTGGTCGTGAGGACAGCGGACTGACCAATGAGGAACTGGAACAGGTTGACCTGCTGACCGGCATCCCGATGGCGAACGACTATCCGTCGCTGAATCTGGGGCAGGCGGTCATGGTTTACTGCTATCAGCTGGCGAAGCTGAATCAGGTAGCGGCGCCGGCGGTACCGGCGGCGGACGGTCAACAGCTGCAGGCGCTGCGTCAGCGTTTTCATCAGTTACTGCAGACGCTGGAGGTCAGCGACGATGAGAAAATGGCGGACTGGATTAACCAGCGCATTGGCCTGCTGGAACAGCGCGACAGCGCGATGCTGCACCGCCTGCTGCACGACATAGAAAAAAAGCTTATAGATAAATCCTCGGGAAAAAGCGGGTTTTCCAGCGACAGATCGTAGAGAATTTTAGCATGGCAAACGATCGCACACGATTTAGCGCTTTCACAGGCAGCTGTGCGCAGTGCCGGAAATTTGACCTTCGGACAAATTCGTTGACTTAACGTGCGCTTTGCTTTACTTCTGAAAGCCAGACGGACAGACAAAAACAGACAGAAAATAAATCTCAATGCGTAAAAACAGCCTGAACACCACAATTATTACCACCACCATTACCCCAGGTAACGGTGCGGGCTGACGCATACAGGAAAAAATAGAAAAAAGCCCGCACCTAAACAGTGCGGGCTTTTTTTTCGGCTTAAATTCAGGAGAGTTTATATCATGCGAGTGCTGAAATTCGGCGGGACCTCGGTGGCGAATGCGGAAAGGTTTCTTCGCGTCGCCGACATTCTGGAAAATAATGCGCAACAAGGACAGGTTGCAACCGTGCTCTCTGCGCCAGCGAAGATTACTAACCATCTGGTGGCGATGATTGAAAAAACCATCAGTGGTCAGGATGCTTTGCCGAATATCAGCGATGCTGAACGCATCTTCAGCGAGCTGCTGCAGGGCCTGGCGGCGGCGCAGCCCGGCTTTGAATACGATCGTCTGAAACCCGCGTTGACCTTGAATTTGCTCAGCTGAAACAGGTGCTGCATGGCATCAGCCTGTTAGGGCAATGTCCCGACAGCGTCAATGCGGCCATCATTTGTCGCGGTGAAAAGCTCTCGATCGCCATTATGGAAGCGCTGCTGCAGGCGCGGGGTCATGAGGTCAGCGTTATCGATCCGGTCGAAAAGCTGCTGGCGATCGGCCACTACCTTGAATCGACGGTGGATATTGCTGAATCGACCCGTCGCATTGCCGCCAGCCAGATCCCGCCACAGAACATGATCCTGATGGCGGGCTTCACCGCCGGCAATGAGCGCGGTGAACTGGTGGTACTGGGACGTAACGGCTCTGACTATTCGGCAGCGGTGCTGGCCGCCTGTCTGCGCGCCGACTGCTGTGAAATCTGGACCGATGTCGATGGCGTCTATACCTGCGATCCGCGCCAGGTGCCGGATGCGCGTCTGCTGAAATCGATGTCCTATCAGGAGGCGATGGAGCTCTCCTATTTTGGTGCCAAGGTGCTGCATCCGCGTACCATTGCGCCAATCGCCCAGTTCCAGATCCCGTGCCTGATTAAAAATACCGCCAATCCCCAGGCGCCCGGCACGCTCATCAGCGGCCAGGGTGAGCTGGATGAAAATCCGGTTAAAGGCATCACTAACCTGAACAATATGGCGATGGTCAACGTCTCCGGTCCTGGCATGAAAGGGATGGTCGGGATGGCGGCTCGCGTGTTTGCTGCGATGTCACGCACCGGCATCTCCGTGGTGCTGATCACCCAGTCCTCTTCCGAATACAGCATCAGCTTCTGCGTACCGCAAAATGAGCTGGCGCGGGCGCGTCACGTGCTGGAAGAGGAGTTTTATCTTGAACTGAAAGATGGCCTGCTCGATCCGCTGGATATCATTGAAAACCTGGCGGTGATTTCGGTGGTCGGTGACGGTATGCGCACGCTGCGCGGCATCTCGGCAAAATTCTTCTCGGCGCTGGCGCGCGCCAACATCAATATCGTGGCGATTGCCCAGGGCTCGTCCGAGCGCTCGATCTCGGTGGTGGTGAATAATGACGAAGTGATCACCGGGGTACGCGTGGTGCATCAGATGTTGTTCGCCACCGATCAGGTGATCGAAGTCTTTGTGGTCGCGTCGGTGGGGTTGGCGGTGCGCTGCTGGATCAGTTACACCGTCAGCAGGCGTGGCTGAAGCAAAAGCATATCGATCTGCGGGTCTGCGGCATTGCCAACTCGCGCGCGCTGTTGACTCATGTACACGGCATTGACCTCAGCAACTGGAAAGCGGCGCTGAGCGAAGCCAAAGAGCCGTTCAACCTCGGCCGTCTGACCCGCCTGGTGAAAGAGTACCATCTGCTGAACCCGGTGATTGTCGACTGTACCTCCAGCCAGGCGGTGGCCGATCAGTATGCGGATTTCCTCAGCGAGGGCTTCCACGTGGTGACGCCGAACAAAAAGGCCAACACCTCGTCGTGGAATTACTACCAGCAGATGCGGGCGGCGGCGGCGAAGTCACGGCGTAAATTCCTTTACGACACCAACGTCGGCGCGGGCTTACCGGTGATCGAAAACCTGCAGAATCTGATGAATGCCGGTGACGAGCTGCTGCGCTTTTCCGGTATTCTCTCCGGCTCGCTATCGTTTATCTTCGGCAAGCTGGATGAGGGCGTATCGCTGTCGCAGGCGACTAACATGGCACGCGAAATGGGATTCACTGAACCGGATCCGCGAGACGATCTCTCCGGCACCGATGTCGCGCGTAAGCTGCTGATTCTGGCGCGTGAAGCGGGTCATCAGCTGGAGCTGAGCGACATTGAAATCGAACCGTTGCTGCCGGACAGCCTGACCGCGATTCAGGATGTCGAACAGTTTATGCAGCGCCTGCCGGAGCTGGATAACGCCTTTGCCGCACGCGTGGCGCAGGCACGCGATGAAGGGAAAGTGTTGCGCTACGTCGGAGCGATTGAAGAGGGCGGCGTCTGCAAAGTGAAAATCGACGCGGTCGACGGTAATGATCCGCTGTATAAAGTGAAAAACGGCGAGAACGCGCTGGCATTTTACAGCCGCTACTATCAGCCGATTCCACTGGTGCTGCGCGGCTACGGTGCAGGAAATGATGTGACGGCAGCCGGTGTTTTTGCTGACCTGCTGCGCACGCTGTCATGGAAGTTGGGAGTTTAATAATGGTAAAAATTTATGCACCGGCCTCAATTGGTAACGTTAGCGTCGGCTTTGATGTGCTGGGCGCGGCGGTGTCGCCGGTGGATGGCTCGCTGCTGGGCGACTGCGTCTCGGTAGAGGCGGCCGATCGTTTCAGCCTGACCAACGCGGGTCGCTTTGTCAGTAAGCTGCCGGCCGATCCCAAAGAGAATATCGTTTATCAGTGCTGGCAGCGGTTCTGTGAGGCGATGGGTAAAGAGATTCCGGTGGCGATGACGCTGGAGAAGAACATGCCGATCGGCTCCGGGCTGGGGTCGAGCGCCTGTTCGGTGGTGGCTGGCCTGATGGCAATGAACGAATTTTGCGGCAAGCCACTCAGCGACAGCCAGTTGCTGTTGCTGATGGGCGAGCTGGAAGGGCGGATTTCCGGCAGCGTCCATTATGATAATGTGGCTCCGTGCTTCCTCGGCGGCATTCAGCTGATGCTGGAAGAGAATGGCATTATCAGCCAGCCGGTGCCGGGTTTTGATGACTGGCTGTGGGTGATGGCTTACCCAGGCATTAAAGTTTCTACCGCCGAAGCGCGCGCGATACTGCCGGCGCAGTATCGTAAAGAGGACTGCATCAAGCACGGCCGTCTGCTGGCGGGCTTCATTCATGCCTGCCATACGCGTCAGCCGCAGCTGGCAGCTAAACTTATGCAGGATGTGATTGCCGAGCCTTATCGCACCCGACTGCTGCCAGGCTTCGCCGATGCGCGGCAGGCCGCGCAGGACATTGGCGCGCTGGCCTGCGGTATTTCTGGCTCCGGTCCGACACTTTTCGCCGTTTGCAACCAGATGGAAACGGCACAGCGGATGGCTGACTGGCTGAGCCAGCACTATCTGCAGAATGATGAAGGCTTCGTCCATATCTGCCGTCTTGACACGGCTGGCGCACGACAATTGGGATAACGCATGAAACTCTACAATCTAAAGGATCACAACGAGCAGGTCAGCTTCGCCCAGGCGGTGAAACAGGGGCTGGGTTCGCAGCAGGGGCTGTTTTTCCCGCTTGAACTGCCAGAGTTTGAACTGACCGACATCGACGCGATGCTGGAGATGGATTTTGTCAGCCGCAGCAGCAAAATTCTCTCGGCCTATATTGGTGACGAAATCCCGGCCCACCAGCTGGCTGAGCGTGTTAAAGCCGCGTTTGCTTTCCCGGCGCCGGTTAAAGCGGTCAGTGAAGATATCGCCTGCCTGGAGCTGTTCCACGGCCCGACGCTGGCGTTTAAAGATTTCGGTGGCCGTTTTATGGCGCAGATGCTGGCGTACGTCAGCGGCTCAGATGAGCAGATCACCATTTTAACCGCCACCTCCGGTGATACCGGTGCCGCAGTAGCGCACGCCTTTTATGGCATGAAAAACGTGCGGGTGGTGATCCTCTATCCGCAGGGCAAAATCAGCCCGTTGCAGGAGAAACTCTTCTGTACCCTGGGCGGTAATATCGAAACGATCTCTATCGACGGCGATTTCGATGCCTGCCAGGCGCTGGTGAAACAGGCGTTTGATGATGAAGAGCTGAAGCGGGCGATTGGCCTGAATTCGGCTAACTCGATCAACATCAGCCGCCTGCTGGCGCAGATCTGCTACTACTTTGAAGCGGTCGCTCAGCTGCCCCAGGAAAAACGTAATCAGCTGGTGGTATCGGTGCCGAGCGGCAACTTTGGCGATCTGACCGCCGGTCTGCTGGCGAAATCGCTGGGCCTGCCGATCAAGCGCTTTATCGCCGCCACTAACGCCAACGATACGGTGCCGCGCTTCCTGGGTAACGGCGAGTGGCAGCCGAATCTGACGGTTTCGACGTTATCGAATGCAATGGATGTCAGCCAGCCTAATAACTGGCCGCGGGTGGAAGAGCTGTTCCGCCGTAAGACCTGGCGGTTAACCGATCTGGCCTACGGTGCGGTTTCAGATGAGACCACCCGCGCCGCAATGCGTGAGCTGGCGGAAATGGGCTATATCTCTGAGCCGCACGCTGCGATTGCCTGGCGTCTGCTGCGCGATCAGCTGCAGGAAGGGGAGTATGGTTTGTTCCTCGGCACCGCGCATCCGGCGAAATTCAGAGAGAGCGTGGAAGAGATTCTGGAGCAGACGCTGACGCTGCCACCTGAGCTGGCGGAGCGGGCAGAATTGCCGTTGCTGTCACATCAGATGCAGGCCGATTTTGCCGCGCTGCGGGCCTTTCTGCTGAAATAACCCTGTGTGGTGCTTCCCGAATAACGGGAAGCACCACGGGCGCAGCCGGTTACGGCTCGGCGCGCTTAAACACCAGCTCTGTCTCGCTGCTGCTGGCAGCATCAAAAGCATAGCCATCCAGATCAAACGCCTTAAGCTGTTCCGGCTTTGTCAGGCGCTGCTGAATCACGAAGCGACTCATCAATCCGCGCGCCTTCTTGGCATAGAAACTAATCACTTTGTAACTGCCGTTTTTCTGATCGAGGAACACCGGCTTAATCAGCTGCGCCTGCAGTTTTTTCGGTTTGATCGCCCTGAAGTATTCGTCGGAGGCGAGGTTAATCAGCACCTCGTCACCCTGTTCCGCCAGCGCGGCGTTCAGCGTCTCCGTCAGCAGATCGCCCCAGAAGCTATAGAGATCGTTGCCGGCCGGATTGGCCAGCCGGATGCCCATCTCCAGACGGTAAGGCTGCATCAGGTCGAGCGGTCGCAGCACGCCATACAGGCCGGACAGCATACGCAAATGCTGCTGGGCGAAATCAAAATCCTGATCGCTGAAGGTCTCTGCCTGCAAACCGGTGTAGACATCCCCTTTGAACGCCAGAATCGCCTGACGGGCGTTGTTCGGGCTGAAATCGGGCTGCCAGCTATTAAAACGCTCGGCATTGAGGTGCGCCAGCTTGTCACTGATGCCCATTAACGAGGCGATGTTGGCGGGTGACAAATCGCGCGCAATCTCAATCAGCTGTTGTGACTTTTCTAACAGGGCAGGCTGGGTAAACCGCGGGGTCGCCAGCGGACTTTCGTAATCCAGCGTCTTGGCGGGCGAGATCACCATCAACATAGTTGCTTCCTCGGTTAACACCTGGTTTTACAGGGGATTGGCTTTTCATTAAGCCTCGCAGTGTACCAAAAAAGCCGCAAAGAATGACGAATCACACCTATTTGTTCACGCTATGGTAAACGGCATTCCCTGACCTTGCGCCACCGTTGACGCGTGATATTATCGCAACAGCCTTTTTTCACCCTGACAGTTAACTAAGAGAAAAGAACATGACGGACAAACTTACTTCCCTGCGTCAGCTCACCACCGTGGTAGCCGACACCGGTGATATTGCAGCCATGAAGCTGTATCAGCCGCAGGACGCTACCACCAACCCTTCTCTGATTCTCAACGCCGCACAAATCCCTGAATACCGCAAACTGATCGATGAAGCGATCGGCTGGGCGCGTGAGCAGAGCAGCAACAAAGAAGAGCAGCTGCAGCTGGTTTCTGACAAGCTGGCGGTTAACATTGGTCTGGAAATTCTCAAACTGATCCCCGGCCGTATCTCGACCGAAGTTGATGCCCGTCTCTCTTACGACACTGAAGGCAGCATCGCCAAAGCCCGCAGCCTGATCAAACTCTATAACGATGCCGGTATCAGCAACGATCGCATCCTGATCAAACTGGCTTCAACCTGGCAGGGTATTCGCGCGGCGGAGCAGCTGGAAAAAGAAGGCATCAACTGTAACCTGACGCTGCTGTTCTCCTTCGCTCAGGCGCGTGCCTGTGCCGAAGCGGGCGTGTTCCTGATTTCACCGTTTGTGGGCCGTATCCTCGACTGGTACAAAGCCAACACCGATAAGAAAGAGTACGCGGCACACGAAGATCCAGGCGTGGTTTCCGTCTCTGAAATCTACAACTACTACAAGCAGCACGGCTATGAAACCGTGGTGATGGGCGCCAGCTTCCGTAACGTCGGCGAAATTATCGAGCTGGCTGGCTGTGACCGTCTGACCATTTCACCTGCGCTGCTGAAAGAGCTGGCAGAGAGCGAAGGCACACTGGAGCGTAAACTGAGCTACAGCGGCGAAGTGAAAGCGCGTCCGGCCCGCATGACCGAGTCTGAGTTCCTGTGGCAGCACAACCAGGATCCAATGGCGGTGGCGAAGCTGGCCGAAGGTATCCGCAATTTTGCCGTTGATCAGGGCAAGCTTGAGAAGATGCTGGCAGAACTGCTGTAATGACTGACCGTGACGGCACTGTCCGTCACGGTTTCCCTTTTCCGTCACTTTCGCTTTGTATTATCCTTTCCGCTCTTCCCCTTTTATTCCACCGCACCGCGGTAAATCACAGCGAAGATAATCATGAACACATTACGCATAGGCCTGATCTCGGTATCCGATCGCGCCGCCAACGGCATTTATCAGGATCAGGGCATTCCGGCGCTGGAAAGCTGGCTGAGCAGCGCTATCAGCACGCCATTTGAGATCGAATCACGGCTGGTGCCGGATGAGCAGCCGATGATCGAGCAGGCCATTTGCGAACTGGTTGATGAACGTTTTTGCCATCTGGTACTGACCACCGGCGGCACCGGACCGGCACGACGTGATGTCACACCGGACGCCACCTTAGCCGTTGCCGATCGCGAAATGCCTGGTTTTGGTGAGCAGATGCGCCAGATCAGCCTGCAGTTTGTGCCGACCGCCATTCTGTCGCGTCAGGTCGGGGTGATCCGCAAGCAGTCACTGATCCTTAATCTGCCCGGCCAGCCGAAATCGATCAAAGAGACGCTGGAAGGGCTGAAGGATGAAGAGGGTAAGGTGAAGGTGCACGGCATTTTCGCCTCCGTACCTTATTGTTTACAGTTGCTGGAAGGGCCGTACGTGGAAACCCACGCCAGCGTGGTAGCAGCTTTTCGGCCTAAAAGCGCGATACGTGAGATAAATAACTAAATATTCTGCTTTTCAGGCATAAGCTACAGCCTGGCTGGTGTGGCAAAAGATTGACGGTATAGTAAGCCCAGCTTTACAACCTTTTCTCTTTTGCCTCTGGAATATTATGAATCCGACACCTGCTCAGCGCCTGACTGGCAAAGATTACAAAACGCTGGCGCTGGCCGCTCTCGGCGGCGCGCTGGAATTTTACGACTTTATTATTTTCGTCTTCTTCGCTGCGGTGATTGGCGAACTCTTTTTCCCCGCCGATATGCCTGAGTGGCTGCGCCAGTTGCAAACCTTCGCAATTTTCGCGGCCGGTTATCTGGCGCGCCCGCTGGGCGGCATTATCATGGCGCACTTTGGCGATAAGGTCGGGCGTAAGAAGATGTTCAGCCTGAGCATCTTACTGATGGCGCTGCCGACCCTGATGATGGGTGCGTTACCGACCTGGCAAACGCTCGGCATTGCTGCGCCGATTTTGATGCTGCTGCTGCGTATGTTGCAGGGTGCGGCGATTGGCGGTGAAGTGCCAGGCGCCTGGGTCTTTGTGGCAGAGCATGTCCCTTATAAACGCATCGGTATCGCCTGCGGCACGCTGACCGCCGGACTGACCGTGGGTATTTTGCTGGGTTCGGTGGTGGCGACGCTGATCAATACCTCGATGACGCAGCAGGCGATCCTTGAGGGCGGCTGGCGTATTCCGTTCTTGCTCGGCGGGTTGTTTGGGCTGGGGCGATGTACCTGCGCCGCTGGCTGCATGAGACGCCGGTATTTGTGGCGATGCAACAGCGTAAAGCGCTGGCGGAGACGCTGCCGCTGAAGACCGTACTCACCCGGCATAAAAAATCGGTGGCGATCTCCATGCTGCTGACCTGGCTGTTGTCAGCCTGCATCGTGGTGGTCATCCTGATGTCGCCGGTCTGGTTGCAGAAGCAGCAGGGGATTGCGCCCGCGCTGACCCTGCAGGCCAACAGCATCGCCACTGTGATGCTCTGCTTCGGCTGCATTATTGCCGGCATGGCGGCTGACCGCTTTGGGGCCAGCCGTACGCTGTGCGTCGGCAGCGTGCTACTGGCGCTGTGTAGCTGGCTTTTTTACCATCAGGTTGCCAGCCATCCGCAACAGCTGTTTCTGCTGTATGGCGTGGTGGGATTAAGCGTCGGCGTGGTCGGCGTGGTGCCGTTTGTGATGGTGCGCGCGTTTCCGGCTGAGGTGCGTTTTACCGGTCTCTCATTCTCTTACAACCTTTCCTATGCGATTTTTGGCGGCCTGACGCCTATCGTGGTCACGCTGATGATGCGTTACTCGACCTTCGCGCCCGCCTGGTATGTGCTGGCCCTGGCGCTGGTGGGGCTGGTGGTGGGCATCTGGCTGCGGCGTGATATCAGCCACGCCAGCAGCAGTGCTGAAATGGTCCGGCAGCCCTGAATCGCGTCAGCGCGGTGCCGGGCGCCGCTTCCCGACCTGCGCGTGCCGTTACGGCCAGGCAAACAACAAAATTTTTTTTGGTTTAACCCTTGATGCGCATCGAAGCGGCCCCATTTACTTGTCATCGAGCGTTGTGAACGTTGGAAAAAAAGCATGTGCTGGCAGGTTGAATGCAAACAACCCGCCCACATAAAAGGTTCACAACCCAAATTGGCAACGAATTTAAGTGGGAGATGTTTAGATGGGTAAGATTATTGGTATTGACCTGGGTACAACCAACTCTTGTGTTGCGATCATGGATGGCACTAAAGCACGCGTGCTGGAGAATGCCGAGGGCGATCGCACCACGCCTTCAATTATTGCTTACACGCAGGATGGCGAGACTCTGGTCGGTCAACCGGCTAAACGTCAGGCAGTGACCAACCCGCAGAACACCCTGTTCGCGATTAAGCGTCTGATCGGTCGTCGCTTCCAGGACGAAGAAGTGCAGCGTGATATCAAAATCATGCCGTACAAAATCACCAATGCAGACAACGGTGACGCCTGGCTGGAAGTGAAAGGTCAGAAAATGGCACCACCGCAGATCTCTGCTGAAGTGCTGAAAAAAATGAAGAAAACCGCCGAAGATTACCTCGGTGAGCCCGTAACTGAAGCGGTCATTACCGTTCCGGCCTACTTTAACGATGCGCAGCGTCAGGCGACCAAAGATGCCGGCCGTATCGCGGGTCTGGAAGTGAAGCGTATTATCAACGAACCAACGGCAGCCGCGCTGGCGTATGGTCTGGATAAAGGCCAGGGCAACCGCACCATCGCAGTTTATGACCTGGGTGGCGGTACCTTCGATATCTCAATCATTGAGATCGACGAAGTTGACGGCGAAAAACCTTCGAAGTACTGGCAACCAACGGTGATACCCACCTGGGTGGTGAAGACTTCGATAGCCGCCTGATCAACTATCTGGTGGCGGAATTTAAGAAAGATCAGGGTATCGATCTGCACAACGATCCGCTGGCGATGCAGCGTCTGAAAGAAGCCGCAGAAAAAGCGAAAATTGAGCTTTCTTCAGCGCAGCAGACCGACGTTAACCTGCCATACATCACGGCAGACGCGACCGGTCCTAAGCACCTGAACATCAAAGTGACCCGTGCGAAACTGGAATCGCTGGTGGAAGATCTGGTTGCCCGTTCTATCGCGCCACTGAAAGTTGCGCTGCAGGATGCCGGTCTGTCAGTGTCTGACATCAACGACGTTATCCTGGTCGGTGGTCAGACGCGTATGCCACTGGTTCAGGCCAAAGTCACTGAGTTCTTTGGTAAAGAGCCACGTAAAGACGTGAACCCGGATGAAGCGGTTGCAGTCGGTGCAGCGGTTCAGGGTGGTGTACTGGGCGGTGACGTGAAAGATGTGCTGCTGCTGGACGTTACCCCACTGTCACTGGGTATCGAAACCATGGGTGGCGTAATGACGTCACTGATCAGCAAGAACACCACCATCCCGACCAAGCACAGCCAGGTGTTCTCAACAGCTGAAGATAACCAGTCAGCCGTGACCATTCACGTGCTGCAGGGTGAGCGTAAGCGCGCCAATGACAACAAGTCACTGGGCCAGTTCAACCTCGACGGTATCCAGGCTGCACCGCGTGGTATGCCGCAGATCGAAGTCACCTTCGATATCGATGCGGACGGTATCCTGCACGTATCAGCGAAAGATAAGAACAGCGGTAAAGAGCAGAAAATCACCATTAAAGCCTCTTCCGGTCTGAACGACGAAGAGATCGAAAAAATGGTGCGTGACGCGGAAGCGAACGCTGAATCTGACCGTAAGTTCGAAGAGCTGGTACAGACGCGTAACCAGGGTGACCAGATTGCCCACAGCACGCGTAAGCAGCTGGATGAAGCGGGCGATAAACTGACCGCTGACGACAAAGCGCCTATCGAAGCTGCGCTGGCCGCTCTGGAAACCGCGCTGAAAGGCGAAGATAAAGCGGAAATCGACGCCAAAATGCAGGCGCTGATGGAAGTGTCCGGCAAACTGATGGAAGCCGCACAGCAGTCTCAGGCGGGTGCGGCGGATGCCGGCGATGCGTCAGCGAAGAAAGATGATGACGTTGTCGACGCTGAATTCGAAGAAGTGAAAGACAACAAGAAATAATTGCCCCTGACCGGGCGCGACGGTTGGCCTGACAGCCGTTGAAACCAGCACGGGCGTAGGAGTTCTCTCCACGCCCGTGCGATCATGTTAAGGGCTAAATAAATATGGCGAAGAGTGATTACTACGAGATTTTAGGCGTCGCCAAATCCGCAGACGAGCGTGAAATCAAAAAGGCTTACAAACGCCTGGCGATGAAATTTCACCCGGACCGTAATCCGGGTGACAAAGAGGCCGAAGCCAAATTCAAAGAGGTCAAGGAAGCCTACGAAATCCTGACCGATGCGCAGAAGCGGGCGGCCTACGATCAATATGGCCACGCAGCCTTTGAACAGGGCGGCATGGGCGGCGGTGGATTCGGTGGCGGCGGCTTTGGTGGCGGCGGCGCAGACTTCAGCGATATCTTTGGCGACGTTTTCGGTGACATCTTTGGTGGTGGCCGCCGTCAGCGCGCAGCCCGTGGCGCCGATTTACGCTACAACATGGAGCTGTCGCTGGAAGAAGCGGTACGCGGCGTGACCAAAGAGATCCGCATTCCTACGCTGGAAGAGTGTGACGTCTGCCACGGCAGCGGCGCGAAAGCGGGAACGCAGCCTCAGACCTGTTCGACCTGTCACGGTGCCGGCCAGGTGCAGATGCGCCAGGGCTTCTTTACCGTGCAGCAAGCCTGTCCGACCTGTCACGGTCGCGGCTCGGTGATTAAAGATCCGTGCAATGCCTGTCATGGTCATGGCCGGGTAGAGAAGTCGAAAACGCTGTCAGTGAAAATCCCGGCCGGAGTCGACACCGGCGATCGCATTCGTCTGAACGGCGAAGGGGAAGCAGGCGAGCAGGGCGCACCAGCAGGCGATCTCTACGTCCAGGTTTCGGTGAAGAAGCACCCGATCTTTGAACGTGAAGATAACAACCTCTACTGTGAAGTGCCAATCAACTTTGCGATGGCAGCACTGGGCGGTGAGATTGAAGTGCCGACGCTGGATGGTCGCGTGAAGCTGAAAGTGCCGTCTGAGACCCAGACCGGCAAACTGTTCCGCATGCGCGGACGCGGCGTGAAGTCGGTGCGCGGCGGCGCGGTCGGCGATCTGCTGTGCCGGGTGGTAGTGGAAACGCCAGTCAGCCTCAATGAGAAACAGAAAGCACTGTTACGTGAACTCGAAGAGAGCTTTGGCGGACCAAGCGGCGAGCACAACAGTCCACGCTCCAAGAGCTTTTTCGACGGCGTGAAAAAATTCTTTGATGACTTAACCCGTTAAGTTCATCACCCTCTGAAGCCAGCGCTCTGACGCTGGCTTTTTTTGCCTGTCGCCATAGATCGCTATTTCCGAGTGATATACGCTAAATAATCTGTTTTTTTCGAGCTATCATTATCGTTACTCTTAGAGACTTTGATTGATCTCTGGATGGATAAGGATAACGCGTGTGAATATCAGACTAAAAAAAATCCTGAATAGTGACGCGACTGGCGGGGTCGTGCTGATCCTGGCGGCCGCGCTGGCGATGATTCTCGCCAACAACGGTGACACACAACAGGGTTACCGCGATCTGCTGGCAATACCGGTCGAGTTTCGTTTTGGCAATCTCGATATCAGCAAAAATCTGCTGCTGTGGATCAACGATGCGTTGATGGCGCTGTTTTTCCTGATGGTGGGACTGGAGGTCAAACGGGAACTGGTGATGGGCGCGCTGGCAAAGCGTGACCAGGCGATTTTCCCGCTGATTGCTGCGCTGGGCGGTATGGTGGCACCGGCGGTGCTGTTCCTGCTGTTTAACGGCGCTGATGCTGAAACACGCAGCGGCTGGGCGATCCCGACCGCCACTGACATCGCCTTTGCTCTCGGTATTCTGGCGCTGTTAGGCAGCCGCGTGCCGCCTGCGCTGAAGATCTTCCTGATGGCGCTGGCGATCATTGACGATCTTGGGGCGATTGTAATTATTGCGCTGTTCTACACCCACGATCTCTCGGTCGCTTCACTGGGGGTGGCTGCCGCCGCGATTGGCGTGCTGGCGCTGATGAACCTGCTCAATATCCGCAATACCGGGCTCTATTTACTGGTTGGCATGGTACTGTGGACGGCGGTGCTGAAATCGGGCGTCCACGCGACGCTGGCCGGTGTGGTGGTCGGCTTCCTGATCCCGCTGGCGAAAAAAGAGGGGCACTCACCGGCCATTCACCTGGAGCATGCGCTGCATCCCTGGGTGCGCTGGCTGATTCTGCCGCTGTTTGCCTTTG
Organism: Pantoea conspicua; assembly: GCF_002095315.1. GTDB lineage: Bacteria > Pseudomonadota > Gammaproteobacteria > Enterobacterales > Enterobacteriaceae > Pantoea > Pantoea conspicua. The sequence goes on from NZ_MLFN01000002.1 coordinate 48,289, forward strand.
CCAATGCTGGCGTGTCACTACGAGGCGTCTCGTTCGACAGCCTGTTCTCGCTGCTGCCGCTCGGCATCATTGCCGGACTGCTGATCGGCAAACCGTTGGGTATCACCCTGTTCTGCTGGCTGGCAGTGAAAACCGGCTTAGCCCGGATGCCGGAAAATACTCACATTAAGGACATTGCGGCGGTGGGCGTGCTGTGTGGCATCGGCTTTACCATGTCGATCTTCATCGGCTCGCTGGCGTATGGTGATACCAATGCTGAACTGATTACGCTGGCGAAGCTGGGCATTCTGATCGGATCGATTCTCTCTGCTGTGCTGGGCTATCTGATTCTGTGGCAGCGTCTGGCAAAGCGCCCGGCACAGCTAAGCGGGAATCCGGACCATGTCGCACATTAATTACAATCATCTCTACTACTTCTGGCACGCCTGTCGGGAGGGCTCGATTGTCGGTGCGGCGGAGGCGCTTTCCCTGACGCCGCAAACCATTACCGGGCAGATTAAGGCGCTTGAAGAGCGCCTGCAGGGCAAGCTGTTCCGTCGTCACGGACGTGGGCTGGTGCCGACTGAGCTCGGGCAACTGGTGTTTCGCTATGCGGATCGCATGTTCATGCTCGGTCAGGAGATGCTGGATATCGTTAACTACCGCAAAAAGTCGCATCTGCTGTTTGATGTCGGCGTGGCAGATGCGCTCTCTAAGCAACTGGTGAGCAAAGTGCTGGAGACGGCGGTAGTGGCGGAAGAGAAGATCCATCTGCGCTGCTTCGAATCGACCCACGAAATGCTGCTGGAGCAGCTCAGTCAGCATAAGCTGGATATGATCATCTCTGACTGCTCCATCGACTCGACCCAGCAGGAGGGGCTGTTTTCGGTCAAGCTGGGAGAGTGTCCGGTCAGTTTCTGGTCAACCCAGCCGCTGCCGGAACAGCCTTTTCCCGCCTGTCTGGAGACGCGCCGCCTGCTGATTCCGGGACGCCGTTCAATGCTGGGACGTAAGATTCTTAACTGGATCGACACCCAGGGTTTGCAGGTCGAGATACTGGGCGAGTTTGATGATGCAGCGTTAATGAAAGCGTTTGGCGTCCAGCAGAATGCGATTTTTGTCGCTCCGGCACTGGACCGGCAGGAGATCTGGCAGCGTGAGGTGATCAAAGAGATCGGGCGGCTGGATACGGTGTTAGAGGAGTATCACATCATCTTTGCTGAGCGAATGATTCAGCATCCGGCGGTACAACGTATCTGCCATGCCGACTTCAGCGCGCTGTTTCCACGCCATATCGCAGACGAAAAAAAACCGGCATAGCGCCGGTTCTTTCAACAAAGCGATGAACAAGCGGCGATTAAGCCAGTTTGTTGATCTGTGCAGTCAGGTTTGCTTTATAACGTGCAGCTTTGTTTTTGTGGATCAGACCTTTAGCAGCCTGACGGTCCACGATTGGTTGCATTTCATTGAATGCGTTCTGCGCAGCAGCTTTGTCGCCTGAAGCGATCGCCGCGTATACTTTCTTAACGAAGGTACGCATCATAGAGCGGCGGCTAGCGTTATGCTTACGGCGTTTCTCAGATGTTACGGCGCGTTTCTTAGCTGATTTGATATTAGCCAAGGTCCAACTCCCAAATGTGTTCTATAGAGACAAATCAAAGGCCGAGGACTATGCCCTTCCAACCTGATTTTGTCAATGGATTTGTGCAAATAAGCGTCGCTCTATGAGCAGCACTCGGTTACGTATTTGATGGCGCAAGATTCTACCAGCTTCGCCTCGCTGAATACAGTATTTCGCGACAAAATTCTTATCCGGGGCTTCCACGCCAGTAAATGCGCACCGTTAAGCATGAAAGGCGTGCTGACGGGTTAACCTCAGCCGGTTTCAAGGGTATAATCCGCCGATTTCCACCGGTTTGAGTCAGCCATGAAGTTTATCCGCGGTATTCATAATATTAACGAGCAGCATCGCGGCTGCGTTCTGACCATTGGCAATTTCGATGGTGTGCACCGCGGTCACCAGGCGCTGATGTCCCGCCTGTGTGAAGAGGGACGGAAGCGTAATTTACCGGTGGTGGTGATGGTTTTTGAGCCACAACCGCTGGAGCTGTTTGCGGGTGATAAAGCCCCGGCTCGTCTGACGCGTCTGCGTGAAAAACTGCGCTATCTGGCTGAAGCTGGCGTCGATAAAGTGCTGTGCGTCCGGTTTGACCGCCGCTTTGCCGCCCTGTCCGCTCAGGGCTTTATCAGTGAATTACTGGTCGAAAAACTGGGTGTGAACTATCTCGCGGTGGGCGATGATTTCCGCTTTGGCGCTGGTCGCCAGGGGGATTTCCTGTTATTACAGAAAGCCGGTGTGGAGTATGGCTTTGATGTCGTCAGCACCGAAACCTTCTGTGACGGCGGCAAGCGCATCAGCAGCACCGCCGTACGCCAGGCGCTGGCCGCGGATGACTTAGCGCTGGCGCAGTCGCTGTTAGGCCACCCATTCAGTATTTCAGGTCGTGTGGTGCACGGAGATGCACTGGGACGCACGCTGGGTTTTCCTACCGCTAACCTTCCTTTGCGCCGCAGCGTTTCACCGGTGAAAGGGGTCTATGCGGTCGAGGTACAGGGTCTGACGCCTGAGCCGCTTCCCGGTGTCGCCAACATCGGTACCCGTCCGACGGTAAAAGGTTTACGCCAGCAGCTTGAAGTTCACCTGCTTGACATCAATATGAATCTATATGGCCGGCACATCGACGTGGTGCTGAAGCATAAATTACGAAACGAGCAGCGCTTTGCCTCACTGGAGGCGTTGAAAGAACAAATTGCGAAAGATGTGGTAACGGCCCGGCAGTTCTTTGGGCTTTAACCTGAGCGAAAAACGGAATCGAGAATCTGATGAGTGACTATAAATCTACCCTGAATTTGCCGGAAACGGGATTCCCGATGCGTGGCGATCTGGCCAAACGCGAACCGGGAATGTTGCAACGCTGGAATGCTGACAACCTGTACGGCATTATCCGCGAAGCCAAAAAAGGGAAAAAAACCTTTATCCTGCATGATGGCCCTCCGTATGCAAACGGCAGCATTCATATTGGTCACTCCGTTAACAAGATTCTGAAAGACATTATCGTTAAGTCGAAAGGCATGGCGGGCTACGACTCGCCGTATGTGCCGGGCTGGGACTGCCACGGTCTGCCGATTGAGCATAAAGTTGAACAGATGATCGGCAAGCCTGGCGAGAAGGTTACTGCCGCCGAGTTCCGCGCCGCCTGTCGCAAATATGCAGCTGAGCAGGTTGAAGGCCAGAAGGCGGACTTTATTCGTCTGGGCGTGCTCGGCGACTGGGATCGTCCTTACCTGACGATGGATTTCGCCACCGAAGCCAACATCATTCGCGCGCTGGGTAAAATCATCGGTAACGGTCACCTGCACAAAGGCGCTAAGCCGGTGCACTGGTGCCTTGACTGCCGTTCTGCGCTGGCAGAAGCGGAAGTGGAGTATTACGACAAGACTTCGCCTTCGATCGACGTGATGTTCAACGCCATTGATGCCGATGCGGTGCGTCAGGCCTTTGGCGCGGCGCAGGTTGATGGCCCGATTTCACTGGTCATCTGGACCACCACGCCGTGGACGCTGCCGGCTAACCGCGCGATCTCATTGAATGCTGAATTTGACTACCAGCTGCTGCAGATCGACGGCCGTGCGCTGATCCTGGCGAAAGAGATGGTTGAAAGCGTGATGAAGCGCGCGGGCGTCAGCGAATGGCGCGTGCTGGGCGAATGCAAAGGTGCGGCGCTGGAGCTGCAGAAATTCCAGCATCCGTTCCTGGCGATTCAGTCGCTGGTGGTGCTGGGCGATCACGTGACGCTGGAAGCGGGTACCGGTGCGGTACACACGGCGCCAGGCCACGGCCCGGATGACTATGTCATCGGTCAGAAATATGGTATCGAAACCGCCAATCCGGTCGGGCCGGATGGCAGCTATCTGCCAGGCACCTATCCGACGCTGGATGGGGTCAACGTCTTTAAAGCCAACGACATGATCGTTGAACTGCTAAAAGAGAAAGGCGCGCTGCTGCACGTTGAGAAACTGCTGCACAGCTATCCGCACTGCTGGCGTCACAAAACGCCGATCATCTTCCGCGCCACACCGCAATGGTTCATCAGCATGGATCAGAAAGGCCTGCGTGCGCAGTCGCTGCAGGAGATCAAAGGCGTGCAGTGGATCCCGGACTGGGGCCAGGCGCGCATTGAATCGATGGTGGCTAACCGTCCTGACTGGTGCATCTCGCGTCAGCGTACCTGGGGCGTGCCGATGGCGCTGTTCGTCCATAAAGAGACCGAGCAGCTGCATCCGGAGACCCTGGCGCTGATGGAGAAAGTGGCGCAGCGCGTAGAGCAGGATGGCATTCAGGCATGGTGGGATCTCGATCCGCGTGAACTGATGGGCGATGACGCCGATGATTACGTTAAGGTGCCTGACACCCTGGACGTCTGGTTTGACTCCGGTTCAACCAGCTACTCCGTGGTCGATGCGCGTCCGGAATTTGGCGGTCACGCTCCGGATATGTATCTGGAAGGATCGGATCAGCATCGCGGCTGGTTTATGTCCTCACTGATGATCTCGACGGCGATGAAAGGCAAAGCGCCTTATCGTCAGGTACTGACCCACGGCTTCACCGTGGATGGTCAGGGCCGCAAGATGTCGAAGTCGATCGGCAACACCGTTTCGCCGCAGGATGTGATGAACAAACTGGGCGCTGATATTCTGCGTCTGTGGGTTGCTTCAACCGACTACTCCGGCGAAATGGCGGTGTCAGACGAGATCCTGAAGCGTTCTGCCGATGCTTATCGTCGTATCCGTAACACTGCCCGTTTCCTGCTGGCTAACCTCAGTGGTTTCAACCCGGCTACCGATCTGGTGCAGCCGGAAGAGATGGTGGTGGTGGATCGCTGGGCAGTGGGCCGCGCACAGGCGGCGCAGGCGGATATTACCGCCTCCTACGAAAACTACGATTTCCATGAAGTGATCCAGCGCCTGATGCAGTTTTGCTCGGTGGAGATGGGCAGCTTCTATCTCGATATCATCAAAGATCGTCAGTACACCGCCAAAGGCGACAGCCTGGCGCGTCGCAGCTGCCAGACCGCGCTGTGGCACATTGTTGAAGCGCTGGTGCGCTGGATGGCACCGATCATGTCCTTTACCGCGGATGAGATCTGGGGCTACCTGCCCGGCGACCGCGCGCAGTATGTCTTCACCGAAGAGTGGTATCAGGGTCTGTTTGGCCTGGCAGAAGATGAAGCGCTGAACGATGCCTACTGGGCTGAACTGCTGAAAGTGCGCGGCGAAGTCAACAAGGTGATCGAGCAGGCGCGTGCCGACAAACGTATCGGCGGCGCACTGGAAGCGACGGTGACGCTCTATGCCGAGCCGGAACTGGCGGCCAAACTGCAGGCGCTGGGCAATGAGCTACGCTTTGTGCTGCTGACCTCGGGCGCGCAGGTGGCGGATTACGCCCTGGCGAGCGACGAAGCACAGCAGAGTGAATTGCTGAAAGGTCTGAAAATTGCCCTGCATAAAGCGGAAGGCGAGAAATGTCAGCGCTGCTGGCACTACACTACCGACGTCGGTCAGAACCCGGAGCACGCCGAAGTGTGTGGTCGCTGTTACACCAACGTAGCCGGCAACGGTGAAGAGCGTAAATTTGCCTGATGCGTAAACCTATTTTCTCAACCGGATTGCGCTGGCTGTGGCTGGTGCTGGTGGTGATTGTTGTCGACTTCGCCAGTAAGCAATGGGTGATGAACAACATGATGCTGCACGAAACGCAGCCGTTAATGCCGTTCCTGAATCTGTTCTACGCCCACAACTACGGTGCGGCGTTCAGCTTCCTGGCGGACAAAGGCGGCTGGCAGCGCTGGTTCTTTGCCGGTATCGCGCTGGCGATTGTGGTCTCGCTGCTGGTGATGATGTATCGCAATCGCGCCAGTCAGAAGATAACCAATATCGCCTATGCACTGATCATCGGCGGAGCGATAGGCAACCTGTTTGATCGCTCTTATCACGGCTTTGTGGTCGATTTTATCGATTTCTACGTCGGTAACTGGCACTTCGCTACATTTAATATCGCTGACTGCGGCATCTGTATTGGTGCGGCGTTAGTGGTGCTGGAGGGTTTTTTCAGCCCGGCCAGCAAACAGGCAAAACAGAAAGGGTAAGTGATGAGTGAGTCTGTACAGCGCGACAGCGCGGTGTTGGTGCATTTTACGCTGAAGCTGGAAGATGGCTCGACGGCGGAATCGACCCGTGCAAACGGCAAGCCGGCGCTGTTTCGTCTGGGCGATGGCAGTCTGTCAGCCGCGCTGGAACAGGCGCTGCTGGGGCTGAAGGCGGGTGAATCTAAACAGTTCACCCTGGCGCCGGAAGAGGCGTTCGGCAGCGTCAGTCCTGATCTGATCCAGTATTTCTCCCGTCGTGATTTTATCGACGCGGGCGAACCTGAAGTGGGTGCCATTATGCTGTTCACCGGCATGGGCGGCAGTGAAATGCCAGGCGTGATCCGTGAAGTCTCCGGTGATTCTATCACCGTCGATTTTAACCATCCGCTGGCAGGTCATCGCGTTCAGTTTGATATCGAGGTGCTGGAGATTGATCCGGCACTGGAGGCGAACGATGCAAATCCTGTTGGCTAATCCGCGCGGTTTCTGCGCTGGCGTTGATCGGGCAATCAGTATTGTCGAGCGTGCGCTGGAGATGTACGGCGCGCCGATCTATGTTCGTCATGAAGTGGTGCACAACCGCTACGTGGTTAACAGCCTGCGCGAGCGCGGTGCCATCTTCATTGAAGAGATCAGTGAAGTGCCGGATGACGCAATTCTGATCTTCTCGGCGCACGGCGTCTCTCAGGCGGTGCGCGCAGAAGCTAAGGCGCGCAATCTCACCATGCTGTTTGATGCTACCTGTCCACTGGTGACCAAAGTGCATATGGAAGTGGCGCGCGCCAGCCGTAAGGGTGTGGAAGCGATTCTGATTGGTCACGCCGGGCATCCGGAAGTGGAAGGCACCATGGGGCAGTACAACAACCCTAAAGGCGGCATGTATCTGGTTGAGTCACCGGAAGATGTGTTTAAGCTGACGGTGAAAAACGAGAACAATCTCAGCTTCACGACCCAGACCACGCTGTCAGTGGATGATACTTCTGACATCATTGATGCGCTGCGTCAGCGCTTCCCGGCAATTATCGGGCCGCGCAAAGATGATATCTGCTATGCCACCACTAACCGGCAGGAAGCAGTGCGTACCCTGGCTAAAGATGCGGAAGTGGTGCTGGTGGTGGGCTCGAAGAACTCCTCCAACTCTAACCGACTGGCGGAACTGGCCCAGCGTGCCGGTAAACTGGCGAAGCTGATCGACTCTGCCGATGATATTCAGGAAGAGTGGGTCAAAGACGTCGCCTGCATCGGCGTGACGGCGGGCGCATCTGCGCCCGATATTCTGGTACAGCAGGTGATCCAGCGCTTGCGTGAACTGGGCGGCGAAGCGGCGATTGAGCTGATTGGTCGTGAAGAGAATATCGTTTTTGAAGTGCCGAAAGAGCTGCGGGTTGATGTGCGTAACGTGCAGTAACGCAGGCTAACCGAACGCGAACAATGCCAGCGGGCTTTCACCTGCTGGCTTTTTTTGCGCAAAGCCGTGCTCTGGTGGTTACCGATCCCGGCATAGCCCGCGCTGTCGGCGACTGACTAGCCAGTAAATAAGCCGATTGCCACGCCAGCCGCTGCCACCACCAGCAGTAAAAGCATCGCTTTTACCGGTGACAACCCGCGTTTTGCCATTAAATACCAGGTTCCAATTACCACCATCAGCGGCAGCAGCTGAGGAAAAATGCCATCCAGCATAGGCTGTAGCTGAATATTCACCCCATCCCGGGTGGCAAATTCCATCCCGGTTCCCAGCCTGACGTAGCTGGCCGCCACGCCGCCCATAACGAACACACCCAGCAGAGAAAGCGCTTCCCGCAGGCGGGTTGATTTGCTGCTCACCAGCATCTCTACTGAGGTGGAACCCATATGGTATCCCTTGAGAAACAAGAACCACGTACCGGGAAGAATGATTCCCAGCCAGGCAACGGTGTAAAATAGCGGGCCGAGAATACTGCCGCCGGCAGCCAGTGCCATACCGATACTGAGCAGAATCGGGATTAACATTCCGGGGATCATTGAGTCGCCAATGCCGGCAACGGGGCCCATCAGGCCGACCTTCAGCGTGTTGATGGTTTCACCATCAATCGGTTCGCCATTGGCGCGCTTTTCCTCCAGCCCCAGCACCATCCCGTTGACGATAGCTCCGATTTGCGGCTCGGTATTGTAAAAGGAAGCATGGCGTTTCAGCATCTCTTTGCGCTGCTGCAGATCAGGATAAAGCTTTCTGGCGACCGGCAGCATACTGAGGCAGAAGCCAAATGAGGCCAGACGTTCAAAACTCATGGAGGAGAGGTTATACATCATCCAGCTGCGCCAGCAGCGGCGCAGATCCTGGCGGGAAAGTTTGCGTTGTTCCATCAGAATTCGTCCTCATCATCGACCAGTACGGTTGCACCTGCTGCCTGCGGCTCCGGCTTATAGTTGTAGTGAATCAGCGCCAGCAGCGCCCCCACAATGACCAGCGCAATCATATTCAGCTTAAGGAAGACGATGCAGATAAAACCCACCAGAAAGTAGATCAACATGCTGTAACGCTTGATGATCTGCTTCAGCAGGATGGCGATCCCGACCGCAGGCAGAATGCCGCCCAGCACGTTCATGGTCGACAAAACCATCTTTGGCAGGCTGTCCATTACCACATTGATATACTGCGCGCCGAAATAAACGGCGATAAAGGTGGGCACAAAGCGCATCAGGAACAGGGAAGTCTGCGGCCAGATAGCGCTGTTAAGATAAATTCCGCGCTCGCTGCCGTTTTCCAGCGCCACATCGGCCCGATGATTCCACCAGGAGTTGAGCACCAGCATGAAGTTAAACAGCACCGTGCCCGCAATGCCGATGGTCGCTGCCAGCGCAACGGCCACTTCCGGTCCTTTGCCAGACAAAATCCCCAATGCGATAGCGGGATAGGCGACAAAGTTAAGATCGGCTGGCATCGAACCGCCAGGCGTAACCATCGCGATATAGACCGCCTGTACGGCCACGCCGATGAGGATACCGGATTGCATATCGCCCAGAATAAATCCGACCAGCATGCCTGACACCAGCGGGCGGGAAAGCAGATACCAGCCGCCGGTAACACCCAGCAGCCACGGGCTACTCAGTGCGCCGAGATAACAGAGAATCCCGATTAACGTCGCTTCAAAAGCCATTACGTTTTCCTTATTTTATTTTTTGCCGCGCATCCTGCCAGCGGCAGGCGCTTGCATCCGGTACCAGACGAAACTCAATCTGATGACCGCGCTGGGCCAGATAGTCAAAAGCGGCAACTTCCTCCGGACTGACCGCCTGATTCGGCCCGATGGTAATGGTATTGGCACGGGAGCTCATCGGGCCGACATTGATTTTCTGACTGGCATTTTGCAGATCGATTCCCGCCTCCTCGATGCGCTGTAATGTCACCGGCGACTTACCAATCACAAAATAGCGTTTCTCACTGGCGATAATTTTCGGTAGCTTTTCAATAGCGGTTGCCGTGTCAAACAGCCAGACTCTGATGTCCTGTACCGCGCCTTTCATCACTGCAGAGAGCAGGGGGTCGGCAGCAACGGCATCGTCGATGGCGATAATGCCGTCGCACGGCAGCTCTTTAGCCCAGCGGGTCACCAGCTGACCATGAATCACCCGATCGTCAATCCGTACAAAAGAAATACTCATGGTTTCTCCTTAATAATCATCTGATTGCTGAGTCTCACTTTGTCGGGCCATCACCAATGACGCGCCAGCCTGCTCCAGCAGCGTGGCAGCAGCCTGGTTGACATCGTTCAGTGACGTGATCTCATCGCTTAACAGCAGCATGGGAAAATTAACCCCGCCCAGTACTGCCATCGGTGGTGTGGTTTCAGGATTGAAGGCATGGTAACAGGCGATATTCCATGGCGTTCCGCTCTGCAGATCGCACAGCACCAGTACGCCGTCAGCCTGATTGCTGGCGAGGTGCAGCACCTCATTAAACGCCTCGCGAAAGTCAGCAATTCCGCTGGCTTCGGTCAGCATCACCGGAAAGATGTGCGGCAGATCGCCATACACCATTCTGGCGCTGGCAAGCATGCTCTCCGCCATCGGGCCGTGCGTCGTCAGAATGACATGAATCATAGGTTAACCCCTTACCCAGGCTTTCATGGTTGCCAGCTGTTTCCCTGCGCTGCTGCCATGAGGTGAAATGCGGTATGCCCCCACCGCAGCCGGCACAATGAAGGTTTCCGCAAAGTTCACCACAAAGGGCGCGAAGGCGTGATGCGGGCTATCAATCAACGCTTCGCTGCCCTCAACCAGATTGAGGACATTGACGTTGCCTTGCGTGTGGTGAGTGACCGGTTTGCTGAACCAATGTCGGCGGGTCTCTATAAATTCGCGGGTGTGTAAGCCGGTACGCTCTTCGGACCAGCCATCACCTTCCGCAACCGGCGCAAACTGGTTAATCAGATGCTCACTGACCCATTGCGTATCCCGTTGCCAGTCAATCACCTGTGCCCCGTGATCCAGATGGACTGGCCGTGGCAGGCCGTCTGACCCCAGTCGTCCCCAGTCCCATAATTTAAAGGTAAAAATGTACGGTGTGGCGCTGATTTCGAGAACCATTGTGCCCGCTCCGGCGCAGTGCACGGTGCCCGCCGGGATCAGAAAATGATCGTGTTTACGGGCTGGAAAACGATTGATAAATTTGCCGTCATCGAAGCTTTTTTCGCCGCGCTGGGCGGCAGCCAGATCGTCCAGCATCGCCTGCGGATCGATGCCACTCCGTGTGCCGAGGCAGACTTCGGCGCCCGGCCGGGCATCCAGCAGATAGTAGCTTTCGTCCTGGGTATAGTGCATGCCGAAGTGCTGCTGAATATATTCCGTCAGCGGATGCACCTGAACGCTAAGATTCTGGCCGTCCACCGTATCCAGAAAATCAAAGCGGATGGGAAATTCGGTACCAAAGCGGGCGTGAACCTTTTCGCCCAGTAACGGACGCGGGTAGAGCAGCACCAGATCCTGAGACGGGATCTCGACCCGCACATCATCAAACCGCAACAGCAGGCTGTTCTCTTCAGGTACACAGTCAAAACACCAGGCGTAGTTTGGCTGTGAGCGATCAAGATCGAAGTGGTGCTTCATCCATTGTCCCCCCCAGACGCCAGGATCGAAGAAGGGAACCACACGAAAAGGTCGCTGAGTGGTTTGCTGCAGGCCCGCGCGTAGCGCCTCACCGGTGATCAGGGCGGGATCGTCCTGCCGGCTGGTATCCAGCAGATAATCGGCCCGTTTGAGCAGCGGCGTTTTATGGCGATCGAACACCCGCCATTCGATAAAGAAAGCCCGCTTGTAGCGGCGCAGAAGATCTTCATCTTTATTATCCACGCCCCAGTTACCCAACTCACCGCTGCGAAAACGCTGCTGAATTTCCCAGCGAGCCAGATCGCAATAAATCAGTACTTCACCGGGATGGATCAGCGCTGCGCCTGGGCCATAAATGACTATCGTGCCTTCATCGATCGCCTGCACTTTTTGCCGCAGCTGCGCCAGCTTGTCGGCACAGAAAAAATCACTTAGCTGATGGCAGGAGAGTACGCCGAATACGCGATCGTCTGTCAGATTTTCCGCCAGCAAATCGTGCAGATGCGCCTCACTGTGGCGCGCAGTTTCAACATTTATCAGCAGCGTCGGCTGCAGATAGGCCATCAACTGCTGTTCAATTTCTGCCAGCCGCACGCCGGGATAGCAGTCAATAATAATCACGGTTTTACGCTGCCCGGGCAGGCGGGCCGCAATGGTTTTCCGGACCGCAGACCAGCTACGCCATGCATGACCATCAAAGCCTTCGACCCGCACTTCGGGGTACTTATCATAATGTGTCTGTTTCATTGCGACTCCCTGTTATCGGTAGCTGAGATTAATCGATTAACCGCGAGGTTAACTGCGATTAACCTGGCAATCTGGCAATAAAACAGGGATTGAAGCGGAGAAGCCGGGAAATGCGTTGCAGGAATAATGCCATCAGAAGGTTATTCGATTAACCTTAGAGGAAATGTCGCAATCGAGAGAAAAGAAGATGGCTTCTGTCACGCTGGCGCAGGTCGCAGAACGGGCCGGGGTTTCCACTGCCACCGTATCCATGGTGCTGCGCAACCGGGGACGTATCTCAGACGCAACACGCCGGCGCGTATTAAAGGTGCTGAATGAGCTGGGTTATGTTTATAACCAGACCGCCGCAAATTTGCGTAACCGCACCAGTAATCAGGTCGGCCTGCTGCTGCATGACATTACTAACCCTTTTTACGCTGAAATGACGGCAGGGCTGGGCCAGGAAATGGAGTGTCATGATTTGCTGCTGTTTCTGGCCAATAGCGAAGAGTCGGGCGAGCGACAGCAGAAATTTGTTGATTCGCTGATGCGCAATAACGCCTGTGGCATGGTGTTGTGCGCCGCTAAAGAGACGCCGACTCTCTTTTACGAGACGCTGAAACGGCGCAATATCCCGACAATCATGGTGGTGCGGCCGCTGAATGATGGGGCGTTTGATTTTGTGGGCACAGATAATTTTCAGGGGACTCAGCTGGCAACGCAGCATTTACTGAGTCTGGGGCATCGTCATATTGCGTTTATCGGCGGCAGTGACAACTCGATCAGCCGCGCGCAGCGAATCGGAGGCTACAGCAGTACCCTGCTTGAGCACCGCCTGCAGCCCAATAGCCACTGGGTGGTGACGTCACTGGCCAGTCAGAGCGATGGCGCCCGCGTGTCTGAGGGGCTATTCAGGCGTTACCCGGAAATCACCGCTGCGGTTTGTTACCAGGATATTGTCGCCTTAGGCGTGATGCAGACGCTGCGTAAAATGGGTCGCGTGCCGGGCAAAGATTTTGCGCTGGTGGGCTTCGACGATATTCCGGAAGCTTCGCTGGTGCAGCCTGCGCTGACCACCGTTTCGGTAGCGGCAAAAGAGATTGGGCGGCAGGCGGGAAAGTTACTGTTCAGCCGGATTCAGGGAAACGATGAGCCGCCAAAGCGCATTATTTTACCGCCGGTACTGCGAATCCGTGAAACCTGAGGCGCAGTCTGCACAACTGTTTTTCTGATAACCCGGGTAGCGTTACTCAAATTTCTAATTATTGGCGATTTTTGCTGGCGACGATATTCGCGGCTGGTTAACCTGATTACGTCTACGTCATTTATTAACCTTAAAGAGTCATACTATGCATGATGCACAAATCCGCGTGGCTATCGTGGGAGCGGGGGGCCGCATGGGACGGCAGCTGATTCAGGCTGTGGTGAATTCGGATGCGGTTTGCTTAGGTGCGGCGCTGGTGCGCCCGGGGTCTTCGCTGACGGGTACTGATGCGGGTGAACTGGCCGGAGCGGGCCGGCTGGGCGTTCAGGTGGTGGATAACCTGGCTACCGTAGTAAATGACTTCGATGTACTGATCGATTTTACCCGCCCGGAAGGCACGCTCGATTACCTGGCTGTTTGTCGTGAGCAGAGCAAAGCGATGGTGATCGGCACCACCGGTTTTGATGAAGCAGGCAAAGCGGCCATTCGCGCAGCGGCGGAAGATATCCCCATTGTGTTCGCCGCTAACTTCAGCGTTGGGGTGAACCTGGTGCTGAAGCTGCTGGAGAAGGCGGCCAAAGTGATGGGCGACTATGCGGATATCGAAATTGTTGAAGCTCACCATCGTCACAAAGTGGATGCGCCATCGGGCACTGCACTGGCGATGGGTGAAGCGATAGCCGACGCCATGCAGTGGAAACTGGATGAGCATGCGGTTTATAGCCGTGAAGGCCATACCGGTGAGCGCCAGCCACAGACCATCGGCTTTGCCACGGTGCGGGCAGGAGATATTGTGGGTGAGCACACGGCAATGTTTGCTGATATTGGCGAGCGGGTAGAGATTACCCACAAGGCCTCAAGTCGTATGACCTTTGCAAATGGTGCCGTTAAGGCAGCGTTCTGGCTGAAAGGTAAAAAAACCGGCCTGTTTGATATGCGTGATGTGCTGAATTTATCAATGTTGTGAGTGTTGTGAACCATCGTGATGTGGTTGTTTCAATCGATAATCACTTGATTGAAAAGGGGCAATGTTTTCATTGCCCTTAATTTTGCCAAAAATAGGCATTACGTTCTTATAATGCATACTGCAATCTGTTTTTAATCTTTATCTGTCATTTTTCTCTCCGGAAGTCGCTAATTTTGACCATTTGGTCAAAAATAATGGTCACTACCTCACGGTTTCGATTTTTTGCTGTCTGGCAAACGATTATTCCACCGAGTTTTCCGCTCTTTTTACCGCTCATGCCCGTTTTACCACTCAGAAGGCAGATAATAGTGAAAAAATCCCGACTCAGGGTAGACAAGGACCAGGTCGATCATTAGAATGCGCGCAATTTGCCAAAAATCGACAATTCAGGCGGTTTTTGCATTGATTCAGGCCAGTATTTTGAATTAATATGCAGATATTGTGACTGTTTATTCCCTGGAGGATGTTTTGATTAAGTCAGCGCTCTTGGTTCTGGAAGACGGAACCCAATTCCACGGTCGGGCCATCGGGGCAACAGGGTCGGCAGTGGGGGAAGTCGTTTTCAACACCTCAATGACCGGTTATCAAGAAATCCTCACTGATCCTTCCTATTCCCGCCAAATCGTCACTCTCACTTATCCTCATATCGGCAATGTCGGTGCCAATGCCGTCGATGAAGAATCCAGTCAGATTCATGCTCAGGGCCTGGTTATTCGTGATCTGCCGCTGATCGCCAGCAACTTCCGTAGCGAAGAGGGCCTGGCTGCCTGGCTGCAGCGCAATAACGTTGTGGCGATTGCCGATATTGATACCCGTAAGCTAACGCGCTTACTGCGTGAGAAAGGGGCGCAGAACGGCTGCATCATCGCCGGTGACAACCCGGATGCTGCGCTGGCGCTGCAAAAAGCCCAGGCGTTCCCCGGTCTGAAAGGGATGGATCTGGCGAAAGAAGTCTGCACAGCGGAAACCTATAGCTGGCAGCAGGGCAGCTGGCAGCTGGAAGGAGGACTGCCAGAGCAGGCTGCAGCGGAAGCGCTGCCTTACCATGTGGTCGCTTATGACTACGGTGCCAAGCGTAACATCCTGCGGATGCTGGTAGACCGTGGCTGTCGCCTGACGGTTGTCCCGGCACAGACCCCGGCTGAAGAGGTGCTGAAGCTGAACCCGGATGGCATTTTCCTCTCCAACGGTCCGGGCGACCCGGAACCCTGTGACTATGCTATCAGCGCCATTCAGTCCTTCCTGAAAACCGATATTCCGTTGTTTGGTATCTGCCTCGGCCACCAGTTGCTGGCGCTGGCCAGCGGGGCGAAAACTGTCAAGATGAAGCTGGGCCACCACGGCGGTAACCATCCGGTGAAAGATCTGGATAACAACCGCGTGATGATTACGGCGCAGAACCACGGTTTTGCAGTAGATGAAACCGATCTGCCGGCGAACCTGCGCGTGACGCACATTTCGCTGTTTGACCAGACCGTGCAGGGGATTCACCGCACTGACAAGCCCGCGTTCAGCTTCCAGGGTCACCCTGAAGCGAGTCCGGGACCGGGCGATGCCGCACCGCTGTTTGACCACTTTATTGAATTGATTGACGCATTCCGTTCGAAAGCGAAGTAATCAGGAGCTAATCATGCCAAAACGTACAGACATAAAATCCATCCTGATTCTTGGCGCCGGTCCGATTGTGATCGGCCAGGCCTGCGAATTTGACTATTCCGGTGCGCAGGCGTGTAAAGCGCTGCGTGAAGAAGGTTACCGCGTCATTCTGGTCAACTCCAACCCGGCGACCATTATGACTGACCCGGAAATGGCCGATGCGACCTACATTGAGCCGATTCACTGGGAAGTGGTACGTAAAATCATCGAAAAAGAGCGCCCGGATGCGGTCCTGCCGACCATGGGCGGCCAGACGGCGCTGAACTGTGCGCTGGAGCTGGAACGTCAGGGCGTGCTGGCGGAATTTGGCGTCACCATGATTGGTGCCACTGCCGATGCGATTGATAAGGCCGAAGACCGCCGCCGTTTCGACGTGGCGATGAAAAGTATCGGGCTGGATACCGCCCGTTCAGGCATCGCGCACAATATGGAAGAAGCGCTGGCAGTGGCTGAAGATGTCGGTTTCCCGTGCATCATCCGCCCTTCATTCACCATGGGCGGCACCGGCGGCGGTATCGCCTATAACCGCGAAGAGTTTGAAGAGATTTGCGAACGCGGTCTCGATCTCTCTCCGACCAATGAGCTGCTGATTGATGAGTCGCTGATTGGCTGGAAAGAGTATGAGATGGAAGTGGTGCGCGATAAGAACGACAACTGCATCATTGTCTGCTCAATCGAAAACTTTGATGCGATGGGCATTCACACCGGTGACTCGATCACCGTCGCACCCGCCCAGACGCTGACCGATAAAGAGTACCAGATCATGCGTAACGCCTCGCTGGCGGTGCTGCGTGAAATCGGTGTCGAAACCGGTGGCTCCAACGTGCAGTTCTCGGTCAACCCGAAAAACGGCCGACTGATTGTGATCGAGATGAACCCACGCGTCTCGCGCTCCTCCGCGCTGGCTTCCAAAGCCACCGGCTTCCCGATTGCTAAAGTGGCAGCCAAACTGGCGGTCGGCTTTACCCTCGATGAGTTGATGAACGACATCACCGGCGGCTTAACGCCAGCCTCGTTCGAGCCCTCGATTGACTACGTGGTGACCAAGATCCCACGCTTCAACTTCGAAAAATTTGCCGGTGCCAACGATCGCCTGACCACCCAGATGAAATCGGTGGGTGAAGTGATGGCGATTGGCCGCACCTTCCAGGAATCGATGCAGAAAGCGCTGCGCGGGCTGGAAGTGGGTGCCAACGGCTTCGACCCGAAAGTTCACCTCGACGATCCGGAAGCGCTGACCCGCATCCGTCGCGAACTGAAAGATGCCGGTTCTGACCGCATCTGGTATATCGCGGATGCGTTCCGTGCTGGCATGTCCGTCGATGGCGTCTTCAACCTGACCAACATTGACCGCTGGTTCCTGGTGCAGATTGAAGAGCTGGTACGGCTGGAAGAGCAGGTGGCGCGTGAAGGGGTTAACAGCCTCGACTATACGTTCCTGCGTGCCCTGAAGCGTAAAGGCTTTGCCGATGCGCGACTGGCGACGCTGGCCGGCGTGGCCGAAAGCGAGATTCGTAAGCTGCGTCAGCAGTTCAACCTGCATCCGGTTTACAAGCGCGTGGATACCTGCGCCGCTGAGTTCGCCACCGATACCGCTTACATGTACTCCACATATGAAGAAGAGTGCGAAGCGAATCCGAATCAGGATCGTGAAAAAATTATGGTGCTGGGCGGTGGACCCAACCGTATCGGCCAGGGCATTGAGTTCGATTACTGCTGCGTTCACGCGGCGCTGGCGCTGCGTGAAGATGGTTACGAGACCATTATGGTCAACTGTAACCCGGAAACCGTCTCGACCGACTACGACACCTCTGATCGCCTCTACTTCGAACCGGTCACGCTGGAAGATGTGCTGGAGATAGTGCGCATTGAGCAGCCAAAAGGCGTTATCGTCCAGTATGGCGGTCAGACCCCGCTGAAACTGGCGCGCGCGCTGGAAGCCGCTGGTGTACCGGTTATCGGCACCAGCCCGGACTCGATTGACCGTGCGGAAGACCGTGAACGTTTCCAGCAGGCTGTCGATCGCCTGAACCTCAAGCAGCCGGCTAACGCCACGGTGGCGACGCTGGAGCAGGCGGTAGAGAAAGCCGCCGGACTGGGTTATCCGCTGGTGGTGCGTCCTTCCTACGTGCTCGGTGGACGCGCAATGGAAATCGTTTATGACGAAATCGACCTCAAGCGCTACTTCCAGACGGCGGTTTCGGTCTCAAACGATGCGCCGGTCCTGCTGGACCGCTTCCTTGATGATGCGGTAGAAGTGGACGTCGATGCGATTTGCGACGGTGAGCGGGTGCTGATCGGCGGCATCATGGAACACATTGAACAGGCGGGCGTGCACTCCGGTGACTCCGCCTGTTCACTGCCGGCCTACACGCTGAATCAGGAGATACAGAATGTGATGCGTCAGCAGGTCGAGAAGCTGGCGTTTGAACTCAACGTGCGCGGCTTAATGAACGTTCAGTTCGCGGTGAAAGACAACGAAGTCTACCTGATTGAGGTCAACCCTCGCGCCGCGCGTACCGTGCCGTTCGTCTCTAAGGCGACCGGGGTCCCGCTGGCCAAAGTGGCAGCGCGCGTGATGGCTGGCAAAACCCTGGCCGAGCAGGGCGTCACCGAAGAGGTGATTCCGCCGTACTACTCGGTGAAAGAGGTGGTGCTGCCGTTCAACAAGTTCCAGGGTGTCGACCCGATTCTTGGCCCGGAAATGCGCTCCACCGGTGAGGTGATGGGCGTGGGACGGACCTTCGCTGAAGCCTTCGCCAAAGCGATGCTCGGTGCGCAGAGCAACATGAAGAAGTCAGGCCGTGCGCTGTTGTCGGTGCGTGAAGGCGATAAGAAACGTATCGTCGACCTCGCCGCCAAACTGCAGAAGTTTGGTTTCGAACTGGATGCGACCCACGGTACGGCAGTGGTGCTGGGTGAAGCGGGCATCAATCCGCGCCTGGTCAATAAGGTGCATGAAGGGCGTCCGCACATTCAGGATCGTCTGAAGAATGGCGAGTACACCTACATCGTCAATACCACCGCAGGCCGTCAGGCGATTGAGGATTCCAAGCTGATTCGCCGCAGCGCACTGCAGTATAAAGTGCACTACGACACCACGCTGAACGGCGGTTTCGCCACGGCGATGGCGCTGAATGCCGATCCGACGGAACAGGTTATTTCGGTGCAGGAAATGCACGCACAAATCAAAGCGAAATAATCGTGATAACGGCTCCTGCGGGAGCCGTTTTTTTGGCTTTTATTGGTACTGAAATACTCGTGATAAGCAGACGCATTTGAATTAAAGTTACTGATTTGGCTTAATTTTTTAGCTTTCGGTGCGAATGAAGCCGTTTCGCACATTTTTATAATTGAAACACTTCCTGTACAAATCTTTCATCAGTACTATGCCTGCCGCTCATTACCAGAGCGGATTCAGGACAAAAATAAAATGAAAATGCGTACTTTTTCTCTGAGTGCAGTGGCTGCACTAATGGCAATGCTCCCTTTCGCCAGCCAGGCGGAAATCACCCTGTTAAAACAGGACCCGCAGGCGGGCGATCCGCTTAGCCGCCTGAACTTTGCCGTGGGCGGCAGTATTCGTGCTCAGGTCAACCACCAGACCGGCGTGAATGACAAATCCTACAAGCGTGACGGTTTTGACGGCGGCACCCGTTTCCGTTTCGGCGCTGACTACTACCTGTTTGATGATGTCAGCTGGATCAGCTACTACGAGCTGGGCGTCAACATACCTGCGGTATTCGACTGGGATCGTCATTACGCGGATGGCGCTAATAACACCACCCGTCGTCAGCTCTATACCGGCCTGAAAAGCAAAACCTGGGGTCAGCTGACCTTTGGCCAGCAGAACAGTGTCTATTACGATGTGGTGGGCGCCAAAACCGATATCTGGGATTACGATATGATCGGTCAGGCACCCGGCAACGGTATCAATGGCGACTATGACGGATCTTACCGCTCGCGTAAGCAGCTGAAGTATAAAAACACCTTCGGCGATGTCGATCTCTATGCCTCATACCTGTTTGACGATAACGAATATCTGCCAGGTAACGGCCTGCGCTACAAGCGTAAAGGCGGCGGTTCGCTGGGCCTGGATTATCACATCACTGACGATCTGACCTGGGGCACGGCGTGGAACTACACCCATGCGGCGATGCGTAACCCGGATAACGGCGACAGTAAAGATTATGACCAGAACATTCTGGGGACTGCGCTGAGCTGGACGCCAGGCAACTGGACCCTCTCTGCGGGCGGTGGCTGGTATCAGAACTTCATGACCACCAAACGCAAAGATGTGCATGATTACTTTGCTGACGACGCGTGGGGCATTGAGTACTTTGCCGGTTATAAAGTGCCGGTGGCACAGTACGGTCTGAAAGCGGTGCAGCCTTATGTAATGGGCGATCGCATCGAGTACGCTAACGGTCGTAATTACCAGCGTATTGATAACGGTCTGGGCGTTACGCTGTTCCTCGACTACGGCTTCCGCGTCGATTACGAACACGTCTTTACCTCCAGCACGGATAACCTCGGTGATATGAATCTGGTGCGTCTGCGCTACGACTTCTGATTACCCTGACGGCTCCTGCGGGAGCCGTTTTTATTTGTTTCTCTTCCTGTTGTACCAGCCTAAGCCGGACCGCAGTCGCGCTGCGGCATTCAGCCACCATTGTGCGGTGAAAAACTCTGCATCAGCGCGAAAACGCGGTGACATAAAAGCTTTACTCAAATAGACCTTTCCCGCTATCGACGAAAGTTTCGCCTTTACGTATGATGGCGCCAATTTTTTCCAGTGAGTGGTTAACATGATTAGTCTTATCGCGGCATTAGCAGCAGATCGCATTATTGGTATGGAGAACGCCATGCCGTGGGACCTGCCTGCAGATTTGGCGTGGTTTAAGCGCAACACGCTGAAAAAGCCGGTTATTATGGGGCGGCTGACCTTTGAATCGATTGGTCGTCCGTTGCCGGGCCGGCTGAACATCGTGGTCAGCAGCAAGCCGGGCAGCACTGAAGGCGTTACCTGGGTTACCTCGCTGGATGCGGCGTTAGAGGCTGCGGGTGAGGCGGAAGAAGTGATGGTAATTGGCGGTGGCCGGATTTATGAGCAGATGCTGCCGCGTGCCGACCGTCTTTATCTGACCCATATTGATGCGGAAGTGGAAGGCGACACTCAGTTCCCGGACTACGAGCCGGATGAGTGGCAATCGACATTCAGTGAATTTCATGACGCCGATGCGCAAAATTCCCACAGCTATTGTTTTGAGATCCTCGATCGCCGTCGCTAATCCTGCGGCGGCCGCTGTTCCTCGCCGACTGTAACAAAGCTGTCACTTAACTTAATTAGCATTGCTTCTTCTCTGGGATCAATACAAAGGAAGCAATGATAATGAAAACCGAATTAACCGCCTTAAGTACTGACCGTCTGCCCGATCCATTGCGTCGAAAATTCATTGCCGGTTCCGGAGCTCTCGGTCTGACCGGCTTTCTCGGTGGCGGACTTACGCTGTCTGGTCATGCACTGGCCAAAGGCGAACCGACCGGCAGCCCGCTGTTAGGCTTCAAAGCCATTACCGCCTCAACCGCTGATGAAGTGGTGGTGGCTCCAGGCTACCGGGCAGAGGTATTAATCTCCTGGGGTGACCCGCTGGTTGACGGCGCAGCGGCGTTTGATCCGCAGGGCAATAACAGCGCAGAAGATCAGGAAAAACAGTTCGGTGATAACAACGACGGCATGAGCTTTTTCGCCATTGATGACCATCATGGTGTCATGGCGATCAATAACGAATATGTCAACGAACGCACCCTGTTTGCCCACGGCGGCAGCAAAGCCACCAGTCTGGAAGATGTTAAGAAGTCACAGGCGGCGCACGGTGTTTCGATCGTTGAAGTCAGACGTGGCGAAGGCAATCGCTGGCAGGTAGTACGTCCTTCTGACTATAACCGCCGCATCACGGCCAATAGCGAAATGCGCTTTTCCGGCCCGGCGGCGGGTGATAAAGCGTTGCAGACCGCAGCCGATCCGCAGGGAATTAAGGTGCTGGGCACCTTTGGCAACTGCGCCAACGGCAAAACCCCGTGGGGCACCTATCTCACCTGTGAAGAGAACTATGACACCTACTTTGGTTCTCATCAGGCTGACTTTACGCCCACCCCGCAGCAGCAACGTTACACCCTGAACGCCGCCGAACCCGAACGTAACTGGGCTGATTTCGATCCACGCTTCGACATCGCTAAAAACCCCAACGAATTTAACCGCCACGGCTGGATCGTCGAGATCGATCCGTTTGATCCACGCTCCGTTCCGGTAAAACGTACCGCGCTGGGCCGCTTCAAACATGAAAACGCGGCAGTAACCGTCGCTAAAACCGGGCAACTGGTGGTTTACATGGGTGACGACGAGCGCGGCGAGTATATCTATAAATATGTTTCGGACGACAAAGTCATCCCGGACGATGCGCAGGCAAATCGCGAGTTGCTCGACAAAGGCACGCTCTATGTCGCGCAGTTTAACGGCGATGCGAACGGCACGCCGCTCAAAGGCACCGGACGCTGGCTGGCGCTAAAGTGGGGTGAAAATGGGCTGACCGCTGACAAGGGCTTCAACAGTCAGGCCGATGTACTGATTAACGCGCGTGCTGCGGCAGATGTGGTTAGCGCCACGCGCATGGATCGACCGGAGTGGATCGCGGTGAATCCGCATGATGGCCGCGCCTATTGTACGCTGACCAACAATAACAAACGCGGCAGTGAAGCGATGCCGGTCAATGCCGCCAACCCGCGACCTGAAAATATTTATGGACAGATTATTCGCTGGGATGAGAAGGGCGACGCGACGGCGCTGCGTTTTGACTGGGATATTTTTGCCCTGTGCGGTAACCCCATCGCACACCCCGAAGGCATCTATCGGGGTACACCGAACATCACCGCTGAAAATACCTTCAACAGTCCGGATGGACTGGGATTTGATGCGCAGGGCCGGCTGTGGATCCTGACCGATGGCAAGTACAGCAATAAAGAGGATTATCAGGGGCAGGGCAATAATCAGATGCTGGTCGGTGACCCGAACAGCGGCGAAATCCGCCGGTTCATGGTGGGACCCAAATCATGCGAGCTGACCGGCATTACCTTCACGCCGGATTACAAAACGCTGTTTGTTAATGTTCAGCATCCGGGTGAAGAGGGCGACTCTCACTTCCCGCACAACAGCCCGCGTCCACGCTCATCAGTGGTGATGATTACTCGCGAAGATGGCGGCGTTATCGGCGCATAACGCTGCAGATACTGGCCGATCAGGCCAGTATCTCTGTTACAGCGTCGGGGGGGACAGGTTCTCGCTGGAGGCTAAGGCCTTTTCACGATTCGATGGCTGCACCACGTAACGCTGGCTTTCCCAGTGCAGCAGCGTCAGCGTACCGCCCCAGCAGCAACCGGTATCCAGGCCAATAATCCCTGCTGGCGTACCTTTGCCTTCCAGCGAGGCCCAGTGACCAAACACAATGGTATAGTCGCGTGCCACCGGTCCTTCAATGTTGAACCAGGGCTTTAACGGCGGCAGCGCCGATTCCGGCGTATCCTTACAGATCATATCCAGCTGACCATTCGGGAAGCAGTAACGCATGCGGGTCAGGGCATTGGTACTGAAGCGCAGGCGGGCCAGTCCGGTGAGGTCTTCGCTCCAGTTGTTCGGCATGTCGCCATACATCGCATCCAGGAACAGCGGATAGCTGTCACTGGCCAGTACCGACTCTACTTCACGCGCACACTTTTTTGCGGTTTCAATATCCCACTGCGGCGTAATGCCGGCATGGCCCATCACCAGCTTTTTCTCTTCATCAACCTGCAACAGCGGTTGACGACGCAGCCAGTTAATCAGTTCATCCGCATCCTCCGCTTCCAGCAGCGGTGTCAGGCGATCTTTGGGTTTGTTACGGCTGATACCCGCGTAGACCGCCAGCAGATGCAGATCGTGATTACCCAGTACCAGTCGCACCGCATTACCCAGCGATTTCACGTAGCGCAGTACTTCAAGCGAGCCGGGGCCGCGCGCCACCAGGTCACCGGTCAGCCACAGCGTATCCTGCTGAGGATCGAAATCGACCTGCTGCAGTAGCGCACGTAATTCGTCGTAGCACCCGTGAACGTCACCAATCAGGTATGTGCTCATAGACTTTTATCCAGTATGAAAATTTGCCCGACGACGCGGGCAACAGGCGTGCAAATCAATGAATGTGAGTCTGAATTGCGAGGCGGAAAACCGGGATCTCAACGTGAAAGGTTTCACCCTGCTCGTCGACCATCACATAGTGTCCCTGCATGGTGCCCATTGGGGTTTCAATCACAGCACCGCTGGTGTACTGAAATTCATTACCGGCAGCGATGTGCGGCTGTTCACCAACAACACCTTCGCCCTGAACTTCGGTTTCCCGGCCGTTACCGTTAGTAATCAGCCAGTAGCGTCCCAGCAGTTGCACTGATGAACGGCCGAGATTGCGTATGGTAATGGTATAGGCGAAGACGTAACGTTCGTCATCCGGAGAAGATTGCGAAGCAACGTACTGGCTTTGTACATGAACCGAGACGCGGGCCGTTTCACTCATCACTTACTCCTGCGATTTTCCCTGATGGTCCGCCAGCCAGTTTGCCAGCTGACAATATTGCGCGACCGAGACGTTTTCGGCCCGCAGGGTTGGATCAATCGACAACGCTTCCAGCGCACCGGCCGCGACCATATGGCTCAGGCTGTTGCGCAGGGTTTTACGACGCTGACCAAAGGCTTCAGTGGTCACGCGGCTCAGGATACGCACGTCGCTGACCGGATGTGGCGGCTCGGCAAACGGTACCAGGCGTACCACGGCAGAATCCACTTTCGGCGGCGGCGTGAAGGAGTGTGGCGGCACTTCCAGCACCGGGATCACCTGGCAGTAATATTGCGCCATGACCGTCAGACGACCATACGCTTTGCTGCCCGGACCGGCCACCAGACGGTTGACCACCTCTTTCTGCAACATGAAGTGCATGTCTTTGATCGAACCAGTATAGCTGAAAAGGTGAAACATCAGCGGGGTCGAAATATTGTACGGCAGGTTACCAAACACACGCAGCGGCTGGCCGCGTTCCTGCGCCAGCGCGGCGAAGTCGAAGGTCATGGCATCCTGCTGGAAAATGGTCAGCTTCGGTCCGAGGAACGGATGGGTTTGCAGACGCGCAGCGAGATCGCGGTCCAGTTCCACCACCGTTAAGCTGTCGAGGCGTTCGCCCACCGGCTCGGTTAAGGCACCCAGGCCAGGACCGATCTCCACCAGCGCTTCATCGCGCTGCGGATGGATAGCGGAGACAATGCTGTCGATAATGTACTGATCGTTCAGGAAGTTCTGCCCGAAACGTTTACGGGCGTAGTGCCCCTGATGGACGCGATTATTCATTACTGCTCTTGATCATAGTGATGGCGAGGTTAAGCGCCGTGATGAAGCTGCCCGGTTCAGCCTGGCCCAGCCCGGCAAGTTCAAGCGCGGTGCCGTGGTCAACTGAAGTCCGGATAAAGGGCAGGCCAAGGGTAATATTTACCGCCCGGCCAAACCCCTGAAATTTTAGCACCGGCAGGCCCTGGTCGTGATACATCGCCAGCACCGCATCGGCATATTGCAGATATTTGGGCTGGAACAGCGTATCCGCCGGCAGCGGGCCGGTCAGCTGAATCCCCTGCTGACGCAATTCGTTCAATGCCGGGATAATAACGTCGATCTCTTCCCGACCCATGTGGCCGCTTTCACCCGCATGCGGGTTAAGGCCACAGACGTAAATGTGCGGCTCGGCAATGGCGAATTTCTGCTGCAGGTCGTGATGCAGAATGGTAATGACTTCGTGCAGACACTCCCGCGTCACCGCGTCTGAGACCGCTTTCAGCGGCAGATGGGTGGTGGCCAGCGCAACACGCAGCGATTCGGTTGCCAGCATCATCACCACCCGATGGCCACCGGCGCGATCGGCAAAGAACTCAGTATGGCCGGTGAAGGCGATACCGGCATCGTTGATCACACCTTTGTGCACCGGGCCGGTGATCAGGGCGGCAAATTCGCCGCTCAGACAACCGTCACAGGCGCGCGCCAGCGTGGACAACACATAGTCGCTGTTGGCCACGCAGAGCTCGCCAGGCGTTACCGGCTGTGCGGTTTCAATCGGCAGGATAGTCAGCGTACCCGCCTGCTGCGGCTGTGCCGCCACGCCGGGCTGATAATTCCGCAGCGTCAGCGGCAGACCGAGCTGCGCCGCACGCTGCTGCAATAAAGCCGGTGAGGCGCACACCACCAGTTCAACCGGCCAGTTTTGCTGGGCCAGTTGCACCGTCAAATCGGGACCAATCCCGGCGGGTTCGCCGGGCGTGATCACCACTCGGGTGTTACTGCGCATTGTTATCCAGAATCTTCACGTAGGCACTGGCACGTTGTTCCTGCATCCAGGTCTGTGCCTCTTCTGCAAACTTGCGGTTGAACAACATGCGATAGGCTCGCTCTTTCTGGGCCGCATCGGTTTTATCCACCTGACGGGTATCCAGCAGCTGGATTAAATGCCAGCCGAAAGAGGAATGGACCGGCTGGCTGGTCTGGCCTTTTTGCAGGCGCAGCAGCGCATCGCGGAACGCCGGATCAAAGGCTTCCGGTGAGGTCCAGCCGAGATCGCCGCCCTGGTTGGCAGAGCCTGGATCGTCCGAGAACTTTTTAGCGGCGGCCGCGAAGGTGGTTTTCCACTGCGAATATCGGCGGCAATCTGCTCCAGCTGAGCACGCGCCTGATCGTCAGTGAGAATCGGCGACGGCTTCAGCAGAATGTGACGCGAATGCACTTCGGTCACCGAGACATTTTTGCTCTCACCGCGCAGATCGTTCACCTTCAGAATGTGGAAACCGACACCGGAACGAACCGGACCGACGATGTCGCCTTTCTTCGCGGTTGCCAGCGCCTGCGCAAACAGCGTCGGTAGCTCTTCGATTTTGCCCCAGCCCATGTTGCCGCCTTTCAGCGCCTGAGAGTCAGCCGAGTAGGTGACCGCCATTTTGCCGAAGTCCGCGCCATTTTTGAGTTCACCCACCAGCTGTTTCGCCAGGGTTTCCTGCTCATCGACCTGCTGCTGTGTCGGGTTTTCTGGCAGCGGCAGCAGGATGTGGCTGACGTTCAGCTCGGTGCCCTGACTGTTCTGTGAGCCGATCTGCGTCGACAGTGTATCCACTTCCTGAGGCAGGATGGTGACGCGACGGCGCACTTCGTTATTACGCACTTCCGCAATCAGCATCTCTTTACGGATCTGCGAACGGTAGGTGCTGTAGTTCATGCCGTCGTAAGCCAGACGGCTACGCAGCTGATCGAGGCTCATACGGTTCTGCGCAGCGATGTTCTGAATTGCCTGATCCAGCTGCTGGTCGCTGATCTCAACGCCCGCTTTTTCGCCCATCTGCAGAATAATGTTGTCCATGATCTGACGTTCCAGAATCTGATGGCGCAACGTTTTGTCATCTGGCAACTGCTGACCTGCCTGCTGGGCCTGAGATTTGACGGTGCTCATCATACCGTCCACGTCGCTCTCAAGCACCACGCCGTTATTGACCACGGCTGCAACTTTATCAACCACTTGTGGTGCTGCGAACGCGGTGTTGGCACTGATCGCCACACCAAGAATCAGCATTCTCCAGTTCTTCATACTTTATCCATTGTTGGTTCCGCACTGCGGGATTGCCTGTCAAACATCACAACATCAGAAAGCGCGCTGGTAAGGAATGATGCCCTGACGCAGCATTTGGTTGGTGCCTAAGCCATAGTTGGAACTCAGACCACGCAGCTCAATGTTGAATGAGATTTGGTTGTCATACTTACTGTCGTTATTTTCCCAACCGTTAATTTTGCGCTCGTAGCCCAGGCGAATCGCGTAACAGCATGAGCTGTATTGCAGGCCAACCAGTTGCGATGCCGGACGCGTGTTGCGGGTATCGTAGTAGTAAGCGCCTACGACAGACCATGCATCCGCAATCGGCCAGCTGGCCGTGGTGCCGACCTGAGAAATCCCGTTTTTGAAAATAGGGTTATCCACCAGCGTACTGTCATTCAGTGCGGTCGCCACGTATTCCGGGCTGCTGTAGCGGTAGCTCAGCTGCACCATACGATCGGCATCACGACGGTATTCCAGGACGGCATTTCCCTGGGAGACGTTATCGAGTTTGGTATCATACTGAATCCCACCCCGAACGCCCCAACGATCGCTTACTTTCCAGTATGTATCGCCAGCCCAGATCAGGCTGCCGGTATCATCTTCTTCACTGGTCTGATTGACGCCAGTGCGAGAAGGGGTAAACGAGTAGATTTGACCCACGGAAACGTTAAAACGTTCAACCAGATCGTTATCATAAATACGTGTAGTGACGCCGGTTGCCACTTCGTTGGCGGACGCGATGCGATCCAGGCCGCTATAGGTACGGTCGCGGAACAGACCGGTGTAGTCAGTTTGCAGCTGGGTCGAGTCGTACGGATAGATATTGCTCTGGTCGCGATACGGGATATAAAGGTACTGCACCCGCGGTTCCAGCGTCTGGGTATAGCCTGCCGCCGAA
The DNA here is from genome assembly GCF_002095315.1 of Pantoea conspicua. Lineage (GTDB taxonomy): Bacteria > Pseudomonadota > Gammaproteobacteria > Enterobacterales > Enterobacteriaceae > Pantoea > Pantoea conspicua. The sequence continues at coordinate 76,713 of NZ_MLFN01000002.1, forward strand.
ATCATATCGCGGTCAAACACCATCCGGCCATCAACTTTAAACTGTGGCAGGGTGCGGTTTACCGACTCATCAAGAGCGCCACTCTTGCCATTCACGCCAGCGTAATTGTTGTTGTAGTACTCGACGTCAGTTTGCTGATAATGGGTCGCCAGCAGCTTCGCTTCGGTATCCAGACTGGCCCAGCCGTTGGAGAGCGGCAGGTTCAGCGTCGGTTCAACGTGTAAACGGGTCGCTTCAGGATAGCGATCGCTGACGTTAGTAAATTTCACCGCCTGTGCGTAGATGCGGCCATCAAACGGACCGATATCGTTCTGATAGAAATTGAGATCCAGCTGCGGCATTGCGCGGTAGACATTGCTGTTGCTGGTGTCGCCAAACACCTGGAAGTCTTTAGTCGAGAGCGTGGCGTCCCAGTTGGACTCTGCATAGCCAATGCTGAATTTCTGCGTAGCGTAGTTGTCGGTCGAGCTGTAGTACTTCGAGTCGAGATCGTTGAAGTAGTACTGGTCGCTGACCTTGGTGTAGTCGGCACTGAAGCGCCAGTTCTGGTCATAAACACCGGCATGACGCCAGTAGAATAACCAGCGGTCAGAACTGTCGTCCTCGGCGATGCCGCGCACCGCTTTGTCGTTATCGTACTGTTTGTCCGATCCCAGATAATCGAACTCCACCAGACCCGCACCGGCGACAGTCAGATAACGGAATTCGTTTTCAAACTGCATGCCACGCTTACTCATGTAGTGCGGCGTGATGGTGGCGTCGACCTGCGGCGCAATGTTCCAGTAATAGGGCAGCACAAATTCAAAGCCGTTGTTGCTGCCATATTTTGCATTTGGGATCAGGAAACCGGAGCGGCGGCGATCGCCAATCGGTAACTGCAGATAGGGACTGTAAAATACCGGCACCGAGCCAAGCTTGAAGCGGGCGTTCCAGATCTCCGCCACTTCCTCTTCACGGTCCTGAATGACTTCCGAGCCCACCACGCTCCAGCTATTGGAACCCGGCAGACAGGAGGTGAAGCTGCCATTTTCCAGAATGGTATAGCGGTTATTGCCGCGCAGCTTCATCTGGTCAGCGGTGCCGCGCCCCTGACGATCCACCATCTGGTAGTCGCCATTCCAGACGTTGGTGTCTTTGCTGTTGAGGTTTGACCAGGCTTTCGGACCTTTCAGGATGACCTGATTGTCGTCGTAGTGCACATTACCCAGGGCATCCACGGTACGAACCGGCGTGGTCTGGCCCTCCGGCTGACGCTGATGAAGTTGTACTTCATCCGCCTGCATCCGGCTGTTGCCCTGTTCAATATTCACATTGCCGGAGAAGACCGCATCGTTGGGGTAATTCCCCTTAGCGGCGTCGGAGTGAATGGTTACCGGCAGCTGGTTAGTGTCGCCACTTACCAACGGGCGGTTGTAACTCGGCACGCCTAACATACACTGCGACATTAAATCGTCGGCAAAGGCTTGCTGGCTAATGGCTGAGCCGATCAGAGTGGCCAGCAGGGTAGGTATATGTTTTTTCATACGCGGTATCGAGAATTCCATGAAAACTGGCATCATGCCGACAATCGGGTCAGAGACTAACTTACTGCCCGGCGTTGTGCCAGTGTTAATCCTTTTCTGTCCGCGTTGCCGTTAGGCGCTGAGATAAATGACAGGTATGATAATGCAATTTTCAGCCGCAAGCATGGCGAATTGAGGAGTTTATGCGCTACTGGGGAAAAGTTGTGGGTCTGGCGGTGGGATTACTTTCCGGTGCAGGCTTTTGGGGTATTGTGATCGGTTTGATCATTGGCCATATGATTGACAAAGTTCGCGGCGCACAAGGCAAGGCTTACTTCTCGAATAATCAAACCCGACAAACGCTGTTTTTCAGCACCACCTTTCAGGTGATGGGCCATCTGACCAAGTCAAAAGGGCGCGTCACCGAAGCGGATATTCAGATTGCCTCGCTATTAATGGAGCGGATGCAGTTGCACGGCGAATCGCGTACTGCGGCTCAGCGCGCGTTCCGCGAAGGCAAGCAGGCCGATTATCCGCTGCGCAGCAAACTGCGTGAACTGCGCAGCGCCTGTTTCGGACGATTTGACCTGATTCGGATGTTTCTGGAGATTCAGATTCAGGCCGCCTTTGCTGACGGTTCACTGCATCCTAATGAGCGTCAGGTGCTCTACGTGATTGCGGAAGAGCTGGGAATATCGCGCGGTCAGTTCGATCAGTTCCTGCGGATGATGGAAGGCGGTCAGCAATTCGGCGGCGGTCAGCGTTCAGCCGGTGGTTTCCAGCAGGCGCAACGCGGACCGACGCTGGAAGATGCCTGTAGTGTACTGGGCGTAAAGAGCAGCGATGATGCCACCACCATCAAACGTGCCTACCGCAAGCTGATGACGGAACACCATCCCGATAAGCTGGTGGCCAAAGGGCTGCCGCCGGAGATGATGGAGATGGCGAAGCAGAAAGCGCAGGAAATTCAGGCCGCTTACGACCTGATCCGCAAAGAGAAAGGGTTTAAATAATCGCGCTGTTGTCGTGACGTCTCTCCTTAACCGGCTGACGTCACGGGCTGCCCGGCCGGTGATTAAAAGTCAGCGGGCTGGCGGAAGGTCATGAGGTTACCGAAAGCGGGATGGGTAATGGTCAGGGACTCAGCATGCAGCAACAGACGGGAAGCCATCGCTTTGGCCTCCGGATGCGCATAAAAGTTATCGCCCAGAATCGGATGCCCCAGCGCCAGTAAGTGTACCCGCAGCTGATGTGAACGGCCGGTAATCGGTTTCAGCGACACGCGTGCGCTGTTATCGGCGCGATACTCCAGCACCTGATATTCGGTCTGTGCGGCTTTGCCGGTCTCAAAGCAGACCTTCTGCTTCGGTCGGTTGGGCCAGTCGCAAATCAGCGGCAGATCAATCAGCCCCTTTTCCTCTGCCGGATGGCCCCAGATGCAGGCAACATAACGCTTAGCCGGCTCACGCTCCCGGAACTGCCGTTTCAGCTCACGCTCTGCCGCTTTGGTCAGCGCCACCACAATCACGCCGCTGGTGGCCATATCCAGCCGGTGCACCGACTCTGCCTGCGGGTAATCACGCTGGATCCGCGTCATCACGCTATCTTTATGTTCGTCCAGCCGGCCCGGCACTGAAAGCAGGCCGCTGGGCTTGTTCACCACCATGATGTGCGCATCCTGATAGAGAATGTGCAGCCAGGGTTCACGCGGTGGATTGTAGGGTTCCATACATCTTTCCAAAAATAAGGGGCCATGCGGCCCCTGAGCTTACTGGTGAGTCACCACAATCAGGCGCAGCGCGTCGAGACGCCAGTTAGCCTGATCGAGACTTTCCAGCACCTGCTGACGGTTACTTTCCAGCGCCTCGATTTCATCTTCACGAATGTTCGGGTTGACCGCTTTCAGCGCCTCCAGGCGGGAGAGCTCCGCACCCAGCTTCTCGTTCGCTTCTGCGCGGGCTGCATCAATCACCGCACGCGCTTCGCTGACTACGCTCTCTTCGCCCTGCGTCAGAATGGCGTGAACATCCTGCTGTACCGCGTTGACCAGCTTGCTGCCGGTATGGCGGTTAACGGCATTCAGCTGACGGTTGAAGCTTTCAAACTCCACTTTGCCCGCCAGGTTAGTACCGTTACGATCCAGCAGCAGACGGATCGGCGTCGGTGGCAGGAAGCGGGTCAGCTGCAGATGCTTCGGTGCCTGCGCTTCGACCACGTAGATCAGCTCGACCAGCAGCGTACCGACCGGCAGCGCCTTGTTCTTCAGCAGCGAGATGGCGCTGCTGCCGGTATCACCCGACAGGATCAGATCCAGACCATTGCGGATCAGCGGATGTTCCCAGGTAATGAACTGGGTATCTTCGCGTGACAGCGCCTGATCGCGGTTAAAGGTGATGGTACAGCCATCTTCCGGCAGGCCAGGGAAGTCGGGCACCAGCATATGATCGGATGGCGTCAGCACGATCAGGTTATCGCTGCGATCTTCCTGATTGATACCAACGATATCAAACAGGTTAAGCGCGAAGTTCACCAGGCCGGTATCATCGTCCTGATCAGCGATCGCATTCGCCAGCGCCTGAGCCGCGTCGCCGCCGTTGGAGTTCAGCTCCAGCAGGCGATCGCGTCCCTGTTCCAGTTGCAGTTTCAGGGCTTCGTGTTGCTTACGGCAGTCAGTGATAAAGGCATCGAAGCCGTCACTGTTTTCCGGTGCCGCCAGATAGTCGATCAGCTGCGAATGCACGCTGTCATAAATAGTGCGGCCGGTCGGGCAGGTATGTTCAAACGCATCCAGCCCTTCGTGATACCAGCGCAGTAACACCGCCTGTGCGGTCTTCTCCAGCCACGGCACCAGGATCTGGATATCATGCGCCTGACCGATGCGATCGAGACGACCGATACGCTGCTCCAGCAGATCCGGGTTAAACGGCAGATCAAACATCACCAGACGGCTGGCGAACTGGAAGTTACGGCCTTCTGAACCGATTTCTGAGCAGAGCAGCACCTGCGCGCCGTTCTCTTCCGAAGCAAACCACGCCGCAGCACGGTCACGTTCGATGATCGACAGACCCTCATGGAACACCGCCGCCCGGATACCTTCGCGCTCACGCAATACCTGCTCCAGTTGCAGCGCCGTGGCGGCCTTGGCGCAGATCACCAGCACTTTCTCTTTACGGTTGGTGGTGAGGTAACCCATCAGCCACTCCACGCGCGGATCGAAGTTCCACCAGGTGCCGCTGTCGCCTTCAAATTCCTGATAAATCTGCTCCGGATAGAGCAGGTCACGCGCGCGTTCTTCTGCGCTTTTACGTGCGCCCATAATGCCGGAGACTTTAATCGCCGTCTGATACTGTGCTGGCAGCGGCAGACGAATCTGGTGCAGTTCGCGTTTCGGGAAACCTTTGACGCCGTTACGGGTGTTACGGAACAGCACGCGGCTGGTGCCGTGGCGATCCATCAGCATCGAGATCAGCTCCTGACGCGCCTCCTGCTTGCCGTCACGATCGCTGTTGGCGACCTGCAGCAGCGGCTCAATATCCTGCTCGCCGACCAGATCGTTGATCCGGTTCATCTCCTGCTGCGAGACCGGCTGATCCGCCAGCAGCGCGGTCACCGCATCGGCAATCGGCCGGAAATGCTGCTGCTCTTCAACAAACGCGGCAAAGTCGTGGAAGCGATTGGGGTCGAGCAGGCGCAGACGGGCAAAGTGACTCTCCATTCCCAGCTGTTCCGGGGTTGCGGTTAACAGCAGGACGCCAGCGGTTTTTTCCGCCAGCTGCTCAATCACCTGATATTCGCGGCTCGGTGCGCCTTCCGACCACGCCAGATGGTGCGCTTCATCGACCACCAGCAGATCCCATTCGGCATCGGCCAGCAGTTCAAGACGCTGCTTGTTGCGGCGCACAAAGTCGAGCGAACAGATAATTAACTGTTCGGTTTCAAACGGATTATCGCTGTCGTGCTGGGCTTCGGTATAGCGATCGTCATCAAACAGCGCAAAGCGCAGGTTGAAACGGCGCAGCATCTCAACCAGCCACTGATGCTGCAGAGTTTCCGGCACTACGATTAACACCCGGTCGGCGCGTCCGGCCAGCAGCTGCTGCTGAATGATCATCCCGGCTTCAATGGTTTTACCCAACCCGACTTCATCCGCCAGCAGCACGCGTGGCGCGTGGCGACGGCCCACATCGTGGGCGATATGCAGCTGATGCGGGATCAGGTTGGTGCGCATGCCACGCAAACCGCTGATCGGCAGACGATATTGCTCACTCTGATATTTGCGGGCGCGGAAGCGCAGGGCGAAGCGGTCCATCCGGTCGAGCTGGCCGGCAAACAGACGATCCTGCGGCTTGCTGAAGACCAGCTTACTGTCGAGCATCACTTCGCGCAGCATCACGTCGCTTTCATCGGTATCAAGACGGGTGCCGATATAGGTCATCAGGTCATTTTCGTTGCGTACTTCATCGACGCGCATCTGCCAGCCTTCATGACTGGTGATGGTGTCACCCGGATTGAAGATGACGCGGGTAACAGGCGAATCGTTACGGGCGTAGAGGCGGTTTTCCCCGGTGGCCGGGAACAGCAGGGTGATCATACGGGTATCAACCGCCACCACCGTGCCCAGTCCCAGTTCACTTTCCGTATCACTAATCCAGCGCTGACCTAATGTAAAAACCATATATTTTTAGCTCGAATTTTAACGTTTTTAGAGGTGTTCCCGGATACTCAGGCAATAGGATTTCATCCAAACGAGCAGGTCTGGAGAGTCTCTCTTAGCGCGGTGAATATCAGGAAGGGCGCTATGGTACTGGATGGCAGGGCATTCGTCACCTGTCAAAAAAGACCCAGCTGCCCGGTAATCAGTGTAGCAAAGTCCCCTCCGACGAAAGGTAAAATCCCGTCGGCGACCGGTTGTAACTGCTTACTGACGTAGTGATCGTAATCCAGTGGCGTGGTTCGCGCCTCCAGTGGCTCCGGGCCAGCCGTCGCCATCACGTAACGAATCCGGCCGCCATTCTGGTACTGCAACGGCCGGTTTAATTTACGATTCTGCTCATCTGCCAGCCGGGCGGCACGGACGTGCGGCGGCACATTTCGTTCATACTCTTTCAGCGGACGGCGCAGGCGTTTTTTATAAATCAGCTGATCGTCAAGTTCACCGGCCAGCAGCTGCGCCACGGTGGCGCGGATATAGTCCTGCCACGGCTCACGATGGAAAATCCGGCTATAGAGCTGCTGCTGAAACTGCTGCGCCAGCGGCGTCCAGTCGGTACGTACCGACTCCAGCCCCTTGAACACCATGCGTTCGCCCGCCGCTTCACGGATCAGGCCGGCATAGCGTTTTTTACTGCCCTGTTCAGCGCCACGAATGGTAGGCATCAGAAAACGGCAGAAGTGATTTTCATACTCCAGCTCCAGCGCGCTGGTCAGACCCTGGGTCTGCTGCAGATGGTCACGCCACCAGGCGTTCACTTTTTGTGTCAGCTGCTGACCAATCGCTGCCGCATCCTGTTCATTGTGGGCCGATTTCAGCCAGACAAAGGTCGAGTCGGTATCGCCGTAAATCACATCGTAGCCTTCCGCCTCAATCAGCGTGCGGGTCTGCTGCATAATGGCGTGACCACGCATCGTAATCGAGGAGGCGAGGCGCGGATCGAAAAAGCGGCAGGCGCTGGTGCCGAGTACGCCATAAAACGCATTCATAATGATTTTCAGCGCCTGCGACAGTGGCTGGTTGCCCTGCTTTTTAGCGGCTTCGCGGCCCAGCCAGATCTGCTCGACGATAGCGGGCAGGCAGTGGGTATGACGTGAAAAGCGCGCCTCGCGAAAACCTTCCACCGAATCAACATCATCGGGGTGCGCCAGCCCTTCAACCAGCCCAACCGGATCGATCAGGAAGGTGCGGATAATCGACGGATAGAGGCTTTTGTAATCCAGCACCAGCACCGAGTCGTAAAGTCCCGGGCGCGAATCCATCACGTAACCGCCGGGGCTCGCTTCCGGCGCCACATCGCCGAGGTTCGGCGCGACAAAGCCGACCCGGTGCATGCGCGGAATATAAAGATGGCCAAACGCGGCGACCGAACCACCGTGCCGATCCACTGCCAGGCCGTTCACTGCCGCGCGTTCCAGCAAAAACGGCATGATCGCCGTTTTGTGGAAAATGCGCGTCACCAGTTCACAATCTTTCAGGTTATAGCGCGCCAGCGCCGGTTTATCGTTGGCGAAGCGCCAGTTGATCTCCTCCATGCGCTGCCACGGATTATCGATCGCCTTGCCTTCGCCCAGTAACTGCTGCGACACCGATTCCAGGCTGAATGACGGAAAATCCCAGAAGGCGGACTTTAGCGCGTCGATACCATCAATGATCAGGCGGCCGCTGGCCTGGGCGAAAAACACGCCGGGCTTGAAGCCGTGCTCACGCCACTCCAGTGCGCTGTTCTGCCGGCCCATGCGCAGCGGAATAGCGTAGCGATCGGCGTGTTTCTGCAACACCCGCAGGTCAAACTGCACCACGTTCCAGCCAATGATCACGTCGGGATCGTGCTCAGCGAACCACTGATTGAGTGCTTCAATCAGTTGCGGTCGGGTATCGAGGTAGATCAGCTCAAAATCGAGTGCGCTGGCATCGCCGTTCGCCGGACCGAGCATGTAGACCTGGCGCTGGCCGCAACCCTCCAGCCCGATGCAGTAAAGCTCACCGTGCTGGGTGGTTTCAATATCCAGCGAGACCCATTTGAGCGGTGGCCGATAGTCGGGATGCGGCTTCAGCCGGGCGTTCACCACGCTGTCGCCCTGCGCATTGCCATCAAACCAGACCGGGGCAGTAATAAAACGCTCCATCAGGTAGCGTTCCGGCGGGCGGATATCCGCTTCATAGACCGGAATGCCCTGTTCACGCAGCCGCTTTTCGATATGCTGCAGCTGGCGGTTCTGCCGGCAATAGAGCCCGAACACCGGGCGCTGGCGAAAATCTTTGAGTTCAAGCGGCTGGATGCGCAGCTGACGCTCATCCTTTAGCAGCTCGCTGACCTGAGACTGAAACTCACGCGGAATAAACGCCACTGACTCCTGAACCGGCAGCACCACGCGCTGGGCACCCTGATCGGTGGCGAGCCAGAGGATAATTTCACTGCCTTGCGGCGTATCGCGCCAGTGGCGGGTAAGCAGAAAACCTGCGCGGGGCCTATTCACATCGTCTCCAGACTCAGGATTTTTGATCGGTGAGAAAACCCGCTCAGTATAACATGGATATTTATACAGTTCCCGCCGCTGGGTTTTGTCAACATTGTCCTACAATTCTTGCCTTGACGCTGTGCGGCTGGCTCTGGACAATCCAGCCTTCTGCTTTTTCTAAGGAAGTTTATGGAAGCCTGGGTACAACACCTGTTTACGCAGTCGCTGGAGTGGGCGCTGTTTGCGGTAGCGCTGGTCACTTTTCTGGAATCGCTGGCGCTGGTCGGGCTGTTGCTGCCGGGTACCGTGCTGATGGCGAGTCTGGGTGCGCTGGTGGGCAGCGGACAGATTGGTCTTTATCCGGCCTGGGCGGCGGGCTTTGCCGGTTGCCTGATTGGTGACTGGGTTTCCTACGGTATCGGCTGGAAATTTCAGGGGCCGCTGCATCGCTGGAAGTATCTGCAAAAGTATAAAGGTTTGCTGGATAAAACCGAACACGCGCTGCATCAGCACAGCATGTTTACCATTCTGGTGGGGCGCTTTGTCGGGCCGACGCGTCCGCTGATCCCGCTGGCCGCGGGAATGCTGGAGCTGCCGGTACGTAAATTCCTGCCGCCAAACCTGATTGGCTGCATTCTGTGGCCGCCGCTCTATCTGCTGCCCGGTATTCTGGCAGGTGTGGCGGTGGATGTTCCCGAGGCGGCGCAGGGCGGCAACTTCAAGTGGCTGCTGCTGACGGCCGCGATTGTGGTGTGGCTGGGTGGCTGGCTGGGTGGCGCTGGTGGCGCAGTGGCAGGAAGCAGGATTGGGCGAGCGCGTATCTGCCGCCGGAACGGCTGCGCTGGCTGGGACCGCTGGGGCTGGCGGTCGCCATCGCCGCCTTCGTCGGCATTCAGTTTCATCCGATGATGCCGATTTTCCGTCACCTGCTGTGGCAGGTCTTTTTCGAATAATTTAGCGGCGCGGGATGCCCAGTACCTCAGCTTCCCGCGTCTCGCCCGACAGCAACTGTTGGGTCGCGCCATCCCAGTAAACCCGACCATCGACAATCACTACGCTGCGCGGCGCGATTTGCTGCGCATCTTCCAGGCTGTGTGACACCATCAGCAGCGTGATGCTGCGGGCTTCGCACACCGAGCGCACCAGTTGCAGCATTTCGCTGCGCAGCGCCGGGTCCAGCGCTGAAAAGGGCTCATCCAGCAGCAGCACCGGACGGTCACGCAGCAGGCAGCGCGCCAGTGCCACGCGCTGCCGTTGTCCACCTGACAGCTCGCCCGGCAGCCGCGTTAGCAGACCGCCCAGTCCCACCTGTTCGGCCAGCGCAGTCAGTTGCTGGCGCTGGTCCGCGTTCAGCTTCAACCCCGGATGCAGTCCCAGCGCCATGTTCTGCTGTACGCTGAGGTGCGGAAACAGATTGTTTTCCTGAAACAGCATGGAGACCGGCCGTCTGGCCGGTACGCTGTGGCTGTGGTCCTGTCCATCAATCATCAGCGTGCCCTGACGAATCGGCAGAAATCCGGCGATCAGGCTGAGCAACGTGCTTTTTCCCGCCCCGCTGGGTCCGAGGATCGCCAGCCGCTCGCCGCGTTCGGCGTGCAGGCTGAAGCGCATCGGCAGGTGCTGATAAAGGTAGGTGAGGTTATTCAGAGTCAGCATGGCGGCCCGGTAATTTTTCCATCAGGGTGAACAGCAACAAACAGAGTAGCAGCAGCAGCAGAGCGGTCACTGCGCCATCGGCGCCGCGATAGGCACCGATCTGTTGATAAAGGTAGAACGGTAGCGTGCGGAAGTCGGCGTTACCAAACAGCGCCACGACACCAAAATCACCAATCGACAGCACGCAGGCAAATGCCAGCGCCTGCGCCAGCGGACGTTTCAGCGCCCGCAGTTCTATCAACCGCAGCCGGTTCCAGCCGTGGATATCCAGTGACTCGCAGAGCCAGCCGTAGCGCCCGGCGATGTCACGCATCGGGTTCTCCAGCACTTTCAGCGCATAGGGAATGGCGATCAGCGCATTGGTGAAGATCACCAGCCCATCTGCTGAGTCCGGCAGGCCGACGGTGGCGTTAAACAGCAAAAAGAAACCGGTCGCCAGTACAATCCCTGGCATTGCCAGAATCAGCATCCCGCTGGTGTCAATCAGCTGCGCCGCGACCGGACGCTGGCGCAGGCGCAACTCGCGACTGCTCCACAGCAGCATCAGCGTCAGTATCACACAGAGCAGACCGGCACCCATCGCGATACGCAATGAGGTCAGTGTCGCCTGCCACAGTGCTGGCTCGGCCAGCGCGCCGCGCAGGCCGCCGTGCAAACCATCCACCACTACCGCCGCCAGCGGTGGCAACAGCAGCAGTAACGCCAGCACAATCAGCAGTCCATCGGTCAGCTGCGCCAGGCGCGAACCTGCGGATCGCGCCAGCCGCGAAGCTGGCTGGTGCCGACGGGAATCGCCTTGCTGAAACGCTGGCTGAGCAGCACCAGCGTCAGACAGCAGCCGAGCTGAATCAGCGCCAGCAGGGCGGCTCGTCCGGGATCGTAGTCATAACTGAGCGCCTGAAAAATCGCCAGTTCAATGGTGGTGGCCTGCGGCCCGCCGCCCAGCGACAGCACAGTGGCGAAGCTGGCGAAGCAGAGCATAAAGATCAGCGCGCCGGTCGGCAGCAGCTGACGACGCAGCCACGGCCACTCCAGCAACCGAAAGTGGTGCCAGCCGCGCAGATCGAGTTGCGCCGCCAGCTGGCGCTGTTCCGCCGGAATACTCTCCAGCGCCTGTAGCATCAGGCGCGTCGCCAGCGGCAGGTTGAAAAAGACGTGTGCCAGCAGAATGCCCTGCAGGCCATAAGGTGAGAAGTGGTAATCGATGCCCAACAGCTGACAAATCTGCGCCAGCCAGCCGACGCGGCCATAGACTGTCAGCAAGCCGAACACCGCCACCAGCACTGGCAGCACCAGCGTCATGGCGCACAGGCGCAGCACTAACTGACGGCCGGGAAAGCGGCGTCGATAGAGGGCGCGGGCCAGCGGCAGGGCAGGCAGCAACGACAGCAGGGCAGAGAGCAGCGCCTGACCAAAGGAAAAGGCGATAACATGGTGCAGATACGCGTCCTGCAACACGCTGAGCCAGTCGGTGACCGGCGCTGCATTCCACAGCGAGCCAAAGGCGAACAGCGCCACGCTGATTAACAGCAGCGTGGCGAGCGAACCGGAAATCAGCCAGCGTGGCATCAGCGGCTGACGGCGCGTTGCCACTGGCTAATCCAGCCTGAACGCTGGCTGGCGACCGCTTCCGGCGAGTATTGCAGTGCGGTGGCGGGCACCTTCAGAGTGGAAAATCCGGCGGGCAGGGGGGTGTTGATCACCGGATACATCCAGTTGCCGGTCGGGATGGTGTTCTGGAACGCGGGCGACACCATAAACTGCATGAACTGCTGCGCCAGTTTCGGCTGTTTGCTGCTGGCTAACTGTGCGGCGACCTCAACCTGCAGATAGTGCCTTCGGCAAACGGCGCGGCGGCGTAGTTCTCTTTTTTCTCTTCGATGATGTGGTAAGCAGGCGAGGTGGTATAGCTCAGCACCAGATCGCCTTCCCCTTTCAGGAACAGGCCATAGGCTTCACTCCAGCCCTTGGTGACGGTCACGGTTTTCTGCGCCAGCTTTTGCCACGCCTGCGGTGCCTGATCGCCATAGACTTTTTGCATCCACAGCAGCAGACCTAATCCTGGCGTACTGGTGCGCGGATCTTCGTAGATCACCCGCCATTTTTCCGGGCTCTCTACCAGCTCTTTCAGGCTTTTCGGCGGATTTTTCAGGCGGGTTTTGTCATAGACGAAGGCGAAATAGCCGTAGTCAAACGGGACAAAGGTGCTGTCATGCCAGCCGCCCGGTAGCGTCAGCTGCGCGGTATCGACCTGACTGGCGGCGAACAGGCCGGTTTTTGCGCCGCCTGCAGCAGGTTGTTATCCAGGCCCAGTACCAGATCGGCTTTGCTGTTTTTGCCTTCCATCCGCACGCGATTCAGCAGCGACACGCCATCTTCCAGCGTGACAAATTTCAGTTCGCAGCCGCATTGTGCTTCGAAGGCTTTTTTGATCGCCGGGCCAGGCCCCCAGTCAGCGGAGAAGGAGTCGTAGGTGTAAACCGTGAGCACCGGTTTAGCAGCCAGTACCGGGGTGGAGAGTAACAGCAGCAGTGGCAGAACTTTGTTTAACACTTTGCGCTCCTTCGGGAGAATAGGGGATGAGTCGCAAAGGATCTGAGCAGCAGGTCTCTCAAATCCCTACGTCGGTATTAACCGAATCAGGTTCGACGGGTCTTTCTCAGCCGCACGCGGCACCCCGTTGAGAACGTCACATTCTAGTCATTTCAGCCGCAGCGCGAAAGCGTTACAGCGCGGGCGGCGCAAACCAGGCAGATTTAAAATCGAACCAGCCCAGCGTATTCATCCTCACGCCACGCATACTGCGCTGGCCTTCCAGCAGCAGCCAGTGATGAAACAGCGGGTGCAGACCCGCCTCCTCCACTAACCGCTTACTCCATTCCGCCAGCGGCAGTGCCTTTTCGCGCCAGCGGGCGGCATCTGCCTGCCAGTCAATCGGCAGGCAGTGATGCAGCAGCGGGATCTCATAGAGCTGGGCAAACAGTGAGAAGGCCAGCGGCAGGGTGAAATTCACGCTGCCGAGCCAGATATCGCTGTCAGCCTCGCCCTGATGCCAGCATTCATAACTGACCTCGCGTGTTTCCAGCGTGACGCCTTGCTGCGCCAGCAGCGGACGCAGCGCATTGGCGATCCCTTCGTGTTCGACGTGCTGGCTATACCAGGTCAGCGTCAGATGGGTCAGACCGGGCGGCTTTTCTACCGGCGTCAGATCGCGCCGGTGATGCCAGCGCGGCAGCAGGCCATAGGCCGGAAACCAGTAGCGCTGATAGCCAACGCCTGCGTGATTGAGCAGGGCGATGGGATTAAACAGATAGCTGACCCAACGCCGTATCGCCTCGTCGCGGCCCTTTTCTGAGCGCTGATCAAACAGCAAATAGTAGCACCCCTCTTCGAGGCGGCTCTCTTCCTGGATCTCATCTGCGCCGTCGCCCTGCAGACGCACGCCCGCATAGACCAGCTCATCGCTGATATCCGGCAATACCCAGATAGAGACATCATCAATCAGGGCGCGAAAGCCGAAATAATCATCAAAGGCTTCAATCTTCAACTGACTTTCCTGATTGCGGATCACGCTGTAAGGGCCAGTGCCAATCGGCTGGCGGGCAAAGTCGCGTAGCGTTGGCCACTCGCGTGGCAGGATCATGGCGCTGACGCTGGCCAGCAACCAGGGTAACCAGTCATCGGGCTGGCTTAAGGTGATATCCAGCGTCCAGGGCGCGGGCGAGTCGATCTGCTGAATGTGGGAAAACAGCGGCTGCTGGCGCTGGCGTTCCAGCGAGTCGATCACGTCGGCCATCTCCAGCTCACGACCATGATGAAAGCGAATCGCCGGACGCAGAAAGAAGCGCCAGTGCAGCGGGGAGGTCTGCTGCCAGTGATGGGCGATATCGGCCTCGATTTCCCCGTTTTCCTCATTTATGCGCGTCAGGCCGTTGAAAATCTGGCGGGCAATATGGGTTTCGGAGCGGCGCAGGGCGGAGCCAGGTTGCAGATTAAGCAGCGGACGGTAATAAAGCACCCGCAGAATGTGTTTGCCCTGGCGAAAGCTGCGGCCCAGGTGAGCGCCAATCATCTGCCTGACCTGATTTTTATCGCCGACCAGCTGCACCAGCTGATCGATGCGATCCTGCTCCAGCAGATCCTCGGCGCGCTGCTGCTGTAGCGCCAGGCCGGTGTAGCAAAACGTGAGCTGCGAGCGCTTACCACGTCCGGCCTCAGCCTGCCAGATCAACCAGCCGGCAGCCTGCATCCGGTTGAGTAAATTACGCATGTGACGGCGCGAACAGTGCAGCAGGTCAGCCAGTTCGCTGAGGGTGATATCCTGCGTCTGACCCTGACAGCTTTGCCACAGGCGGATAAACTGCTGCTTCAGACGAGATGAGGACATAAAAGAGGAACTCCCTGTGAAAAGCGCTCTGTTTTTCTTGCCCCATTTTAAGGGCAAACTTTCCCTAATGGGAAGAGCGGGAGGCATTCAGCAATGAATGGCGTTCGACCCTCATGCCGCTGTTCAGCGGGATGCTTTTCTGAGTAGGGTGCATTTACACCGCCAGCAGATGATCTCTGCTGGCTTTTTCATGCTGCACGGTATCGTCTACCCTTCTTCTCTTCCCCTATTCATCCTGTAAGGGATTTCGGTATGAAATCGCTGTTAGCGCGGCAGCGCCGCATCAATCCGGTCTACCTCGCTTTTATGGTCGCCTCGTTCATGCTGGGTGTGGCCGGTGCGCTGCAGGCACCGACGCTCAGTTTGTTTTTAACCCGTGAGGTGCAGGCTCGCCCGTTCTGGGTCGGGCTGTTTTTCACCATCAACGCGGTGGCCGGTATTGTGGTGAGTATGCTGGTGGCGAAGCGATCGGACAGCGTCGGCGATCGTCGTAACATCATTCTGTTCTGCTGCCTGATGGCACTGGTCAATGCGCTGCTGTTTGCTTTTACCCGTCATTATCTGACGCTGATTACTCTCGGTGTGCTGCTGTCGGCGCTGGCCAGCGTTTCGATGCCGCAGCTGTTCGCGCTGGCGCGTGAATATGCTGACCAGTCGGCGCGGGAAGCGGTGATGTTCAGTTCAGTGATGCGTGCGCAGCTGTCGCTGGCGTGGGTGATCGGACCGCCGCTGTCATTCGCGCTGGCGCTGAACTACGGCTTCGTGACGCTGTTTATAGTGGCGGCAGCGCTGTTTCTGATCTGCATTCTGCTGGTGTGGTTTACCCTGCCGTCGGTACCGCGTGCCACACCGCTGCTGCAAAGCGGCGGTCTGCCGCTGACCGGCTGGCGGGACCGGGATGTGCGGCTGCTGTTCATCGCCTCGGTGACCATGTGGGCCTGCAACACCATGTATATCATCGATATGCCGCTCTACATCAGTACCACGCTGGGATTGCCGGAAAAGCTGGCCGGCCTGCTGATGGGCACCGCCGCCGGGCTGGAGATTCCGGTGATGCTGCTGGCCGGACATTATGCCCGCAAGGTGGGCAAACGGCGGCTAATGCTGCTGGCCGTGGCGGCAGGTGTGCTGTTCTACCTCGGGTTGGTATTATTCAATTCGCGGACCTCTTTAATGGTGTTACAGCTGTTTAATGCGGTCTTTGTCGGGATTATCGCCGGGATTGGCATGCTATGGTTTCAGGATTTAATGCCGGGGCGGCCAGGTGCGGCCACAACGATGTTCACTAACTCTATTTCGACCGGCATGATTCTGGCTGGGGTGATTCAGGGAACCCTGAGTGAGCGACTGGGGCATGAGGCGGTGTACTGGCTGGCGTTTGTGCTGGCGATAGTGGCTTTTGTGATGTCGGCGCGGGTACGGGATGTCTGACGCAGACAGGGCGACGGTCACGTCGCCCTGTTGGTTTATCAGCGCAGGTAGGCCGGCTGATTCTGCTCATACTGCGAGATTGATGCTTCGTGTTGCAGCGTCAGACCGATACTGTCGAGGCCGTTAATCATGCAGTGACGGCGGAAGCTGTCGAGCTCGAACGGATAGACTTTATCCCCCGCAGTGACCGTCTGGGCTTCCAGATCGACCGTAAAGCGAATGCCGGGTTGGGCCGCCACCAGTTTAAACATCTCATCCACTTCCTGTTCGCTTAATTTCACCGGCAGCAGCTGGTTATTGAAGCTGTTGCCGTAAAAAATGTCGGCGAAGCTCGGCGCAATCACCACGTGGAAACCGAAATCGGTCAGCGCCCAGGGCGCATGCTCACGTGATGAGCCGCAGCCGAAGTTTTCGCGCGCCAGCAGAATGCTGGTGCCTTTAAACTCCGGCTTGTTGAGCACAAAGCCCGGTGTCGGCACCGTGCCGGCATCATCTTCAAAGCGCCAGTCGTGGAACAGATGCTGGCCGAAGCCGGTACGGGTCACTTTCTGTAAAAACTGCTTAGGAATGATGGCGTCAGTATCAACGTTAGCCGCATCCAGTGGCGCAACGATGCCGGTGTGTTGGGTAAATTTATTCGCCATGACTCAGGCTCCTGTCAGTTGACGGATGTCAGCAAAATGGCCGGTGACGGCCGCCGCCGCCGCCATTGCCGGGCTGACCAGATGCGTCCGGCCACCGCGGCCCTGACGACCTTCAAAATTGCGGTTGCTGGTTGAGGCGCAGCGCTCGCCCGGATTCAGGCGGTCGTTGTTCATCGCCAGGCACATTGAGCAGCCTGGCAGACGCCATTCAAAACCGGCCTCGAGGAAAATTTTATCCAGACCTTCCGCTTCGGCCTGCGCTTTGACCGGGCCGGAACCTGGCACCACCATGGCGATCACGCCTGGCGCAACTTTACGGCCTTTGGCGATGGCGGCTGCGGCACGCAGATCTTCAATGCGTGAGTTGGTGCAGGAGCCGATAAAGACTTTATCAATCGCCACATCGGTCAGCTTAATGCCCGGCTGCAGGTTCATGTAGGCCAGCGCTTTTTCCGCTGAAGCACGCTCGACCGGATCGGCGAACGAGGCCGGATTCGGGATCACCTGATCGACGGCGATCACCTGACCCGGATTGGTACCCCAGGTGACCTGAGGTGCAATCTCTTCTGCGTGCAGGGTGACGACCGCATCAAATTTTGCGCCTTCATCTGACTTCAGCGTGCGCCAGTAAGCGACTGCCTGTTCCCATTTCTCATCTTTCGGCGAGAACTGACGGCCTTTCAGGTAGTTGAAAGTGGTGTCATCCGGCGCAACCAGGCCCGCTTTGGCACCCATCTCAATCGCCATATTACACAGGGTCATGCGGCCTTCCATGCTCAGCGCTTCAATCGCCGGACCGCAGAACTCCACCACATGACCGGTACCGCCCGCGCTGCCGGTTTTACCGATAATCGCCAGCACGATATCTTTGGCGGTAATGCCGGTTGCCGCTTCGCCCAGCACTTCAATTTTCATGGTTTTCGCCCGACCCTGTTTCAGGGTCTGAGTAGCGAACACATGTTCCACTTCCGAGGTGCCGATACCAAAGGCCAGCGAGCCAAACGCGCCATGAGTAGCGGTGTGGGAGTCACCACAGACGATGGTCATGCCCGGCAGCGTCATGCCCTGCTCAGGACCGATAACGTGGACAATGCCCTGGAACGGGTGGTTCAGGTCATAGAGCTGGACGCCAAACTCGGCGCAGTTTTTCATCAGCTCCTGCATCTGGATACGGGCCATCTCACCCGATGCATTGATGTCTTTGGTCTGGGTAGAGACGTTGTGATCCATGGTGGCGAAGGTTTTTTCGGGCTGACGAACTTTACGTCCGTGCGCACGCAGCCCGTCAAACGCCTGCGGCGATGTCACTTCATGGATCAGATGGCGATCGATGTAGAGTAACGGCGTTTCGTTTGGCGCTTCGTGGACGACATGTGCATCAAATAACTTCTGGTATAAGGTTTTCATTATTTTATTTTTCCTCGGCGATAAAGCGGGCAATGATGCTGCCCATCTCATCTGTGCTGACCGCAGGGCCGTCACCGGCTAAATCTTTGGTGCGGTAACCCTCTTCCAGCGCCCGGCTGATGGCGCGCTCAATACTATCAGCGGCGTCATCGGCATTCAGGCTATAACGCAGCAGCAGCGCCAGTGACAGGATCTGCGCCACCGGGTTAGCGATGTTCTGACCGGCGATATCGGGCGCAGAGCCGCCCGCCGGTTCAAACAGACCAAAACCCTCTTCGTTCAGGCTGGCGGAAGGCAGCATGCCCATTGAACCGGTGATCATCGCGCACTCATCAGAGAGAATGTCGCCGAACAGGTTAGAGCAGAGCAGTACATCAAACTGCGACGGATCTTTGATCAGCTGCATGGTGGCATTGTCGATGTACATGTGGCTCAGCTCGACATCCGGGTACTCTCTGGCGATCTCATTGACAATCTCACGCCACATGACTGAGGTCTGTAGCACGTTGGCTTTGTCGATGGAGGTTACTTTGTGACGACGCTTGCGCGCTGACTCAAAGGCGATGCGGGCGATGCGTTCGATTTCGAAGCGGTGGTAAACTTCCGTATCAAATGCCCGCTCGTGCGGACCGCTGCCTTCACGACCTTTCGGCTGGCCGAAATAGATGCCGCCGGTCAGTTCGCGCACGCACAGAATATCGAAACCTTTAGCGGCAATGTCGCTGCGCAGCGGACAAAAAGCTTCCAGCCCGCTGTAGAGCGCCGCCGGACGCAGGTTGCTGAACAGACGGAAATGTTTACGCAGCGGCAGCAGCGCACCGCGCTCAGGCTGCGAGGCGGGTGGCAGGTGTTCCCACTTAGGTCCGCCAACCGAACCGAACAGAATGGCATCCGCCTGCTCACAGCCCGCGACGGTGGCCGGGGGTAACGGTTCGCCATGCTGGTCGATGGCGATGCCGCCGACCGCGTATTCGCTGGTGGTGATGCGCATGTCGAAGCGCTGACGAATCGCGTCTAACACTTTCATCGCCTGCGCCATCACTTCAGGGCCGATACCGTCACCCGGTAACACTGCGATATGGGAAGAACTGGACATAGTTATACCGTTTCCTTCTGATCTTTAAATTTGCGCTGCAATTCTTGTTCAACCTGTCTGGCGCGCCAGATATTGTTCAGGGCGTTCACCATCGCTTTGGCGGAGGATTCCACGATATCGGTCGCCAGACCCACGCCGTGGAACTTACGGCCGTTGTAGCTCACTACAATGTCTACCTGACCCAGCGCATTTTCGCCGTGGCCTTTGGCGGTCAGCTTGTAGTTCACCAGCTCTGCATCCAGCTGGGTGATGCGATTGATCGCCTGGTAGACGGCATCAACCGGGCCATTGCCGGTCGCGGCATCCGATTTTGTCTCGTCGCCACAGCCCAGATTTACTGAGGCGGTGGCGGTAATGCTGGAGCCGGTCTGGACGTTGAATTCGTGCAGCTGGAAATGTTCCGGTTCTTCATTCTGTTTATTGATAAAGGCCAGCGCTTCCAGATCGTAATCAAACACCTGACCTTTTTTATCAGCCAGCTTCAGGAAGGCGTCGTACAGGGTATCCAGGTTGTAATCAGACTCTGCGTAGCCCATCTCTTCCATGCGGTGTTTGACCGCCGCACGGCCTGAACGCGAGGTCAGGTTGAGCTGGATTTTGTGCAGGCCAATCGATTCAGGCGTCAGGATTTCATAGTTCTCGCGGTTCTTCAGTACGCCATCCTGGTGAATGCCGGAGGAGTGGGCGAAGGCGTTGGAGCCGACCACCGCTTTGTTCGCCGGGATCGGCATATTGCAGATCTGGCTGACCATCTGGCTGGTGCGGTAGATTTCCTGATGATTGATGTTGGTGTGGACATTCATGATCTGCTGGCGGGTTTTGATCGCCATGATCACCTCTTCCAGCGCACAGTTACCGGCACGCTCGCCCAGGCCGTTCAGCGTGCCTTCAACCTGACGGGCACCCGCCTGCACGGCGGCGAGGGCGTTACCGGTCGCCATGCCCAGATCATCATGGGTATGCACCGACAGAATCGCTTTATCAATGTTTGGCACGCGCTGAGTTAACTGGCTGATGATGTGCGCATATTCGCCTGGCAGGGTATAGCCAACGGTGTCGGGGATGTTGATAGTGCGGGCACCGGCGTTAATCGCCGCTTCCACCATCCGGCACAGATCGTCAATCGGCGTACGGCCACCGTCTTCACAGGAAAACTCAACGTCATCAGTGTAATTGCGGGCGCGTTTCACCATCTTCACCGCACGCTCAATCACCTCAGGCAGCGTACTGCGCAGTTTAGTGGCGATGTGCATCGGCGATGTCGCGATAAAAGTATGAATACGGAAGGCTTCGGCAACACGCAGTGATTCGTAAGCGGCGTCGATATCTTTCTCTACACAGCGCGCCAGACCGCAAACCCGGCTGTTTTTAATGGTACGTGCAATGGTCTGTACGGATTCAAAATCACCGGGAGAAGAGACCGGAAAACCGACCTCCATAACGTCAACGCCCATGCGCTCCAGCGCTAATGCGATCTGCAATTTTTCTTTCACACTCAGGCTGGCCTGTAATGCCTGCTCACCGTCACGCAGAGTGGTATCGAAAATAATAACTTGCTGGCTCATCGTAATCATCCTTATGCATTTCTTGCCTTGCAACGAGCATAAAAAAACCCGCGACAGGCGCGGGTTTTTAACTTTCAGCAGGTTTGAATCAGTGTTTGATTCCGCCCACAAGTCTACCGCGCAAACTGAATGCGTTTAGTAGTAGACCGAGTAGGCGAGAAGAACGAAACATGGATTCAAACCTCATAAAATTTTGTGCTGCACATATTGGTACTGGAATCTTCCGGGGATGTCAACCTTGAATGAAAGGCTATTTTTTGCGGCGATTAAGGAAAATATTCTGTCAGATATCGGTGAAGCAGCGTATTGAACAACAGAGCAGGCGGTGCGGGTTAAAACGGACGCTCGCGGGCGGTGTGGTGATGCTCGATTATTTCATAATTAATTGAAAATTAATGATTATTTTATTTATTAGTCACGCGGAGTGGAGAGTTTTATTTTCGCCTGTTCAGCATAATCGTATGAACTTTAATGGTTTTAAGGTTAATTACGCCAGAAAAGAAAAGAGACAGGAAATTGTGGGCTGTGTCAGGCGGCAATAACTTTTCGCTATTTCTTAGATCGCGCTGAAAATAATTTCATCGCCAGCATTTTCCTCTGCGGTTCTGCGGCGTAATTAGTTTAATCGGCGTAGCCCATTCTTATCGCGCAGAGCCTTTACGTTCGCCGGGTTTAATTTACGCGCGTTTGCGGTTTGCCTGCCAGGTTAACTGCGGTTATGGTAATCGACCTACTCTCAAAACAATGAACTCAACAGAATTCTCTGTATCCGGACAGCGGAATGCGTTTCCGTCGTGCGGGCATAAACATAAGGTTTTGATCTTACATTGGCAAAGAAGGCATCGGGATGACGTAACGCGCAAGGCACGTTAGCGCAGCCCGGTCCTCACGCCTGGAGGCAGAAGATGGAGATGTTGTCAGGAGCCGAAATGGTCGTCCGTTCGTTAATCGATCAGGGCGTTAAGCAGGTATTCGGTTATCCGGGTGGTGCGGTATTAGATATTTACGACGCGCTGCAAACTGTCGGAGGTATCGACCACGTTCTGGTGCGCCATGAACAGGGCGCGGTGCATATGGCGGATGGCCTGGCGCGCGCGACCGGCGAAGTCGGCGTGGTGCTGGTGACGTCCGGACCCGGTGCTACCAATGCGATTACCGGTATCGCGACCGCCTACATGGATTCCATCCCGCTGGTGATTCTATCGGGCCAGGTGCCATCGTCGCTGATCGGTTATGACGCCTTTCAGGAGTGCGACATGGTCGGCATCTCCCGTCCGGTGGTGAAACACAGCTTCCTGGTGAAAAACACTGAAGAGATCCCGACGGTACTGAAAAAGGCGTTCTGGCTGGCCTCCAGCGGACGTCCGGGACCGGTGGTGATCGATCTGCCGAAGGACATCCTGAATCCGGCCAACAAACTGCCTTATCACTGGCCGGAAGAAGTGAGCATGCGCTCTTATAACCCGACGATTCAGGGGCATAAAGGGCAGATCAAACGCGCACTGAATACGCTGCTGGCAGCGCACAAACCGGTGATGTATGTCGGCGGTGGAGCCATCACCGCAGGCTGTGAGGCGGAGCTGCTGCAGCTGGCGGAGAGTCTGAATATTCCGGTGACCACCTCGCTGATGGGACTGGGTGCGTTTCCTGGCACTCATCGCCAGTGCGTGGGGATGCTGGGGATGCACGGCACTTACGAAGCCAACATGACGATGCACAACGCTGACCTGATTTTTGGCGTCGGGGTGCGCTTTGATGACCGAACCACCAACAACCTGGCAAAATATTGCCCGGATGCCACGGTGATGCACATCGATATCGATCCGACCTCTATCTCGAAAACGGTGGCGGCCGATATCCCGATCGTCGGCGATGCCCGGCAGGTGCTGCAGCAGATGCTGGAGCTGCTGGCGCAAACCGACAGCAAACAACCGCTCGACAGCCTGCGTGACTGGTGGCAGTCGATAGAGGGCTGGCGCAGTCGTCACTGCCTGGAATTTGATCGCACCAGTGCGAAAATCAAGCCGCAGGCAGTGATTGAAACCATCTGTCGACTGACCAAAGGCGACGCCTATGTCACCTCTGATGTCGGTCAGCATCAGATGTTCGCGGCGCTGTATTACCCGTTTGATAAGCCACGTCGCTGGATCAACTCCGGTGGCCTCGGCACCATGGGCTTTGGCCTGCCGGCCGCGCTGGGCGTGAAAATGGCGTTGCCGGATGAGACGGTCATCTGCGTCACCGGTGACGGCAGTATCCAGATGAACATTCAGGAGCTCTCCACCGCGCTGCAGTACAACCTGCCGGTGCTGGTGCTGAACCTCAACAACCGTTTCCTCGGCATGGTGAAACAGTGGCAGGATATGATCTACTCCGGCCGCCACTCCCAGTCCTATATGGAGTCGCTGCCCGATTTTGTCCGTCTGGCTGAAGCCTATGGTCATGTGGGGATCGCCATAGAGCATCCGGCTGAGCTGGAAGAGAAGCTGGTGCTGGCGCTGGAAACACTGGCGCAGGGACGGCTGGTGTTTGTGGATGTCACCGTTGACGGCAGCGAACACGTCTACCCGATGCAGATTCGCGGTGGCAGCATGGATGAGATGTGGTTAAGCAAAACGGAGAGGACATAATTATGCGTCGCATTTTATCGGTTCTGCTGGAGAACGAATCCGGCGCATTATCCCGCGTCGTCGGCCTGTTCTCACAGCGCGGATACAACATCGAAAGTCTGACCGTTGCGCCAACCGACGATCCGACCCTGTCGCGGATGACCATTCAGACGGTCGGCGATCAGAAGGTGCTGGAGCAGATTGAGAAGCAGCTGCACAAGCTGGTGGACGTGCTGCGCGTCACCGAACTGGGGCAGGGCGCTTACGTTGAGCGCGAGATCATGCTGGTGAAGATTCAGGCCAGTGGCTATGGCCGGGAAGAGGTAAAGCGCAACGCGGAGATCTTCCGGGGTCAGATCATCGATGTCACGCCCACGCTGTACACGGTTCAGCTGGCGGGCACCAGTGATAAACTGGATGCTTTCCTGACGACGGTACGCGATGTGGCGGAGATTGTTGAAGTGGCGCGCTCCGGTATCGTCGGCGTATCACGCGGCGATCGCATCATGCGTTAATCACGCAACGTCATCACTCAGGATGTCTCTAACCCGGCGAAATGCCGGGTTTTTTTATTTTTTATGCGCCAGGCGGGTTACATTCAGAAAAGCGGTTGCTCCGCGCACTTTTCTGCTGTTAGATGATAACCATGAGTTGTCCATAGCTTAACTGCGGCTATTTTTGTCGTTCGAGCGGCCTTGATTGAGGGTTATCGTGAAACTGGATGAAATTGCGCGCCTGGCAGGCGTGTCGCGCACCACGGCCAGTTATGTCATTAATGGCAAAGCGCGGCAGTATCGTGTCAGCGACAAAACCGTTGAGAAAGTGATGGCGGTGGTGCGTGAGCACAATTACCACCCTAACGCGGTAGCGGCTGGTCTGCGCGCCGGGCGTACGCGTTCGATTGGCTTAGTTATTCCTGATCTTGAGAATACCAGTTATACCCGCATCGCAAACTACCTTGAGCGTCAGGCACGCCAGCGTGGCTATCAGCTGCTGATCGCCTGTTCGGAAGATCAGCCTGATAATGAGATGCGCTGCATTGAACATCTGCTACAACGGCAGGTTGATGCGATTATCGTCTCAACGTCGTTACCGCCAGAACATCCGTTTTACCAGCGCTGGATCAACGATCCACTACCGATTATCGCTTTAGACCGCGCGCTCGATCGTGAGCATTTTACCAGCGTGGTGGGTGCCGATCAGGATGACGCCTATACGCTGGCGGCGGAATTACGGCAGCTTGAGGTGAAAAATGTGCTGTTTCTCGGCGCATTGCCTGAGCTTTCGGTCAGTTTCCTGCGCGAGATGGGATTCCGTGAGGCGTGGAAAGAGGATACCCGTCCGATTGACTACATCTACTGCAACAGTTTTGAGCGCAGCGCGGCGGCGGCACTGTTCGAAAAGTATCTTGAAGATCACCCCATGCCT
This sequence comes from Pantoea conspicua, assembly GCF_002095315.1. Taxonomy (GTDB): domain Bacteria; phylum Pseudomonadota; class Gammaproteobacteria; order Enterobacterales; family Enterobacteriaceae; genus Pantoea; species Pantoea conspicua. The sequence continues at coordinate 101,611 of NZ_MLFN01000002.1, forward strand.
GAGGCGCTGTTCACCACCTCGTTTGGTCTGCTGCAGGGCGTAATGGATGTGACGCTGAAACGTGACGGGCGGCTTCCGACCGAGCTGGCTATTGCCACCTTTGGCGACCACGAATTACTGGACTTTCTGGAGTGTCCGGTGCTTGCGGTCGGTCAGCGTCACCGTGATGTGGCAGAGCGGGTACTGGAATTGGTTTTAGCCTCGTTAGACGAACCGAGAAAACCCAAACCGGGCTTAACCCGCATCCGGCGTAATTTATACCGACGTGGACAATTAAGTCGGAAAGTTAAATGAGTCCTGGGCAGTATTACTGCTGCCCACCATTTTAAATTGCCGTTATGACATTGACAAAAAAATTGCCCGAGGTAAAAAAGCGTAAATTCTGCTCATTGAATCTAACAAATCAAAAAGCTTTATTTATCTTATTTGTTTACATCTTCAACAAACCCACTTTCCCGTCTCGCCTGAAGGCGCTGGGCTTCCTTTCGGAAATCCCCTAAAATGCCGCCGCCGTCTCAGAAACCACGATAAATATTTAGCGCTTTACATTGCTCTATTTTTTAGCCGCTTTTTTGCTCGCCGCTATTTTTTATTCAGGTATTCATCGGTTTAATTTTTTATTTTTTCCCCTTTTTTTGAATATAACGTCATCGGACGCTAATTTTCCGACCTGTAAAGGGTGATATTCAACTGCCGCTCCGGCTTGACAAGGATTTCATCGGGTCCTTAAACTCGTTTCGTGGTAAAAAGTGGGATAAAGTGGCGTAAATGGGTATCCAGGGGGTAGGGCTGACATGTTCCGTGGAGCAACGTTAGTCAATCTCGACAGTAAAGGGCGGCTCGCTGTACCAATGCGATATCGCGATTTACTGAACGGGGAGTCTCAGGGGCAGATGGTCTGTACCATCGACCTCCACCAGCCATGTCTGTTGCTTTATACCCTGCCCGAATGGGAAATCATTGAAAAAAAGCTTGCTCGCTTATCCAGTATGAACCCGCTTGAGCGCCGCGTGCAGCGCCTGTTACTCGGGCATGCCAGTGAGTGTCAGATGGACAATGCAGGCCGCTTGTTGCTGGCGAATACGCTTCGTCAGCACGCAAAATTAACCAAAGAAGTGATGCTGGTTGGACAGTTCAACAAGTTTGAACTGTGGGATGAACAGACCTGGTATCAACAAGTCAGGGAAGATATTGACGCAGAACAGTCGGCTCAGGAGCCTTTATCTGAGCGGTTGCAGGACTTGTCGCTATAGCTATGCAGGAAAATTTTAAACATACCACCGTGCTGTTAGATGAGGCGGTTAACGGCCTCAACATCAGGGAAGACGGCATCTACATCGACGGCACATTTGGTCGTGGCGGTCATTCGCGCTTAATTCTTTCGCACCTTGGCGCGAAGGGAAAGCTGATCGCTATCGATCGTGACCCGCACGCTATTGCCGCGGCCGCTGAGATCACCGACCCGCGTTTCTCAATTATCCATGGTCCTTTTTCTGCGCTGGCGGAGTACGTTTCTGAGCGTGAATTAGTCGGTAAAATTGACGGTATTTTGCTCGATCTGGGCGTCTCTTCACCGCAACTGGATGATGCCGAACGCGGCTTTTCTTTTATGCGCGATGGGCCGCTGGATATGCGGATGGACCCGACGCGCGGGCATTCCGCCGCAGAGTGGTTACTCCACGCCGAAGAAGCGGACATCGCTTTCGTGCTGAAGACCTACGGTGAAGAACGTTTTGCTAAACGTATCGCCCGCGCCATTGTTGAGCGCAATCGCGAGCAGCCGATGACCCGGACCAGGGAACTGGCAGAGGTGATCGCCGCGCTACGCCGATCAAGGATAAGTTCAAGCATCCGGCAACGCGCAGTTTCCAGGCGATCCGCATCTGGATCAACAGTGAACTGGAAGAGATCGATATTGCGCTGAAAGGTGCGGTTGAGGTACTGGCGCCGCAGGGACGGCTATCGGTGATCAGCTTCCACTCGCTGGAAGATCGGCTGGTGAAGCGCTTTATGCGCGATCAGAGCCGCGGACCGCAAGTGCCTGCCGGAATACCAATGACCGAACAGCAGTTACGCGCGCTGGGCGGACGTGAACTGAAATTGCTGGGCAAACTGTCGCCGGGCGAAGCGGAAGTGGCTGAGAACCCACGCGCGCGCAGTTCGGTATTACGTATTGCGGAGAAGACCGACGCATGATCGGTAATGAGCGCCACAGCCTGCCGGCCGTGATTGGCGGGGATCTGCTGCGAAAAGGCAAGATCCCGTTTCTGCTGCTGATCGCGGTGCTGGTTTCTGCGGTACTGGTGGTCACCACCACGCATAAAACACGCTTGCTGACGGCGCAGCGTGAACAGCTGGTACTGGAGCGGGATGCGCTGGATATCGAGTGGCGCAACCTGATCCTGGAAGAGAACGCGCTGGGCGATCACAGTCGTGTTGAACGAATCGCAACCGAGAAGCTGCAATTGCAGCACGTTGATCCTTCACAAGAAAATATTGTGGTGCAGAAATAAGGACCTCAGATAGCGAATGAGCGGCGCAGGCAGAACGCTGAAGTTGAAGAAACCGGAAGATAAAGCCAGCTTTGTAAGCTGGCGTTTTGCGTTGCTGTGCGGCTGTATTTTGCTGGCGCTGGGTGGCTTACTGTCGCGTGTGGCCTGGCTGCAGGTCATTAACCCTGACAAGCTGGTGAAAGAGGGCGATCTGCGCTCGCTGCGCGTGCAGGCGGTGCCGACCTCGCGCGGCATGATCAGCGATCGTGCTGGCCGTCCGCTGGCGGTGAGCGTGCCGGTTAACGCCATCTGGGCGGATCCAAAAGAGCTGCATGCCGGTGGTGGCGTAACGCTGGACAGCCGCTGGAAGGCGCTGTCGGATGCGCTTTCCATTCCTCTCGACCAGCTGGCCGCGCGGGTGAATGCGAATCCTAAAGGCCGCTTTGTCTATCTGGCGCGCCAGGTCAATCCGGCCATCGGCGAGTATGTCAAAAAACTCAAGCTCCCCGGTATCCATCTGCGCGAAGAGTCACGTCGCTACTATCCGGCCGGACAGGTCACGTCCCATCTGATTGGTTTTACCAACATCGACGGTCAGGGCATTGAAGGCGTTGAGAAAAGCTTCGATAAGTGGCTGACCGGCGCACCGGGCGAACGTACAGTGCGAAAAGATCGCTTTGGCCGGGTGATTGAAGATATCTCCTCGGTCGACAGTCGCGCCGCCCATAACCTGACGCTGAGTATTGATGAGCGCTTACAGGCGCTGGTCTACCGCGAACTGAACAACGCCGTGGCCTTTAACAAAGCGGAATCGGGCACGGCTGTGCTGGTGGATGTGAATACCGGTGAAGTACTGGCGATGGCCAACAGCCCGGCGTACAACCCGAATAACCTCAGCAACACGCCAAAAGATCTGATGCGTAACCGCGCTATCACAGACATCTTTGAACCCGGCTCTACCGTCAAGCCCATGGTGGTGATGACGGCGCTGCAGCGTGGCGTAGTTAAAGAGAACAGCGTACTGAATACCGTGCCGTACCGCATTAATGGTCATGAGATCAAAGATGTGGCGCGCTACAGCGAACTGACCCTGACAGGGGTCTTACAGAAGTCGAGTAACGTCGGGGTTTCACGTCTGGCGTTAGCGATGCCTTCCTCAGCACTGGTAGATACTTACGCGCGCTTTGGACTGGGCAAACCGACCAATTTGGGGCTGGTCGGGGAAAGCAGTGGCTTATACCCTCAAAAACAACGGTGGTCTGACATAGAGAGGGCCACCTTCTCTTTCGGCTACGGGCTAATGGTAACGCCGTTACAGTTAGCGCGAGTCTACGCAACCATTGGCAGCTACGGCATTAATCGCCCACTGTCGATCACTAAAGTCGATCCGCCTGTCGCGGGACAACGCGTTTTCGATGAGTCACTGGTTAAAACCGTGATGCACATGATGGAAAGCGTGGCGCTGCCCGGTGGTGGCGGTGTCAAAGCGGCGATTAAAGGTTATCGCATCGCGATCAAAACCGGTACGGCAAAAAAGGTCGGGCCGGATGGACGCTACGTCAATAAATACATTGCTTATACCGCAGGTGTCGCGCCTGCCAGTCATCCTCGATTCGCGCTGGTAGTGGTGATCAACGATCCCCAGGCTGGCAAGTATTACGGTGGTGCGGTCTCTGCGCCGGTATTTGGTGCCATCATGGGTGGCGTATTGCGCACCATGAACATCGAGCCGGATGCGTTGCCGACCAATGACAAGAACGAGTTGGTGACTAACAGAAGTGAGGAATCAAGTGACAGATCGTAACCTGCGCGACTTACTCAGCCCCTGGGTGCCAGGCGCGCCGGCGCGTCCACTGCGTGACATGACACTGGATAGCCGTATTGCGGCATCCGGCGATCTGTTTGTCGCTGTTGCAGGCCATCAGGCTGACGGACGCCGTTTCATTCCGCAGGCGATTGCACAGGGCGTAACCGCCGTGATCGCGGAAGCGGAAGGGGAAGCGGTCGACGGCGAAATCCGTGAAATGCACGGTGTACCGGTTATCTATCTGACGCAGCTGCATCAGCGCCTTTCGGCACTGGCTGGCCGTTTTTATCAGCAGCCGGGTGAAAAGCAGACGCTGATTGGCGTCACCGGGACCAACGGTAAAACCACCACCACCCAGCTGCTGGCGCAGTGGGCCAGCCTGCTGGGCGAAACCAGTGCGGTCATGGGGACGGTAGGTAACGGATTGATCGGTCAGCTTATCCCGGCTGAAAACACCACCGGCTCGGCGGTCGATGTTCAGCATCTGCTGCACGATCTGGCAGAACAGGGCGCCACGCTGACTGCGATGGAAGTCTCGTCGCACGGGCTGGTTCAGCATCGTGTGGCAGCACTGCCGTTTGCGGCCGCGGTGTTCACCAATCTCAGCCGCGATCACCTCGATTATCACGGGGATATGCAGCGCTATGAGTCCGCTAAATGGCTGCTGTTCTCTGAGCATCAGGTCGGACAGGCGATTCTCAACGCCGATGATGAAGTCGGTCGTCGCTGGCTGGCAAATCTGCCTGATGCGGTCGCCGTAACGATGGAAAATAATTTACAGCCTGGCTGTCACGGCCGCTGGCTGAAAGCCGACGCAGTGCAGTATCACGATAACGGCGCGCATATCCGTTTCAGCTCCAGCTGGGGCGAAGGCGAAATCGACAGCCGTCTGATGGGCGCGTTCAACGTCAGTAATTTACTGCTGGCGCTGGCGACGCTGCTGGCGCTCGACTATCCGCTTGATGCGCTGATCAACACCGCACCGCAGTTACAGCCGGTCAATGGCCGGATGGAAGTATTCAGCGCGGCTGGCAAACCGACGGTGGTGGTGGATTATGCCCATACGCCGGATGCGCTGGAAAAAGCGCTGGAAGCGGCACGTCTGCACTGCAAAGGCCAGCTGTGGTGTCTGTTTGGCTGCGGCGGCGATCGCGACAAAGGCAAACGTCCATTGATGGGAGCCATCGCTGAGCAGTTCGCCGATCGGGTGGTGATCACCGATGACAATCCACGCAGCGAAGATCCACAGGCAATTGTGCAGGACATTCTGACCGGCTTGCTGGACCCGGGCCGTGCCCGCGTCGTCGCGGGCCGCGCGCAGGCGGTCACCAGCACCATCATGCAGGCGCAGCCTGACGATATCGTGCTGGTGGCGGGTAAAGGCCACGAAGATTACCAGATCATTGGCAATCGCCGGCTGGACTACTCCGATCGCGCCACGGTAGCGGCACTGCTGGGAGGCGCGGCATGATCCCGATCTCCTTACATACCCTCGCTGAAATCACCGGCGGCACGCTGTATGGCAGTGATTTAACCCTGACTGACGTCACCACCGACACCCGCAAGGTGACGGCGGGCAGCCTGTTTGTCGCGATAGTGGGTGAGCGTTTTGATGCCCATGACTTTGTCGGCGATGCGATTGCCAACGGCGCGCAGGCATTGCTGGTGAGTCAGCATTTACCCGTCGCGGTACCCCAGGTAGTGGTTGACGATACCCGACTCGGCTTTGGCAGGCTGGCGGCCTGGGTTCGCCAGCAGGCGACCGCCCGCGTAGTGGCGCTGACCGGTTCATCCGGTAAAACCTCGGTTAAAGAGATGACCGCGTCGATCCTGCGTCAGTGCGGCGAAACACTCTATACCGCCGGTAACCTTAATAACGATTTTGGCGTCCCGATGACGCTGCTGCGTCTGACGGCAGAACATCACTATGCAGTGATTGAGCTGGGCGCTAATCATCAGGGCGAGATCGCCTACACCACCGATCTGGTGCGACCGGAAAGCGCGCTGGTGAATAACCTGGCCGCGGCGCATCTGGAAGGCTTTGGCTCGCTGGCCGGTGTTGCCAAAGCCAAAGGCGAAATTTTTATGGGATTGCCCGCCAACGGCACGGCAATCCTCAATGCGGATAGCAACGACTGGCCAAACTGGCAGGCGCATCTGCAGGACCAGACGGTCTGGCGCTTTTCGCCTGATGCGACAGGTTGTGACTTCGCTGCCCGTGATATCACCATTGCGCAGGATGGCACCCACTTTGTGATGGTGACGCCGCGCGGTGAGGTGGCGATTACGCTGCCGCTGCCGGGACGACACAATATCGCCAACGCGCTGGCCGCCGCGGCGCTGGCGCTGTCGGTTGATGCGCCGCTGAGCGCAGTACAGCAAGGTCTGAAAACCTTGCAGTCGGTGCCAGGGCGTTTATTCCCGATACGCTTAAACGCGCACCAGCTGTTGCTGGATGACAGCTACAACGCCAACGTTGGATCGATGACCGCCGCGGCGCAGGTGCTGTCAGAAATGCCGGGTTACCGGGTGATGGTGACCGGGGATATGGCGGAACTGGGTGATGAAAGCGAGCAGTGCCACCGTGAAGTCGGGCTGGCGGCACGTGCCGCGGGTATCGATCGGGTGCTGAGCGTGGGCAGCGTGAGTCAGTTGATCAGCGAGAGCAGTGGCGCTGGTGAACATTTCAGCGATAAAACCGCGCTGACTGAACGTTTGCGTCAGCTGTTGTCCGAACACAAAGAAATGACTGTCTTGATTAAGGGTTCGCGTAGTGCCGCCATGGAGCAGGTAGTACAGAGCTTACAGGAGAAAGGAACATGTTAGTTTGGCTGGCCGAGCATCTGGTCGCTTTTTATTCCGGCTTCAACGTCTTTTCGTATCTGACGTTTCGCGCCATTGTCAGCCTGCTGACCGCGTTATTTATTTCGCTGTGGATGGGACCGCGCCTGATTGCCTGGCTGCAAAAATTGCAGATTGGCCAGGTGGTGCGTAACGATGGCCCGGAATCGCATTTCAGTAAGCGCGGTACGCCGACCATGGGCGGCATCATGATCCTCACCTCCATTACCATCTCGGTGCTGATGTGGGCCTACCCATCTAACCCCTATGTCTGGTGCGTTCTGGTGGTACTGATTGGATTCGGGATCATCGGTTTTGTCGATGACTACCGCAAAGTGGTGCGCAAAGACACGAAAGGCCTGATTGCCCGCTGGAAATATTTCTGGATGTCAGTGATTTCGCTTGGCGTCGCGTTCGCGCTTTATGTGGCGGGAAAAGATACGCCCGCTACGCAGCTGGTGGTGCCGTTTTTCAAAGACATCATGCCGCAGCTTGGCCTGTTTTATGTGGTGCTGGCCTACTTTGTGATTGTTGGTACCGGCAACGCCGTCAACCTGACTGATGGCCTTGATGGGCTGGCGATTATGCCGACGGTGTTTGTCGCGGCGGGCTTCGCACTGGTCGCCTGGGCAACCGGTAACGTGAAGTTTGCCGAGTACCTGCATATTCCTTATCTGCGTCATGCCGGTGAGCTGGTGATCGTCTGTACCGCCATCGTCGGGGCAGGGCTGGGGTTCCTGTGGTTCAACACCTATCCAGCCCAGGTCTTTATGGGTGATGTGGGATCGCTGGCGTTAGGGGGCGCGCTGGGTACCATTGCAGTGCTACTACGTCAGGAGTTTTTACTGGTGATCATGGGCGGCGTATTTGTGGTTGAAACGCTGTCGGTGATCCTGCAGGTGGGATCGTTTAAGTTGCGCGGTCAGCGTATTTTCCGCATGGCGCCGATCCATCACCACTATGAACTGAAGGGCTGGCCGGAACCGCGCGTCATTGTGCGCTTCTGGATTATTTCGCTAATGCTGGTGCTGATTGGCCTGGCCACGCTGAAGGTGCGTTAATCATGGCTGACTATCGGGGTAGAAAAGTTGTCATCATCGGGTTAGGCCTGACCGGTCTCTCCTGTGTTGATTTCTTTTTAGCGCAGGGTGTAACGCCTCGCGTGATGGACACCCGTGTGTCGCCGCCGGGGCTGGAGAAATTGCCAGCGCGGGTGGAACGCCATCTGGGCGGCATTAACGCTGACTGGCTGCTGGATGCCGACCTGATTGTCGCCAGCCCGGGTGTCGCGCTGGCGCATCCGATTCTGAGCGAAGCGGTCGACGCCGGGATTGAAATCGTCGGCGATATCGAGCTGTTCTGCCGTGAAGCGCAGGCACCGATTGTGGCGATTACCGGCTCCAACGGCAAAAGCACCGTCACCACGCTGGTAGGCGAGATGGCGAAAGCCGCGGGCTGGCAGGTGGGCGTAGGCGGGAATATCGGTCTGCCGGCGCTGAGCCTGCTGCAATCACCGGCGCAACTTTATGTGCTGGAGCTCTCCAGTTTCCAGCTTGAAACCACTCACAGCCTGAAAGCGGCGGCGGCGACCGTGCTTAACGTCACCGAAGACCACATGGATCGCTATCCGCTCGGCATGCAGCAGTATCGCGCCGCCAAGCTGCGTGTCTATGAAAATGCGCAGGTCTGTGTGGTCAATGCCGATGATGCCCTGACCATGCCGGTTCGTGGCGCGGATGCGCGCTGCATCAGCTTTGGTATCGATTTTGGTGACTATCACCTCAATAAGCAGCAGGGCAGCGTCTGGCTGAGGGTGAAGGGCGAGAAGGTACTGAACACCGCTGAAATGAAGCTGGTCGGGCAACACAACTATACCAATGCGCTGGCTGCACTGGCGCTGGCCGATGCGGTCGGCCTGCCTCGTGCCTCCAGCCTGGCGGCGCTCACCAGCTTTAACGGTCTGGCGCATCGCTTTCAGCTGGTACATGAGCATCAGGGCGTGCGCTGGATCAATGACTCCAAAGCGACCAACGTGGGCAGCACCGAAGCCGCGCTGAATGGTCTGCAGGTCAGCGGGACCTTATGGCTGCTGCTAGGCGGCGACGGCAAATCAGCCGATTTCTCCCCGCTGACGCCTTATCTGCAGGGCGATAATCTGCGGATCTACTGCTTTGGTCGGGATGGCGATGCGCTGGCCGCGCTGCGCCCTGAGATTGCCGTACGCACGGAAACGCTGCGTGAGGCGATGGAGCAGATCGCCCCGCAGGTGAAGTCAGGCGACATGGTGCTGCTGTCACCGGCCTGCGCCAGTCTCGATCAGTTCCGCAATTTCGAGCAGCGTGGCGAACAGTTCGCGCAACTGGTGAAGGAGCTGAGCTGATGCGTATTCCCGGCGCCGGACTGGCGCGTTTCTTCTCAGGCCGCCTGCAGGATTGGGTGATGGGTTCGCGTGAAAGCGATGACACTTCGCTGGTGCTGTATGACCGCACGCTGCTGTGGCTGACGCTCGGCCTGGCGGTGATTGGTTTTGTGATGGTGACTTCCGCCTCCATGCCGGTGGGTCAGCGTCTTAATGACGATCCGTTTTACTTCGCCAAGCGTGATGCGTTTTATATCGCGCTGGCAATCGGCATAGCGCTGGTGACGCTGCGGATACCGATGGACTTCTGGCAGCGCTACAGCAACGTCATGCTGATGGCCTCGGTGGCGATGCTGCTGATTGTGCTGGTGGTCGGTAGCTCGGTGAACGGGGCATCGCGCTGGATCGCGCTCGGACCGCTGCGTATTCAGCCAGCTGAACTCTCCAAGCTAACCCTGTTCTGCTATCTCGCCAGCTATCTGGTGCGCAAAGTGGAAGAGGTGCGTAACAACTTCTGGGGCTTCTGTAAGCCGATGGGCGTGATGGTGGTGCTGGCGGTGCTGCTGCTGGCGCAGCCGGACCTCGGTACCGTGGTGGTGCTGTTCGTCACCACGCTGGCGATGCTGTTCCTGGCAGGGGCCAAACTGTGGCAGTTCCTGGCGATTATCGGCTCAGGCATCTTTGCTGTGGTGCTGTTGATCATCGCAGAACCTTACCGTATGCGTCGCGTCACGTCGTTCTGGAACCCGTGGGAAGATCCGTTCGGCAGCGGCTACCAGCTGACGCAGTCGCTGATGGCATTTGGGCGCGGTGAATTCTGGGGCCAGGGGCTGGGTAACTCGGTGCAGAAACTGGAATATCTGCCGGAAGCGCATACCGACTTTATTTTCTCGATTATCGGTGAAGAACTCGGCTACATCGGTGTGGTTATGGCGCTGTTAATGGTATTCTTCGTCGCTTTTCGTGCGATGTCGATTGGCCGTCGCGCACTGGAGCTGGATCAGCGTTTTTCGGGCTTTCTTGCCTGTTCAATCGGGGTCTGGTTTAGCTTTCAGGCGCTGGTTAACGTCGGCGCGGCAGCCGGTATGTTACCGACTAAAGGTCTGACGCTGCCACTGATCAGTTATGGTGGGTCGAGTCTGATTATCATGTCGACCGCCATCGTCTTTTTGTTACGCATAGATTATGAAACGCGACTGGCAAAAGCGCAGGCGTTTACCCGAGGTGGTCGATGAGCAGTAAGCGATTGATGGTGATGGCGGGCGGAACCGGTGGGCATGTCTTTCCCGGTCTGGCTGTCGCCCATCATCTGATGGAACAGGGCTGGCAGGTCCGCTGGTTAGGTACCGCCGACCGTATGGAAGCGGATTTAGTGCCAAAGCACGGCATCGACATCGATTTTATCCGCATCAGCGGACTGCGGGGCAAAGGCCTCAAGGCGTTACTGCTGGCTCCGCTGCGCATCTTCAACGCCTGGCGTCAGGCGCGTCGCATCATGAAAGCCTGGCAACCAGATGTGGTATTGGGAATGGGCGGCTATGTTTCCGGACCGGGCGGCTTAGCGGCATGGAGCTGTGGCATTCCGGTGGTGCTGCATGAGCAGAACGGCATTGCTGGCCTGACCAACAAGTGGCTGGCGAAGATCGCGACCAAAGTGCTGCAGGCGTTTCCCGGTGCCTTTCCCCGGGCTGATGTGGTCGGCAATCCGGTACGTACCGATGTACTGGCACTGCCGCTGCCGGCTGAGCGTCTGGCCGGTCGCACCGGTCCGATCCGGGTTCTGGTGATTGGCGGCAGTCAGGGCGCGCGGGTGCTCAACCAGACATTGCCGCAGGTTGCCGCGGAGCTGGGCGAAGCGATCACTCTATGGCACCAGACCGGTAAAGGCGGGTTGCCGCTAGTGGAAAAAGCCTATCAGCAGGCCGGTCAGCCCCAGCACAAGGTCACTGAGTTTATTGATGATATGGCCGCCGCCTATGCCTGGGCTGATGTGGTGGTCTGTCGCTCCGGCGCCTTAACGGTGAGCGAAGTTGCCGCCGCGGGTTTACCGGCGATTTTCGTGCCGTTTCAGCACAAAGATCGCCAGCAGTACTGGAACGCGCTGCCGCTGGAAAAAGCTGGCGCGGCCCGAATTTTTGAGCAGCCGCAGTTTACGGCGGAGGCAGTCGCCGATCTGCTGCGCCACTGGGATCGCCCGACGTTACTGACGATGGCTGAGCAGGCCCGTCAGGTTGCGATCCCCGATGCGACCGACCGGGTCGCGCAGGAAGTGGCTCGCGCCGCAAAGTAATCATTCCGGTCAGCGCGTCTGACCCGTGCTCAGGTTGAGCACAAACTGAAAGAGCAGGTAATTGAGAGCGATGAATACACAACAATTGGCAAAACTGCGAACTATCGTGCCCGAGATGCGTCGCGTCCGGCACATCCACTTTGTCGGCATCGGCGGAGCGGGCATGGGCGGTATTGCCGAAGTGTTAGCAAATGAAGGCTACCATATCAGCGGTTCAGATCTGGCCCCTAACCCGGTGACTCAGAACCTGATTGCGTTGGGTGCCACCATTTATTTCAACCATCGCCCTGAGAATGTGACCGACGCCAGTGTAGTGGTGGTTTCCAGCGCCGTTGCGCAGGACAACCCTGAGCTGGTGGCTGCCCGCGAGCAGCGTATCCCGGTGATTCGCCGGGCCGAAATGCTGGCTGAGCTGATGCGTTTCCGTCATGGCATTGCCGTTGCCGGCACCCATGGCAAAACCACCACCACGGCGATGGTATCGAGTATTTATGCAGAGGGCGGTCTCGATCCGACCTTTGTTAACGGCGGACTGGTAAAAGCAGCAGGCACCCATGCACGTCTGGGCAGCAGCCGTTATCTGATTGCGGAAGCGGATGAGAGCGATGCGTCGTTCCTGCATCTGCAACCGATGGTGGCGATTGTCACTAACATCGAAGCCGACCATATGGATACCTATCAGGGCGACTTCGAGAACCTGAAACAGACGTTTATTAATTTTCTGCACAACCTGCCGTTTTACGGTCGTGCTGTGCTGTGTGTAGATGATGTGGTGATCCGCGACCTGATCCCGCGAGTGGGGCGTCAAATTACCACTTACGGTTTCAGCGATGACGCCGACTTCCGCATTGAAAATTACCATCAGCGCGGCTCGCAGGGGCATTTTACCCTGGTGCGTCAGGACAAACCGCTGTTGCAGATCACCCTGAATGCGCCAGGTCGTCATAACGCGCTGAACGCGGCGGCGGCAGTGGCCGTAGCCAGCGAAGAGGGTATTGAGGACAACGCGATTCTGGCTGCGCTGGAAAGTTTTCAGGGCACCGGTCGCCGGTTTGATCTGTTGGGTGAATTCCCGACAGAACCGGTTAACGGTCAGGCTGGCAGTGCAATGCTGGTTGACGACTATGGACACCACCCGACCGAAGTGGACGCAACGATCAAAGCGGCGCGCGCCGGCTGGCCAGATAAAAAGCTGGTGATGGTGTTTCAGCCACATCGCTACACCCGTACCCGCGATCTGTTTGATGACTTCGCGAACGTGCTGTCGCAGGTCGATGTGCTGCTGATGCTGGATGTCTATTCGGCGGGCGAGACGGCGATCCCTGGCGCTGACAGCCGGTCGCTGTGCCGCGCGGTTCGCAATCGCGGCAAAGTAGACCCGATTCTGGTGCCTGAACATGACGCGCTGCCGGAAATGCTCGCGCCACTGCTGTCCGGTAACGATCTGATTCTGGTGCAGGGTGCCGGCAACGTCGGCAAGGTCGCCCGCAAGCTGGCGGACTGCAAACTGCAGCCGGAACGCAAAGCGGAGGATCGTCATGGCTGACAAAGTTGCCGTATTAATGGGCGGTACGTCCGCCGAACGCGAAGTTTCGCTGATGTCAGGTCAGGCTGTACTGGCCGGACTGCGGGAAAGCGGTATTGATGCGCATGCTGTCGACACCCGCGATGTGTCAGTGCTGACGCTCAAAGAGCAGGGCTTTACCAAAGCGTTTATCGCCCTGCATGGGCGTGGCGGTGAAGATGGTACGCTGCAGGCGGTGCTGGAGTTCCTGCAGTTACCCTATACCGGCAGCGGTGTCATGGCGTCGGCAGTGACCATGGACAAGCTCCGCACCAAACTGCTGTGGCAGGGACGCGGGTTGCCGTCGGGTCAGTTTGTCTGGCTGACGCGCCAGCAGTTCGATAGCGGACTGGATGCCGCGACAGATGCAGCCATCGCGGCGCTGGGTCTGCCCTTATTCGTTAAGCCCGCCTGTGAGGGCTCCAGCGTCGGGATCAGTCGGGTCAATGCACTGAGTGACTTGCCTGACGCGCTGGCGACCGCGTTTCAACACGACGATAACGTGCTGGTTGAAGCGTTTCTCAGCGGCGCGGAGTACACGGTGGCGATTGTTGGCGATCGTATCCTGCCCTCTATCGAAATAAAGAGCGCCAGCGAGTTCTATGACTATGAAGCAAAATATATTTCTGACGATACTCAGTACGTCTGCCCGGCTGATCTGAGCCCGGCGCGAGAAGCGGAGTTGCAGCAGCTGGTGCTGGCGGCCTGGCATGCGCTTGGCTGTCGTGGCTGGGGCAGAGTCGATGTGATGACCGATGAGGCGGGCAACTTCCAGCTGCTGGAAGCCAATACCTCGCCGGGAATGACCAGCCACAGCCTGGTGCCAATGGCGGCGAAACAGGCGGGCATGAGCTTCGCGCAGCTGGTTGCGCATATTCTGGAGTTGGCCGACTGATATGTCACAGGCGGCGATGAGAGTTCGAAATCGTGAACCGCAGGAGCGTATACGCACCGGGCGCAGTAACGGCGCCCGATTGTTCGGCATCGTTTTTTTGCTGATCGTAATCGGGATTATGATTTCTGGCGGGCTGGTGGTGCTGAAGTGGATGAACGATGCATCGCGGCTGCCGTTGTCAAAGCTGGTGGTGACCGGGCAAACCCATTACACCACCCATGATGACATTCGCCAGGCGATTTTATCGCTCGGCGCGCCGGGCACCTTTATGTCGCAGGATGTGGATATTCTGCAGCAGCAGATTGAGCGGCTGCCGTGGATTAAGCAGGTCAGCGTGCGTAAACAGTGGCCGGACGAACTGAAAATCCATCTGGTGGAGTATACGCCGGTGGCGCGCTGGAACGATCTGCATATGGTGGACGCCGATGGCGTCTCCTTCAGCGTGCCAGCGAACCATAGAGGTAAAGAGACTTTGCCGATGCTGTATGGGCCAGAAGGCAGTGAAAAAGAGGTGCTGGCGGGTTATCACAGCATGGACGATGTCCTGAAGGCGAGAAAGTTTACCCTGAAGGTCGCGTCGATGACGGCCCGGCGCTCATGGCAGCTGGTCACCAGCGACGATGTACGCATCGAACTGGGACGCAGCGATACCATGAAGCGCCTGAACCGCTTTATTGAGCTCTACCCGGTGCTGCAACAGCAAGGTCAGAACGAGAGCAAACGTATCAGCTACGTGGATTTACGATACGACTCGGGCGCCTCTGTTGGCTGGACGCCGGTCGTGATGGAGCCACAGGACAGTAATCAGCAACAGAACCAGGCACAGGCTAAACAACAATGATCAAGGCAACGGACAGAAAACTGGTAGTTGGACTCGAAATTGGCACCGCGAAGGTTGCCGCCCTGGTTGGGGAAATTCTGCCCGATGGTATGGTCAACATTATTGGGGTGGGCAGCTGTCCGTCCCGCGGTATGGATAAAGGTGGCGTGAATGACCTTGAGTCGGTGGTGAAATGCGTACAGCGCGCCATCGATCAGGCTGAGCTGATGGCAGATTGCCAGATTTCCTCCGTCTACCTTGCGTTATCGGGCAAACATATTAGTTGTCAGAACGAAATCGGGATGGTTCCGATTTCCGAAGAGGAAGTGACTCAGGATGATGTGGAGAACGTAGTGCATACCGCTAAGTCGGTGCGTGTGCGTGACGAGCATCGCATCCTGCATGTTATTCCTCAGGAGTACGCCATCGATTATCAGGAAGGGATCAAAAATCCGGTCGGTCTGTCCGGGGTGCGCATGCAGGCAAAAGTGCATCTGATCACCTGTCACAACGATATGGCGAAAAATATCGTCAAAGCCGTTGAACGTTGTGGCCTGAAAGTTGACCAATTGATTTTTGCCGGCCTGGCCTCCAGTTTTGCGGTCTTAACTGAAGACGAACGTGAGCTGGGTGTCTGTGTTGTCGATATTGGTGGCGGTACAATGGACATTGCCGTATATACCGGCGGCGCTTTACGGCACACTAAGGTTATTCCGTATGCAGGTAATGTGGTCACCAGCGACATCGCCTATGCATTTGGTACACCGCCGACCGATGCTGAAGCGATCAAAGTGCGTCACGGTTGCGCGCTGGGCTCGATTGTCGGCAAAGATGAGAACGTTGAAGTGCCCAGCGTCGGTGGACGTCCACCACGCAGCCTGCAGCGTCAGACGCTGGCTGAAGTGATTGAGCCGCGTTATACCGAGCTTTTGAATCTGGTCAATGACGAGATTCTGCAGTTACAGGAACAACTGCGTCAGCAGGGCGTGAAGCACCACCTGGCCGCGGGCATAGTCCTGACCGGCGGTGCGGCGCAAATTGAAGGACTGGCGGCCTGTGCGCAACGCGTATTCCATACGCAGGTGCGCATCGGACAACCGCTGAATATTACCGGCTTAACTGACTATGCGCAGGAGTCATACTACTCCACCGCGGTGGGACTGTTGCATTACGGCAAAGAGTCGCACATGAACGGCGATGCAGAGACCGAAAAACGGGTCTCAGTAGGCAACTGGTTCAAGCGCATCAATAGTTGGTTGAAAAAAGAGTTTTAATTTTTGTGAAAGGGGATCATGCTGTTTTCTTTAGTGATCTCCAGGCGACAGGCACATAACGGAGAGAAATCATGTTTGAACCTATGGAATTAACCAATGACGCGGTGATTAAAGTCATCGGCGTCGGCGGTGGCGGCGGTAACGCCGTAGAACACATGGTACGCGAACGTATCGAAGGTGTAGAATTCTTTGCTGTGAATACCGACGCGCAAGCGCTGCGTAAAACAGCTGTCGGCCAGACGATTCAGATCGGTAATAACATTACCAAAGGTCTGGGTGCGGGTGCGAACCCGGAAGTGGGCCGTAACTCTGCAGAAGAAGATCGCGAAGCACTGCGTTCTGCGCTGGAAGGGGCAGACATGGTGTTCATCGCAGCGGGCATGGGCGGCGGTACTGGTACCGGTGCAGCGCCTGTGGTGGCTGAAGTGGCGAAGGATCTCGGTATCCTGACCGTTGCTGTCGTCACCAAGCCGTTCAACTTCGAAGGCAAGAAGCGCATGGCGTTTGCCGAGCAGGGGATCGCGGAACTTTCTAAGCATGTCGATTCACTGATTACTATTCCAAACGACAAGCTGCTGAAGGTACTGGGTCGTGGCATCTCTCTGCTGGATGCCTTTGGCGCGGCCAATGACGTGCTGAAAGGCGCGGTTCAGGGCATTGCCGAACTGATTACCCGTCCGGGTCTGATGAACGTCGACTTTGCTGACGTGCGCACCGTGATGTCCGAAATGGGCTACGCGATGATGGGTTCAGGCGTCGCCTGTGGCGAAGACCGTGCGGAAGAAGCGGCTGAAATGGCGATCTCCAGCCCACTGCTGGAAGATATCGACCTGTCTGGCGCGCGCGGCGTGCTGGTCAACATCACGGCTGGTTTCGACCTGCGTCTGGACGAGTTCGAAACCGTGGGTAACACTATCCGCGCCTTCGCTTCTGACAACGCTACCGTGGTGATTGGTACCTCACTCGATCCGGAAATGAACGACGAACTGCGCGTCACCGTGGTGGCAACCGGTATCGGCATGGATAAACGTCCAGAAATTACGCTGGTTACTAACAAGCCAGCCAGCCAGCCGGTAATGGATCATCGCTATCAGCAGCACGGTATGTCACCGCTGCCGCAGGAGCAGAAACCGGCAGCAAAAGTGGTTAACGACCAGGCTGCGCAATCGAACAAAGAGCCAGACTACCTTGATATTCCGGCATTTTTGCGTAAGCAGGCCGATTAGGATTAACCCTATAATTGGGATTCTCCGCTCTTTGTGCTAAAGTATCTGCCCGCTGGTAAAGTATACTGGCGGTCGGAAAGGTAATATTGCGAGATAATACGATGATCAAACAAAGGACACTAAAACGTATTGTTCAGGCGACGGGTGTCGGTTTACATACCGGCAAGAAAGTCACCCTGACACTACGCCCTGCGTCGGCTAATACCGGGGTCATCTATCGTCGCACCGACTTGAATCCACCGGTAGATTTTCCGGCTGATGCAAAATACGTGCGCGACACCATGCTGAGTACCTGCCTAGTGAATGATGAAGGCGTGCGTATTTCAACGGTCGAACACCTTAATGCCGCTCTGGCGGGTCTGGGTATTGATAACATTATTGTTGAAGTCGATGCACCGGAAATCCCGATTATGGACGGCAGCGCAGCACCGTTTATCTATCTGCTGATGGATGCGGGTATCGAGCAGCTCAACAGCGCGAAGAAATTCGTGCGTGTTAAGCAGACCGTGCGTGTGGAAGAGGGTGACAAATGGGCCGAGATCAAACCGTACAACGGTTTCTCGCTCGACTTCACCATCGACTTCAAACACCCGGCGATCGATTCCAGCTCGCAGCGTTATGCGATGAACTTCTCTGCTAACGCCTTTGTTCGGCAAATCAGCCGCGCGCGTACATTTGGCTTTATGCGTGAAATCGAATATCTGCAGTCTAAAGGCCTGTGCCTGGGCGGTAGCTTAGATTGTGCGATAGGTCTGGATGATTTCCGCGTACTGAATGAAGAAGGCCTGCGTTTTGAAGACGAGTTTGTCCGTCACAAAATGCTGGACGCTATCGGCGACCTGTTTATGTGTGGTCATAACATCATTGGCGCATTTACTGCGTTCAAATCGGGCCACGCGCTGAACAACAAGTTGCTGCAAGCGGTTCTGGCTAAGCAGGAAGCCTGGGAATGGGCAACCTTCGAAGACGAAGCTGAACTGCCGCTGGCATTCAAAGCACCGAATCTGGTTCTGGCTTAATTACCTCAGAATGTGAAACGGCTGGTTATGCTGACACCCTCTCCGGTCAGCGGCGCCAGCCGTTTTTTTATTGCCTCCGCTCCTGCTACTGCTGACTGCAACCCTGCTCGCAACGCATTGTCTGTTTTGCTGAATTGATGAACAATCGCGCGCAATTTCTCGCATCGCCACTTTAATCCCAGGTGTGGATGCCCCACATTAGTGATACTATCTCTGGCGCTTTTACAGGCTGAATACCGCTGCAGCTCGCGGCGGGCGAACGATAATAAGAGCGCAACAGAGCGTGCGCGATGGAAAGGTTGTGATCGGAATTCTTCTGCGCTGGCGACAATTAGGTAGACGCTATTTCTGGCCTCATCTCCTGTTAGGGATGGTCGCGGCCAGTCTCGGCTTACCTGCCTGTGCGCAAAGTTCTGAACTCAATACCTCGTCTGAATCGCCGGCCAGTAGCCTGTTTATGGGTAACGCCGCGCGCTTTGATCACCTGATTCGCCTTCAGGAAGCGGCACGTCGTCCCAGTTTCAATGTCGACTACTGGCATCAGCACGCCATCCGCACCGTTATTCGCCATCTCTCTTTCACGCTGACGCCCCAGGCGCAGGCTGAACAACAAGCATTGCCGCTGGCGGCACAAAAGCTGGCGCTGATCGATTCGCTGCATGACTTACTGACATCCCACTCTGCGCTGCGTGCTGCGCCGCAGACGCTCTCCACGCCGCCTCTGTTTACCGCGACAACCCGCTCATGGGTTGAATGGCATGCCCGCGTGCATGGTATTCGCGCCGGACCCGCCCGATTGTTCTGCTAATATTTTTGGTTTTATTCACTCTGTTTAGATTTCGCAGTCCGGAATGCTCCGGCTGAATTGAGAATATATTTATTATGTTAAGCAAAATATTAACCAAGGTTTTTGGTAGCAGTAACGATCGTACGCTGCGTCGTATGCGCAAAGTGGTAGACGTCATCAATAAGATGGAGCCCGATTTTGAGAAGCTCTCTGATGATGAACTCAAAGCTAAAACTGACCTGTTCCGCGAACGCCTGAAAAAAGGTGAATCACTGGAAAGCCTGATCCCGGAAGCATTCGCAACCGTGCGTGAAGCGAGTAAACGCGTGTTCGGGATGCGTCACTTTGACGTGCAGCTGATCGGCGGCATGGTGTTGAACGATCGCTGCATCGCTGAGATGCGTACCGGTGAAGGTAAAACGCTGACCGCAACGCTGCCAGCCTACCTGAATGCGCTGTCCGGTAAAGGCGTTCACGTGGTTACCGTCAACGACTATCTGGCACAGCGTGATGCGGAAAACAACCGGCCGCTGTTTGAGTTCCTTGGGTTAAGCATTGGTATCAACATGTCGGGCCTGCCGGCAGTGGCGAAGCGTGAAGCTTATGCAGCAGACATTACCTACGGTACCAACAACGAATATGGCTTTGACTACCTGCGCGACAACATGGCTTTCAGCCCGGAAGAGCGTGTACAGCGTAAACTGCACTATGCGTTGGTGGATGAAGTTGACTCCATCCTGATCGATGAAGCGCGTACGCCGCTGATCATTTCGGGACCGGCAGAAGATAGTTCTGAGCTCTACACCAAAGTGAACAAAATCATCCCGCATCTGGTTCGCCAGGATAAAGAAGACACCGAAACCCATCAGGGTGAAGGCGACTTCTGGGTCGATGAAAAAGCGCGCCAGGCGCATATGTCTGAACGCGGACTGGTCAAAGTAGAAGAACTGCTGGTCAGTCAGGGCATTATGGAAGCGGGCGAATCCCTCTATTCGCCGACCAACATTATGCTGATGCACCACGTCACCGCGGCACTGCGCGCCCATGCGCTGTTTACCCGCGATGTGGATTACATCGTGAAAGATGGCGAAGTGGTGATCGTCGATGAACATACCGGTCGTACCATGCAGGGTCGTCGCTGGTCTGACGGTCTGCATCAGGCGATTGAAGCTAAAGAAGGGGTAGATATCCAGAACGAGAATCAGACGCTGGCCTCTATCACTTTCCAGAACTACTTCCGTATATACGAAAAACTGGCCGGTATGACCGGTACGGCGGACACCGAAGCGTTCGAATTCAGCTCTATCTACAAGCTCGATACCATTGTGGTGCCGACCAACCGTCCGATGGTGCGTAAAGATCTGCCCGATCTGGTCTATATGACCGAGAAAGAGAAGATCGATGCGATTATCGAAGATATCCGGGAGCGGACCGCCAATGGCCAGCCGGTGCTGGTCGGAACCATCTCGATTGAAAAATCGGAAGTGGTCTCGAATGAACTGACGCGCGCCGGTATCAAACATAATGTTCTGAACGCCAAATTCCACGCCCGCGAAGCGGAAATCGTGGCCCAGGCGGGTCAGCCAGGTGCCGTCACCATTGCGACCAACATGGCTGGACGTGGTACCGATATTATGCTCGGCGGCAGCTGGCACGCCGAAGTCGCTGAACTGGAAAACCCGACCGAAGCACAAATCGAAGAGATCAAAACCGCATGGCAGATTCGTCATGACGCGGTACTGGCATCAGGCGGTTTGCACATTGTGGGTACCGAGCGTCACGAATCGCGTCGTATCGATAACCAGCTGCGTGGTCGTGCCGGTCGTCAGGGTGATGCCGGTTCTTCCCGCTTCTACCTGTCAATGGAAGATGCGCTGATGCGTATTTTTGCCTCGGATCGCGTCTCAAATATGATGCGTAAACTGGGGATGAAGCCAGGTGAAGCAATTGAGCACCCGTGGGTCACCAAAGCGATTGCTAACGCGCAGCGTAAAGTAGAAAGCCGTAACTTCGATATTCGTAAGCAGCTGCTGGAATATGACGATGTGGCCAACGATCAGCGTCGCGCCATCTACAGCCAGCGTAACGAACTGCTGGATGTGTCGGATGTGAGCGAAACCATCAACAGCATTCGCCATGACGTTTATAAAGTGACCATCGATACCTACATCCCGCCGCAGTCACTGGAAGAGATGTGGGATGTGCCAGGTCTGGAAGAGCGTCTGCGTACCGATTTTGACCTTAACCTGCCGATTGCGGAATGGCTGGATAAAGAACCCGATCTGCATGAAGAGGTGCTGCGTGAGCGCATCATGACGCATGCGATGGAGAACTATGCCGCCAAAGAAGAGGTGGTTGGCGCTGAGATGATGCGTAACTTCGAAAAAGGCGTGATGTTGCAGACGCTGGATTCGCTGTGGAAAGAGCATCTGGCGGCGATGGACTACCTGCGTCAGGGTATTCATCTGCGTGGTTATGCGCAGAAGGATCCGAAGCAGGAGTACAAACGTGAGTCGTTCGCTATGTTTGCCGCCATGCTGGAGTCACTGAAATATGAAGTGATCAGTACGCTGAGCAAGGTGCAGGTGCGGATGCCGGAAGAGGTTGAAGCGATGGAGCAGCAACGTCGCGAAGAGGCGGAACGTCTGGCCCAGCAGCAGCAACTGAGCCACGTTGAAGAAGAGACGCTGGCGGCAGAAGCGCTGGCGCAGCAGAGTGGCGAACGTAAAGTCGGACGCAACGATCCCTGCCCATGTGGCTCAGGTAAAAAGTATAAGCAGTGCCACGGTCGTCTGGCCTGAGATTAAGCATTGATGAAAAAGGAGCCTCTGGCTCCTTTTTTATTGCCACTGCGTTGCGTCAGCAGCTTTGAGCCGGATGACGGGGGCAGGCCAAAGCGATTAACATCCGCCACACCCTGTTTTACACTCAACCTTCATTCATCCAACATTACCAGGATATTCTTCATGAAGCACCTGCAGGTCGCGGTTGGTATTATCCGCAATGTCGATAAACAGATTTTCCTTGCCCAGCGCGCGGCAACCTCCTATATGGCCAATAAATGGGAATTTCCCGGCGGCAAGATTGAAGCGGGTGAGAGCGCTGAGCAGGGGCTGATTCGCGAGTTACAGGAAGAGACCGGCATTGAGGTTACCGAGGCGCGTCCGATTGGCCAGGCTGACCACAGTTATGAGGATTTGCGGGTAACGCTGCATTTCTTCCTGGTCGAAGGCTGGAAAGGAGATCCGTGGGGCAAAGAGGGACAGCCGCAGCGCTGGGTTGATCAGCAGGCGCTGGTCGCTGAGGAGTTTCCACCGGCTAACCACCCATTGATTGCTCGCCTGGTCGCCGGCGAGTTCTGACAGGGTGGAGCCGTCGGCTCCACCTGACGATTAATGGTCCTCTTCACTCCAGTTATCGCTGTCATTCAGATCGCCGCTGCTGGGAATACGTTTCTCTTCAGCGGCCCATTCACCTAAATCGATCAGCTGGCAGCGCTTGCTGCAAAACGGCCGCCACGGGCTGAGCTCATCCCAGATTACATCTTTGCCGCACTGTGGACAGGCGACGGTCATCACTTCTTGCTGCATATTCACCTCTAACAACAGGCCAGTTGAAAATTGAGACGGGCCGGAACCTCGCCACGCTCATTATCAAGCGGCATAAATCGAATGGCATAACGGCTTTTATGTCCGGAGACCTGCGGATAGAGCGCATCCTCCAGCGACAGCTGCAGGCGCAGCAGGTCTGCGCCTTCAGCATTGTCCTGATAAAAGCCATTCAGGCTGGTCTGGTTACGAAACGTGCCTGACTGACGGATTAGATCGAGGATCATCGCCAGCGCATGATGCAGCGGCACCAGTGTCTGCATCCAGGCCTCGACCTGGGCATCGCGCGCTTCCTGTGGCAGGTGCAGCCAGATGTGCAGGCCGGGCAAATCAAAACTACAGCAGCCGCCAGGAATACTCAGGCGCTGACGCACCAGCGCAATCAGGCGATCCTCACGCAGTTGCTGCCCCATTCGCGGCGCATTCATCAGCTGGGTTGCCTGCACTTTTAACTTGTCACGCAGAGTATCGACCAGCGTCATATCGACGCCGGGCACATCAGCCCAGGCGCGTAACTTCTGCTGCTGGCGCTCGAGCTCTTTCAGTAATTCGGTACGCATATCGCCGCGCTCAAAAATATCGAGCAGTTCGCCGATCAGACGAAAAAAAGTCAGGGCATTGACGGTCCTATCCAGCGGGGTGGTCTCATCTAACTGATTAATCAGAAACTCAACCCGTAGCCAGGTGCGCATTTTTTCATTCAGGGGATGTTCAAACAGAACGGGTGTGCTCATGGTGTTAATCCTGTTGCGTTGCCGCCAGCCTGAGGTAGCGCTGATGAAGTTCGGCAACCTGTGGCAATGCGTCTTCAGGCTCGCCACTGTTATCAATAATGTCATCGGCACAGGCGAGGCGTTGTTGCCGCGTGGCCTGTGCCGCAAGAATACGTTGCGCCTGAGCAAGTGAAATCTGGTCGCGCTGCCGGGTGCGGGCGATCTGCGTCGCTTCGTCGACATCAATCACCAGTACCCGATCAGCCTGGTGCTGCAGCTGATTTTCCACCAGTAATGGCACTACCCACAGCACATAAGGCGAAGAGGCTTCGGCGATCAGCTGTTGGGTACGGGCGTTAATCAGCGGATGCAGCAGTGCGTTTAACCAGTTTTTCTCTTCCGGCGTCTGAAAAATAATATCGCGTAACCGCGCACGATCCAGACTGCCCTGTTCGGTCAGGATAGCGGCACCGTAACGCGCTGCTATCGCCTGTAACGCGGGTGTACCAGGCTCAACGACTTCCCGCGCAATCAGGTCAGCATCGATAATGTTGACCCCGAACGCAGCGAACTGCCTGGCAATCGAGCTTTTACCGCTACCGATTCCCCCTGTCAGCGCTATGGTATAGGGCCTATTTCCCATCTGACTTCTCTTTTGGACACAGGTTCATGTTAAGAGACTGGTGCACAAACGAAAAAATGCGCGCCAGATCACAACGATAACACTCAGCTAAATTTAACGGATTGTAGCGTAAATAAAGTGAAATTCGCAGTCTTGTCGCCGGACGATACGCGCGTATCATAAGGTCACTGGAGCCGTGCTGGCTTCGCGAACGACTGTTCGTTGCCACTCACCAGGACATCACAGATGCGTATTGAAGAAGATTTGAAACTGGGCTTTAAAGACGTCTTAATCCGCCCAAAACGCTCCACGCTGAAAAGCCGCTCACAGGTCGAGCTGGAACGCAGTTTTACCTTTAAACACTCCGGCCTGAGCTGGAGTGGGGTGCCCGTCATTGCCGCCAATATGGATACCGTCGGTACCTTTCTGATGGCAGAAGCGCTGGCCAGCTTTAATATTCTGACGGCAGTGCATAAGCATTACAGCGTAGATGACTGGCGTGCATTCATTCAGCGCGTACCCGATTCAGTTCTGAACTCAGTAATGGTCTCTACCGGAACCTCTGAAGCGGATTTCACTAAGCTGAACACCATTCTGGCATTGTCAGAAAAATTACAGTTTATCTGCATCGACGTAGCCAATGGCTATTCACAGCATTTTGTCGATTTTCTGCAGCGCGCCCGTGAAGCCTTCCCAGGCAAAACCATCTGTGCCGGGAATGTGGTGACCGGAGAAATGGTCGAAGAGCTGATTCTGTCCGGAGCCGATATTGTCAAAGTGGGCATAGGACCCGGCTCGGTCTGTACCACACGGGTGAAGACCGGCGTGGGTTATCCGCAGCTCTCTGCGGTGATCGAGTGTGCTGACGCGGCGCATGGCCTGAGTGGTCAGATTGTCAGTGATGGCGGATGTTCAGTGCCGGGCGATATTGCCAAAGCCTTTGGCGGCGGCGCCGATTTCGTGATGCTGGGCGGAATGCTGGCAGCGCACGATGAATGCGAAGGGCGGGTTGTGGAAGAAAATGGCGAAAGTTTCATGCTGTTTTATGGCATGAGTTCAGAGTCGGCAATGAAGCGTCACGTCGGTGGTGTGGCAGAATACCGTGCAGCGGAAGGGAAAACCGTAAAGTTGCCGTTGCGCGGCCCGGTAGCTGAAACCGCACGCGATATTCTGGGCGGCCTGCGCTCAGCCTGCACCTATGTGGGTGCCGAGCGTCTGAAAGAGCTGACGAAACGCACAACCTTTATTCGGGTAGCCGAGCAGGAAAACCGCGTTTTTAATCGTTAATGATTCAGCGAGTGTCAGTGATGGATAACTGAGGATGGAGGGTTAATGATGGATGATCGGTCAGCGGCGGTCAGGCATTGTCCGTCAGTTCCGATACCGGCGCACCAGGCGTGGTCTAGGGTTGCTCACCCATCGTCGACATCCATCTGAAGCTCCTCATCGGGTGCCACATCTTACTTATCTGACTTCACATTAAGGCGCGCATCACGCGCGCCTTAATGCATCGCATCACCTAATCCGAATACCGGCAGATACATCGCGATCACCAGCGTGCCGACAATGCCGCCAATCACTACCATCATCATGGGCTCCAGCGAGGCAGCCAGCGTGTCAGCGCGTTCACGGGTTTGCCCCTCATGCCATTCAGCCAGCCGTGCCAGCATCAAATCCAATGCACCCGCCTCTTCACCGACGCGAATCAACTGACCACAGAGCGCGGTAAACAGCGGATGTTGCGCCAGTGCCTGATGCAGCGGTTTTCCTTCGGCGATATGCTGCTGCAGCCCGGCAATCGCTTCCCGCCATAACAGTGAAGAGAGTGTCACCTCGACCGCGGCAAGTCCCTGTAACAGGGTTAATCCGGCATGCTGCGTCAGATGCAGAAGGGTGTAAATCTGCGTTAACTGCGAACCGCGCCACAGCCCGGAGAGCAGCGGGAGACGTAAAAACAGCCGCTGTTCCCATCGCTGCCAGTCTGCGGAGCGCCGCCGCAGTTGCTGCCAGCTCACCAGCGTCAGCAACAGCACGCTGGCTAACGGCAGCCCCCACTGCTGCAACGCGGCGGAAAGCTGCATCACTGCGGTGGTAAAGGCCGGTAAGGGCGCGTCAAACGAGGCATAGACCGTGACAAATTCCGGCAGTACGAACAGCAGCATGCCGCAGCTTACAGCCAGCGCCACCAGCAGAATGAACAGGGGATAGCGAAGCGCCTTCACGACCTGATGCCGTAACTGGTGCTGGCGGGTCTGCTGCTGAGCCAGTTCATTGCAGCAAACATCCAGTTGTCCGGTCAGTTCACCGACCTCCATCAGGGCCGGGTATAGGGCTGGAAAGATCTGCGGCCACTCACGCAGCGCCTGTGAAAAAGGCTGACCGCTGATGACCCGATGATGCAGCGCCATCATCAATGCGCGCCAGCCAGCATGGGGATGGCCTTCAGCCAGCAGGGCGAGACTCTCTGCCAGCGGCAAACCGGCTTTGAGCAGGGTGGCCAGCTGGCGAATCAGATCGGTTTTGTGCTGCCATTTCCAGTCAGCCGGGCGCCAGACTTTGTCACGTTTCCAGCTGACCGGCAGCAGATCGCGCTGCGCCAGCATCAGCAACAGGTTTTCACTGTCGATGGCCAGTAGCTGACCGCTTTGCAACTCGCCCTGACTATTAACCGCCTGCCAGCGAAACAGTGCGGGATTAGCCATCTTCCAGTCCGATAACCCGCTGCATCTCTTCCAGCGAGGTGTCGCCCCGGCTCACCGCCTCCAGCCCGGAAGCAAGCAGGGTACGCAGCCCCTGCTGCTTTGCCAGAGCGAGCAGATTCTCAAGCGGCATCTCTGCAGCAATGGCGTTTTGCAATCTGGCGTTTACCGGCAGCAGCTCAAACAGCGCCAGCCGGCCAAAGTAGCCGGAGAAGCAGTGATCGCAGCCGGGCGCGCGCCAGGTCTGTAAGGTGCCGGGCCAGAGTTCGGCAGGGTAGTGCGCTACCGCCTGAGCCGGCTGACGACAATGTGGACAGAGGCGCCGTACCAGGCGCTGCGCGACAATCAGCCGCAGCGCCGGCCCCAGCAGATAACCGGGAATACCCATCTGTCTAAGGCGGGTCAGGGTTTCGGCGGTTGAGTTGGTATGCAGAGTAGAGAGCACCAGATGTCCGGTCTGCGCGGCCTTAACCGCAATCCCGGCGGTTTCTGCATCGCGGATCTCGCCGACCATAATCACATCCGGATCCTGGCGCAACAGCGCACGCAGCACGCGATGGAAGTCGAGCCCATTTTTACTGTGAATCTGCGTCTGATTGATGCCAGGCAGCGGAATTTCAATCGGGTCTTCGACACTGCAGAGATTTTTGTCTGGCGTATTCAGCGCACTGAGCCCGCTGTAGAGGGTGAAGGTTTTGCCGCTGCCGGTTGGCCCGGTCACCAGGATCAGCCCTTGCGGCTGCGCCAGCGCCGAGCAGAGCAGGCGTAACTGGGCGGCGGGAAGCCCCAGCTTATCCAGCGATAGTGCGGCGCTTTCACTCTGCAGCAGCCGGACCACGGCTTTTTCTCCGCCGTGAATCGGCAGCGTGGCAAGGCGAAACGAGGCCGGTTTGCCGGCAATCTCCAGGCTGAACTGACCATCCTGGGGTAACCGGCGTTCGGCAATATCCAGTCCGCCAAGGATTTTCAGGCGAGCCAGCAATGCTGCGGGCGGGATGGCCGGCAGCGCGGAGAGCGGATGCAGGACACCATCAATCCGCAGCCTGACCCGCAGCCCCTCCCGGCAGGGTTCGATGTGAATGTCTGATGCGCGACGCTCCAGCGCCTGCTGCAGTATCTGCTGCGTTGCCTCAATGGCTGACTCTGAGGGGGCGTCTTCGCGTGCTGACAACGGTTTTTCACTGTGCTGTAACTGGTCGAGACGCGCCTGGGGCCAGCACTCGATCTCAATCTGGCACTGGCTGGCAAAATGCAGGGCTTCAGCCAGCCCCTGCGGCACCGTTTCCGCCACGGCAACCCGTAACTGGCTGGCATCATGGTGCAGCACCAGGGCGCGATAGCGCTGGCATAATGCCGCAATCGCCGCATCAGGCTTCATCGGCAGCTCCTTTATCGGCAAAGCGGAACTGCGCAAGGCAATTGTCACGCAGGCTGCTGTTACTGCTGGTGCAGCTACGTTGCCAGCTGATGCCGCCTTCGGTGCTGTCCCATACTGGCAGCATCTCGACGCTTAACCCATTCAGACTCTCCTGTCCGGTCAGGGTGATGACGCCATTGGTGACGCTCAGGGCTGAAACATAGCGTGAGCTTCTGACGGCAGGAATGCCGTGTTCGCCAGCCTGACACGGCGTCGGGCCGCCGCGCTCTAAAGCACAGAGCTCCACTGCGGTTTTATACGGCACCATGGTTTGCAGCATGTCGGTGAGCGCTGCGCGCTGCAGATAGTTTTGATAAGCAGGCAGACCGATGGCGCTGAGGATCGCCACGATACCCACCACAATCATCAGTTCGACCAGGGTAAATCCACGTTGATAATCCATCTCGTCTTCTCCAGGTTAAGAAGCTGACAGATTAAAAAAAGTGGCATGAGGAATCACAGGCGCAGAGTGAAACAATGGAAAAGAAGACGAGAAGAGAGTCAGGACTTGCAGTGCAGCCGAAATCGCTATGGAAGCGGGATCGTATAAAGCGCCGTGCTGGCGGCACGGCGCGATAGCTTACTGCTGCTGAAAACGCATCGATAAATCGAGTGCACGCACATGTTTGGTCAGCGCACCCACCGAGACATAATCAACGCCGGTCTGCGCAATCAGTGGTAGCGTGGTTTCCGTGACGTTGCCCGAGACTTCGAGCAGCGCACGCCCCTGATTCAGCGCTACCGCCGCACGCATCCCTTCCAGGCTGAAGTTATCCAGCATCACAATATCCGCTGCCGCCTCCAGTGCCTGACTCAGTTCCTCCAGCGATTCCACTTCCACCTCTACCGGCACATCCGGATGCAGCCATTGTGCCTTTTCCACCGCCTGACGAATCGATCCGCTGGCAATAATGTGATTCTCTTTAATCAGGTAGGCATCGGACAGGCCCAGGCGATGATTACTGCCACCGCCGCACAGGACAGCATATTTCAGCGCGGTGCGCAGGCCGGGCAGGGTTTTTCGCGTATCCAGCAGTTGCGTCTGGCTGCCCGCCAGCAGCGCCACATAGCGGCTGACTTCGGTGGCAGCGCCAGAGAGGGTCTGAACAAAATTGAGCGCGGTACGTTCAGCGGTCAGCAGTAATCGTGCCGGACCCTTGATATCGAACAGCGGCTGGTCAGCTTCGATCCGATCACCATCCGCGACATGCCAGGTCAGGGTTGCATGTGAGCCGAGCTGAATAAACACCTCTTCGACCCAGCGTTTACCACAGAAAACACCCGCTTCACGGGTAATCACCTGAGCATGGGCCTGCGTTTCAGCGGGCAACAGCTGGGCGGTGATATCACGATCGGCATCAATCTCGCCGCCAAGATCTTCCTGTAACGCACGCGCAACCGCCTCGGGAATGTCACCTTCGATGCGTCTAATCAAAGCCTGACGGCGGCTGTCTGGATCATAACCACGCGAAGACATAAGCGTTGAACTCCAAAATGGGATGATGAGTAAGGTGTTCACAATAGCCTGAACCGTAACCGGGTACCAGCGATGGACGTAATTTTGTTTAGTATCCTTAACACGCATCGCCCGTCTGGCAGCATAACGACGCATTTAGAGGCAAGAAACCCTTACTATTCATGCTATTCTCAGCCTGATTGAATAAGGAAATGCAGCATGAAACTTGAACATGGCTGGCTGACCGGGGTACGTCAGGTCCCCTCGCCGCATTGTAATGAGCGACCCGACGATGAGGCGCCTTCGCTGCTGGTCATCCACAATATCAGCTTACCGCCAGGCGAATTTGGTGGCCCGTGGATCGATAAATTGTTCACCGGCACCTTGCCGCCGGATGCGCATCCTTATTTCGTCGATATTGCCGCGCTGCGCGTGGCGGCGCACTGCCTGATTCGTCGCGATGGCGAGATCGTACAGTACGTTTCCTTTGATAAACGAGCCTGGCATGCCGGAGTGTCGCAGTTTGAAGGCCGTGAGAACTGCAACGACTTCTCCATCGGTATCGAACTGGAAGGCACGGATAGCGACCCCTATACCGGGGCGCAATATCAGTCGCTGCAGCAGGTCACACAACTGCTGTTGCAGCACTACCCGCTGACGCCTGCGCGTATTACCGGACACAGTGATATCGCACCGGCGCGCAAAACCGATCCCGGACCTGCTTTTGACTGGGGCTACTATAAACAGCTGTTAACGCAGCAAAAATCGTGATTTTTGCGGAGTCAGTATGACGTTGTTTACCTTGTTGTTGGTTTTAGGCTGGGAACGCCTGTTCAAGCTGGGCGAGCACTGGCAGCTGGAACACCGGCTGGAGCCGTTTTTTCGTCGCCGCCAGCATGTCTCAATGGTGCGTACCCTGCTGATGACGGTACTGGCGATGGCCGTGACGGCGCTGGTGGTCTGGAGCCTGAAAGGAGTGCTGTTTGGCGTACTGCAACTGCTGTTCTGGATCGTCGTCGGGTTGTTGTGTATCGGCGCGGGGTCGGTACGACGGCATTATCACACCTACCTGAAAGCGGCCAGTCATGACGATGCCGCTGCGCATCAGGCGATGGCGGCGGAGCTGACCCTGATACACGGCGTACCGGTTGAGTGCAGCGAGCGCGAATTTCTGCGCGAACTGCAGAATGCGCTGATCTGGATTAACTTCCGCTTCTACCTCGCGCCGATGTTCTGGCTGGTGGTGGGCGGTGCCTGGGGACCGGTGCTGCTGGTGGGTTACGCCTTCCTGCGCGCCTGGCAGGGCTGGCTGGCAAAACAGGGCACGCCGATGGCGCGTGCTCAGTCTGGTGTCGATGGCATTTTGCATGTGCTTGACTGGATCCCGGTGCGGCTGGCGGGTGTGGCCTACGCCTTGCTGGGACATGGCGAGAAAGCGTTGCCGGCATGGTTTGCCTCGCTCACCGACCGTCATCGCTCGCAGTATCAGGTACTGACCAGCCTGGCGCAGTTCTCGCTATCTCGCGATCCGCACACCGATAAAGTCGAAACGCCACGGGTTGCTGTGGCGTTAGCGAAACGAACCTCACTGGTGCTGGTCGTGGCCGTGGCGTTGCTGACGATCTACGGCACGCTGGTGTGATCGGCGGGCGGCACGCCAAAATCGGGTGTGCCATCTGCCCGCCAGTCAAAGTACTTCAGCCGGGTATGGCGATTCGGATCCCATAACGGATCGCCCTCAATTTCGGTGTAATTACGCGCGTGGTAAACCAGCACCTCGCGTCCCGCCTCATCCTGGGTAAAGCTGTTGTGGCCCGGCCCATACTGATGATTATCCCAGCTCGACACAAACACCGGCCGGGCAGATTTCTGCCAGGCGGTAACGTCGAGTGGATCGGCATCCATCGCAATCGACAGTAAACCCAGACAGTAATTCTCATCGGTGGCGCTGGCCGAGTAGGTGACAAACAGCCGGTCACCGTGGCGGATTACCGCCGCGCCTTCATTAACGCTAAACCCGGCGCATTCCCACTCATATTCAGGCCGGCTCAGCATCACCGGCGTCCCTTTCAGCGTCCAGGGGTTGAGCAACTCAGCCAGATAGAGGTTCGAGTTGCCGGGAATCGCCGGATCTTTCTGCGCCCACAAATACCAGTTCTTGCCCTGATGCACGAAGTGGGTGGCATCCAGCGAGAAACTGTCGAACTGGCTGAATACCCGACGGCACGGCTGCCATTCACCCTGCAGTGGATCGGCCGCATCACACACCAGCGCATACATCCGGTGCTGAAACAGGCCATCCTTGATGTCGCGCGTCGGCGCAGCCGCAAAATAGATCACCCACTGGCCGTCGATAAGGTGCAGTTCCGGCGCCCATATCAGTTCGCTGCAGGGGCCGCTGTCCGGTTTGCGCCATACCACCACCGGTTCAGCGCTGCGCAGATCTGCCAGCGTATCGGCACGACGGATCTCCAGCCGGTCATATTCCGGCACTGAGGCGATAAAGTAGTAGTGTTGATCATGACGCAGAATAAACGGGTCGGCGCGCTGCTCGATAAAAGGGTTGGGCAGGATAGCGGTCATTTTACTTCTCCGGTTTGCGGGACAACACCGTCGCGTGTGCGAACAGTCTGTAAATCACGGAAATTTTCGCGACGCAGCGCGAGATCCTGCTGAATGGTGAGCATCATTTTACGGTCGACCTTCATCAGCCGTACCACACCTGCAGTAATCAGATAACCCACGCCCGGGATCACGGTAAACAACAGCATGATGCCGTTGATTGCTTCCGGCGACTGCTGTTTAGCCCCGGCATTGTAGCCGTAGATCGACAGCAGGAAGCCAACCATCGCCCCGGCGACCGCCAGTCCCACTTTGAGAAAAAACAGGTTGCCGGAGAAGCTGATACCGGTGATGCGCTTGCCGGTTTTCCATTCGCCATAGTCATCGACATCGGCCATCAGCGACCAGTGCAGCGGCGACGGAATCTGATGCAGGATGTTCAGCACAAAGTAGGCGATCACCACCATCAGCGTGGCGTGCGGATCGATCCAGTAAAACGCACTGGAGAACAGCGCCAGTGCAATGTTGGTCCAGAAGAAAACCTTGAGCTTACACCAGCGGTCGGTCAGCACTTTTGCCAGCGTACTGCCGAACATCATGCCAATCACACCGAGGCTGATAAACAGCGTGGCGAAATGGGTCGATTGCCCCATTACCCAGGTAACGTAATACATGGTCGCGGCCATGCGGATAAAGCCGGGACAGACGTTGCAGAAGGTCAGCAGCAGAATGCGCACCCACTGATCGTTTTTCCAGACGTCGCGCAGATCTTTCTTCAGGTCGTCATTGCTGGGGACGGCGGGGTGAATACGCTCACGCACCGTGGCAAAGCAGAACAGGAACATCGCCAGGCCGATGGTTGCCAGCACGGTCATCGCCATCTGATAACCGCGCGCCTTGTCTTCGCCACCAAACCATTCCGCCATCGGCAGCAGCGACATCGACAGGATCAGCGTAGCGATGCCGACCATCACGAAGCGGTAAGACTGGCAGGAGACGCGTTCGCCGGGATCGTTGGTAATCACGCCGCCCAGCGAGCAGTAAGGAATGTTGATGGCGGTGTAGGTCAGCGACATCAGGAAGTAGGTGACGAAGGCCCAGATCACCTTGTTATGGTAGGTCCAGTCCGGTGTGGTAAACATCAGCACGCTGAACAGCACATAGGGAACGGAGACCCATAGCAGCCACGGGCGAAAGCGGCCCCAGCGACTCTGGGTGCGATCGGCAACCGCGCCCATGATCGGATCGGTCACCGCGTCCAGTACCCGTACCGACAGCAGCAGTGTGCCGACCAGCGCCGGGGCTAAGCCGAAAACATCGGTATAGAAGTAGTTGAGGAACAACATGATGGCACCGCCAATCATGTTGCATCCGGCATCGCCCATGCCATAACCCAGTTTTTCTCGAAATGAGAGGGCTGCACCTTTCATGGTTCTCTCCTGCGCATCCGGTGTGAACAGGAATTATTGTCGCTAAATCAGTGAGATGACTGGGAGTAAATCGCCATGAAGATGGACAAAACAGGTGCGCGGGAAGAAGTGTGAACTGGATCGGGCTTTAGCGCCAGGTGGCGGATAAAGCGGAACGCCTGCTGCAGCACGCCACGGCGCTGCAGCAGGTAAGGGCTTATCAGGCTTTTTGTGTCTGATTTTTAATGAAGTAGCCCATCCCCAGAATCACCAGCCAGACCGGAATCAGCCAGACGGAGATCGCCATGCCCGGTGTGGTCGCCATCAACACCAGAATGGCCGCCAGGAAGATCAGGCAAATCCAGTTACCCACCGGATAGAACAGCGCTTTGAAGCGGGTGGTCACCCCTTGCTGATCTTTCTTACGACGGAATTTGAGGTGCGCCAGGCTGATCATCGCCCAGTTAATCACCAGCGCCGAGACCACCAGCGACATCAGCAGGCCAAAAGCCTCGCCCGGCATCAGGTAGTTGATTAACACGCAGAGCGCAGTGGCGACAGCGGATACCAGAATGGTCAGCACCGGCACGCCGCGGCGGTCCACTTTCAGCAGCGCTTTGGGGGCGTTGCCCTGTTGCGCCAGACCAAACAGCATACGGCTGTTGCAGTACACGCAGCTGTTATAGACCGACAGCGCCGCCGTCAGGATCACCACGTTCAGCGCATTAGCCACCATCGCATCCCCCAGTTCGTGGAAGATGAAGACGAACGGACTGACGTCCGCGGTAACGCGGGTCCACGGCATCAGTGACAGCAGCACCGCCAGCGAACCGATGTAGAAAATCAGGATGCGCCACAAGACCTGGTTGGTCGCTTTAGGAATGCTGGTTTCCGGATTATCCGCTTCTGCGGCAGTGATCCCCACCAGTTCCAGACCGCCAAACGAGAACATGATGATCGCCATTACCATCACCAGCCCGCCGAGGCCATGCGGGAAGAACCCGCCCTGTTCCCACAGGTTGCGCACGGTGGCCTGCGGGCCGCCGTGGCCACTGAACAGCAACCAGCCGCCGAACAGGATCATGCCAATCACCGCAACCACTTTAATAATGGCGAACCAGAACTCCATCTCACCAAACACTTTCACGTTGGTCAGGTTAATGGCGTTGATCATCACAAAGAAGATGGCGGCCGAGGCCCAGGTCGGGAAGTCAGGCCACCAGAACTGGATATATTTACCCACAGCGGTCAGCTCTGCCATCGCTACCAGTACATAGAGTACCCAATAGTTCCAGCCCGATGCGAAGCCAGCAAAGTTGCCCCAGTACTTATAGGCGAAGTGGCTGAAGCTGCCGGCAACGGGCTCCTCCACCACCATTTCGCCTAGCTGGCGCATGATTAAAAAGGCAATAAAACCGGCAATGGCATACCCCAGAATAACTGCCGGTCCGGCGGATTCAATGACCGATGCACTGCCCAGAAACAGGCCGGTCCCCACCGCACCACCCAGCGCGATGAGCTGAATATGACGGTTCTTCAGACCGCGTTTCAGCGCTTCGCCTTGCTGTTGTTCCATACAAACCTCGTGATGTTTTTATTCTTCATTCGCAGCGCAGTCCGCTGTAAGGAAGTGGTTACATTAACGTATTGATTATTTTACGGTATCCGGCGTGCTGTCTGCTGCCTGGCGCTACCCTGGCGACAAGAATAGTGATAAGCGAATCGCTTTGCACCTGCTTTCGCTTTTCGTGCTGGGCATTGACTGAAAAAACAGCGTCTGGCTCACGTCTGTGACAGGCAAATTTCTGCCATGAAACGATGTCGATGGCGAATAGGTTTCGCTTATGGTAGCCGCTGCGGTTAGCGGCTAAACGGGTGTAAGGTTTGGTAAAAGTGAAGTTATTTAACATTTGCTCTCGCGGTAATTTTTCATTTTTTTAACCGCAAGTTAGCGTCACCACTGGCTTTAACTGCTGCGGAATGTGACCGCGACCATATAGACACAAGGTGAATACTTTGTTACTTTACCGGCACCTTTTGACAATTGGTATTACCAATTTACTCCGGACGATGGGCTAAATAAGAAGGGAAGATGGCTTACAGTAAGATTCGCCAACCCAAACTCTCCGACGCCATCGAGCAACAGCTCGAATCCCTGATCATGGAAGGGACGTTGCGTCCGGGAGAGAAGCTGCTCCCCGAGCGCGAACTCGCCAAACAATTCGATGTCTCACGTCCGTCTCTCCGCGAAGCGATCCAGCGCTTAGAAGCCAAAGGATTACTGCTACGCCGTCAGGGTGGCGGAACGTTCGTACAGGAGCATCTCTGGCAAAGCATGAGCGATCCACTCGTAGAGCTTCTTGCCGACCATCCGGAATCACAATTTGATCTGCTGGAAACGCGCCATGCCTTAGAAGGCATCGCCGCCTATTATGCGGCACTGCGCGGCACCGAAGAGGATCTGCTGCGGATACGCGATTGCCATCTGCAGATCCAGCAGGCACAGGAGAGCGGCGACTTAGACGCCGAAGCGGACGCAGTGATGCAGTATCAGATCGCTGTCACAGAAGCAGCCCATAATGTTGTGCTTTTGCATTTGCTACGCTCTATGGGCCCTATGCTGGAACAAAACGTTCGTCAGAATTTCGAATTGCTCTACTCGCGCCGGGAAATGCTGGCGAAAGTGAGCGGTCACCGCGCCAGAATCTTTGAGGCGATTGTGGCTCGTGAGCCGGAAAAAGCGCGCGAGGCTTCACACCGTCACCTGGCGTTCATAGAGGAAATCTTGCTGGACAGAAGTCGGGAGCAGAGCCGTCGAGAACGCTCCCTGCGTCGTTTACAGCAACGTAAGGAATAACGTGCGACAAAGATCGTACGGACATGTGCGACGAGCCTGCCTGCATCTGCTGTAACAGGCTCCCGATTATTCAACGTATTAGACACAGATAAGGAACACACCCATGTCAGAACGTTTACACAATGACGTGGATCCGATTGAAACTCGTGACTGGCTACAGGCGATCGAATCGGTCATCCGTGAAGAAGGTGTTGAACGTGCGCAGTATCTGATTGATCAGGTACTGGGTGCAGCCCGCAAAGGCGGCGTGAACGTTGCTGCAGGATCTTCTGCAATCAGCAACTATATCAACTCTATTGCCGTTGAAGATGAACCGGACTATCCGGGCAATACCTCTCTTGAACGTCGTATCCGTTCCGCGATCCGCTGGAACGCCATCATGTCGGTGCTGCGCGCATCGAAGAAAGATCTGGAACTGGGTGGCCATATGTCCTCCTTCCAGTCTTCTGCCACCATTTATGAAGTGTGCTTTAACCACTTCTTCCGCGCGCGCAGTGAGAAGGATGGCGGCGACCTGGTTTACTTCCAGGGCCACATTTCCCCAGGCATCTATGCCCGTGCGTTCCTTGAAGGTCGTCTGACCGAAGAGCAGATGAACAACTTCCGTCAGGAAGTGGCCGGTAAAGGCCTTTCATCTTATCCGCACCCGAAACTGATGCCAGAGTTCTGGCAGTTCCCGACCGTTTCCATGGGTCTGGGTCCGCTGTCAGCTATCTATCAGGCGAAGTTCCTGAAATATCTGGAACACCGTGGTCTGAAAGATACCTCTGCACAGACCGTCTATGCCTTCCTGGGTGATGGCGAGATGGATGAGCCGGAATCAAAAGGCGCAATCACCATCGCCACCCGTGAAAAACTGGATAACCTGGTCTTCATCATCAACTGCAACCTGCAGCGTCTGGATGGCCCGGTCACCGGTAACGGTAAGATCATCAACGAGCTGGAAGGCATCTTTGCCGGTGCTGGCTGGGAAGTGATCAAAGTGATCTGGGGCGGTCGCTGGGATGAGCTGCTGCGCAAAGATACCAGCGGCAAGCTGATTCAGCTGATGAACGAAACCGTTGACGGCGATTACCAGACCTTTAAATCCCGTGATGGTGCCTATGTGCGTGAGCACTTCTTTGGTAAATATCCGGAAACCGCCGCGCTGGTTAAAGATATGTCCGATGATGAAATCTGGGCACTGAACCGTGGCGGCCACGATCCGAAGAAAATCTACGCGGCACTGAAAAAAGCGCAGGATACCAAAGGCAAGCCGGTACTGATCCTGGCGCATACCATCAAAGGTTATGGTATGGGCGACACTGCGGAAGGCAAAAACATTGCTCACCAGGTGAAGAAGATGAACATGGATGGCGTGCGCTATATCCGTGATCGCTTCAACGTGCCGGTAGAGGATGACAAGATTGAATCTCTGCCGTACGTGACCTTCGACAAAGGCTCTGAAGAGTACAACTATCTGCACGGTCAGCGTGAGAAGTTGGGCGGCTACCTGCCAACGCGTCAGCCGAAGTTCACCGAGAAGCTGGAAATGCCAGCGCTGGAAGAGTTCAATGCGCTGCTGGATGAGCAGAACAAAGAGATTTCGACCACCATCGCCTTTGTGCGTGCCCTGAACGTGATGCTGAAGAACAAGTCGATCAAAGATCGTCTGGTTCCGATCCTCGCTGATGAAGCGCGTACCTTTGGTATGGAAGGTCTGTTCCGTCAGATCGGTATCTACAGCCCGAACGGTCAGCAGTACACCCCTCAGGACCGTGAGCAGGTGGCTTACTACAAAGAAGATGAGAAAGGTCAGATTCTGCAGGAAGGGATCAACGAGCTGGGCGCAGGATCATCCTGGCTGGCGGCGGCGACCTCTTACAGCACCAACAACCTGCCGATGATCCCGTTCTACATCTATTACTCGATGTTCGGCTTCCAGCGTATCGGCGATCTGATGTGGCTGGCGGGCGACCAACAGGCGCGCGGCTTCCTGGTCGGCGGCACCTCCGGTCGTACCACGCTGAACGGTGAAGGTTTGCAGCATGAAGATGGTCACAGCCACATTCAGTCGCTGACTATCCCTAACTGTATCTCCTACGATCCTTCATACGCAT
Source organism: Pantoea conspicua (assembly GCF_002095315.1). GTDB lineage: Bacteria > Pseudomonadota > Gammaproteobacteria > Enterobacterales > Enterobacteriaceae > Pantoea > Pantoea conspicua. The sequence continues at coordinate 140,427 of NZ_MLFN01000002.1, forward strand.
ATGAAGTCGCGGTGATCATGCATGACGGTCTGGTGCGGATGTATGGCGAAGCGCAGGAAAACGTCTACTACTACATCACCACGCTGAACGAAAACTACCACATGCCAGCGATGCCGCAGGGTGCGGAAGAGGGTATCCGTAAGGGTATCTACAAGCTGGAAACGGTCGATGGCAGCAAAGGCAAAGTCCAGCTGCTGGGTTCAGGCTCTATCCTGCGTCACGTACGTGAAGCGGCACAGATTCTGGCGAAAGACTACGGTATCGGCTCTGACGTCTACAGCGTGACCTCGTTCACCGAGCTGGCGCGTGATGGCCAGGATTGTGAGCGCTGGAACATGCTGCATCCGACTGAACAACCGCGCGTGCCTTACATCGCGCAGGTAATGAACGATGCACCGGCCGTCGCCTCAACCGACTACATGAAGCTGTTCGCTGAGCAGGTTCGTAGCTATGTACCTGCCAGCGACTATCGCGTGCTGGGTACCGATGGCTTTGGTCGCTCTGACAGCCGCGAAAATCTGCGTCATCACTTCGAAGTGGATGCGTCTTATGTGGTGGTTGCCGCGCTGGGTGAGCTGGCTAAACGTGGCGAGATTGAGAAGAAAGTGGTGGCTGACGCGATCACCAAATTCAGTATCGATGCCGATAAAGTTAACCCGCGTCTGGCTTAAGAGGTAATAGAGTAATGGCTATCGAAATTAAGGTACCGGATATCGGGTCTGACGAAGTTGAAGTCACCGAGATTCTGGTGAAAGTTGGCGACAAGGTGGAAGCCGAACAGTCGCTGATCACCGTGGAAGGCGACAAAGCCTCAATGGAAGTGCCTTCGCCGCAGGCTGGCGTAGTCAAAGAGATCAAAATCGCCACCGGTGACAAAGTAGAAACCGGCTCGCTGATCATGATGTTTGACGCGGAAGGTGCGGCAGAAGCCGCACCGGCACCGGCCGCAGAGAAAAAAGCAGACGCGGCCCCGGCGCCAGCGGCTGCCTCTGCTACCGCCAGCAAAGATGTCAATGTTCCGGATATCGGCGGTGACGAAGTCGAAGTCACTGAGATTCTGGTGAAGGTTGGCGACAAAGTTGAAGCCGAACAATCTCTGATCGTGGTAGAAGGCGACAAAGCCTCGATGGAAGTCCCGGCACCGTTCGCGGGTACCGTGAAAGAGATCAAAATCAGCACCGGCGATAAAGTGAGCACCGGTTCGCACATTATGGTGTTTGAAGCGGAAGGCGCAGCGCCGGCCGCTGGCGTGAAACCTGAAGTGAAAGAAGAAGCGGCAACGGCTCCGGCTGCGGCAGCGGGCGCAAAAGAGGTTAACGTTCCGGATATCGGTGGTGACGAAGTTGAAGTCACTGAAGTGCTGGTGAAAGTCGGCGACAAAGTTGAAGCTGAGCAGTCACTGATTGTGGTGGAAGGCGACAAAGCCTCGATGGAAGTTCCTGCACCATTCGCGGGCACCGTGAAAGAGCTGAAAGTGGCGACTGGCGACAAAGTCAGCACCGGCTCACTGATCATGGTGTTTGAAGTGGAAGGTGCTGCGCCAGCCGCTGCCCCAGCAGCAGCAGCGAAACAGGATGCCCCGGCACCGGCAGAAAAAGCCGAAGCTAAAGCCGCGGCACCAGCCGCCGCCAAAGCGGAGAGCAAAGGCGAGTTCGCCGAGAACGATGCCTATGTTCACGCTACCCCGGTGATCCGTCGTCTGGCGCGTGAGTTCGGTGTTAATCTGGCGAAAGTCAAAGGCACTGGCCGCAAAGGCCGTATCCTGAAAGAAGATGTGCAGAGCTATGTGAAAGAGGCGGTCAAACGCGCTGAAGCGGCACCGGCTGCTGCCAGCGGCGGCGGTCTGCCTGGCATGCTGCCATGGCCGAAAGTGGACTTCAGTAAGTTTGGCGAAATCGAAGAGGTCGAACTGGGACGCATCCAGAAAATTTCTGGCGCGAACCTGAGCCGTAACTGGGTGATGATCCCGCACGTTACGCATTTCGACAAAACCGATATCACCGATCTGGAAGCGTTCCGTAAGCAGCAGAATGCGGAAGCCGAGAAGCGTAAGATGGACGTGAAGTACACCCCGGTGGTGTTCATCATGAAAGCGGTCGCTGCGGCACTTGAGCAGATGCCACGCTTCAACAGTTCACTGTCAGAAGATGCGCAGAAGCTGACGCTGAAGAAATACATCAACATCGGTGTGGCGGTTGATACGCCAAATGGTCTGGTGGTTCCGGTCTTCAAAGACGTGAACAAAAAGGGCATCACCGAGCTGTCACGTGAACTGATGGCGATTTCGAAGAAAGCACGTGACGGTAAGCTGACGGCAGGCGACATGCAGGGCGGATGCTTTACCATATCCAGCCTCGGCGGTTTGGGTACCACACACTTCGCGCCGATCGTCAACGCGCCGGAAGTGGCTATCCTCGGCGTCTCGAAGTCGGCGATGGAGCCGGTATGGAACGGTAAAGAGTTTGCACCACGTCTGATGATGCCAATTTCTCTTTCCTTCGATCACCGCGTCATCGACGGGGCTGATGGGGCGCGTTTCATCACTCTGATCGGCAATATGCTGTCTGACATTCGTCGTTTAGTTATGTAAATGTGAAGAAGGCCGGCGAAAGCCGGCCTTCCTGTAACGATTCGTCGCACCGCGGTTGGCAGTTTGTTAACAATTCTGTAAACTCTTGCGGTGAAAGTCCCGGTGGAACAAGGGCATCATAAGAACGTCTGACCCGCCGGATATCAAATAAGAGGTCATGATGAGTACAGAGATTAAAACCCAGGTCGTAGTACTTGGGGCGGGTCCTGCAGGATACTCTGCAGCCTTCCGTTGCGCGGATTTAGGTCTGGAAACCGTACTGGTAGAGCGTTACAGCACCCTGGGTGGTGTTTGTCTGAACGTCGGTTGTATCCCATCTAAAGCGCTGCTGCACGTTGCTAAAGTGATTGAAGAGGCGAAAGCCCTTGAAGAGCACGGCATTGTGTTTGGTCAGCCATCGACTGATATCAACAAGATTCGCAGCTGGAAAGAGAAGGTGATCAACCAGTTGACTGGCGGCCTGTCAGGTATGGCAAAAGGTCGTAAAGTCAAAGTGGTTAATGGCCTGGGCAAATTCACCGGTGCTAACACCCTGGTGGTTGAAGGAGAAGGCGGCGCGACCACCATCAACTTCGATAACGCCATCATCGCTGCGGGTTCACGCCCAATCGAACTGCCGTTTATTCCACATGAAGATCCACGCGTCTGGGACTCAACCGATGCGCTGGAACTGAAAGAAGTACCGAAGCGCCTGCTGGTTATGGGTGGCGGTATCATCGGTCTGGAAATGGCAACGGTCTATCATGCGCTGGGTTCAGAGATCGATGTGGTCGAGATGTTCGATCAGGTCATCCCGGCTGCGGATAAAGATGTGGTGAAAGTCTTCACCAAGAAAATCAGCAAGAAATTTAACCTGATGCTGGAAACCAAAGTGACCGCCGTTGAAGCAAAAGACGATGGTATTTACGTTTCGATGGAAGGTAAAAAAGCACCTGGCGAAGCACAGCGTTATGATGCGGTGCTGGTGGCTATCGGTCGTGTACCGAACGGCAAAGGTCTGGATGCGGGCAAAGCGGGCGTGGAAGTGGACGATCGCGGCTTCATTCGCGTCGACAAGCAGATGCGTACCAATGTGCCGCACATCTACGCTATCGGTGACATCGTCGGTCAGCCCATGCTGGCGCACAAAGGCGTGCATGAAGGCCACGTCGCGGCGGAAGTGATCTCGGGTCTGAAGCACTACTTCGATCCGAAAGTGATCCCATCCATCGCCTATACCGAGCCAGAAGTTGCCTGGGTCGGCCTGACCGAGAAAGAAGCGAAAGAGAAAGGCATCAGCTACGAGACCGCCACCTTCCCGTGGGCAGCCTCTGGTCGTGCTATCGCTTCTGACTGTGCAGAAGGCATCACCAAACTGATTTTCGATAAAGAGACGCACCGGGTTATTGGTGGCGCGATTGTCGGTACCAACGGCGGCGAGCTGCTGGGTGAAATCGGTCTGGCGATCGAGATGGGTTGTGATGCGGAAGATATTGCGCTGACCATCCATGCTCACCCAACCCTGCATGAGTCAGTGGGTCTGGCGGCAGAAATCTTTGAAGGCAGCATCACCGATCTGCCTAACGCGAAAGCGAAAAAGAAATAAGCCTCTCTGATCGTCTGATCGATAAAAAAGCTCCCTGTACGGGAGCTTTTTTTTGCCTGAATGTTGGGCTGGCGAGTATGTGCGCATTCAACCCGCATTCATCCTCTCCCGCTAACTCTCCACACGGCATCAACCCCGCCGATCCGCTGCCACCTGGTCGATAAACATCTGCGCCAGTACCGCGATCGCCGAATTGCCTGGCAATTTCTCTTCATTAATGCGCAGCATCAGTGAGGTTGAGCGTCGCCGACCCTGTAGCAGCGGGAGCGGGCGCAGTTTGCCGCTCTCCAGCTAGGCGGCAATGTTCTTCTCCGGCAACCAGCCATAGCCAAGCTGATGCTGCACCGCCTCAATGGCTGCCGACAGGGTAGTGAACGACCAGTTCTCCGCCTGCTCGCCACTGACTTCTGACTGCTGCTGTTGCTGGCGATCGAGAATGGTAATGCAGGGCCAGCGCGCCAGAGTGGCGGCACTGAGCGGTGCTGGCTCGCTGTGCAGGGGGTGGTCGCGATGAGCGACCGCGATAAAGTCGACGCTCATCAGGCTTTCGCCGGTTAACGATTCGTCGCCACTGCGTGCCACCAGCCAGAGATCGGCCTGCTGTTCCGCCAGCCTGAGCGGCGTTTCGCTGCGGACGATTTCACTGAACCAGACGCGGACGTGCGGATAACGCTGCTGAAACTGGTGCAACACCGTAAACAGCAGCGGCTTGGGTGCGATGGCATCGACCATCAGGTCGATACGAGAAGGTTCACCGCGCTGTAATGCGGCAGCCTGTGCTTCCAGGCTGTTAAAACCGGTCAGCAGCGGCCGCGCCTGCGCCAGTAGCTGCTCGCCCTCCGCCGTCAGAACTGCCCGTCGTCCTGCCTGTTGCAATAGCGCGATGCCCAGCCGCTGCTGCAACAGGCCAATCTGGTAACTGACTGAGGACTGGCTGCGATTATTTTTCTCAGCCGCCAGCGCAAAACTGCCTTCGTTAACCACGGAGTCGAGAAGAAACCACTGTTCGAGCGTCGTCTTGTGCATAATAATCTATCTAAAATTTGAATGGATTGGCGCTAAAAATAGCGTTATTAATCACTTTTGTAACGCGCGATAATCTCCTCAAGGCAAATAAATGAGGAAATCATCATGAGCACTTTTGATAAAAACAACCTGTCTGGTCTGGTCGGCAAACATCTGGTTTATACCTATGACAACGGCTGGAACTACGAGCTCTATATAAAAAATGCTAACACCGTTGATTACCGTATTCACAGCGGAATGGTGGGTAACCGCTGGGTGAAAAACCAGCACGCTTATATCGTTCGTCTGGCACAGGATGTCTATAAAGTCTCCTGGACCGAGCCGACCGGCACCGATGTCAGCCTGGCCGTTAACCTGACCGATAAAATTTTCCACGGCACCATCTTCTTCCCTCGCTGGGTGATGAATAATCCGGAAAAAACGGTCTGCTTCCAGAACGAACATCTGGAAGAGATGGCAAAATACCGCGAGGCAGGTCCGGCTTATCCGACTGAAGTGATTGATGAGTTCGCTACGCTGACTTTTATCCGCGATGCAGGCGAAAACAACGACAGCGTGATTGACTGTCCGGCCAGTGAACTGCCCGCTGATTTTCCTGCCAGCCTGAAAAACTAACCTCGTTCAGAAGAGCCCATCCCGGGCTCTTCTGCTGCGGGTAACAGCAGCAACCTTCTGCTGTCTGCAGCGGGACATCACCCAATCCTGCTCACATCTCGCCAAAAATTATCTTCAGGCCGGGGTTCTATTCCTGGCCGTTATACATTTCAGAGAAATCATAGCGGGCTAAATCCTGACCGGCAGGTCAACGCGGGGTGACCTTTTCCAGCGGCGCGATGGTGCGCTTCCCGGGCCGGTTTGCTGTCCGGAGAAGCGATGGCTGGCGGCAGTAAACCGGCAGAAAGGGTTATGCTTTTAATGTTGTATTTTTGTAAACAGATTAACAAACACCCGAAATCCTGCTATTCTGCCCTCCGCGAAACCGGGCACCTCAACCTGGACATCACAAGGCAAGGTTGTTCTCCATAAGTGAGCAAGGTGGTCGGAAAGCCCTACATAATGAGAGCGAGGATAACGTCGTGCTAGAAGAATACCGTAAGCACGTTGCCGAGCGTGCCGCAGAAGGGATCGTACCTAAGCCTTTAGATGCTTCCCAAATGGCCGCGCTGGTTGAACTGCTAAAAAATCCACCTGCGGGTGAAGAAGAATTTCTGACCGATCTGTTGGTCAACCGTGTTCCACCCGGCGTCGATGAAGCGGCGTACGTTAAAGCGGGTTTCCTGGCCGCTGTCGCCAAAGGCGAAGCCACCTCTCCTCTGATCTCTCCTGAAAAAGCGGTTGAACTGCTTGGCACCATGCAGGGCGGTTATAATATTCATCCGCTGATCGAGGCGCTGGAAGACCACAAACTGGCACCGATCGCGGCCAAAGCCCTCTCACACACGCTGCTGATGTTTGATAGCTTCTATGACGTGGAAGAGAAAGCCAAAGCGGGCAATGAATACGCGAAGCAGGTGATGCAGTCGTGGGCCGATGCGGAATGGTATCTGTCACGGCCAGAACTGGCAGAAAAGATTACCGTCACCGTGTTCAAAGTCACCGGCGAAACCAACACCGACGACCTCTCTCCGGCGCCGGATGCCTGGTCACGTCCTGACATCCCACTGCACGCGTTAGCGATGCTGAAAAATGCCCGTGAAGGCATTGAGCCGGATGAGCCAGGCAACGTTGGCCCAATTAAACAGATCCAGGCGCTGCAGGCCAAAGGCTTCCCGCTGGCGTATGTGGGTGACGTAGTCGGTACCGGTTCCTCACGTAAATCCGCCACCAACTCGGTGCTGTGGTTTATGGGCGACGACATCCCGAACGTGCCGAACAAAAAAGGCGGCGGCGTGGTGCTGGGCAGCAAAATTGCCCCGATCTTCTTCAACACCATGGAAGATGCCGGCGCACTGCCGATCGAAGTGGATGTGAACAACCTGAACATGGGCGATGTCATCGACATCTATCCCTTCAAAGGTGAAGTGCGCAACCATCAGACCAACGAACTGCTGGCCAGCTTCGAACTGAAAACTGAAGTGCTGATTGATGAAGTACGCGCCGGTGGCCGTATTCCGCTGATCATCGGTCGTGGCCTGACCACCAAAGCGCGTGAGTCGCTGGGTCTGCCGCACAGCACCGTATTCCGTCAGGCGAAAGATGTTGCGGAGAGCACCCGCGGTTTCTCGCTGGCACAGAAGATGGTCGGCCGCGCCTGTGGCGTCGAGGGTGTCCGTCCGGGCGCCTATTGCGAACCAAAAATGACCTCAGTGGGATCGCAGGATACCACCGGTCCGATGACCCGTGATGAGCTGAAAGATCTGGCGTGCCTCGGTTTCTCGACCGATCTGGTGATGCAGTCATTCTGTCACACCGCAGCTTATCCTAAGCCGGTGGATGTGAACACGCACCATACGCTGCCAGACTTCATCATGAACCGTGGCGGTGTGTCGCTGCGTCCGGGTGACGGCATCATTCACAGCTGGCTGAACCGTATGCTGCTGCCGGATACCGTCGGTACCGGTGGTGACTCCCATACCCGTTTCCCGATCGGTATCTCCTTCCCGGCGGGTTCTGGCCTGGTGGCGTTTGCCGCCGCGACCGGCGTGATGCCGCTCGACATGCCGGAATCGGTACTGGTGCGCTTTAAAGGCAAAATGGAGCCAGGCATTACGCTGCGCGATCTGGTTCATGCCATCCCGCTGTATGCCATCAAACAGGGTCTGCTGACCGTTGAGAAGAAAGGTAAGAAAAACATCTTCTCTGGCCGCATCCTGGAGATTGAAGGTCTGCCGGATCTGAAAGTCGAGCAGGCGTTTGAGCTGTCAGATGCGTCAGCGGAACGTTCAGCGGCGGGCTGTACCATCAAGCTGGATAAAGACCCGATTATTGAATACCTGAACTCCAACATCGTGCTGCTGAAGTGGATGATTGCTGAAGGCTATGGCGATCGTCGTACGCTGGAACGTCGTGTTGAAGGGATGGAGAAATGGCTGGCGGATCCACAGTTGCTGGAAGCGGATGCGGATGCGGAATATGCCGCGGTGATTGAGATCGATCTGGCGGATATTAAAGAGCCGATCCTCTGCGCACCTAACGATCCTGATGATGCCCGTCTGCTCTCTGATGTGCAGGGTGAGAAGATCGATGAAGTCTTCATCGGCTCGTGCATGACTAACATCGGTCACTTCCGTGCAGCCGGTAAGCTACTGGATAGCCATAAAGGCCAGTTACCGACCCGTCTGTGGGTGGCTCCGCCAACCAAGATGGATGCGGCGCAACTGACCGAAGAAGGTTACTACAGCGTATTCGGTAAGAGCGGGGCGCGTATCGAGATCCCAGGCTGTTCACTCTGCATGGGTAACCAGGCACGCGTGGCGGACGGTGCGACGGTGGTCTCCACCTCAACCCGTAACTTCCCGAACCGTCTGGGTACCGGCGCGAACGTCTACCTGGCATCAGCCGAGCTGGCGGCAGTGGCCTCACTGTTAGGTCGCCTGCCAACGCCGGATGAGTATCAGCAATTTATGGCGCAGGTGGATAAAACTGCCAGCGACACCTATCGCTATCTCAACTTTGACCAGCTGGCGCAGTACACCGACAAAGCTGACGGCGTGATTTTCCAGACTGCAGTCTGATTCACTGACCGGTAGCCATAAAAAGGGGCGATGATTCGCCCCTTTTTTTCGTCTGTGCGACGGCAACCGGCGCGATGAAAAGCTGGATTTCGCCGGACAGCCTGCAATAATGCGCCACTTGTCACACTTTGCCGTTGAGGCAGCGCTGACACTGATAACGTGACGCGATGATGTAGAGAGGAACGGGCGATGGAATATGAATTTTTACGCGATGTGACCGGCCAGATTAAGGTGCGCATGTCGATGGATCACGAAGCGGTCGGTCACTGGTTCAATGAAGAGGTCAGAGACGATCCTGGCCTGCTGGATGAAGTCGAGGCCGCCATCGAAGATGTGAAAGGCAGCGTGCGGCAATGGCAGCGTGTCGGCAGCGAGTACACCATCCTGCTGGATGAGGAAGAGGTGATGATCCGCGCCAACCTGCTGGCACTGGAAGATGACGGCATGGAAGAGGGGATGAACTACTACGACGAAGAGAGCCTCTCATTCTGCGGCATTGAAGATTTCCTGCTGGTGATCGCCGCCTATCGCCAGTTCGTGAATCAGTACGGTAATAAAAGCCGGGCATAACTTTTCGGCCTGTTAACCCCGCTCCCTTTAAGTGCACCTGCTTATTTTCGCCGGGTGCGCTTCATGCTGATTCGGTTTTCATTACCCCCATTCCTGTCTCTCTGTCTCTTCTTACCCGCTCTGTTGAGGATCGCCGGGTCTGGCTCCAGGTTGTAACCTGCATGACCAGATGAGCGAAATTAATCAGTTTGATTATTATTTATCTGCGACCGACCTCACATTTGTTTTTATTTGATCTATTACAATCATTTTGACTATTTAAAATCATTCTGGGTGTAATATGAAACTAAAGGCGGCAATAGAAAAAGTCCCGGGAGGGATGATGGTCATCCCGCTGGTTATCGGTGCGTTGATAAACACCTTTTATCCTGCAGCGCTGAATATTGGCGGTTTCACGACTGCATTGTTTAAAAATGGCGCAGCGACATTGATTGGCGCATTTTTGTTGTGCATGGGTGCAGGCATCAGTTTTAAAGCTGCGCCTCATGCGCTGTTACAGGGTGGAACCATAACGCTGACTAAATTGCTGGTTGCGGTTGCACTGGGTCTGGGGGTCGAACATCTGTTCGGGGCTGAGGGCATTTTTGGCCTGACCGGCGTCGCCATTATTGCAGCAATGAGTAACTCTAACGGAGGCTTGTATGCTGCGCTGGTAGGCCAGTTTGGCAATGAGCGGGATGTCGGTGCTATCTCCGTATTATCGCTGAACGATGGACCCTTCTTTACTCTGATCGCATTGGGGGCGGCCGGTATGGCCAATATTCCGCTGATGGCTCTGGTCGCCGTGCTGGTGCCATTACTGGTCGGTATGCTACTCGGAAACCTTGATCAGAATATGCGTGAATTTCTCACTAAAGGCGGCCCGCTTTTGATCCCTTTCTTCGCTTTTGCCTTAGGGGCTGGCATCAATCTGGAAATGCTTCTTCAGGGCGGACTGGCTGGCATTCTTTTAGGGTTCATCACGACCTTTGTGGGCGGATTTTTTAATATTCGGGCCGATCGCCTGGTGGGTGGCTCTGGCATTGCGGGTGCAGCAGCCTCCAGCACAGCGGGTAATGCCGTGGCGACACCGCTGGCCATAGCCCAGGCTGATCCTTCGATGGCAGCGGTTGCAGCGGCGGCAGCCCCCCTGATTGCGGCTTCGGTTATCACCACGGCGATCCTGACCCCTGTCCTCAGTTCATGGGTCGCCAGACGCATCTCTGCGAAAGCGGCCAGAGAGGAGAATGCTGCATGAAAATGGTCGTCATTGCCGATGATTTTACTGGCGCAAATGATACCGGGGTGCAACTGGCTAAAAAAGGCGCACGGATCGATGTGCTGCTTAGCGACCAGCACAAACCTGCGCGGGGTTGTGATGTGCTGGTCATCAACACAGAGAGCCGGGCATTGACACCTGATGATGCCCGGCAAAAGGTGTTGACCGCATTACATCCTTTTTGCGGCAACGCTGATCAGCCTGTTGTGTATAAAAAAATTGACTCAACGTTTCGTGGCAACGTCGGCGCAGAGATCGAGGCTGCGATGCAGGCCAGTGGTGCGCAGCTTGCCCTTGTGGCGGCGGCTATTCCGGCTGCGGGACGAACAACGTTTCAGGGACAATGCCGGGTCTTCGATGTACCGCTGGCTGAAACGGAATATGCCAGCGATCCGAAAACGCCGATCCTCTCTTCACATATCCGGACGCTTATTGAGGCGCAGACCCGGATACCTGTTTATGAATTGGATTTGGCGGTTGTGCGCAGTGGCAAACTTGTCGAAAGGCTGGCGGCGCTGGGTCATCAGGAACGCGGTATCGTCGTTATTGATGCAGTGCAGGAAAGTGACCTGGCTTTGTTAGCTCAGTCTCTTCCCCACCTCACTACATCATTACTGCTAGTCGGTGCCGCAGGGTTTGCTAATGCGTTGCCCGCTGAAAGTTACCTTAGCGACAGGCAGCGGCTGCCTGTCCTGGTGGTTGCCGGCTCAATGAGCGAAGTGACCCGGCAACAGATTACTTTTGCACAACAGGAAGATCTGCTGGGTATTGTGGATATCGACGTCGAAGTCATGTTGCTGGAAGACGCCACTCACGCTTGCCAGCTGATTGCCGGACGCGCTATCGCCATGCTGAAAACCCGCCGTCACTGCGCATTGCGTACCTGCCGTGATAGTGATGAACGACGCCGTATTGAGCAACTTTGCGAGACGATGCAGCTCAGCCGCCAGCAACTGGGGGATCGTATCAGCCAGGCGCTGGGCGAAATAACGCTGCGTATTATCACGCATACGCAGATTGGCGGTCTGTTTCTGACGGGCGGCGATATCGCTATTGCTGTCGCCCGCGCATTGGGGGCTGAAGGCTATCGTATCAATGCGGAAGTGGCTCCCTGCATACCCTGCGGCACCTTTATTAATAGTGAAATTGACGACTTGCCGGTAATCACCAAAGCGGGCGGTTTTGGCTGTCAAACCACGCTGCGTGATGCACTTTATTTTATCGAGGAGATGTACAGTGGGAAGTAAAATCGTTGCAGTCACCATGGGCGATCCGGCAGGGATCGGTCCTGAAATTATCCTTAAGTCCCTGGCCGGTGGCGAGCTGTCTGGCGCGAAGGTCGTGGTGATTGGTTGTCTGCTCACGCTAAAGCGCATCCAGGCTTTAGCGATTACACCTCCCTCAGAACTACACCTGATTAACAGGGTTTCGGAGGCACGCTTTATGCCAGGGGTAATCAATGTTATTGATGAGCCGTTAAAAGATCCCGCATCGCTAGCACCAGGGAAAGTGCAGGCTCAGGCTGGGGATCTGGCATACCGTTGCGTAAAGCGTGCAGCCGAACTTGCGCTGGCGGGCGAAGTACAAGCCATTGCCACCGCTCCGTTGAATAAAGAGGCGCTGCATGCGGCGGGCCATCTTTATCCGGGTCACACAGAGTTACTGGCAAAACTGACTAACAGTCGTGATTACGCATGGTGCTCTATACCGATAAGCTGAAAGTCATTCACGTCACCACCCATATTGCGCTGCGGAAATTCCTCGATACCCTGAACCAGTCACGCATCGGGACGGTGATCGGGATGGCGGATACCTTCCTGCGTCGGGTCGGCTATACTCAGCCGCGCATTGCGGTGGCGGGCGTTAATCCGCACGCCGGTGAAAACGGGCTGTTTGGCGATGAAGAGATCACCACGGTCGCGCCGGCCATTGCGGCGATGAAGGCGCAGGGCATTGCGGTATCGGGCCCCTGTCCACCGGATACGGTATTCCTTCAGTGTCAGGAAGGGCAGTACGATATGGTGGTGGCGATGTACCACGATCAGGGACATATTCCGCTTAAACTGCTGGGATTCTACGACGGGGTTAATATCACCGCGGGCCTGCCGTTTATCCGCACCTCGGCGGACCACGGCACCGCGTTTGATATCGCCTGGACAGGTAAAGCGAAGTCTGAGAGCATGACAATCTCTATCAAACTCGCGATGCAGCTCGCATAGGGAAATATGAAGGGACAGAGCCGTCTTGACCAGATTATGGATTACCTGAAAAGCCATAATCTGGTGACTGTTGAGCAGCTGGTCAGTGCCATCTCCGCCTCACCGGCCACCATTCGACGTGATTTAATTAAGCTGGATAAAGAAGGGGTAATCAGCCGCAGTCATGGTGACGTCACCCTCAACCGCTTTATTCCCACGCAACCGACTACGCTGGAGAAAATGCAGCGTAATCTGGCCGAAAAGCAGGCGATTGCCACCTGTGCTGCCCGTTTTGTTCAGGCGGGCGATTCGGTGGTGCTGGATGCCGGTACTACCATGCTGGAGCTGGCACGGCAACTGACTCATCTGCCGCTGCGGGTGATCACCGCCGATCTGCACATTGCGCTGTTTTTGTCGGAATTCAGGCAGATCGAGGTGACGATTATCGGTGGCCGCATTGATGATTCCAGCCAGTCCTGTATTGGCGAACATGGTCGTCGGCTATTGCGCAGCATCAATCCGGATATCGCCTTTGTCAGCTGTAATTCGTGGAGCCTGGAGCGCGGTATTACCACGCCGACGGAGGAAAAAGCCGGACTGAAACACGATCTGCTGGCCAATGCTTCCCGTCGCATATTGCTGGCAGACAGCAGCAAATATGGTTCCTGGTCGCTGTTTTGCGCCGCGCCGCTGGAAAGCCTGACCGATGTGGTGACCGACGAACGACTGGAAGAGGTTGTGCGGCAGGGACTGCGTGAGCGGGGGATTAGCCTGTTGCTGACGGCATAACCGTCGCAAAGTGGGATCAATGAGGCAGGGCGGCCAGCAGCGGCGCGTGTCGGAACAGCGCGCCGCCCGGCATGATTACAGCGTCTTCAGTCCCACTGAGGGGATATTTCTGCCGTAATAAATTTCACGCATCTCTTTCCACAGCAGGTCGGTGATTCGCTTGTGTTCCTGCGGGCTGAGATCTTCAGGCTGGGTGTTGAACAGGTAGTGCTTAAGATCGAATTCTTTCAGCAACATCTTGGTATGGAAGATGTTTTCCTGATAAACGTTCACATCCACCATGTCATACATCGCTTTCATATCATCTGACATGAAGTTCTGGATCGAATTAATTTCATGATCGATAAAGTGCTTCATCCCTTTCACGTCACGGGTAAACCCGCGTACCCGGTAATCGACCGTCACAATGTCAGATTCCAGCTGGTGAATCAGGTAATTCAGCGCTTTCAGCGGTGAAATCACGCCGCAGGTAGAGACTTCGATATCGGCGCGGAAGGTACAAAGTCCGCCTTCCGGATGACTTTCCGGATAGGTGTGTACGCAGATATGGCTCTTATCCAGATGGGCCACCACCGAATTCGGCAACGGGCCAGGGTGTTCCGAGTTATCGATATCTTTCGGATCGATCGGTTCTTCGCTGACCAGAATAGTGACGCTGGCGCCCTGCGGCTCATAATCCTGGCGCGCAATGTTCAGCACGTTGGCACCAATGATCGAGCAGGTCTCGGTCAGAATTTCGGTCAGACGGTTAGCGTTATATTGCTCATCAATGTAGGCAATATAACCATCGCGTTCAGCTTCAGTATTCGCATAGCAAATATCGTAAATACAAAAACTCAGGCTCTTAGTCAGGTTGTTGAAGCCATGTAGTTTTAGCTTTTGCAATTTTATTCACCCCCTTAGAAATGTGCCATCAGCGCGTGGCAGATAACGCATTCAACAGATATTGCGGCAGGGCAAAACTGCCGGTATGGATTGCCGGTGTGTAGTAACGGCAGGTCAGGCCAGCGGCCTCAAAACGCGCCTGCAGGGTAGCGCTATCGAGCTGGCGCAGCGCCGGGTTGTCACTCGCCCAGGCAAAGGTCATGATGCCGCCATAGTAGGTTGGAATCGCCGCCTGATAGAAGCTGACATCGGCAAAATAGTGACCCAGTTTGCGATGGCTGTTGACCGCTTCGTCCTGTTGCAGGAAGCAGACACCATTCTGCGCCACAAAGATGCCATTTTCATTAAGGGCCGCTTTGCAGCCGGCATAAAATTCTGAGGTAAACAGACTTTCACCGGGACCGATGGGGTCGGTGCAGTCAGAGATGATGACATCAAATTTTTCGGTGGTCTGATTGACGAAGTTAACGCCGTCGTCGATCACCAGGGTAAAGCGCGGATCGTCATAGGCACCGGCGCTGTGGTTCGGCAGGTACTGGCGACAGAAGGTGACTACACCTGCATCAATCTCCACCATAGTGATCTTTTCGATCTGTGGATGACGCGACACTTCACGCAGCATAGCGCCATCACCACCGCCAATGATCAGCACGCTTTTCGCCGCACCGTGCGCCAGCAGAGGAACGTGGGTCATCATTTCATGATAGATAAATTCGTCGCGCTCGGTGGTCTGTACCACGCCGTCCAGCGCCATGACGCGACCCATCGCGGCATTTTCGAAAATGATTAAATCCTGATGCGCAGTTTTCTCACGATAGAGCTGTTTATCGATGGTGAAATACTGACCAAAACCGGCATGAAGGGTTTCATACCACATTTCATTTTGGGCCATGGTGGGGCTCTCCTCTGATGACATCGCCATGAAAATGGGCGGCACATGATAGCTAACTCTGACCGTGGTTGCACGGTCAAATGTCCAGCAGAAGAGAGAGGGGGATTAGCGGACGTAAGCCAGCAGGCTCAGCGAATCGCGCGCCAGCGACTTACATTTTTTATCGTTGGTGATGGCGATGCCGCTCAGGTCACGATAGCTCTCTTCGCCCAGCGCTTTCATGTTGTAATTGCTGTAGTTGCTTAAATCCCAGCGGTTCTGCTGAGCAAAAAACACCAGTGCCTTACGGATCTGCGCATCCGGCAGATCCTGATAGCCGCAATCATTCTTCAGATAGACGAACACCGCCGTCAGATCGGCCAGATCTTCTGCTTCGGATTCGCTCAGAGCAAAACTGGTGGAGGAGAAGCCAAGGAGTCCCGTCAGCAGCAGGATCTTAAAGCTTTGCTTCATAATCGTTCTCTTCAATGGATATTGTTAATGACGTTAGCACAGTTGCTATCAGGTTTTCGATTAATTTGCCGCACCGTGCGGCTCTCCGCCTTTTTTCGGCTGATTCCGGAGGGTAATGCTTGACCTTCCCATAAGGTCAGGGTTTAGGCTGTCTGCTCTCATGCAACAAGGATGATTACCATGCAACGTCGCCAATTCCTGAAACTCTCGGCTGCCCTGAGTGCGGCCGGGGCGCTACCGCTCTGGAGCCGCTCGCTGATGGCCGCCAGCCGGCCGCTGTTACCGATTCCGTCACTGCTGATGCCGGATGCCAGAGGCCAGTACACCCTGACCGCCATGCAGGGCACCACGGAGTGGAACGGTAAGGCAGTGCCCACCTGGGGCTATAACGGCAACTTACTCGGCCCCGCTATCAGGCTGCAAAGTGGCAAGCCCGCCACGGTGAACATTCATAACCGGCTCAGCGAGGCGACCACACTGCACTGGCATGGGCTGGAAATCCCGGGCGCCGTCGATGGTGGCCCGCAGGCCAGCATCGCGCCTGGCGGCTCGCGGCAGGTCTCTTTCACCCCCGATCAACCGGCCGCGACCTGCTGGTATCATCCGCATCTGCATGGGAAAACCGGGCATCAGGTGGCGCAGGGACTGGCCGGGCTGATCCTGCTGGAAGATGACGAGATGGGTAAATTGCGGCTGCCGACCCAATGGGGCGTGGATGACGTGCCGCTGATCTTTCAGGATAAACAGCTGACCAAAGATGGCAGCCAGATTGATTACCAGCTGGATGTGATGCGCGCGGCGGTTGGCTGGTTTGGCGACATGATGCTGACCAATGGCGTGCAGTACCCGCAACATGCGGTGCCGCGCGGCTGGCTGCGGGTGCGGTTGCTGAATGGCTGCAATGCCCGTTCGCTGCATGTTGCCGCCAGTGACCAGCGACCGCTCTATGTCATCGCCAGCGACGGCGGACTGCTGGCCGAGCCGGTGAAGCTGGCGTCATTGCCGATGCTGCCAGGCGAACGTTTTGAAGTGATGATCGATACCTCGGATGGCAAAGCCTTTGATCTGGTGACGCTGCCGGTCGGGCAGATGGGCATGACACTGGCACCGTTCGACCAGCCGCTGCCGCTGGTGCAGATTTTGCCGCTGCGGGTGATGGCCAGCGCCACGCTGCCGGATCAGCTGGCAACACTGCCGCCAGTGCCGAAAACCGATGGGCTGAACACGCGCTGGCTGCAGCTGATGATGGATCCACAACTGGATCAGCTGGGGATGCAGGCGCTGATGCAGCGCTACGGTGACAAGGCGATGGGCAAGGGCGGCCACCACGGCATGTCAATGACGCACGATAAACCGGCTACCGATCACGACCAGCCGATGGATCACAGTATGCACGGCATGGCGCAACCGGCCGGCTATGATTTCCGTAACGGCAATAAGATCAACGGTCAGGCGTTTAATATGACGAAACCGTCCTTTGCGGTGAAGCTGGGCGAGTTCGAGAAATGGACCATTTCCGGCGAGGGTGACGCGATGCTGCATCCGTTCCACATTCACGGCACCCAGTTCCGTATTCTGTCAGAGAACGGCAAGCCACCGGCACCGCATCGTCAGGGCTGGAAAGATATGGTGAACGTCGACGGCTGGCGCAGCGAAGTACTGGTTCGCTTTAATTACGTCGCCACCGCCGAACACGCTTACATGGCCCACTGTCATCTGCTGGAGCACGAGGATACCGGCATGATGCTCGGGTTCACCGTCAGCTGAAATCAGGCCTGATCCAGCGCCAGCCGGATATCTTCAATCAGGTCGCCTGCATTCTCAATGCCGATCGACAGGCGGACTGTGGCGTCAGTGATTCCGCTACGCTGGCGCACCGCCTGCGGCACGCCGGAGTGGGTGGTACTGCCGGGATGGCTGGCGAGCGACTCGGTGCCGCCGAGGCTGACCGCCTGCTTAAACAGCGCCAGCGCATTGAGGAAACGAAACGCGGCGGGCTGACCCCCGACAATATCAAATGAGAAGGTCGAACCGGCCCCGCTGCACTGCTCGCGGTAGGTTTTGCCTTCGGCACTCTCCGCATCCAGATAGGGCAGCCAGTGCAGCTTCGCCACTTTCGGATGATCGCGCAGGAAGGCAGCTACCGCCTCGGCATTGTGAAATGCCTTCTCCATGCGCAGCGACAGCGTTTCCAGCGAACGGCTGAGCATCCAGCTGGAATGCGGATCGAGCTGGGTGCCGATAGCGCTGCGCAGCGCGCGGACCTGCGCCATTAACTTCTTACTGCCCATCGCCGCCCCGGCAATCAGGTCGGAATGACCGCCCACATATTTGGTCAGCGAGTAGAGCGACAGATCGGCACCCAGCGTCAGCGGCTGCTGAAACAGCGGGCCGAGCAGGGTGTTGTCGCAGGCGATAATCGGCCGTGAGCCCTGCTGCTGGTCAATCTCATCGGCGATACGTGCCATCAGACGGATGTTCACCAGGCTGTTGGTCGGATTGGCTGGCGTCTCGATCAGGATAATCGCGATCCGACCCAGCGCCATCGCCTGCTGTGCCGCTTCACGAACCCGGTTCTCGTCATTACCGTCGCTAAAGCCGACCGCCTTAATGTCCAGATTGTGCATCGTCTTGCTGAGCAGGGTTTCGGTGCCGCCATACAGCGGCTGCGAATGCAGGATCACCTCACCCGGTCGGGCAAAGGTCAGCAGCGCCGTGGCGATCGCCGCCATGCCGGAAGAGAACAGCGAACAGCTCTCCGCCTGCTCATAGACCGCCAGCCGATCCTCAACGATTTCGCTGTTGGGATGGTTAAAGCGCGAATAGACCAGCCCGCCGGTTTTCCCTTCGGGCGGTTCACGCCGGCCTGATACGTAATCGAAGAAATCCCGTCCCTCTTCGGCACTGTCGAAAACAAAGGTTGAGGTCAGGAACACCGGTGGCTTGACCGCACCTTCAGAAAGACGGGGATCGTAGCCGTAATTGAGCATCTGGGTTTCAGGATGCAGCGGACGGTCGCCGATGTGGGTTTTCTTGCTTGATGACGTCATTGTGATCTCCGGCCTGCGGCACGAGTGGAGTAATGATATGTTGGATAAAGGCTACCATGCAGCGAATCATGCTGGTAAATGCCAGAAAGTTCTAAGGTAATACGCATTACAACTACCCCGCGCCGGGCGGCAATAATTTTCGCGACGGTATCGTTTGCTTCGCGCCGATCGCAGCCGCCACGCGAATGACTATGATAGACTTCGTGGCTTTTCTGACGTAACCAGGCTGAAAGCAATGAAACACACTGTTGAAGTGATGATCCCTGAACAGGCAATCGCCGCGCGCATCGCTGAACTGGGCAAAGAGATTAATGACCACTACCGTGACAGCGGCAGTGACATGGTGCTGGTGGGGCTGCTGCGTGGTTCCTTTATGTTTATGGCCGACCTCTGCCGCGCCATTGACGTTCCGCATGAAGTCGATTTTATGACCGCCTCCAGTTACGGCAGCGGCATGTCCAGCAGCCGCGATGTGAAAATCCTGAAAGATCTGGATGAAGATATTCGTGGCAAAGATGTGTTAATCGTCGAAGATATCATCGACTCCGGTAACACTCTGAGCAAAGTACGTGAAATTCTGCAGCTGCGTCAGCCGAAGTCGCTGGCAATCTGTACCCTGCTGGATAAGCCGGAACGCCGTGAAGTGGAGGTCAACGTAGAGTACGTCGGCTTTGCGATTCCGGATGAATTCGTGGTCGGATTCGGTATCGATTATGCGCAGCACTATCGCCATCTGCCCTACATCGGCAAAGTGGTGCCGATCGAATCCTGAGTTGCGCACACCGCACCGCACATTCTTCCAAGGCCAGCAGCATCTGCTTCGTGTAGGCTGTGTCGCGCCTGATGCCACTTATTTGTCGCTATTCAGCAGATTAGCGATGCCGTGACGGTAGCGTTGTTCAAGAATTTCACGGCTGTTTGCCGTAACATCAAGGTTACGCAGGCAGCGTCATGAATGCCGTAAACCCAGCCATGCAGTGAGACATTTTGCCCGCGTTTCCAGGCAGATTGCAGCACGGTTGAGTGTCCCAGGTTATAGACTTGTTCAACGACGTTGATTTCGCACAGTTTATCCAGACGTTTATCCGGCGGGAGTTCCCCCAGCAACACGCTATGCTTGTACCAGAGGTCGCGGATATGCAGCAGCCAGTTGTCGATTAACCCCAGTTCCGGGTTATCCATCGCCGCCTGCACGCCGCCGCAGCCGTAGTGACCGCACACGATGACGTGTTCAACTTCCAGCACTTCGATGGCGTACTGCACCACGGAAAGACAGTTGAGATCGGTGTGAATCACCAGATTGGCAACGTTGCGGTGGACAAAGAGTTCACCCGGTTCCAGTCCGGTCAGACGTTCGGCGGGGACGCGGCTGTCAGAACAGCCAATCCACAGGAAGCGCGGTTTTTGTGCCTGGGCGAGCCGCTCAAAAAAGCCGGGATCTTCTTCGACCAGTAATGTAGACCATTCACGGTTATTACTGATCAGGGTATCGATATCTGTCATGGCGTTGAGCGACCGGTTACTGCGCAGAGTGCGTGCGCGTACTATAGGCGAAGGCTTCACAAATTTAAACGGCATCAGATTGCCATCAATACAGGGTATGGATTCGGAATGACATATGCACTGGAACTTTCCCGGCTGACCAAGACCTATCCCGGCGGCGTGCAGGCGCTGAAGGGTATCGATCTTAATGTTGAGGCCGGTGATTTTTATGCACTGCTGGGACCGAACGGCGCCGGTAAATCGACCACCATCGGCATTATCAGCTCACTGGTGAACAAATCTGACGGCAGCGTCCGGGTGTTTGGCTACGATCTGGAAAAAGATGTGGTCAACGCCAAACGTCAGCTTGGCCTGGTGCCGCAGGAATTTAACTTCAACCCGTTTGAGACGGTAATGCAAATCGTCGTCAACCAGGCGGGTTATTACGGTGTTGAACGTCGCGAAGCCAATGAGCGGGCAGAAAAATATCTGAAACAGCTCGATCTGTGGGGCAAGCGCAGCGAACGTGCGCGGATGCTCTCCGGCGGCATGAAGCGCCGTCTGATGATCGCCCGGGCACTGATGCATGAACCTAAGCTGCTGATTCTCGATGAACCGACCGCCGGCGTCGATATCGAACTGCGCCGCTCAATGTGGGTGTTCCTGAAAGAGCTCAACGCCAAAGGCACCACCATTATTCTCACCACCCACTATCTGGAAGAGGCTGAGATGCTGTGCCGTAATATCGGCATTATTCAGAGCGGTGAACTGGTCGAGAACACCTCGATGAAAGAGCTGCTCTCCAAACTCAAATCGGAAACCTTCATTCTTGATCTGGCGCCGCGCAGCCCATTACCGACGCTGGAGGGGTTTCAGTACCGTCTGGTAGATACCTCCACGCTGGAAGTAGAAGTGTTGCGCGAGCAGGGCCTGAACAGCGTGTTCAGCCAGCTGAGTGCGCAGGGCGTGCAGGTGCTGAGTATGCGTAACAAAGCCAACCGTCTGGAAGAGTTGTTCGTCGGCCTGACGCAGGGAAAAACAGGAGCAAAAGCATGACACATTTGTACTGGGTGGCGCTGAAGAGCATCTGGGCCAAAGAGATTAACCGTTTCGCCCGCATCTGGATCCAGACGCTGGTGCCGCCGGTGATCACCATGACGCTTTACTTCATCATCTTCGGTAACCTGATCGGTTCCCGGATTGGTGAGATGCACGGTTTCAGCTATATGCAGTTTATCGTGCCGGGTCTGATCATGATGGCGGTGATCACCAACGCCTATGCCAACGTGGCCTCGTCGTTCTTCAGCGCCAAGTTTCAGCGCAATATTGAAGAGCTGCTGGTGGCGCCGGTGCCGACCCACATCATCATTGCCGGTTACGTGGGCGGCGGCGTGGCACGTGGTGTCTGCGTCGGCATTCTGGTCACCGCCATTTCGCTGTTCTTTGTGCCGTTTCATGTCCACTCCTGGACGATGGTGGCGGTGACGCTGCTGCTGACCGCCGTGCTGTTTTCGCTGGCCGGTCTGTTGAATGCGGTGTTTGCCCGAACCTTTGATGATATCAGCCTGATCCCGACGTTTGTGCTGACGCCCTTAACCTACCTCGGTGGGGTGTTCTATTCCCTGACGCTGCTGCCCCCTTTCTGGCAGGCCGTTTCAAAACTGAATCCGATCGTTTATATGATCAGCGGTTTCCGTTTCGGCTTCCTCGGCATTAACGACGTGCCGCTGGTATTTACGCTGTCGGTATTGATTGCCTTTATCGTGGTGTTCTATGGCCTGGTTTACACCCTGATTCAGCGCGGGCGCGGATTACGTACCTGATCAATAAAATAAGATAAAGCCACGCGGTGATAACAGCGTGGCTTTTTTTTGTCCGCCTGGAAATCATCCGCCTTAATCTGGTTGATAGTATTAAGTTTAACGTTTTAATAACATCATAAATTTCCCCTTCATTATTAGCTTTCCGCTGCGGCAGAACTGATTCCGACTACTGGCTGATAACCCTGAGTATTATCTGATAATAATTTCTTCTTTACTTATATCGCCATGATTTAAAAAGCTAAAATTTTTTTAGGAATTGGACTAAATGCTGGCTGTTGTTTATTTGTACAATAGTTATCAGAATATCGCCAGATTAACGTTATTCCTCTGCTCACGGACAGAAAGTGGGAATGTTGAGTATTCAATAAGAAAATGGCCTGCAATCAGGGCCACTATTAAATACAAGGCAGGAAAAGATGAATCGTATTACGTGGATCGATAATCTGCGGGGATTGAGTATCCTCGCCATCATTTTTTTGCATAGCACCATCGCCGTGCATAATAATGCCGGACACTTTACCGCCTTCAGTAGCCTGTTAAATGAAATGCTTGCACCCATTCGACTAGGACTGATGTTTTTCGTCTCAGGCTTATTTGTTGATGCGGGCCTCAGAAAAGGGCTGGGTCCTTTTTTTAATAATAAGATTCACAGTATTCTTTATCCGTTCGTGGTCTGGGTGATTATTTATGGCGGGTTAAAGATCGTCTTCAGTTCAATGGCCAATACCCCGCAGTCACCGCTGAACATTATTCTTTCCCACCTGACGGGCGGGGGAGATATGACCTGGTTCCTGCAGTCGCTGTTTATTTTCTTCGTAGTGATTATTTTTGCCCGTCACCTGCCGTTCCTGCTGGTTTTCGTGGTCTGCATGGGGCTGAGCTGGGCGTTACCGGCGATCGATCCTGACAGCGTCTTTGCCAGCTTTGATAATACCCACGTCAATAAGACATTTTATTTGTTCGTCTTCTTCTATCTGGGTGATTACGTCGTCAGAAAACAGGTTGATATCGCTGATAAGGTGCAGCATGGTCCGACGCTCATTCTTTCACTGCTGAGCTTTGTGCTGCTCTCCTGCTTAAATATCTTTGTGCTGGAGAGCAACTTACCGGCGTTACTGTCGCCGCTGGCGCTGTTATCGGTGCCGTTTTTTGTCTGGATTGCGCTGAAGTTAAAGTCGGGGCTGGTCTATTATATCGGGGTCAATTCCATTGTCTTTTACCTGTCGCACTATCTGGCGATTCAGTTCTTCAGCAAGATGGTGAAGTTTGAAAGCCCGTCAGCCTGGGTCAACGATCTGAAATTTATATCGGCTTTCCTGGTGGCGCTGGCGCTGCCGTGGACGCTGTGCCTGCTCAGAAAACGTGGCTGGTTCAACTTCCTGTTTACCCTGAAAAAACCCTCTAAACCGCTCGCCACTAAACCGGTTTAACGCCGCGGATGAAATGAAAAAAGGGGCGCCGATGGTCGATCGGCGCCCCTTTTTCGATCAGGCAACCTGAACCGGGACGGCTTTAGCCAGCCGCTTCATCTGGTTATCGCCTTCAAAATAGGCCACTTTAGGCTGCCACTGGCGCGCTTCCGCCTCTTCCACCTGTACGTAAGAACAGATGATCAGAATGTCGCCTTCACAGGCGCAACGTGCCGCTGCCCCGTTGACCGAAATGATTTTTGAACCCCGTTCAGCGGCGATGGCGTAGGTAGAAAAGCGCTGGCCGTTGGTGACGTTATAAATATCAATCGCTTCATATTGCAGAATGCCGGACGCATCGAGAAAGTCCTGATCGATGGCACAGGAACCTTCATAGTTGAGGTCCGCCTGTGTCACCTTCACGCGGTGCAATTTGCCTTGTAGAACGGTACGGATCATAGCCAGAAACCTTGTCAGACGAGGAATAAAATGACCTGCAGCTTACTGCGTCAGGTCCACAGTTTGATTATCGATTAAACGGGCATTACCCAGCCAGGCCGCCATCAGCACCACGGCGCGCTGGCTGTCAACCGTCAGCGGTTGCAGTGTTTCCGCATCGCAGATGGCCAGGCCATCCGGGCGCAATCCCCGCTCCAGCAGCGTCTGATTCGCCTGCTCAATAATCTCTTCAATGTGGCGTTCGCCATTCGCCAGCCGCGCCGCCATCTGATGCATAACCTGACTGAGCGCCGGTGCCAGCTTGCGCTCGTCAGTGGTTAAGTAGCCATTGCGCGAACTCAGCGCCAGCCCATCTTTGGCGCGCACCGTTGGCACGCCGACAATTTCAATGTCGAAGCCCATATCCGCCACCATCTTGCGAATGATAGCCAGTTGCTGAAAATCCTTTTCACCGAAACAGGCAATGTCCGGCTGCACCAGGTTAAACAGCTTGCTGACAATGGTCGCCACGCCGCGAAAATGGCCGGGACGTGTCTCGCCCTCCAGCAACGAAGAGAGCACCGGGACTTCCACAAAAGTCTGATTCTTCAGGCCGTGCGGGTAAACTTCAGCCGGCGACGGGGCAAACACCACATCAACCTGATGACGGTTCAGTTTTTCGCAATCTTCCTGCAGGGTACGCGGATAGCGTGCCAGATCGTCGGGACGATCAAACTGCATCGGGTTGACGAAGATCGAAACAATCACGATATCGCCGCGCGCACGCGCTTCATCTACCAGCGTTAAATGGCCTTCGTGCAGGTTGCCCATCGTCGGCACCAGCGCGATACGCTTAGCTTGCTGCCGCCAGCGACGCACTTCCCGGCGCAGCATGGGTAGCGTTTCAATGATCAACACGGTTACTCTCCTGAATTACTGAAAGCTGTGCTCTGCCGCCGGATAGCGTCCGGCTTCGACGTCGGCGATATAGTGGCGAATCGCGGCACGGATATCCCCGGTCGCGGCCAGAAAGTTTTTAGCAAATTTAGGAATGTGGCCACCGGTCACGCCCAGCGCATCGTGCATCACCAGGATCTGCCCATCGGTGACGTTACCGGCACCAATGCCGATCACCGGAATAGAGAGCGCAGCGGTCACGCGCTGAGCCAGGGAAACCGGTACGCACTCCAGCACCATCAGCTGCGCACCGGCCGCTTCCAGCGCCAGCGCATCTTTCACCAGCTGTTCTGCGCCCGCTTCATCACGGCCCTGCACCTTATAACCGCCAAAGATATTGACCGACTGCGGCGTCAGGCCGAGGTGGCCGCAAACCGGCACGGCCCGCTCGGTCAGCATCCGCACCGTCTCTGCCAGCCAGCTTCCGCCTTCCAGCTTCACCATGTTGGCACCGGCACGCATCAGCTGAGCGGCGTTGTCGAAGGTTTGCTGTGGCGTGGCATAACTCATGAACGGCAAATCGGCGAGCAGCAGCGCCAGGGGCGCACCGCGCCGCACAGCGGCCGTGTGGTAGGTGATATCGCTGACCGTGACCGGCAGGGTGGAATCGTGGCCCTG
This sequence comes from Pantoea conspicua, assembly GCF_002095315.1. Lineage (GTDB taxonomy): Bacteria > Pseudomonadota > Gammaproteobacteria > Enterobacterales > Enterobacteriaceae > Pantoea > Pantoea conspicua. The sequence continues at coordinate 166,124 of NZ_MLFN01000002.1, forward strand.
TACCGTCATGCCAAGGGAATCACCAACCAGCATTACCTGGATGCCTTCATCGGCAAACAGGCGGGCAAAACTGAAATCGTAGGCGGTCAGCGTGGCGAATTTTTTGCCGTCGGCTTTCCACTGACGCAGATGTGACATTGTGGTGGGTTTCATGGCGACCTCTACTCAGAAATCCTGATGGGCGCAGTTTACTGGATAGCGTTCAGGAGCGGAATCGAAGATGTGAGATTGTGTGCTCAGGCGCGCCAGAGGTGGATATCACGACTATCGAGCGTCGCAAGAATGGCGCTCAGCGCCCGGCCATCCGGCAGCGTGGCCTCAGGGGCGATTGCCAGCAGCGGCACCAGCATAAAGGCGCGGTTCAGCAGGTCATAATGCGGCACGATCAGCCGATCGCTGTTAATCACCGCCTCGCCAAACAGCATCACATCGATATCCAGCGTGCGGGGGCCCCAGCGTTCCGCCTTGCGGACCCGGCCATGTTCGCGTTCAATCCGCTGGGTATGATCCAGCAACGCTTCCGCACTCAGTGAGGTCTCCAGCGCCACGGCGGCGTTGAGGAAATCAGGCTGATCGGGTGGGCCATAGGGCGGCGTGCGGTAAAATGGGGAGGTGGCGATGCGTTGCGTGTACGGCAACGCATCCAGTGCGTTCAGCGCTGCATCAACCTGATGCAGCGGATCGGCAAGATTACTGCCTAACGCGAGGTAGACCCGGGTCATGAGGCGTTTTGATTGTCGCGGCGCGGTGCTGAAGGACGACGACGTGGACGGCGCGATTTATGACGCGGTGCCGGATCGTCGCCCAGGTTGTTGAGCATGTTTTTCTGATGGGGCGGTGCCGCCACCTGAAACTCTCCCCACCACTGGCTCAGGCGCAGCAGTTCCGGGTTGTTTTCCACTTCCGCGCGCAGGGCCAGCAGGTCATAAGCGGCACGGAACTTAGGATGCTCCATTAGCTTCCAGGCGCGTTTACCGTGGCGACGTGACATGCGTAACTGCAGCAGCCAGATATCACGAATCAGCGAGGTAATACGTTTCGGAATCGCCAGCGCGCGGCAGGCTTCATCCAGCGTATCGTTCATCGCCATCGCAAAGGCTTCGAAATAGGTCAGACCGCTCTCCTGCGCAATGCGCTCTGCGGTTTCGAGCTGCGGATACCAGAACATGGCGGCAAACAGGAAGGCCGGATTGACGCGCATATCATTATGGATGCGGTTATCGGTGTTTTTCAGCACCTGAGCCAGCATCTTCTCCATCAGGCTGTCGCTCTGCTCGGTAAAGTTGCGCGCCAGCGTCGGGAACAGCGGCTGGAACAGCTGATATTCACACAGCTTGAGGTAGGTACTGTAACCGTAGCCAGCCTGCAGCAGCTTCAGCGACTCTTCGAACAGGCGCGCGGGCGGAATATCACGCAGCAGTGATGCCAGACGCGGGATCGGCTCGGCCGTTTCCGGCGCAATGCTCATATTGAGCTTGGCGGCAAAGCGCGCCACGCGCAGCATACGCACCGGATCTTCGCGATAGCGGGTTTCCGGATCGCCAATCAGGCGAATGATGCCCTGTTGCAGGTCGTGCAGGCCGCCGACGTAGTCGCGGACGCTGAAATCGGCGACGCTGTAATAAAGACTGTTGATGGTGAGATCGCGGCGCTGGGCATCATCTTCGATGGTACCGAAGATATTATCGCGCAGCAGCATGCCGCTCTGGGCGCGCTGCGAATTGTTGCGATCGTCCTCGCTCTCTTCCATTTGATGGTGTCCGCGGAAGGTCGCAACTTCGATCACTTCCGGACCAAACATCACGTGCGCCAGACGAAAACGGCGGCCGACCAGGCGACAGTTGCGGAACAGCTTGCGCATCTGCTCTGGCGTGGCGTTAGTGGTGACATCGAAATCCTTGGGTTTTTGCCCCAGCAGCAAATCGCGCACGCCACCGCCTACCAGATAGGCTTCATAACCGGCTTTATTCAGGCGATAGAGCACTTTGAGGGCATTTTCGCTGATGTCTTTGCGTGAGATGGTGTGGCTTTCACGAGGAATGATGGTCATAAGACGCTCTGGTTCAACCTCTGCAGGGGCTTCCTCTTCATCACGCTTCAGGACTTTCCGGCAAAAATTAGCTACTCGGGTAAAAATGGGACACCTCGACAGTGGCGTAAAAGGGTGTAGGTAAAATCAGCGGCTAATCATAGCCTGTTGAGAACGATTTGAGAATGCTGTTGTCTCTGCATCCGGTTTCAGGGCGTTGTCATGGGGCATCAAAGCGATATTCCACTGCGACACCGCCTCAGACAGCAGTTTGTCCTGCGTTAAGTCCTGCCAGCCGCTGGAAACCGGCTGGCCGAGGAAGCGTAACGCTGCGACTAACAGCGGTCGCGCATCGCCATCAGGCAAGGACGGCGCATGATTTTGCTTCGATAACTTATTGCCATCGTGATTCAGCGCCAGCGGCAGATGCAGATATTCGGGCTGCGGCCAGCCAAACTGCTGGTAGAGCGCAATCTGCCGTACCGTGGGCTCAATCAGGTCCGCGCCGCGCACCACTTCAGTAACGCCCTGGAAATGATCGTCAACCACCACCGCCAGGTTGTAGGCAAACAGCCCATCGCGGCGGTGAATGATAAAATCTTCCTCTGCCAGTCGCCGATCCACCTGCACGCTGCCGCGTAAGCGATCGTCAAACGCCAGTACCGGGTTGTGCTGCCGCAGGCGAAGCGCCGCATTCTCCGGCCCGCGCTGCCGATCACGGCAGTAGCCATCATAGAAGCCGCCAATCTGCTGAATGCGGCGACGGGTGCAGGTACAGAAATAACTCTGGCGGTGCTGCTGTAGCCAGGCCAGCGCCTCGCGGTAGGCATCGTGGCGCTGTGACTGCCAGAGCACCTCTCCATCCCAGTTTAAACCGTAGTGCTCCAGCTGATGCAGGATGCGGGTTGCTGCGCCCGGTACTTCACGCGGCGGATCGATATCTTCTATCCGCACCCGCCAGAGACCCTGCTGCGCACGCGCACTCAGGTAGCTGCCTAATGCAGCAATCAGCGAGCCAAAGTGAAGTTCACCAGACGGGGAAGGGGCGAAGCGGCCGATACAGGAGGAGGTCATAGGCTGTAAACGTGACCACGCAGCGGAAAAACCGGTGGTTGTTCCACTGCGTGGCAACGTGCTGGACGCGGCATTAGCCGGCCATTTGTTTCTCACGAATTTCTGCTAACGTCTTACAGTCGATGCAAAGATCGGCAGTAGGACGCGCTTCGAGACGACGAATACCAATCTCAACGCCACAGGAATCGCAATAACCGAAGTCGTCATCTTCGACTTTCTTCAGCGTCTTTTCGATCTTTTTAATCAGTTTACGTTCGCGATCGCGGTTACGCAGCTCCAGGCTGAACTCCTCTTCCTGCGCGGCACGGTCAACCGGGTCGGGGAAGTTAGCAGCTTCATCCTGCATATGCGATACGGTACGATCGACCTCGTCCCGCAATTGATTACGCCAGGCTTCCAGAATCTTGCGAAAATGGGTCAGCTGCGCGTCGTTCATATACTCTTCGCCCGGCTTCTCCTGATAAGGCTCCACCCCAGCGATGGCGAGAATACTCAGGGACGATGTTTTACGGTTTTGCCCTTCTTGCATGTTGTTTCTCCTGGATAACACGCACTATACCCTTCGACTTTCGTCTTGCAGGTGCGTTGCTGCTAGCCTGCTGTTTGACATCTACGGGGTACATCGATCCCACATTGGGGAAAAAAACAGGCCGCTATAAATAACAGAAGCCGTCAGGGTTGGCAATTATTCGTGAACACACCTTGACAAGCCTGTGAGGAACAGCGTAATTGGGCCTTAGCTCAGAACAGTCTTACCACATAAAATTGCAAAAGATATTACAAGGTTACGTTCAGCGGCGTTTTAAGAAACATGCCCGCTGCGGATAAGTCCGCCCGATACGCTAAAACCTCGACGCCCTCCCGCTGCGCCTGGACCAGTTGCTCTGCGTAAGCCACGTCAATGTGACGCGCCGGGGAAACGTCCTCAATCCCCGAGTGCAGAACGGCAAACAACAAAACGGCCCGATGACCTGCCCCGGCAACCATCGCCAGCTCACGCAGGTGTTTCTGTCCCCGAACCGTCACCGCATCCGGAAAATAACCTTTTCCTTCATGTAAAAGGGTTACGGATTTCACCTCAATATAGCAGTTGCGTCGGTCCTGCGCCTTGAGCAGAAAATCAATTCTGCTTTTTTCACTGCCATATCTCACTTCAGCCTGCCGCTGCGAATAACCGGTGAGTTCGGGCAGCTGTTGCTGATCGAGCGCTTCAGCCACCAGCTGGTTGGCGCGCAGGGTGTTGACGCAGATCCAGTGGCCCTGTTGCGTCCCGGTCAGCTCCCAGCTGTGCGGATATTTTCGCGTCACGCTGTCTGAGGTGGAGTACCAGACCCGATCGCCAGGCGTGGCACAGCCGGTCATGGCACCGGTATTGGCGCAGTGGATCGTCATGATTTCACCCTCTGGCGTCTCAACATCGGCCAGAAAACGTTTGTAACGGGCGATCAGGCGGGCAGGTTTGAGCGGGGGAGAGAAGTACATAAGGTTCCTGATTAAGGCTGTAACGGCCAGCTGGCCAGCGCACGATAGCGGGTCCGGCCCTGCGCGTAGTCGGAGGCGAACAGCGAAAACTGGCTGACGCGGAAGCGCCAGTGAAAACCGCATGGCGGCAGGGCCACCGGCTGGGTTGCATGGCGCAACAGGGTTATGTGCGGATGAAAGGGCTGCGGGCTCTGGTGACAGCCGTGCCGGGCGGCCTGCGCCCGTAACAGGCTGGCC
>NZ_MLFN01000003.1 GCF_002095315.1 Pantoea conspicua
GGCGGCGCTGGTCGCAGCAGCGGCTTTCGCCAGCAACGGATCCGCCTGAGAAAGTGCCGGCTCGTCCGCCGCACTGCGCGGCGCAGAAAGCAGAACATCGTCGTCGTCAGGATTCGCAGCATGCAGCAGCGGCGCGTCAGCATGCTCACGCGCGTCCGGCTCATCCTCTTCTTCCTGCCAGGGTTCATCGTGACGGGAACGGTTGCTGGCAAACGTCAGCACGCCCATCACCACACCACCAATTTTTTCGGCAATAGTGAGCCACGACCAGCCGGTATAGAGCGTAATGCCCGCCGCCCAGACGCAAAGCAGGGTCAGCGTGCCGCCCGCCGGACTGAACCACGGCGCAATCGCATTACTGACCAGGCTACCAATAACGCCGCCTGAGGCGAAGTACCAGATATCATCCGCGTTCAGCGCTGCCATGCCGCAGGTGGTCACCACCAGCGCCAGCACGCCAATCAGGCGTAAGCCGACAGCGAAATAGTCAAAATAGTCCTGATTATCGCGCTGACGGAAGGCAATCCAGCACAGACCGAGGATCACCGGTGGTATGGCATAGGCCATTATCCCAAAGATGAACAGTAAGGTGTCAGCCAGCCAGGCGCCAACGCTGCCGCCAATGTTATGAATGGGTTCGTGCCAGGCCGTTTGCGACCAGCTCGGGTCGGAAGGGTTAAAACTGACCAGAGAAACCATCAGGTAGATGGCAAAAAGCGCCACCAGGATGAGCAACGCTTCCAGCAGACGACGCCCACTGCTCAGCGATTGTAACGAAACGTCTTTATCTTCTGTGTATTCCTGGCTCAAGAGAACTCTCCAGGTGCCTGTAAAGTAAGAAGCAACAGCGTCGGGCTAGCCCGACGCTGGTCCTGTATGAATTCACAGGAGTGTACCGAAATCTCACAGGTTTTGCACCTGCCCCGCATCAGCGAGTTTTGATCACCAGTCGATTGCTCTGTTTAACCTCTTCCATCACCACGTAAGTCCGCGTGTCGTTTACGCCCGGCAGGCGCAACAGGGTTTCACCCAGCAGTTTACGGTAGGCAGACATGTCAGGTACGCGCGTTTTCAGCAGGTAGTCGAAATCGCCAGAAACGAGGTGACATTCTTGAGTTTCCTCAAGTTTTTGTACGGCGGCGTTAAATTGCTCAAACACATCCGGCGCACCACGATTCAGAGTAATCTCAACGAACACCAGCAGTGAAGCATCCAGATAGTGCGGGTTTAACTGCGCGGTATAGCCAAGGATGAAACCCTGGCGCTCGAGACGACGCACACGCTCAAGACATGGCGTAGGCGATAAACCTACGCGTTTGGAAAGTTCCACGTTTGAAATACGACCATCTTTCTGAAGTTCATTCAGAATATTCCTGTCAATTCTGTCGAGGTCTTTGCCGGGGCGTTTCTTATTGTCTACCATTATTATTGTCTCTCTTAATTCCTTCCCTTTACCTGCCACGCCCTGAAAACGCTCATTGTTCGGGGCATTTCTGAAGTGAACTAACCGAGCCTGTGCGCTTTCGCACTTATCCGTATGACGCATGTTGTCTGTCCACATCATGCGTCATTACCAATATCAGGCTGCATTTATTCGGTGTTGTGTGCAAAACAAGAGAGGAAACCCTGTTTTGTTCCGATTAATGTTATTCGCTTCTGATAATGTTTTCGCAAAAGCGCAGGCGATTGTCAAAGTAAAATCTCCAAATTCAGTACAAGATGCCAGACAGACCGCTGGGTAACTGTTTTTAAATGAGTATTTTTGAACTGCTGCACCAGCAAAAACCGATTTTTGCCCCCTTCTGGCGCAGCCAGCAGGCGAAAAAGTCTCTCATCGACTACGCCGTTTGCAGCTATCGTTAACAAAATTGCCGAAGCCTTGTCTTTGCCGCCGGATATTCCCTACAATCGCAGGCTATGTCAGCCGAATGAAACTGAGGAACGCATGAGTACGGCCAAACACAGTAAGCTACTCATTCTGGGCTCCGGTCCAGCGGGTTATACCGCAGCCGTTTATGCTGCACGCGCCAACCTGAATCCGGTATTGATCACCGGACTGGAAAAAGGCGGACAGCTGACCACCACCACTGAGGTGGAGAACTGGCCGGGCGACCCGCACGATCTGACAGGTCCATCGCTGATGGAGCGCATGCATGAGCACGCCGAAAAATTTAATACCGAAATTATTTTCGATCACATTCACACCGTCGATCTGCAGAATCGTCCGTTCCGCCTCACCGGCGACAGCGGCGAATACACTGCGGATGCATTGATTATCGCAACCGGTGCATCCGCCCGCTATCTGGGCCTGCCGTCAGAAGAGGCGTTTAAAGGTAAAGGCGTTTCCGCCTGTGCAACCTGTGATGGTTTCTTCTATCGCAACCAAAAAGTGGCGGTCATCGGTGGCGGTAACACCGCGGTTGAAGAGGCACTTTATCTCGCGAATATCGCGGCTGAAGTGCACCTGATCCACCGTCGTGACAGCTTCCGGGCGGAAAAGATCCTGATTGACCGCCTGATGGAAAAAGTGCGCAACGGCAATATCGTGCTGCACACTCATCGCACACTGGAAGAAGTGGTCGGCGATCAGATGGGCGTGACCGGTCTGACGCTGCGTTCTACCCAGAATAGTGATGAGACTGAAGCGCTGGAAGTAGCAGGTCTGTTTGTGGCGATCGGGCACAGCCCGAACACCGCTATTTTCGACGGTCAGCTTGAACTGGAAAATGGTTACATCAAAGTCCAGTCGGGCCTGCATGGCAATGCTACCCAGACCAGCATCCCTGGGGTCTTCGCCGCGGGCGACGTGATGGATCATATCTATCGCCAGGCCATTACCTCTGCCGGTACCGGCTGTATGGCGGCGTTAGATGCTGAACGTTTTCTTGACGGGCTGGTTAAAAACGATAAGTAAGTTGTTAACCCTCTGATCTCAAATGTTCCGGGCGACTGTTTTTCAGTCGCCTTTTTTATGGCTCACATGCTAGATTCTTGCGCCTGAACGGGATGAAAATGCCCCATTATTTTTCATCGCTCATCGGCTCAACTCATGGTTTAGCATGGACAAAACCCGGCAGCAGCACCTTACCCGCTGGCTTCGTCAGCAACGTCATTTCGCCGGTCGCTGGTTGCGACTGAGCACGCTGCTGGGCGTGATTAGCGCACTGCTGATCATTGCTCAGGCCGGACTGCTGGCCACGCTGCTGCAGGCGCTGATTATTGAACAGCAACCGCGTGCGGCGCTGAGCGGCGAGATGCTGCTGTTACTGCTCTGTTTCGTGCTACGTGCCCTGATCCACTATGCCCGCGAGCGGGTCGGTTATCGTGCGGGTCAGGCGATTCGTCAGTCGCTGCGTAAGCAGGTGTTAGACCGGTTGTCTGCACTGGGTCCAGCCTGGATTCAGGGCAAGCCCGCTGGCAGCTGGGCCACCCTGCTGCTTGAGCAAATCGAAGAGATGCAGGACTATTATGCCCGCTACCTGCCGCAAATGACGCTGGCGGTGTTGATCCCCTGCTGCATCCTGATAACCCTCTTTCCTCTGAACTGGGCAGCGGGTCTGATATTGTTCGCCACTGCACCGTTGATTCCGCTATTTATGGCCTTAGTCGGCATGGGTGCCGCTGAAGCCAACCGGCGTAATTTTCTGGTGCTGGCACGTCTGAGCGGTAACTTTCTTGACCGTTTACGTGGCCGTGAAACGTTGCGGCTGTTTGACCGCGGTGCGGCGGAACAGCAGGCTGTCGCGGCGGCTACCACCGATTTTCGTCAGCGCACGATGGAAGTGTTGCGATTAGCCTTTCTCTCCTCTGCAGTACTCGAATTTTTCGCCTCACTGGCGATTGCCGTAGTGGCGGTTTATTTTGGCTTCTCTTACCTTGGTGAACTGCACTTTGGCGACTACGGCCAGGGCGTCACCCTGTTTACCGGTTTTCTGGTGTTGATTCTTGCGCCTGAATTCTTTCAGCCGCTGCGTGATCTGGGGGCGTTTTATCATGCAAAAGCGCAGGCCGTTGGTGGAGCCGACGCGCTTGAACAGTTCATGCAGGCCAACCCGACCACCGGCCCGGAACAGGGTGAAACGCCGTTCACTGCCAGTCAGCCGATTGCACTCGCCGCCGTCGACCTGGTGGTCTGCGCCCCGAATGGCCAGCCGTTATGCGGCCCGCTGACTTTTAATCTGGCTGCAGGTGAACGTGTCGCGCTGGTCGGCCAAAGCGGAGCCGGTAAAACCGCGCTGATGAACCTACTGCTGGGCTTCCTGCCCTATCAGGGTTCGCTGAAAGCGAACGGTATTGAATTGCGCGAGATGCGCCGGTCTGACTGGCATCAGCAGCTTAGCTGGGTTGGACAGAATCCCCAGTTACCGGCCGCCACCCTGCGCGACAATATTGTGATGAACGCAGAGTGGGATGCTGTCCGCTTTAGCGCCGTGCTCGATGCCTGCGGCGTGAATGAATTTCTGTCGCGACTGCCGCAGGGCGTGGAAACCCAACCGGGCGATGGCGGTAATCAGCTTTCGGTCGGTCAGGCACAGCGTATTGCGGTGGCGCGGGCACTCTACAAACCCTCTCATTTGCTGCTGCTCGATGAACCTGCCGCCAGTCTGGATACACTCAGTGAACGCCACGTGATGCAGGCGCTGAATCAGGCCGCTACTCAGCAGACGACCCTGATGATTACCCATCAGCTTGATGCATTACGCGACTGGCCGACGCTGTGGGTGATGGAGGCGGGTAGGCTGGTACAGCAAGGTGACTGGCCGATGCTGTCGCAGCAACCGGGGCCGTTCAGCGAGATGCTGAAGCACCGTCAACAGGAGATTAGCTGATGTCCGCTTTGCGTCCGTTTCTTCGCCTCTGGCTGCGTCATCCTTTTCGCTTAGCACTGGGGATGGTGCTGGCCGTCCTGACCTTACTGGCCAGCATCGGCTTGCTGACGCTCTCCGGCTGGTTCCTGGCCGCCTCGTCCGTAGCGGGTGTCGCCGGACTTTACACGTTCAACTATATGCTGCCCGCCGCAGGCGTGCGCGGGGCAGCCATCATCCGCACCGCCGCCCGCTATGCTGAACGACTGGTCAGCCATGACGCAACTTTTCGGGTGTTGCAGCATCTGCGGGTACATACTTTCAGCCGCCTGATTGCGCTGTCACCGGGACAGCTGTCGCGTTTTCGCCAGGCCGATCTGCTCAACCGTTTTGTTGCCGACGTCGATACGCTCGATCATCTTTATCTGCGGGTCATTTCACCGCTGGCGGGCGCGTTGGTTGTGACAATGGTGGTCACCGTGGGTCTGAGTTTTATCGATCTCCAGCTGGCGCTGACGCTGGGCGCGATCATGCTCGCCACGCTGATCATTCTGCCCCCCCTGTTCTATCGTCTTGGTTCGCCTGCCGGTGTAGCGATCGCCGGTGGCCGGGCCCGCTGGCGCTCACAGCTGATGCACTGGCTGGCCGGTCAGGCGGAGCTTACCCTGTATGGCGCATCGGCGGCGTGGCGTAAACGGCTGGATGAAGAGGAGCATCACTGGCTACGGGCGCAGGGTCAGCAACTGCGTTTACAGGCGGCGGCGCAGAGCCTGCTGCTGCTGATCAGCGGCCTGACGGTGACTTCGCTATTGTGGTTGAGTGCCGGCAGCATCAGCGAACAGCAGTTACCTGGCTCACTCATTGCGCTGGTGGTGTTTTGCGCGCTGGCGGCGTTTGAAGCGCTGGCCCCGGTTGCCGCTGCCTTTCTGCCGATGTCACAGGTGATGGCCTCGGCGCAGCGGGTTAATGACATTATCGATCAGGTACCGGCGATCACTTTCCCGAGCCATGGCAGCGTCCGGACCGGTAGCCTGGCGGTAGAGATCGATCAGCTCGATTTCAGCTATCCCGATCGTCCGGAAAAGGTACTGAATCAGCTTTCGCTGCAGGTTAACGCGGGCGAGCGCATTGCGCTGCTCGGTCCTACCGGCTGTGGAAAATCGACCTTACTGGCACTGCTGACCCGTGCCTGGGAAAGTCAGCATGGCGCAATTATCCTCAACGATCTGCCCGTTGCCGCCTGGCCGGAATCAGCACTGCGCCAGCGCATCAGCGTAGTGACCCAACGGGTGCACCTCTTCAGCCAGAGCCTGCGGGATAACTTACTGCTGGCCTGCCCCACAGCCGATGATGCGACGTTACGCCAGGCACTGATCGACACTGGTCTGCAGCGCCTGCTGGAAACGCCAGAGGCGTTAAATGCCTGGATGGGTGAAGGCGGTCGTCCGCTCTCTGGCGGCGAACTGCGCCGTCTGGCGATTGCCCGGGCGGTGCTGCATAACGGCGATCTCTGGCTACTGGATGAACCCACCGAAGGACTGGACGCCACCACGGAACAACAAATTCTCAGTCTGCTACAGCGGCTTACGGTGGGCAAAACGGTGATTATGGTGACCCATCGCCTGAGCGGGCTGGAAAAGATGGACCGCATCTGCGTGATGGATAATGGCGTGGTTATCGAACAGGGTAGTCATGCCGAATTAATCTCAAAAGCGGGCCGCTACTGGCGTTTCCGGCAGCGGATTGCGCTATAGTCTTAGCGACATGCTGATGAGTAGAACTACGCGATGAGACTGGTACAACTGTCACGGGAATCCCTGCAATTTCCGCCACCGGAGATGGCCCTGCGCGAGCCGAATGGCCTGCTGGCGATGGGCGGCGATCTCTCCCCTGCCCGCTTACTTAACGCGTATCAGCACGGCATTTTCCCCTGGTTTTCACCCGGCGACCCGATACTCTGGTGGTCACCCGATCCGCGCGCAGTATTGTTACCGGAACACTTTCATCTGAGTCGCAGCATGAAGCGCTTTCATCAGCGCTCGCCCTATCGCGTCACGATGAACGAGGCGTTTGCCGACGTGATTGATGGCTGCGCCAGTGGCCGGGAGGAAGGCACCTGGATTACCTTTGAGGTGAAGCGGGCCTGGCTGCGGCTGTATGAATCGGGTCATGCGCATTCGATAGAAGTATGGAACGAGCAGAAGCTGGTGGGGGGAATGTATGGTCTGGCGCTAGGGCAGATATTTTGCGGCGAGTCGATGTTCAGTCGGCAGGAGAATGCCTCAAAAACCGCACTTTTGGTCTTTTGCCAGCACTTTATCAAACATCAGGGGCGTCTGTTGGATTGTCAGGTACTTAACCCCCATACGGCCTCACTGGGGGCGCTGGAAATCCCGCGCACTGACTATCTGCAATATGTACAAAGCCTTGCGTGGCAACCGGTCAGCGACGGATGCTGGCGGACGCAAACGCTTTTTTAACCGCGCGCAGATGTTTTGCACACATAAAGGCGTATAAGTGATATAATAATCGAGTTTGGTATGTCGTCCGCGCCTGGTTATCACGAGCCGGAATTGCCAGGCTGGGAATCTCAACGCACTCTCGGAACTGTTTCAATCGTGCGCGCGTAACCGGTTGATACAGATTCTTAGCCCGCTAATCCCCCGCAGACGTCACATAAACACCCGAATTTTACCGTAATGCTCGCGTATCACGCGAAGCACGGCAAAGCGTTGGCAAAATCGCCGACGGTTCTTTACATAAATCGTTGAATTGGGCATTATCTTGCCGGTTCAACTGAAAGGTAGTACACCCAGAGGATTCGATGGCCAAAGAAGACAATATTGAAATGCAAGGTACCGTACTGGATACGTTACCTAACACCATGTTCCGCGTAGAACTTGAGAACGGACACGTGGTTACCGCTCATATCTCCGGTAAAATGCGCAAAAACTACATCCGCATCCTGACGGGCGACAAAGTCACAGTCGAGCTGACCCCGTACGACCTGAGCAAAGGCCGCATTGTCTTCCGTAGTCGCTAAGCTGCGATAGTCTCGCGGCATCAGAAATGCAGCGAAAAAAAAGGCCGGATTTTAATCCGGCCTTTTTCATATCTGGCATCCGTCGATTAATGCACGGTCCTTCGGTTTTACGTTTCTCTGCGCTGAGGAAATGATAGGTCAGCTGACCTTTTTCACGATCCAGTGCTACTGAGACTGAGCCGCCATCCACCAGCGAACCAAACAGCAGTTCATTGGCTAACGGTTTCTTCAGGCTTTCCTGCACGGTACGTGCCATCGGACGGGCACCCATCGCTTTGTCATAGCCCTTCTCAGCCAGCCAGTCACGCGCTTCATCACTGACTTCCAGCGACACGCCCTTCGCATCCAGCTGTGCCTGCAACTCGACAATAAATTTGTCGACCACCTGATGAATCACCTCTGGTGACAGGTGACTGAACCAGATGATGTTGTCCAGACGGTTGCGGAACTCTGGTGTAAAGATCTTTTTGATCTCTTCCATCGCGTCGGTGCTGTTGTCCTGATGAATCAGGCCGATAGATTTCCGTTCGGTTTCACGTACCCCGGCGTTGGTGGTCATCACCAGCACCACGTTACGGAAGTCCGCTTTACGACCGTTGTTATCGGTCAGCATACCGTTATCCATCACCTGCAGCAGCAGGTTGAACACGTCAGGATGCGCTTTCTCAATCTCATCCAGCAGGACCACCGCATGAGGGTGTTTGATCACCGCATCGGTCAGCAGACCGCCCTGATCAAAACCCACGTAGCCCGGAGGCGCACCGATCAAACGGCTAACGGTGTGACGCTCCATGTACTCGGACATATCGAAGCGCAGCAGTTCAATGCCCAGCGCTTTCGCCAGCTGAACCGTGACTTCGGTTTTACCAACACCCGTCGGTCCGGCAAACAGGAACGATCCCACCGGCTTACGATCCTGACCCAAACCTGCCCGGCTCATTTTGATCGCTTCAGTCAGCGCCTCAATGGCGTTGTCCTGACCAAACACCAGCATTTTCAGGCGGTCGCCCAGATTTTTCAGCGTATCGCGATCGGTGGCCGAAACGCTTTGCTCGGGAATACGGGCAATACGTGCGACTACAGTTTCAATGTCAGCCACGTTAACGGTTTTCTTGCGCTTACTGGCTGGCATCAGGCGCGCACGCGCACCGGCCTCGTCGATCACGTCAATCGCTTTATCTGGCAGATGACGGTCATTGATATATTTCACCGCCAGTTCCACCGCCGCACGCACCGCTTTCGCGGTATAACGCACATCGTGGTGCGCTTCGTACTTGGTTTTCAGGCCATTCAGAATCTGCACGGTTTCTTCAACAGATGGCTCCGTGATATCGATCTTCTGGAAGCGACGCGCCAGGGCACGGTCTTTCTCGAAGATGTTGCTGAATTCCTGATAGGTAGTGGAACCCATTACCCGGATTTTCCCGCTGGAGAGCAGCGGTTTAATCAGGTTAGCGGCATCAACCTGGCCGCCTGAAGCCGCACCTGCACCGATGATAGTATGGATCTCATCGATAAACAGAATGCTGCTTTCATCCTGCTCAAGCTGTTTCAGCAGCGCTTTAAAGCGTTTTTCAAAGTCACCGCGGTATTTGGTGCCAGCTAACAGCGAACCAATATCCAGCGAGTAGATAGTGCAGTCTTTCATGACCTCCGGTACGTCGCCCTGCTCGATACGCCAGGCGAGTCCTTCCGCAATCGCCGTTTTCCCGACGCCCGACTCACCCACCAGCAGTGGGTTATTTTTACGGCGACGGCACAGCACCTGGATAGTACGCTCCAGCTCTTTATCGCGACCGATCAGCGGATCGATGCCACCGACGCGAGCAAGCTGATTAAGATTGGTGGTGAAGTTTTCCATACGTTCCTCCCCGCCTGCTTGCTCTTCGTTAACCGGATTTTCTGCGCCAGGCGCCTGGCCAGGCTCATCTTTGCGCGTACCGTGAGAAATGAAGTTCACCACATCAAGGCGGCTGACTTCATGTTTACGCAACAGATAAGCGGCTTGCGACTCCTGTTCGCTGAAGATAGCGACCAGCACGTTCGCACCGGAAACTTCGCTGCGACCGGATGACTGGACATGGAAAACCGCACGCTGCAATACGCGCTGGAAGCTGAGCGTCGGTTGTGTATCGCGCTCCTCCTCACTGGCAGGTAGAACGGGTGTGGTTTGTTCGATGAAGGCTTCGAGTTCCTGCCGCAGAGCCACTATATCCACCGTACAGGCTTCCAGTGCCTCTCTGGCCGACGGGTTACTGAGCAACGCCAGTAACAGATGCTCGACGGTCATAAACTCATGACGGTGCTCACGCGCTCTGGCGAAAGCCATATTTAAACTGAGTTCCAGTTCTTGATTGAGCATTAGGCACCTCCCCCAATTATCGCTCTGACCTGTTTCCTATATGGAGACGCGATCAGGCTTTTTCCAGCGTACACAGCAACGGATGATGATTTTCCCGCGCATAATTGTTCACCTGGGCCGCTTTGGTCTCGGCGACTTCTGCAGTAAATACACCACAGATCGCCTTGCCGTGGTAGTGAACTTTCAACATCAGTTGCGTTGCACGTTCAACATCATAAGAAAAGAACTTTTGTACAACGTCAATAACAAATTCCATAGGTGTATAATCGTCATTATTCAGAATGACTTTATACATTGAAGGCGGCTTTAACCCTTCGCGTACTTTGTCTTCGGCCAGATGTTCAAAGTTAAGCCAGTCGTTTGTGTTTGCCATAGTGTTCCGTTGAGATTTCGACCATCGCATTTAAGCGGCTACATATTGAGAGTTTAACATGCCTGTCAAGCGCCTGG
This sequence comes from Pantoea conspicua, assembly GCF_002095315.1. GTDB lineage: Bacteria > Pseudomonadota > Gammaproteobacteria > Enterobacterales > Enterobacteriaceae > Pantoea > Pantoea conspicua. Next base: position 10,661 of record NZ_MLFN01000003.1, read on the forward strand.
CCGCTGACGAAAATTTATTCGGAAATTCCCGCCCGCGACCTGTATCACAAAATTCCCAATAGCGTTAACTGCCTCAAATTTTGATGATTTTCTCCCCATCCAGCCGGGGGGTTTGCTTGACGCCAGCCGCCATTTCTCTACATTCTACTTGCACAAGCTGATTGAGTTTTAATCAAACTCGACTCACAGCTTCAATGACCTCACCTACTTATAAAATGTCTTGCGAGGGAAGTAAAAGCATGGAGACGGGTACAGTTAAATGGTTCAATAATGCCAAAGGCTTTGGCTTTATCTGTCCAGTCGGGGGTGGCGAAGATATCTTTGCACACTACTCAACGATTCAGATGGAGGGTTACAGAACGCTGAAAGCTGGCCAGCAGGTTCAGTTTGATGTTCACGAAGGTCCCAAGGGCAATCACGCCAGTCTGATTGTACCGGTAGAGATGCCGGCAGAAGTGCCGGCCGTTGCCTGACACCTTCATCCCCATTCTGAATACTCCCCTAAAAATGCCAGCCATCGACGCTGGCATTTTTCTTGTGGCGGCGCTTTAGTCTGCTCTGCCCTGTGCCAGCCCGATGACCGCAGCGAACATCTCGCGCATCAACGCCGGAATGGCATCCGGACCGCGTTCACCCGCGGCGTTCGCCACCGCAATCGCCAGCTCAGGCTTCGAGGTCTGGTGAATCGCCTGAGTAATAATACGCCTGGCACTCATCTTCACGTTTAACGGCAGGTGCGCTGTCTCCAGATAAACTTCACGAAATCCCTGCTGGAAGAGAAAGTGTTCGATATCCCATGCAGGTAGCTGAGTCAGATGCTGCGGCTCCCGCTCGTCCGGCTGCAGCTGACTGCGGGCGGTAGCGGCATATTTGTTGCCCGCCTCGTCACCGTCTGTCAGCACATGCCAGGCAATGCCCATCCGGCGGGCAAATTTCAGCAGTGGCTTGAGGCCGGACTGAGCAAACTCAATCACTTTTATCCCTTCAGCGGCAAAGCTGTAGCCGCACTGCCGGGCCAGCTCATTGATGATCCAGACTTCGGTTTCCCCTTCCACCAGCAGCCAGCAGCGGGCAAACAGCGCGGCAGGCCGGTTGACGCGAATATGAAAACCGATGCGCCGGCTCTCTTCCGCACTCAGTCCTTCCGGCCCGATGCGCCACGCCGCCACCCGCGACGGTTCACGCACCAGCCGGCAGACATTCTCCACCGGCACCTGCGACAGCAGTTCTGCCGAATTAGTGGTGGCGATTTTTTGCAGTGGCAAAAGCGATAGCAGATTCCACGCCACCGACAGCATAATCGGATGCAGGCGGGTTTCCGGATCTTCAATCAGCAACAGCGGACGTGCATCCGGTGCCAGCGGCAGATCGCCGCGCGCCTGGATCAACAGCGTGAATATCTGCAGCAGGATAAGCTGCCGGCTGCGCGAATCATTGCCAGCGATCAGCTGATTAAGCTGGTCCAGCGCCCGCCATCCCTGATCGCCTTCCCGCGCCTGCGGATCAACCCGTCGGACCGCCGTCGATGCGGCAGGTTGCTGCACCAGAAAATAGTGCTCCATCAGCTGCTGCAGCGTTTTTAGTCCCTGCCGCAGCACCTCATCACTCAGTTGCTGCGGGTGGCGTTCAAGGTCGCGCGCCAGATTTGCCATCCCAGCCAGCAACTGAGGATGCAGAGTCGGGTCGGCTGTATCGCGCAGCGTCTCACGGCGGGAACGTGAGCTGAAGCGTGCATCGCGCAGCCGCAATACCGGATGACGGCGCAGCAGCAGTGCAATGGCCGCTGCGCAGTTTTCCTGTGGTAACAGCTGAAGCTGGCGGTCAACCAGACGCCGGCTGGCGCTGATGCCCTGCGCACGCCAGGTGGCGCGCACGCTGTAACAGATCCAGCGCGCACCCTGCGAATCACGCTGCCAGAAGGGTTCCAGCAGTGCATCATGATTGTTGCCGTCATCACGAAAGTGAAATACCACCGAGAGACGACGCTTCGAATCCGTGACGTCGCCCGGCGTGAAATGGAAGTCGCCCGGCGTAAAAACATACTCCTCACGATGCGGTGATAGCAGTAAACTCAGCGCATCAAGCAGGCTCGATTTGCCCCAGGCGTTCTCACCAATCAGCAGATTGGTCTGGGTTAAAGGCAGTGAAAGCTGGTTGATGCCACGAAAGCCGCGAATGTCGATATGTTCCAGAATCATAGGGTTCCATCCTCTTGTTAAACGAAGCATGGTTGGCGGAGGCCAACCGGTCAAGTCGACCGGCCTCAGGGGTTTACTCCACTGCGCTTTTTCGCTAGCGTGTCGCCACTTTCTTCATGGATGACCTGATTCGTTATGTACTCCGGACTGTTGATTATTCTGCTGCCCCTGATTGCGGGCTGGCTGCTCCCTTTTCGTCAAACCGCCTTACTGCGTCAGGTCAATCGGCTATTAGGCTGGATGGTCTACGTCATTCTGTTCTTCATGGGCATCAGCCTGGCATTCCTGGATAACCTCAGCAGCAATCTGGTGACCGTATTTCACACCGCACTGGTCACTGCACTCTGCATCCTGTTATGTAACCTGCTGGCGCTGCGCTGGCTGGAGAAACGTGTGCCGTGGCAGCATGTCCATAAGCAGGAAAAGCTGCCGTCGCGGCTGCACATGGCGCTGGATTCGCTGAAGTTATGCGGTGTGGTAGTGATCGGGTTTGTGCTCGGCCTGACCCAGTGGCCGCTGCTGCATCATGCAGCCACCGCCAGCGAATATGCGCTGATCTTCCTGCTGTTTCTGGTGGGTATTCAGCTGCGTGGTAGCGGGATGACGCTACGTCAGATCATCCTCAACCGGCGCGGGATGCTGGTGGCCAGCGTGGTGCTGGTCAGCGCGTTAATCGGCGGCCTGCTCGCGGCGCTGGCATTGGGTCTGCCACTGAAAACCGGTCTGGCGTTAGCCAGCGGTTTTGGCTGGTACTCTCTTTCCGGCATTCTGATTACCGAAGCGTATGGACCGGTGATCGGCAGCGCCGCCTTCTTCAACGATCTGCTGCGTGAGCTGATGGCGATCATGCTGATCCCGGCGCTGATCGGCCGCCATCGCTCCAGCGCTTTAGGCTTATGCGGCGCCACCTCCATGGACTTCACCCTGCCGGTGCTGCAGCGGGCTGGCGGTAATGAGATTGTGCCCGCCGCCATTGTACACGGCTTCGTGATGAGTCTGCTGGCCCCGATTCTGATCGCCCTGTTCTCCGCCTGATTGACGCGGGTAATCGCCAGCGCATTTTTTCACGGCTGTTTTTCTGCCGTGTCGTCTACGCTTCTTTTTTGCGGTTCTGGTCGCGCCATCGTTGTGGCGCATCCACAAAGGAGAACAAGATGAAACAAACCGTGGCGGCGCTGGTCGCCAAAACGCTTGAAAACGCCGGGGTTAAAAGAATCTGGGGCGTTACCGGGGATTCATTAAACGGCCTGAGCGACAGTCTGAACCGCATGGGCACCATTGAATGGATGCCGACCCGTCATGAAGAAGTGGCGGCGTTTGCGGCGGGTGCTGAAGCGCATATCAGCGGCGAGCTGGCGGTCTGCGCCGGTTCCTGCGGGCCAGGTAACTTACATCTGATCAACGGCTTGTTTGACTGCCACCGCAACCGCGTGCCGGTGCTGGCCATTGCGGCGCATATTCCGTCGAGTGAGATCGGCAGCGGCTATTTTCAGGAGACCCATCCGCAGGAGCTGTTTCGCGAATGCAGCCATTACTGTGAACTGGTCTCTAATCCGGAGCAGTTGCCACAGGTGCTTGGCATCGCGATGCGTAAAGCGATTCTTAATCGCGGCGTCTCGGTGGTGGTATTGCCGGGTGATGTTGCACTCAAGCCCGCGCCTGAAAACGCCAACGCTGCGTGGTATCCGCCGCAGCTGCCACAGGTGCTGCCGCAGGCCGCTGAACTGGCCCAGCTGGCACAGACCCTGAATGCAGCCAGCAATATTACTCTGCTGTGTGGCAGCGGCTGCGCCGGCGCGCATCAGGAGGTGGTGACGCTGGCTGAAACGCTGAAAGCGCCGATTGTCCATGCGCTGCGTGGCAAAGAACATCTCGAATATGACAATCCCTACGACGTCGGCATGACCGGGTTGATCGGTTTCTCCTCCGGCTTCCACGCCATGATGAATGCCGAAACGCTGGTCCTGCTCGGCACTCAGTTCCCCTATCGCGCCTTCTATCCGGAAAAAGCCCGGATCATTCAGATTGATATCAATCCCGGCAGCCTCGGCTCGCACTGTCACGTCGACGAAGCCTATGTCGGCGACGTGAAAACCACCTTGCAGGCGTTGCTGCCGCAGCTGACCAGTAAAACCGATCGCACGCATCTCGACAGCGCGCTGGAACACTATGTTGATGCGCGTAAAAGCCTCGATGAGCTGGCGCAACCCAACGATAAACAACCGATTCATCCGCAATATCTGGCACAGCAGATCAGTCACTACGCCAGCGAAGATGCCATCTTTACCTGCGACGTCGGCACGCCGACCGTCTGGGCCGCGCGTTATCTGAAGATGAACGGTAAACGCCGGCTGCTGGGATCGTTTAACCACGGATCCATGGCGAACGCGATGCCGCAGGCGCTGGGCGCGCAGTCAATTGACCGCAATCGCCAGGTGGTGGCGCTGTGCGGCGACGGCGGATTCAGCATGCTGATGGGCGATTTTATCTCACTGGCGCAGCTTAAAATGCCAGTCAAGCTGGTGATCTTCAACAACAGCGTGCTCGGCTTCGTGGCGATGGAGATGAAAGCGGGCGGCTACCTCACCGACGGCACCGAGCTGGACAATCCTGACTTTGCCGCCATCGCCGAGGCGTGCGGTATCAAAGGTCTCCGGGTTGAAAAAGCGTCTGAGCTGAACGGCGCGCTGGAGCAGGCGTTTGCCCATGACGGTCCGGTGCTGGTCGATGTCATCACCGCCAAAGAGGAACTGGCGATGCCACCGCAGATCAAAATGGAGCAGGCCAAAGGCTTCAGTCTTTACATGCTGCGCGCCATTCTTAATGGCCGCGGCGATGAAGTGGTAGAACTGGCGAAAACCAACTGGCTGCGGTAAAACAACAGCATCACCCAGGCGGGCGCGATGCCCGCCTTTTTTTTTCTACCGCCACGTTCAGGAGCACCCGTTGATCGATTTACGCAGTGATACCGTGACCCGGCCCAGCGCCGCCATGTTAAGCGCCATGATGTCCGCCGAAACCGGTGATGATGTCTATCGTGATGATCCTACCGTCAATGCCCTGGAGGCAGAAGCGGCGCGCCTGAGCGGTAAAGCGGCTGCGCTGTTCTTTCCGACCGGCACCCAGGCCAATCTGGTGGCCTTGCTGAGCCACTGCCAGCGCGGGGATGAATATATCGTCGGACAGCAGGCGCATAACTACAAATATGAAGCGGGCGGCGCGGCGGTGCTGGGCAGTATCCAGCCGCAGCCGATTCTGGCCGCCGACGATGGCACCCTGCCGCTCGACGTAGTGGCCGCCGCGATCAAGCCTGACGATATTCACTTTGCCCGCACCCGCCTGTTGAGTCTGGAGAATACCCATCACGGTAAAGTCTTGCCGTTATGTTATCTGGAACAGGCGTGGAACTTTACCCGTGAGCACGCGCTGGCGCTGCATATTGATGGCGCACGCATCTTTAACGCCGTGGTCGCTCAGCAGACCACGCTGGAAGGAATTGCCCGCTATTGCGACAGCCTGACCATCTGCCTGTCAAAAGGGCTGGGGACGCCGGTCGGGTCACTGTTATGTGGCGATGCGGCGCTGATTGAACGCGCGCGCCGCTGGCGAAAAATGACCGGCGGCGGCATGCGGCAAGCCGGGATTCTGGCGGCGGCCGGACTCTATGCCCTGCAGCACAACGTGGCGCGCCTGCAACAGGACCACGATAATGCTGCCTGGCTCGGACAGCGGCTGCATGAACTTGGCGTTGAGGTGATCGACCAGCAAACTAACATGCTGTTTGTCCAGCTTCCGGCCAACCAGGTTGAACCCTTAGCGGCCTGGATGAAGGCGCGTGGTGTGCTGATCAGCGCCGGTCCCCGTACCCGACTGGTCACCCATCTGGATGCCGATCGCGCGGCACTCGAACAGGTTGTTAGCCACTGGAAAGCCTTTCTCCAGCAGTAAACCAGCCTGATTATTGCGCCGCGCCATATTTTTCCAGCAGCGCGGCCGCTATCGCGGCGGTTTCCGCATCGGCGTTGCCACGATAGTCTGCCGGGCGAAAATGCATCTGAAACGCCGCGATCACTCTCTGCTGCTGGCGCGCCTCCATTGCGTTATCGACCGGGTAGCCGTAGCGCTGTAATCTCTCCACGATAAGCTCAACCGGCACCGCAGCCTGCGGGTCCTGACCGGCTAAGTGAAACGCCACGCGTCGGGCGTCGGGCCAGGCACCCAATCCACGCTGCGCCAGCTGCTGCCAGGGAAACAGCGGACCGGGGTCCTGTTTGCGCTGCGGCGCAATATCGCTGTGGCCGACGATATTTTCCGGCGGGATAGCGTAGCGCTGGCAGATGTCACGCAGCAGCGCCTCCAGCGTAGTGATTTGCGCTGCGGTAAACGGCTGCCACTCGCGGCCGGTCAGGGTACGACGGTAACCGCGATTCACCAGTTCGATGCCAATCGAGGTGTCGTTAATCCGGCTGGCGCCGCGCCAGAAGCTCGGTCCGGCGTGCCACGCCAGTTGCTGCTCCGGCACCAGTTGCCAGACAACGCCTTTGCCGCCGCGCTGTGGCGGCTGGCGCGGGATCAGATAATGGGCGCTGACCTGTTGATCGGTCAGGGTGGCGAGCGAGGAGGGGAAGTCTTCGGCGGTATAGTGAATCACAATCACCTTGACCCGCGGCCGTGCTCCCTGCGCGGGATGCCGCAGGTCGGCCCAGTAGCCAGCACGAGATTCCACCCCGGACTGACAGCCGACCAGCAGCAACGTGGCTAACAGCAACAGCAGGCGTTTCAACGCACGATCACCGCCGTACCGCTGATGCTCACCATCAGCATACTGCTCTCTTTGCCGACCGTTTCGTAGTCGATATCAATGCCGACCACCGCATTGGCGCCCAGCGCTTTTGCCTGCTCTTCCAGCTCTTTGAAGGCAATTTCCCGCGCCTTACGCAGCTCTTTTTCATACGCGCCAGAGCGACCGCCGACGATGTCGCGAATGCCCGCGAAAAAATCGCGGAAAATATTGGCACCGAGAATCGCCTCACCGGTCACCACACCGCAATAATCCGTAATGCTGTGGCCTTCCAGTGTGGGGGTTGTAGTAAATTTCATCGTCATCTCCTTGTTGAAAACCGGACTAAGGCTCTTTCGACTAAAAAGCACGGCTATACTCTATGCTAAAAAGGGCAACTTGCCAGAGAACTATAAGGAAATCGAGATGAGAAACAACGCGTTTGCGTTAATGATCCCAGCGGCCCTGCTGCTCAGCGCCTGTACTACCGTTGAGCCAGTGATTAAGGATAATGGCCCGCGTAGCGCGCCCTGTATTGAAGGCGGCCCTGATCAGGTAGCCCAGCAGTTCTACGATTTGCGTGTTGAACAGCCGACTCAGGGATTGCCCGACAGCACCACGCTGGCGAAATACCGCCCTTATCTGAGCGATGCGCTCTATCACGCCTTGCAGGCCGCCAGCGGCAGCAATGCCGGTGCTCAGTGGCGCAACGGCGATCTCTTTTCCAGCCTGTCGCAGGGTCCGACCGCGGCCAGCGTAGCGGACGCTTCCACCATTCCTAACCGTGATGCGCGTAATATTCCGCTGCGGGTTGATCTGAGTCGCGACGGCAAGCAGTGGCAGGATGAAGTGCTGATGATCCACCAGGGCAGTTGCTGGGTGGTCGATGATGTTCGCTACATGGCAAACCCGGTGCATGCCGAGGGTGGCAGCCTGAGCCAGATGCTTGAAAAATCGAAAAAATAATCAGCCGGTGAGGGCGTGATAAAAAGCGCGAGGCGTTAATGCCCGCGCTTTTTTTGTTTCTGCTGGCGCGCGGCGCGGTCCTTCACACTGCCGGAGCGCACACGATATTGTGCTAAGCTTTAGCGGTTTCACTGCCGTTTCATAAATTTTAACCCACCTCAATTGCATAACTATTCTGGTGACGTTAAAATCCGCGACACTAATAGCTATTCAAATCTGGCGCATGAGTATTCAACTAAACGCAATAAACTGCTTCTACGGTGCTCATCAGGCGCTGTTCGACATCAACCTTGAGTGTCCGCAAGGCGAAACGCTGGTGTTGCTGGGTCCCAGCGGTGCCGGTAAGAGTTCGTTGCTGCGGGTACTGAATTTGCTGGAGCAACCCCGTTCGGGTCAGCTGCAGATCGCCGGTAACCAGTTCGACTTCAGCCAGAAACCGGCTGAAGCCGCAATCCGCGAGCTGCGTCAGAACGTCGGGATGGTCTTTCAGCAATATAATCTCTGGCCGCACCTCACCGTGCTGCAGAACCTGATGGAAGCGCCCTGCCGTGTACTGGGCCTCAGCAAGAGCGACGCGCGCGCCCGGGCAGATAAGTTGCTCGATCGTCTGCGCCTGACGCCCTACAGCGACCGCTTTCCACTGCATCTCTCCGGCGGTCAGCAGCAGCGTGTGGCTATTGCCCGCGCGCTGATGATGGAGCCGCAGGTGCTGCTGTTTGATGAGCCGACCGCCGCGCTCGATCCGGAAATTACCGCACAGATCGTCACCATTATTCGCGAACTGGCCCAGACCCGGATTACCCAGGTGATCGTGACCCATGAAGTGGAAGTGGCGCGTAAAACCGCCAGCCGCGTGATCTACATGGAGAATGGTCATATCGTGGAACAGGGCGATGCCAGTCGCTTTACACAGCCGCAAACCGAAGCGTTTGCTCACTATCTTTCGCACTAAGTCAGGATGCTAACAATGAAAAAAGTCGTACTTGCTGCACTGCTTGCTGGTTTTAGCCTGAGCGCCACCGCGGCGCAGACCATTCGTTTCGCCACCGAAGCTTCTTATCCTCCGTTTGAGTTCGTCGATTCTGACAACAAGATTCAGGGCTTCGATGTCGATCTGGCGAATGCGCTGTGTAAAGAGATGGACGCGACCTGCACCTTCACCAACCAGGCGTTCGACAGCCTGATCCCCAGCCTGAAATTTCGTCGCTTTGACGCAGTAATGGCGGGCATGGATATCACCCCTGAGCGTGAAAAACAGGTACTGTTCAGCAAGCCTTATTACGACAACTCGGCGCTATTCGTGGCGCAGAAAGGAAAAGTGGCCAGCGTTGAAGCGCTGAAAGGCAAGCGCGTCGGCGTGCAAAACGGTACCACTCACCAGAAATACCTGACCGAGAAGCACAGTGACATCACCACCGTGCCGTACGACAGCTATCAGAATGCGGTGCTGGATCTGAAAAATGGCCGTATTGATGCTGTATTCGGTGACACCGCAGTAGTCAACGAGTGGCTGAAGCAGAATGCCGCACTGGCTGCCGTCGGCGACAAAGTCACGGACAAAGCCTACTTTGGTACCGGCCTGGGCATTGCGGTGCGTACCGGTAACACCGATCTGCAAACCCAATTCAACGGTGCGCTGGATAAAATCAAAGCTGATGGCACCTATAAAACCATCTACAGCAAATGGTTCCCGCAGTAATCTCTGATGAATGAAATGATGACCCTCGCAAGCGCCGCCGGCATGACCGTCGGCCTTGCCGTTTGTGCGCTTATCGCTGGCCTGGTGCTGGCGATGATTTTCGCTGGCTGGGAGTCACTGCGCTGGAAACCGCTGGCGTGGACCGGCACCGGCCTGGTCACCCTGATCCGCGGTCTGCCGGAAATTCTGGTGGTGCTGTTTATCTATTTCGGTGCCTCTCAGCTGCTGCTGACTCTGTCTGATGGTTTCACCCTCAATTTCGGTCTGTTTCAGTTGCCGGTGCAGGTTGAGATTGAAAACTTCGACGTCAGTCCGTTCCTGTGCGGTGTGATAGCGCTGGCGATGCTCTATGCCGCCTACGCCTCGCAGACGCTGCGTGGCGCGCTGAAAGCGGTGCCGGTCGGTCAGTGGGAGTCGGGTCAGGCGCTGGGGATGAAAAAATCGGCGATATTTCTGCGTCTGATCATGCCGCAGATGTGGCGTCATGCCCTGCCGGGGCTCGGCAATCAGTGGCTGGTGCTGCTGAAAGACACCGCACTGGTGTCGCTGATTAGCGTCAACGACCTGATGCTGCAAACCAAAAGTATTGCGACCCGCACGCAGGAGCCGTTTACCTGGTTTCTGGTGGCGGCGGCCATCTACCTGGTGATCACCTTGTTCAGCCAGGCAGTACTTCGCCGCATTGAGTTGCGCACGACCCGATTTGAACGGGGGAACAGCTGATGCTGGCGTATCTGCCCGAATTACTGAAAGGATTACACACCAGCCTGACGCTGACCGCGGCCTCGCTGGTGCTGGCGCTGCTGCTGGCGCTGCTGTTCACTGTGGTGCTGGCGTTGAAAACGCCGGTTTTTAATCCGCTGGTGAAAAGCTTTATCACACTGTTTACCGGCACCCCGCTGCTGGTGCAGATCTTCCTGATCTACTACGGTCCGGGCCAGTTTCCGGCGATCCAGCAGATCCCCTGGCTGTGGCATCTGCTGTCGCAGCCGTGGTTATGCGCCATGCTGGCCCTGTCGCTTAACAGCGCGGCTTATACCACCCAGCTGTTTTACGGTGCGGTGCGAGCTATTCCGGCCGGTCAGTGGCAATCCTGCGCCGCGCTGGGTATGAATCGCAAAGATACGCTGCGTATTTTGCTGCCTTATGCATTTAAGCGCGCCCTCTCCTCTTACTCCAATGAAGTGGTGCTGGTATTTAAAGGCACCTCGCTGGCCTATACCATCACCCTGATGGAAGTGATGGGCCACGGCCAGTTGCTCTACGGCCGCACCTATGACATCACGGTCTATGCCGCCGCCGGGCTGGTTTACCTCTGCGTCAACGGCGTGTTGACGCTGATGATGCGGCTGATCGAAAAACGCGCCCTGGCTTTTGAGCAACGCAACTGATTGTCAGGCGGGATCACCCGCCTGACTCGCCTGAAAAATCACAACGATTGCATAAAAATTCATTATCTGGCAGGGTAAGGCCCTCTCAGAGTCGTGAACACGTCGTGTTACAGGAGTCGTATAATGAAAAAATGGATTGTTGCCGCCACGCTGGCTTCGCTGGCCCTTAGCGCCCAGGCCGCTGAAAAAATTCGCTTCGCCGCCTCGGCGACCTACCCGCCGTTCGAATCGCTGAATCGTGAAAATCAGCTGGTCGGTTTCGATATCGATCTGGCGAAGGCGCTCTGCCAGCAGATGAAAGCGGACTGTACCTTTACCAACAACGCGTTCGACAGCCTGATCCCTTCGCTGAAGTTCCGCCGCTATGATGCGGTCATTTCCGGCATGGACATCACCCCCGAGCGCAGCAAGCAGGTCGATTTTACTCAGCCCTACTACGCTAACTCCGCTATCGTGATCGCCCGCAAAGGCCAGTTCAGTGATTTTGCTGCCCTGAAGGGCAAGCGTCTCGGCGTCGAGAACGGCACCACCCACCAGAAATACCTGCAGGAGAAACATCCTGAGGTGACGGTGGTAGCTTATGACAGCTATCAGAATGCCATTCTGGATATGAAGAATGGGCGTCTGGATGGGGTGTTTGGTGACAGCGCCGTGGTGAATCAGTGGCTGAAGACCAACAGCGATCTGGCGACCGTCGGCGAGCACGTCACCGATGCCGACTACTTTGGCACCGGCCTCGGCATTGCGGTGCGCAAAGGCAACACCGAATTACGCGATCGCTTTAATCATGCGCTGGCCGAACTGAAAGCCAATGGCCGCTGGCAGCAGATTAACCAGCAGTGGTTTCCGGAATAAACCGCAGACGCGGGCTCAGTACCTGAGTCCGCAGCTTAGCGCAGCTGGCGTGTTAACAACGCCAGCACTTCAAAATGGGCAGTGTGCGGAAACATATCAAACAACTGCACCTTGCTGATCTGATAATCACTCAGTCGGACCACGTCTTGCGCCAGCGTCTGCGGATTACAGCTGGAATAGAGCAGGTAATCGGGTGCCATCTGACTGAGATAGTCACACAGTTCAGCACCTATGCCGCGACGCGGCGGATTCACCAGCACCAGCTGCGGCACCGCATCACGACCGGTAGCAAATGCGGTCGAATCCAGCGCGGCAAACTGCACCTTTTCCAGTTCCATCATCTGCGCTGAACGCTGCGCGCATTTAATCGCCTCGGCGCTGATTTCGATACCGGTCAACTGCATCTCTGGCGTGGCGCAGTGCAGGCCAAATCCGCCCACGCCGCAAAACAGATCCCACATGCTGGTGACCGACAATTCACGCACCCATTGACGTGCCGTGGCGTAGAGCGCGCTGGCGACCTGCGGATTGGTCTGGAAGAAACTCTGTGGACGGATCCACAGCGGTACGCCGTTAAAGTTTTCCGCCAGCGACTGCGCTGGCGTCAGCGCTATTTCCTGCTCCCCTTCCAGAATCGCCATGTGCACCGGCTGAATATTGGCTGAGATAACCCTCAGCTGCGGCAACTGCTGTTGCAGTTCCGGCAGCGCCGCACGCAGCTGTGCCAGCTTGGTGGTGGAACGCAGCACAAAGCGCAGCATCATGCCGCCCTGCTGACTCTCCGTGAGCAACAGATATTTCAGTTCGCCCCGTTTGCGCGCCACGTTATAGGGCGTCAGACCAGCGCGGGCGATAAACGGCCGTAGCGCAGCGAATACCGGCTGAAAACTGGCTGGATAGAGCGGGCAGTCGCACAGGTCGACCGCCTCGCCATCCCGCTGCACCATGCCGAACACCGGACGTTCCACGCTGCCGCTGACGACCATCTTGGCTTTATTACGAAACGCCTGCTGCGGGGAGGTGATCGGTGGCAACCACTGCGCGACCGGCTGTTGAGCCAGCAGCTGTTCCAGCCAGGACTGTTTATCAGTCAGCTGTTGCGGATAGGGTTTTTCCAGCCACTGACAGGAGCGGCAACGGTTAGCGTCATAGAGCGCGCAATGCATGGGAAAGCCTGTATTAACGGTCGGGAGGTCGGGCGGAGTGCGATTGTATCATCGCTTGCTGAAAAATGCGCGACTGCTGAGCGGCACAAACAGCAGCAACAGCACCAGCAGATCAGGGAGCTTTTGCAGCAGAGTGTGATGGACGATCTGACGATTGTTGTCGCCATCAATGCTGAAGATTTCCGGGTAGATCCAGCCCATCGACGCCATCAGCATATAGCCCAGCACAATCACCTGCGTGGCGATATATCCCCAGCGCCCGCGGTTGCTGCCGCGCATCAGGGTGAAGGCGCAGCGCAGTTCGAACAGGAAGATCAGCTGGCTGGCAACAAAGATAAAGGTGGAATCCCAGGCCTGGGCGCTGCGATGGACAAAGTTGGCAAGCTCGCTGTATCCAAGCTCATTTGCCAGCATCAGTACACTCAGGCAACGCGTGGCAATAATGGCAATGCCCGCTACGGTGACCGGTACCGGTGCCTCGGAGAGCGTGCTGCTGTTTTTGAAGATTTCTGACATAGTCCGTGACTCCAGCCGATCGAAAAACGGGCTGGTAAAACCAGCCCGTTGTTATAGTGGCAAAGGTTACGGATTTCAGCCACGTTTAGCTTTCTGAATATCGCTTAAACGTTGTTTTTCTTCATGAGCCATCACTCGCCAGGCGATAAAACCGACTAAACCGACCACAAACAGGATCAGTGAGGCCAGCGCGTTGATCTCCGGATTGACGCCACGTCGCACGGTGGCAAAAATCGCCATCGGCAAGGTGGTAGCGCCAGGCCCGGTCACAAAGCTGGAAATCACCAGATCGTCGAGCGACAGCGTAAACGCCAGCAGCCAGCCGGTGACGATAGCCGGGGCGATCATCGGTACGGTAATCACGAAGAAGACTTTCAGCGGCGTTGCCCCCAGATCCATCGCCGCCTCTTCAATCGATCGGTCCAGTTCGCGCAGTCGCGAATTGATCACCACCGCGACATAGGCGGTACAGAAGGTGACGTGCGCCAGCCAGATGGTCAGCATACCGCGCTCGCTCGGCCAGCCGAACGCGTTACCCATCGCCACAAACAGCAGCAGCAGCGACAGGCCGGTAATCACGTCCGGCATCACCAGCGGTGCGGTCAGCATAAACGCAAAGCCGTTATGGCCGCGGAAACGGCCAAAGCGCACGATGATCACTGCTGCCAGGGTTCCCAGCACCACCGCCATGGTGGCGGAGAGCGCAGCGATGCTCAGACTCAGCAAGACCGCGTCAATCATCGCGCTATCCTGAAACAGCACCCGGTACCAGTGGAAGGAAAAACTGTCCCAAACCGTCACCAGCTGTGAGCTGTTGAAGGAGTAAACCACCAGCAGCAGCATCGGCGCATAGAGGAACAGGAAACAGCAGACCAGAATGCCGGTACGCCAGGGCGAGCGAATGGTCGGCAAATTATTCATGCCTTCTCCCCCATCTCACGGTTTTGATGCTTATGGAACCAGATGATCGGCAGAATCAGGATCAGCAGGATAATCACTGCCAGCGCCGAGGCGACCGGCCAGTCACGGTTATTAAAGAATTCCTGCCACAAAATACGGCCAATCATAATGCTGTCCGGGCCACCGAGCAGTTCCGGGATCACGTACTCACCGACCGCCGGAATAAACACCAGCATCGAACCGGCAATAATGCCGCCTTTGGTGAGCGGTACGATCACGCTGAAAAAAGTTTTCAGCGGACGCGCGCCCAGATCCAGTGACGCTTCTACCAGCGAGTAGTCGATACGCGTCAGCGCGGTATAGATCGGCAGCACCATAAACGGCAGATAGCAGTAAACGATGCCGATATAGACGGCGGTATTGGTATAGAGGATCACCAGCGGATGATCAATCACCCCCAGCCACAGCAGAAAGCGATTCAGAATGCCGTTATTGTTCAGCAGCCCCATCCAGGCGTAGACGCGTACCAGAAACGAGGTCCAGGATGGCAGGATCACCAGCAACAACAGAATGGTGCGCATCGACGGCTTGCTGTGCGCCACCGCCCAGGCGAGCGGATAGCCAATCAGCAGACAGATTACCGTCGAGATCGCCGCCACTTTCAGCGACTGCAGATAGGCGTCGACATAGAGCGGATCGTCGGTCAGCGTCAGGTAGTTGCCGAAATTGAGTACAATGCTGAACTGGTCATCAGCCCAGCTCACCAGTTCGGTATAAGGCGGAATGGCGCGCGCAATATCCGCAAAGCTGATCTTCAGCACCGTCAGGAACGGCAGCAGAAACAACAGCACCAGCCAGACATAAGGCAAGGCGATCACCAGCTTGCGCCCATGCTGCATTTTTATCCGCGTGGCCCAGCGTTGCAGCGGCGTGCCGACCAGTCGGGCGGGCGCTTTGGCGCGTTGGAAAATCTGGCTCATAGCCGCTCCTTAAACCGTCAACACCACGCAGCTGTCGCTTTCCCAGCAGAGGCGAACTTCATCGCCCCAGGTCGGCAACCCTTTGCGGTAGCGATGCGCGTTTTGCAACTGTGCGCTGATCATCTGTCCGCTGTGCAGACGGACATGGAAAATCGACAGGTCACCGAGATAGGCAATATGTACCACTTCACCGACGGCAAAGTTGCAGCCATCAGCCGGCACCTCATCGCACAGCATCACTTTTTCCGGTCGCAGCGCGACATGAACCGGCACGTTATCCACCACTGAGACGTCGGAGTCGACCTTCAGCGGGTGCACCAGCCCGGGACTGTCGATCACCAGGCCATCCGCCTGACGTTCGCGCAGCAACCCTTCGAAGACGTTCACCGAGCCGATAAATTCGGCGCTGTAGCGGCTGGTCGGATGCTCGTAGATCTCTTCCGGCTCGCCAATCTGTACAAACTTGCCGCGATTCATAATGGCGATGCGGCCCGCCATGGTCATCGCCTCTTCCTGATCGTGGGTCACCATCACGCAGGTAGCGCCCACTCGCTCCAGGATATCCACCACTTCCAGCTGCATACGGTCACGCAGTTTCTTGTCCAGCGCGCCCATCGGCTCATCCAGCAGCAGCAGCTTTGGCCGTTTCGCCAGGCTCCGGGCCAGCGCCACACGCTGACGCTGACCACCGGAAAGCTGATGCGGCTTACGCTTCGCAAATTCCTGCATATGCACCAGCGCCAGCATTTCCGCCACCCGACTGGCGATTTCGCCCTTCGGTAACTTATCCTGCTTCAGGCCAAAGGCGATGTTCTGCTCCACCGTCATATGCGGAAACAGCGCGTAAGACTGAAACATCATGTTGATTGGGCGCTGATAAGGCGCCACGTGCGACAGATCCTGACCATCCAGCACGATCTGGCCGCTGGTTGGCGGTTCGAAACCGGCCAGCATCCGCAGCAGAGTGGATTTACCACAGCCCGACGCGCCCAGCAGGGCAAAAATCTCGCCTTTGTAAATGGTCAGACTGACATCATCCACCGCGTGCTGGCCGTCGAAGGACTTTGTCAGGTTGCGAATTTCCAGCAGCGGCGTTAACGCCTTTGCAGTCTTAGTTTGAGGACGGGGAATGGCATCGTTCACTAACGTATCTCTCCGGAGCCAGGCGGAACCTCGCGGCAACATCCGCCGCTAAAATGGCACAACAGAGGCCGACACTGCGCCTCTGTTGCTGATGCGTAATCAGTCAATCCGTTCAGAACGAATTACTTACCACTTTTTACTTTAGTCCATGCGCGGGTACGCACACGATCCAGTTTCGGATCCTGAACTTTCAGCACGAACAATTTCGACATCGCTTCCGGCGTCGGGAAGATGCCTGGGTTGTTACGCACGTCCGCATTGATCAGCGGCAGCGAGGCTTTATTGCCGTTGGCGTAGTTCATCTTGTTGGAGACGTCAGCGATCACTTTCGGGTCCATGATGTAGTTCAGCCAGGCGTAGGCACCGTCAAGATTCTTCGCGTCTTTCGGAATCGCCATCATATCGAAGAAGGCCAGAGCCCCCTCTTTCGGCACGCTGTAACCCAGGTGCACGCCGTTTTTCGCTTCATCTGCCCGGTTTTTCGCCTGCAGGATGTCGCCGGACCAGCCAATCGCCACGCAGATATTGCCGTTAGCCAGATCGTTGATGTACTGCGACGAGTGGAAATAACGAATATTCGGACGCAGTTTCAACAGCAGATCGGTGGCCGCACCGGAATAATCTTTGGCATCGGAACTGTTTGGATCTTTACCCAGATAGTTGAGCACGGTGGCGAAAATCTCTTCCGGCGCATCGAGGAATGAGACGCCACAGCTTTTCAGCTTCTCCAGGTTCTCCGGCTTCATCACCAGATCCCAGCTGTTGACCGGTGCGTCCGCGCCGAGTACCGCTTTCACTTTGTCGATGTTGTAACCGATACCGGTGGTGCCCCACAGATAAGGAATGGCGTACTTATTGCCAGGATCGTGCTGCGCCACTTTTTCCATCAGCGCCGGATCGAGGTTTTTATAGTTAGGCAGCTTGCTCTTATCCAGCGGCTGGAACACGCCGGACTGCAGCTGACGCGCCAGGAAGCTGGAGGATGGCACCACCACATCGTAGCCGGTACTGCCCGCCATCAGTTTGCCTTCCAGCACTTCATTGGAATCAAACACGTCGTAGACCACTTTGATGCCGGACTGCTTTTCAAAATTCGGCACGGTGTCTGGCGAGATATAATCGGACCAGTTATAGACGTGCAGCGTTTTATCTTCCGCCATGGTGCTGGCAGACGCGGCCATCAGCACGCCAGCTACCACACCTGACAACCATTTCTGACGTTGGTTGAACATGTTTTCCATCCTCCTGAGCGGGTCATCACAACGCTGTAAACCAGAGATCCATACGTTGCGTTCTGTGTGTAAAAGCAGTGACACAATGAATCATTATTCAGCGGAAGTGTAATAGCAAAAACCATTAGCTGTAGCGCAGTTACGCGGCTGTGACAGCCCCGCAAGAATAGCCCCCCGGCTCAGGCTGCACCAGACCTCAGCGTAAAAAACGCCTAAAAGTGATATTTTATGCATGTTTAAGCTATGAGGTTCGGCTTTACTGGCATAAAGAACGACAAATATCTGGCACTAAAGGGCAAAATGCAGAATAAAAAATTATGGCAATCGGGCGCGGCGGAGATAAAAAAAAGCCGTCACAGGGACGGCTTCATTGGCGATCGGGTCAGTTAAGCGCTTAATGCAGCACCGAATGGACGCTGGTCATCGGCACGTGCTCTTCTTCTTCACCAATCATCAGCAGATTGTTGGCAAACGCCTCAAGGATCACCATTGAGATCTGCTCTTCACTCTGTTTCATAAAGTGCGAGAACTGACCAAAGGTTAACCCTGCGGTGATGGTCATTGACTGACAGACAATCAGCTTCGGCAGGTTATCATCCTGAATGTCGATGAACGCTTTCACCGTCAGCGAACTGGCATTGATTTGCGACAGGTCGCCCACCAGAGGAATCAACGCCGTGGGCTTCACTTCAGCCAGCGCCGAAAACAGAATGACGTTGTCGACCAGATCGATTTTGGCGTCAAACACCCCGTCGAAGTTTTGCATATGCGGCAGATGAAGTGCCTGACAGGCATCGCATTCGAACCAGGTGATATTTTGCTGATCCAGCCAGCGACGCAACAGGTCGATATCCGGAACGACAAGAGAATCCATCGTAAAATCCCATGGGGTGATAAACAGGCGACTTAGCTTACGGAAAAATGCGCTTCGATGCCACGAAAACCGCTGAAAAGCGCGTGTCAGCCCGCGGTTTTAGGACGGAGCCCGGGGATAGCCTGCTGCTCAATCCAGCCGATCATCATTCCGGCGATGTCCAGACCGCTGGTGGTCTCTATCCCTTCCAGGCCCGGAGAGGCATTCACTTCCATCACCAGCGGGCCGCGATCGGCGCGCAGAATATCGACGCCGGCCACCTCCAGTCCCAGCGTGGTCGCTGCCTTGACGGCGATCTGCCGCTCCTGGTCAGTGATGGTGATCGGATACGCCTTGCCGCCGCGATGCAAATTGGAGCGGAAATCACCCTCTTTCGCCACCCGCTCAATCGCCGCCACCACCTGATGACCAATCACCAGACAGCGAATATCACGACCGCGTGCCTCTTTAATAAATTCCTGCACCAGAATATGGGCGTTGAGCCCGCGAAACGCGTCGATGACGCTTTCCGCCGCCTGGCGCGTTTCGGCCAGCACCACGCCGATGCCCTGGGTACCTTCCACCAGCTTAACCACCAGCGGCGCACCGCCCACCATGGCGATCAGATCATCGGTATCATCCGGTGAGGAAGCGAGGCCGGTAACCGGCATATCGATCCCCTCACGCGCCAGCAGTTGCAGTGAACGTAATTTGTCACGTGCGCGGGTGATCGCCGCCGACTCATTCAGCGGGTAGCTGCCGCCCATCTCAAACTGACGCAGCACCGCCGTGCCGTAAAAGGTGGTGAGGTTACCAATGCGGGGAATAACGGCATCAAAGTGGCCGAGCGGTTCACCGCAATAGTGCACCGCTGGCGAGGCGGGATTGATGTTCATATAACAGGAGAGCGGATCGATGATTTGCACCTGATGCCCGCGTGCTTCCGCCGCTTCACGCAACCGTCGGGAGGAGTAAAGCGTTTCATCGCACGACAGAATCGCTATTTTCATCGTCGGCCCTCCCCAGTCAGTTTAGCGGGTTGCCCATCCCTGCTGATGCAGGTAATCCAGCATAAACGGACGTGTTTCTTTGATAATCAGGCGCTGAATCAGTTCGCTCCAGGTTTCGCTACGCGGGTTGCTGTCGCGATGCTGATAATAGAGCTCGGTGCGGCTGTCATATTCGGCCAGCACCGCCGGATCGAGCGGCTGATAGCGGTTCTCATGCACCAGCATAGCGTGTGGCATACGCGGTTTAACGTCTGGCTTTGATTCCGGATGACCGAGGCAAAAACCAAACAGCGGCAGCACGAATTTTGGCAGGCCCAGCAGCGTGGTAACCTCGGCGATGTTGTTGCGGATACCGCCAATAAAGACGCCCCCCAATTCCAGCGATTCAGCCGCGACCATCGCATTCTGCGCCATCAGCGCGGTATCGACGCAGCCCAGCAACAGCTGCTCGGCGCGGCCCAGTTGCGCATCCGGGCAGATTTGCAGGTGACGATTGAAGTCAGCGCAGAAGACCCAGAATTCTGCCGCATCAGCTACCCATGACTGACCGCCAGTCAGGGTCACCAGCTGGTCGCGCAGCCCTTTGTCAGTGATGCGGATAATCGAAGAGCACTGTAAAAAACTGGATGTGGATGCCGATTGCGCCGCATTAAGAATCGCTTCGCGCTGCGCTTCGCTGACCGGCTGATCAGTAAAGGCGCGAACGGAGCGGTGGCTGCACAGTAAATCAATGGTCGGTGTCATAAAGTCTCCAGCAACATTATCTTTTTTTGTCAGTATGGTTAAACAGCTGCGGCGCGATCGCTTTTGCGGTGCGCCACATTAATAGCCAGGCGGCGGGCAGCATCAGGACAATACCGGCGATAAACAGCCCGGTCGCCAGCGCCTTCGCATCCAGCGTCCCGGGCGCGGGCAGCCAGCGATTGACCAGCAGCAGCGCGGCCAGAATCATCAGGCCGCCAAGCGCTTCCGCCACCAACACCATCCGGGGTAATCGGGTGACACTCTGCATCGTCTTCTCCTGCCGTAGCCGGTTATTGAGCGTCAATTATGGTTAACAACCGGAAAATTGCCCACCGTCAGCAGGCGAAACACATACTGGCGGCGGGTGGCCGATACGGCCAACGCTATAGGTGGCGGGCATCAGACTAACAGGCAAATCCTGCTTTCTTTAAGCGATACGAGCGGGCATGATGGTTGCCATTCTCAGTTTTATTGTGTGACTAAGATCACACGCCACGCTGCAAGGAGTTCTTCATGATTGCTGTAATTTTTGGTCGCCCAGGCTGCCCTTACTGTGTCCGCGCTAAAGAGCTGGCCGATAAACTCACTGCTGAGCGTGATGATTTTAGCTATCAGTACGTTGATATTCAGGCAGAAGGCATCACTAAAGCGGATCTGGAAGCCAGTGCCGGTAAACCGGTCACCACCGTGCCGCAGATTTTCCTGGATGATCAACACGTCGGCGGTTACACCGAGTTCGCTGCATGGACCAAAGAGAACCTGGGCTTCGTCGCGTAATCTCTGACTGCAGGCCCGATAATGAAAAAGGCGAGACGCGTTTACCGGTCTCGCCTTTTTGCTGCGCCGCTGCGGGCTGAATTGCCTCCCCGGACAACGATGACGGGACGCCTCGCCTGCGTTAAGGGACTGTGCGGTTTAGTTCAGCGACGCCAGCACAATCTGCATCAGACGTACCAGCAGCGCGCCGCAGCCAGCCCAGAACATGGCACTCAGACTCCAGGCCATCACAAACACCCCGCTGGCCTGATTCAGTAGCGTGTGTGACAGCAGCGCAGCCAGCAACGTACCCCACAGCGCCATCAGTAAGGTACTTTTTAACGGACTTTCAACCTGCATTAACGCCATCACAATGCCGGGCAGCATAAACAGCAGCAGTTCTGGCTGACCACGAAGCGGACCCGGACCCGCCTGCCAGAAGTGGCAGGTAAAAACAAACACCAGACTGTACAGCACCACCCCGCACAGGCGGGTCGCCCAGAGATAAGAACGCTGCGGCATAACACCTCACTGACTGAAAATTACCAGGATAAAACTCGCCTATAACCCTGCTGCGTTGCGGTGGAAATAAAAAGAAACAGTTCGTTTTGATAACGAATGAAAGTAGCCAATGGCTGAGGAAGTTTTTTCTGATTAGAATAGCCGCCGTTACAACGATCGCATTTGCAGTACTGATACAACGCACCCCCGACGGCTTGTTCAAGATAGCGAAAAACAAGCCTTTCTTCAATAGGTTACACGTTAACAAGAAGTTAAACAGTGAATATTAACGTCGCAGAATTGTTAAGCGGAAATGACGTTTTGTTATTATTTGTCGTTTTGGCGCTCGGGCTCTGTCTGGGTAAATTGCGTCTGGGCTCGGTACAGCTGGGAAATTCGATCGGCGTCCTGGTGGTGTCGCTATTACTGGGTCAACAGCATTTTACGATCAATACCGATGCGCTGAGTCTCGGCTTTATGCTGTTTATTTTTTGTGTGGGCGTCGAGGCGGGTCCCAACTTCTTCTCTATCTTTTTCCGCGACGGCAAAAACTACTTCATGCTGGCGATTGTGATGGTGGTCAGCGCGCTGATTCTGGCGCTGGGTCTGGGTAAACTGTTTGGCTGGGATATCGGGCTGACCGCGGGAATGCTGGCGGGTTCAATGACATCAACGCCGGTACTGGTCGGTGCTGGTGATACGTTGCGACAAAGTATCAGCGACAGTAAACAGCTGGGATTAATGCAGGACCAGCTCAGCCTTGGCTACGCAGTGACCTATCTGATTGGCCTGGTCAGTCTGATCTTTGGCGCGCGTTACCTGCCGCGACTGCAACATCAGGATCTGCCCACCTGCGCCCAGCAAATAGCGCGCGAGCGCGGGCTGGATGCCGACAGCCAGCGTAAAGTCTTTTTACCGGTGATCCGCGCTTACCGCGTCGGCCCGGAACTGGTGGCATGGAGTGGTGGCAAAAACCTGCGCGAACTCGGCATCTATCGTCAGACCGGCTGCTACATTGAGCGCATCCGTCGTAACGGTATTCTCGCCAGCCCGGATGGCGATGCGGTGCTGCAACTGGGTGATGACATCTCGCTGGTTGGCTATCCCGATGCGCACGCTCGTCTTGATCCCAGCTTCCGTAACGGCAAAGAGGTGTTTGACCGTGATCTGCTGGATATGCGCATTGTGACTGAAGAGATTGTGGTGAAAAACCACAATGCGGTGAACAAACGGCTGAGCAAACTGAACCTTACCGATCATGGCTGCTTCCTGAATCGGGTCATCCGCAGCCAGATTGAGATGCCCATTGACGACAGCATCATGCTGAATAAAGGCGATGTGTTGCAGGTCAGCGGCGAAGCGCGACGAGTGAAAAGCGTGGCGGATCGCATTGGCTTTATCGCTATCCACAGCCAGATGACCGATCTGCTGGCCTTCTGCGCTTTCTTCATTGTCGGCCTGATGATTGGTTTGATTACCTTTCAGTTCAGCAACTTCAGTTTTGGCATCGGTAACGCGGCCGGCCTGCTGTTTGCCGGCATCATGCTCGGTTTCCTGCGTGCCAACCATCCTACCTTTGGCTACATCCCTCAGGGCGCGCTCACCATGGTGAAAGAGTTCGGGCTGATGGTGTTTATGGCTGGCGTGGGGCTGAGCGCTGGCAGCGGTATTAATCACGGCGTCAGCAGTGAGGGTGCGCTGATGCTGCTGTGTGGATTACTGGTCAGCCTGATCCCGGTCATTATCTGCTATCTGTTTGGCGCCTACGTCCTGCGCATGAACCGCGCGTTACTGTTCGGGGCGATCATGGGTGCCCGCACCTGCGCCCCGGCGATGGAAATTATCAGTGATACCGCCCGCAGCAATATTCCGGCGCTGGGCTATGCCGGTACCTACGCCATTGCGAACGTTCTGCTGACGCTGGCCGGTACGCTGATCGTGATTGTCTGGCCACTTTTGCCTTTATAAAATTTTTTTGCCTGCGTCCAGAACTTTTTTGTTAAGGGACAGTCTGAATAAGTGCCACTGCTTTTCTTTGAAATCCCCAAATTGTGGAGCCCGCTGGTCTTTTTCCCGGCGGGTTTTTTTATGTCGTTTTTTCGCCACGCTGCGCCCTTTCTGGTCTGAAAAGCCGCCCTCTCACCACCAAACTTAAACCGTTAGACAACTCATATGCAAATTAAGAGCCCGGCTATGGACGAAAGCCAGGACAAAAAAGCAGGATAGTGTGCCGGTGCTGTTAGCAATTTGTGCTGAATATTTTGGTTAGCGCGTCGTCGCTGACTTTTGATTTGCCGCGATAGTCAGGCTGCATCTGCCCGTTTGGGTGACGCCGCCATTGATTAGCGGCCTGTTTGCAGAGGAATACCCCCCCATAATGGAAGAACTCAACCGCACACTGTTTATCGCCATCAACGCCACACCCGCGTCACCCGCCTGGCTGCTGCAGCTGGCCACCTTTATCGCCAAAGATCTGATTGCCATTGTGCCGCTATTAATCATCGCGCTATGGCTATGGGGACCGCGTGAACAGGTCACTTCACAGCGGGTGCTGGTATTAAAAACCGGCATGGCGTTACTTTATGCGCTGGCAATCTCCTGGTGTGTCGGCCAGCTATTACCGCATCCTCGCCCGTTCGCGATTGGATTCGGTTACCAGTTCCTGCACCATGCGGCAGATGACTCCTATCCCAGCGATCACGGCACCACCATTTTTACCTTTGCGCTGGCGTTTGTTTTCTGGCATCGCCTGTGGTCCGGCGTGGTGCTGATGCTGACGGGTATCGCCATCGCCTGGTCACGCATCTATCTGGGCGTCCACTGGCCAATGGATATGCTGGGCGGTTTCCTGATCGGTTTGCTGAGCTGCCTGGCATCACATCTGGCCTGGCAGCTCTACGGCGATCGGATGCTGGCGGTGATTAACCCGCTCTACCGATCGCTGTTTGCCCTGCCGATTCGCAAAGGCTGGACGCAGGATTAAAAAAGGGACGCCACGGCGTCCCTGCTCTTTTATGCGAACCACTTGCCAAACCAGCCATTGAATTTCATCATCACGAAATCGACCATCCGGCTAAAGAAGCCGCCTTCCGGCACCTCCTGCAACACCACCAGCGGACGCTGGTCGATGGTTTTGCCATCCAGCTGGAAATCGATGGTGCCTACCACCTGATTCTTCTTCAGTGGCGCTTCGAGCTGCGGTGAATTGAGCTTAAAGCTCGCCTTGAGGTTTTTCATCTGCCCTTTCGGGATGGTCAGTGCGGCATCTTTTGACACGCCAAGGTTGACCTGACTCTGGTCGCCAAACCAGACCCGCTGCTGGGCAAACGGCGCGTCGGCTTTAATCGGCGTCACGGTTTCATAGAAGCGGAAGCCCCAGGTGAGCAGTTTTTCACTTTCGCGGAAACGAATCGCATCGCTGGCGGTGCCCAGCACCACCGAAATCAGTCGCATATCACCTTCGGTTGCTGAAGCGACCAGATTATTACCGGCACCGGAAGTGTGGCCGGTTTTGACGCCATCGACTTTGAGATTGGTGCTCCACAGCAGGCGGTTGCGGTTCATCTGGCGGATTTTATTGAAGGTGAACTCTTTCTCTTTATTCAGCGCATACTCTTCCGGCACGTCACGGATCAACGCCTGAGCAATCAACGCCATATCGCGCGCCGTACTGTACTGTCCCTCAGCATCCAGCCCGTGCACTGTCATAAAGTGGGTGTTCTGTAGCCCCAGCGCTTTGCCGTAGTTGTTCATCAGGCCGATAAACGAATCCTGACTGCCCGCCACATAATCTGCCAGCGCGATACAGGCATCATTACCGGACTGGATGACAATACCTTTATTCAGCTCATGTACCGGAATACGATCGCCCGGCTTTAAGAACATCAGCGATGAGCCGCGCAGCTTAGGGTTGCCGGTCGCCCAGGCGTCCTGCCCTACTGTAACCAGATCGTCCGGCTTAATTTTGCCGGCTTTGATCGCCTGACCCACTACATAGCTGGTCATCATTTTGGTCAGACTGGCAGGATCGAGACGCTGATCGGCGTTTGATTCGGCCAGCACCTTGCCGCTGGCGTAATCCATCAGTATCCAGGCTTTGGCATCAATGCCTGGCGCGGCAGGCGCCTGTTCAGCAAAGGCACTGATCGGTGCGATAAGAAGTAAAGAGGTGGCAGCAAGTAGCCGCAGGCGAGAAGCAACGCGAGAGTTTGTCATGGGCTTGACCGGATTGTCCTTAGTAAATCGGAATTCTGAAGGCAGAAAACCTCCACTCAGAACGCTAACCGTTGGCGGCAGCGAAAAAAACCGCCGAATCGTAAAGTTTTTTAGAGTTTAGTAGAGTAACCCTGGCATCCCTGCCGCGCGCGTGCCAGTTTTAGTCCCGCTCTGTCGTCATCAAAAATGCGTGCAATTCCGATTTTTCGTAGAACAGTTAAGCCGGTCACAAATTTCAGCTAACCTGAAAGCCAGTCATCCGAGGAGACCGACCATGGACTTAGCCCTTTTTGATCTGGATGAGACGCTTATTAGTGAAGACAGCACCGGCCTGTGGTTACGCTGGCTGGTTTCGCAGGGCTTCGCCCCGCGCGAGCTGATCGACCAGGAACAGGCATTAATGGCACAGTATTATGCTGGCACGCTCTCGATTGAAGAGTACATGAACACCACACTGGCTCCGCTGGCCGGGATGGCGACCCTGACCGTTGAAGGCTGGGTTCGTCGCTTTATCCATCGCGACATCATGCCGCGTGTCTACCCAGCAGCGCGTGAACGCATTCAGTGGCACCAGGCACGCGGGGACAGAGTGATGATTATCTCCGCCAGTGGTGAGCATCTGGTGGTACCGATTGCCCATCAGCTGGGTGCCTGTGGCGCACTGGCTATCGGCGTCGAGATCGTGGATGAGCGTTACAGCGGCAAGACCTACGGCACTATGACCTACAAAGAGGGCAAAGTGACACGGCTGGGCGACTGGAAAGCGTTACAGCAGAGCGAATCCTTTGGCGGCACCTGGGCTTACAGCGATTCAATGAACGACCTGCCGTTACTGGAGCAGGCCGATCATGCGCACGTAATCAATCCTGATGCGATACTGCATCAGGAAGCGTTAAATCGCGGATGGCAGGTCTGCCACTGGGCCCGCTAAGTTAGCCGCGGGACGCGCTGGCGTCCTGCGCTAACCCCACTTTAAGTAATTTTCCATTGGCCTCATCGGTCAGCACATAGAGATAGCCATCCGGTCCCTGCCGTACATCACGAATACGTGCGTTCTGGTCGCCGAGCAGACGCTGCTCCTCCACCACTTTTTCACCGTTAATGCTCAGCCGGATCAGGTTTTTCTCTTTCAGCGCGCCGATAAACAGCGAGTTCTTCCACTGCGGGAAACGAGCGCTGTTGTAGAACGCCATGCCACTGATGGCGGGCGAATCTTTCCAGTGATAGATCGGCTGCTCGGTTCCGGCAGCGTGCGTCCCTTTCGATTCAGGGACCTTGTCACCGCTGTAATCGATACCGTAGGTGGCCAGCGGCCAGCCATAATTTTTCCCTTTCGCGATGATGTTTACTTCGTCGCCGCCGCGCGGACCATGCTCGTTTTCCCATATCGTGCCGGTCCATGGGTTGAGCGCCAGGCCCTGTGGGTTACGCAAACCATAAGCCCAGATCTCCGGACGCGCCCCGTTCTGCTTCACAAACGGATTATCGTCGGGCACGCTGCCATCGGCATTCAGCCGCAGTAATTTGCCCTGCAGCTTGTCGAGATCCTGTGCCGTGCTGCTGGCAAAGTTATCGCCAAAGGCGATCCACAGAAAACCCTGCTGATCGAACGCCAGGCGGGTGCCGATATTGTTGCCGCTGGAGAGCATCGGCGTCTGGCGAATCACCACGCGGAAATCGCGCAGTTGGCGGTTATCCTCGCTCAGCGTCCCGACGCCCACCACCGCGCCTGCTTTACCGCTGCTGTTGGCTTCGGTGTAACTCAGCCAGACGCGTCGGCTGCTGGCAAAATCGGGTGCCAGCACCACATCCAGCAGGCCGCTCTGTCGCTCTGCCCAGACCTGCGGTACGCCGGTGATTGGTTGCGACAGACCGCGTTCCGGATTCCAGCTGCGCAGCTGGCCGCTGCGTTCGGTAATCAGCAGGGTCTGGTTGTCGGGCAGAAACGCCACGGACCATGGATGTTGTAACTTATCCTGCAACAGCTGTACTTCGACCTGCTGTTCTGCAGCCAGCAGCGGCATGGCGGCCATAAGTGAACCACTGAACAATATTGCGCGAGCGACACGAACCATAGCGTTCTCCTGACGGGATAGAATGCCCTTAAGCGTAGACAGCCGCAGTGCGATGATGAGGAGGATTTACAAAAGATTAAACTGGGCGACAGCGGTCTGTCGCCCGACAGGATTACGGTGCGTTAAAACTGACCGTGTCACGCACCATAGTATTGATACCCGGCTTCAGGTCTTCAAAAGTGATCGGCGTAGTGCTGTTGCTGACCGTTTTGCCGAACGCTTTACGCACTACCCGGATCAGCGGTTTGCCGGTTACCGCATCGCTGGCTTCAATCTCCAGAAACAGCTCGCTGTTCTGGGTACGATGGCCTGACGCCGCCATGGTGCTGGCCACCACTGCCGCCACCGGTACCACTTCGTAGAATTGCACCCCTTCATTTTCCGCTGACACGGCGGTAATCGCTGCCCGCACCTTCAGGGTGTGCGGCGTAGCCTGATTAGTCAGCGGTCGGCGGGTCGCAATGGCGCCTTTTAACTGAATGTCGGTATAACTCAGCACCTCATCCAGCGTTTGCTGACTGACGCGTGCGGTGGGATGGGCTGCCGGATAGTAGACCAGTGGCGTATAGAGCACATCCTTGTACTGGCTGCTTTGATAGTCGGGTGAGATCCAGCGCAAAGTGGGCTGGCCGCTGGCCGACTCAGTTGGCTGCAGCTGGCTGTAATCGCCTAAGAAACCTGAATATTGCTGCTTGTCAGCAACATGAGAAGTACAACCATTGAGCATCAGAACAGAGACCGCCAGCAGAGCAGCCACGGAAGGTTTACGCATCATCGACTCGCTTATATCAGGAAGGTTCAGGCAAGCATAGAGTAAATCAGGCGGGAAACAGTAAAAATAACCGTTATTTTAACGGGTTATGTGCTCTGAATAGCGGGAATGACCCGCTGCAGGGTGCAGCGGGCAGGCGGTTTACTCGAAACAGGTATCAGGATTTTCAGACAGGGTAATAAACTCTTTACCGCCGTGCGTCAGCGCCATGATGGTGCCGGTTTCAATATCGTATACCCAGCCATGCAGACGCAGTTTGCCGTTACGCAGTGCCACCGACACGGAAGGATGGGTTTTCATGTTATTGAGCTGAGCGATAACGTTCTCTTTCACCATCTCATTCAGCTTTTTCTCTGGCGAGTCATAGTTGCGCTGCTCCACCACCGCTTTTGCTGCGTCGGCATAGCGCAGCCAGTGCTCAACCGCGGGCATGGTATCCATGCAGGCACAGGAGGCAATAGCATTCATCGCGCCGCAGTTCGAGTGACCGCAGATGATGATGTCGGAAACGCCCAGCGCGACCACGGCGTATTCGATGGTGGCAGAGACGCCGCCCGGCTCCGGGCCAAACGAAGGCACAATGTTGCCCGCATTGCGGATAACGAACAGCTCGCCGGGTTCCTGCTGCGTGACCAGTTCCGGCACCAGCCGGCTGTCAGAACAGGAGATAAACAGCGCTTTGGGATTTTGATTTGACGCCAGGCTTTTGAAAAGATCCTTCCTTTCAGGAAACACATTCTGCTGGAAATTCAGAAATCCATTGATGATCTCTTTCATTATTTAGCTCTCACATTATCCACGTCGTTACCTGAAGGGCATAGCCCCTTCAGTGTTTTTTGTCCGTTTATTATTAATGAAAACAAGTGAATATCAACCGGCGATTTCCTAAGGATGTTTTTTACTGCCTTCTGTCAGCGTTTCGCTTATCCCTTTTTCACCGGTTGAAAGCTGAATTTCTTTTTACAGCATCGGAAGTTACTGGAATTTTTCCCCGCCTGCCGCCAGTACTTTTCCACCCGGTCAGCAGGCCCGCTTTTACCGGTTTTTTCACACCTTTACACGGCGCTAAACCCGCACAGATAGCGCGACATTTTTCCCTGCTACACAAGTAAAATTCCGCGCCATGGCTGTGTGGAACCGGAAACAGAGCCCTGTCTGATACAACAAAAACCTTGCCGACTCCGGGCGCATCCTCACCGAACTGCGTAGCGAAGGCTATGATGGAGAGCCGCGCTATGACGATGCTGAAATCGTCATCGTCAACACCTGCAGATTTATCGACAGCGTCGTCCAGGCATCGCGGGAAGTCACTGACGAAGCGCTGAATGAAAACGGTAAGGTGATTGTCACCGGCTGTCCCGGGACAAAAGTGGATCAGATGCGTGACGTGTATCCTGAAGTACTGGAGTTCACCGGTCCGCACAGCGATGAGCAGGTGTTGTCGCATGTCTATGGCATTATGCAATTGCCACTGCAGGTCTCAGCCGAACGCCTGCAGCAGAAACGGGCCATGAGATTCTGGTGATTATTGATGAGGTGGACGAAGAAGGCGCGATTAGCCGCACTATGGCCGATGGCCCGGAAACTGACGGCGCGGTCTGTCTGAATGGCGAGCGCAACGTCAAACCGGGCGACATGCTACGGGTTAAAGCCGACTATGCCGGCGAGTACGATCTCCGGGCGAGCCGGGTGTAATCCCATCCTGTCCGGCGGTGAGTAGCCTGTGACGCGCCGCCGGACTGGCCCGGCGCTTAGCCATATTGCTGCTGATGCGCTTTCTTGCGTTTCAGGTAGTCCTCATCTTCACGAATCCGATCCCAGTAGCCTTTGAAAACGGCCGCCGCCGCGGCCTTTTCTTCATTCACCCCCCGCGGCAGTTCTTTGCCATCAGCATCATATTTGCGTCCGCCCTGATGATTGCTGTAGCGCCGCGCCCGGGTATAGCCCATCTGAATAAATTTGCGCGCCATATCCATGCCGACAAAATCATCCTGCCGACGATAATCCTCGAACAGCGCCATGATTTTTTCAGCCGACTCTTTGGCAATCGGGACGGTACGAAAACGCCAGTGCGGCAGGATTTCGCTCTTATAAGGCTCAACCATCAATACCCCCTGCTCGCCGCGCCCGACCTGGTAACGTTCGGGATGCTGACGAAAGTCGAGGGTAGTGAAGTCCTGATCGTAATCGAAAGGTTTCATGTTTTAAGTTTAGGATCCAACGCGTCGCGCAGCCCGTCACCGAGTAAATTAAATGCCAGAACGGTGAGGAAGATCGCCAGGCTGGGGAAAATCGCGACGTGCGGC
Source organism: Pantoea conspicua (assembly GCF_002095315.1). Classification (GTDB taxonomy): domain Bacteria; phylum Pseudomonadota; class Gammaproteobacteria; order Enterobacterales; family Enterobacteriaceae; genus Pantoea; species Pantoea conspicua. The sequence goes on from NZ_MLFN01000003.1 coordinate 41,719, forward strand.
GCAATCACCATATCGGCCCGCGCCTCATTCAGCATGGCGCCCCACTCTGGCGTCGGCGGCTGCGCGCCCAGTCCAAGAAACGACAGGCTGGCTGCAGTGATAATCGAGGTGCCGACGCGCATGGTGAAATAGACCACAATCGGCGAGACGGTACCCGGCAGGATATGGCGCATGATAATGGTCCAGTCAGACGCGCCGATGCTGCGGGCCGACTCAATATAGGTCTGATGCTTCAGCACCAGCGTATTGCCACGCACCAGGCGGGCAAACGCCGGGATACTGAAGATCGCCACCGCCACGATCACGTTGCTCATGCCGCTGCCCATGATCGCCACCACCGCAATCGCCAGCAGGATGCCGGGAAAGGCGAACAGCACATCGCACACGCGCATGGTTATGCGGTCCCACCAGCCTTCGTAGTAGCCCGCCAGCAGCCCAAACAGCGTCCCGATCAGCGCACCGATGGCCACCGAGAAGAAGCCGGCAATCAGCGAAATGCGGGTTCCTACCAATACCCGGCTGAAAATATCGCGTCCCAGTGAATCAACTCCAAACCAGTGCAGCAGGGAAGGTCCGTCATTCAGCCGGTCATAATCGAAATAATTTTCAGCATCAAACGGCGCCACGTAAGGCGCGATAAATGCCAGCACAATCAGCACCAGCACAAACAACCCGGCCAGCAGCGCCACCGGCTGTTGCCGGAAACGCCGCCAGAACTCACGCCACGGCGTGCGTACCCGATTCTCCTTGATCAGCGGCAGGGTTTTCAGGGCCGCCTCGCGTCGCCAGTTTTTCATCGCGATTCCTTAAAGCGAATGGCGGGATTGATCACCGCATACAACATATCGACGATCAGATTGATCAGAATAAACTCCAGTGAAAACAGCAGCACTTCCGCCTGGATCACCGGATAGTCGCGCATCGCGACGGAATCAACCAGCAGCCGACCCAGGCCCGGCCAGTTAAACACCACCTCGACCACAATCGATCCGCCGAGCAGAAAGCCGAACTGCAGGCCCATCATGGTCACCACCGGGATCATCGCGTTGCGCAATCCATGTTTCACCACCACCAGCGACTCGCGCACCCCTTTGGCACGCGCGGTACGCATGTAATCTTCCTGCATCACTTCGACAAAGGAGGCACGGGTAAAACGAGCCATCACTGCCGCCACTGCCGCCCCCAGGGTTATCGACGGCAGAATATAATGCTTCCAGCTCTCCGCCCCCACCGTCGGCAGCCAGCCCAGCTCCACCGAGAAGACCTGCATCAGCAACATGCCCAGGGCAAAAGCCGGAAACGAAATGCCGGAAACCGCCAGCGTCATGCCGAGGCGATCGGGCCAGCGGTTGCGCCAGACGGCAGACACAATGCCAATAGCCATGCCAAATATCACGGCCCAGATCATGCTGGTCAGGGTCAGCCACAATGTCGGCATAAAGCGCGAAGCGATCTCATCCGCCACCGGCCGTTTCGACACCATCGACTGGCCAAAATCGCCCTGCAGCGCATTGAGAATAAAGTGCCAGAACTGCTGCGGCAGCGGCAGATCCAGTCCCAGTTCCTGCCGCACCAGCGCCACCACCGAGGCATCCGCTTCCGGCCCGGCAATCAGGCGCGCAGGATCGCCCGGCAGCAGGTGGACAAACAGAAACACCAGCACCGCAACAATCAGCAAGGTGGGGATCAGCCCCAACAGCCGTTTAATAAAATAGTTAAACATGCAACATCCTGCAGCTGCGGCCAGCCGCGCGGGCTGGCCGGCTCCGTTACTTCAGACTGGCCTCATCAAAATTAAATGAGGTATCGGGCATCACATAAAAACCGCTGAGATTTTTGCTGTTGGCGGATACCAGCTGTTCAACCACCAGCGGGATCCACGGATGATCCTGCCAGATAGTGTCCTGGGCATCTTTATACAGCTGGGCTTTCTGCGCACGATCGGTGGTCTTCAGCGCATCCGCCAGATCCTTATCCACCTCAGGATTGCTGTAAAACGCGGTGTTAAAGATCGCTGGTGGCCAGGCAGCGGTGGCAAACAGCGGCGTCAGCGCCCAGTCTGCTTCACCGGTTGAGGCGGACCAGCCGGTGTAGAACATCCGTACACCGCTCTCTTTCTGCCCTTTGCCTTCCACTTCTGCCGCACGCTGGCCAGCATCCATCGCGGTCACTTTAACCTTTACGCCAACCTGCGCCAGCTGCTGCTGAGTGAACTGCAACACTTTCTGCGCGGTGCTGTGATTGTGTGATGACCAGAGCGTGGTTTCGAAGCCGTTGGGATAGCCCGCCTCTTTCAGCAGCGCTTTGGCCCTGGCCGGATCGTAGCTGATGGCTGGATAGCTCTGAGCGAAATCGATGGTGGGTGGCACGATACCGGTGGCTGGCGTGGCGTAACCGGCAAAGGCCACTTTGGCCAGCGCCTGGCGGTTGATGGCGTACTCCAGCGCCTCACGCACTTTCGGGTTGTCGAACGGCTTCTGGGTGACATTAAGGCTGATGTACCGCTGCATAATCGAAGGCGTGGTGACCACGTCAAGTTTGCTGTTTTTCTCCAGCAGTTTCGCCTGCTCATAAGGAACCGGGAACGCGAAGTTAGCTTCGCCGGTTTGCAGCATCGCCGCACGGGTGTTGTTATCCACTACCGGTCGCCAGGTGATACTGTCCAGTTTCGGGTAGCCCGGCTTCCAGTAACCGTCCCACTTTTTCACCTTAACGAAGTCAGTCTGGTTCCAGGTTTCAAACACAAACGGACCGGTCCCGACCGGATGGAAGCCAATATCCTTGCCATATTTTTTCAGTGCGGTCGGCGAGATCATCGCCGCAGCCGGGTGCGCCAGAATGTTAATAAAGGCGGAGAAGGGTTGCTTCAGGGTCACTTTCACCGTGGTCGGATCGATCACTTCGGTCGTGGCTATCTGCTTAAACAGGTTATAGCGTTTAAGGTGATTATCCGGGTTGCTGGCGCGGTCGAGATTGACCTTCACTGCTTCGGCATTGAAGTCGCTGCCGTCCTGAAACTTAATCCCCGGACGGAGCTTGATGGTGTAGGTCAGACCATCCGGACTGGCCTGATAACTCTCTGCCAGCACGTTGGTCAGCTTCATCTGTTTATCAAAACCAAACAGCCCCTGATAGAATGATTTGGCGACTGCCTGCGACAGCGTGTCATTGGCGTCATACGGGTCAAGGGTGGTGAAGTTAGACGCGACGGCAATCACCGCATCCTGCGCCGCCCAGGCGGGCAATGTGAGGGCGCTGCTTAATACGCCAGCCGCCAGTAACCCTTTACGCATCGTTATCTGCATCTTGTTCTCCTGTAATCCCTGTCGGGTGGATCGCCGAAGCGATATCTTCACTATTCAGGTGGCGCTGATAACGTGGCGGGCGACAAAATGCCCAGGCGCCACTTCCATCAACGGTGCCACTTCAGGTTCATCCCCTAACGCATGAATCGGACTGGGGATCTCGTCAACCATTAATGCACGCTCCCGGCGTGGATGCGCCGGATCGGCGACTGGCACGGCGGCCATCAGTTTTCGGGTATAAGGATGCTGCGGCTGCTCAAACACCGCCTGACGCGGCCCCATCTCCACAATCTGGCCGAGATACATCACCGCCACGCGGTGACTGATACGCTCGACCACCGCCATATCGTGAGAGATGAAGAGAAACGCGATACCAAATTCGCGCTGTAAATCGAGCATCAGATTGATGATTTGCGCCTGGATAGAGACATCCAGCGCCGAAACCGACTCATCCGCAATCACCACTTTCGGGTTAAGCGCCAGCGCGCGGGCAATGCAGATACGCTGGCGCTGTCCGCCTGAAAATTCGTGCGGATAGCGCTGCGCATGCTCCGGCAGCAGACCGACTTTCTCCAGAAGCCAGGCTACGCGCTGCTCCGCTTCCCGACGCGGCATCACCTTATGCACCAGCAGCGGCTCCATGACGGAAAAGCCTACCGTCAGTCGCGGATCGAGCGAGGCGTAAGGGTCCTGGAAAATAAACTGAATGTCTCGTCGCAGATGGGCCAGCGCGGTCCCACCCAGATGATCGATACGCTGTCCGTTAAAGGTGAGCGTGCCGCCCTGGCTGGCCACCAGCTTCAACAGGGAGCGTCCGGTGGTGGATTTACCGCAACCCGATTCACCGACCAGCGCCAGCGTCTCACCGGCATAGAGGTCGAAACTGACTTTCTCAACCGCGTGTACCCGACTTTTCACCCGGTTAAACAGCCCGCCGCGAATATCAAAACGGGTCACCAGATCGCGTACCTGCAGAATTGGCGGCTGGTCGCGGCGCACCGTATCCTGCGGCGTCTCCTGCCCCTCTCCGCCCTGCAGCAGCGGGAATTTCGCCGGCAGCGGCTGGCCCTGCATCGAGCCGAGCTTAGGCACTGCCGCCAGCAACGCCCGGGTGTAAGGCTCGCGTGGCGCGCTGAACAGCTGGGCCGCCGGGGCATTTTCCACTACTTCTCCGCGATACATCACCTGCACCCGATCGGCCATTTCCGCCACCACCCCCATGTCGTGGGTGATAAAAATGACGCCCATCTGCATCTCTTTTTGCAGCACGCGGATCAGTTGCAGGATCTGTGCCTGAATGGTGACATCGAGCGCAGTGGTCGGCTCATCGGCAATCAGCAACGCCGGTTTACAGCAGAGCGCCATGGCAATCATTACCCGCTGACGCATCCCGCCAGAGAGCTGATGCGGGAAGCGGGACAACACATTTTGCGCATCGGGAATACGCACCAGGTCCAGCATGTGGCGCGCTTCGGCCAGCGCCTGCGCATGGCTTTTGCCCTGATGCAGACGAATCGATTCGGCAATCTGTTCCCCGACGCTGAACACCGGATTGAGTGAGGTCATCGGCTCCTGAAAAATCATCGCCATATCAGCCCCGCGTACCCGCCGCATCTGACCGGACGGTGCGCGCATGATATCCAGTACCTCGCCGTTGCGGCGACGCAACTGCACCTCACCACTCACCACGCCACCGCTTTGTTCGATCAGCCGCATCAGCGCCAGTGAAGTGACTGACTTGCCGGACCCCGATTCTCCGACCAGCGCCAGGGTTTCTCCCCGAAACAGATCGAGCGAAAGATGGCGCACCGCTTCAGTCACCGTGCCCTGGTGCTGAAAATACACATTGAGGTCGCGTACCGCCAGCACCTGCTCCGATGCCAGCGGCGGCAACGACTGCCGATCGTTCATGCCTGCTCCTTAACTGTCGCGGTAAATCGCCACATCTGCCGCCTCGCCGACCCGCGCTGATGCGCGGTACATTCCTTCGCTATTGAACGGTAATGCGACGTTGCCTGCGCGGTCGATCGCAATCAGGCCGCCGCTACCGCCCAGCTCCAGCACGCTGTCATGGATGACATTAACGCTGGCCTGCTGAAGCGTGCGACCGGCATAACGCATCTGCGCCGCCACGTCGTAGGCTGCCAGGGTGCGGATAAAGACTTCACCGGTACCGGTACAGGAGACCGCCACGCTATCGTTGCTGGCATAACAACCTGCGCCCGGCAGCGGCGAATCACCGACCCGTCCCGCCTGCTTATTGGTCATGCCGCCGGTGGAGGTCGCCGCAGCCAGATTGCCATTGAGATCGAGCGCCACAGCGCCCACCGTGCCAAATTTGCGGTCCGGGTCGAGTGGATCGTCACCACTGGCAGCGCCATCATGATCCAGCACCGCTTCGTCGCTGTTTAACGCGCGCTGCAGCTGCTCCCAGCGCTCTGAGGTGGAGAAATAGTCTGCCGCCACCGGCGTCAGGCCCTGCGCCTCGGCGAACTGCTCTGCGCCTTCACCGATAAACAGCACATGCGGACTCTGCTCCAGCACGGCGCGTGCCGCCAGCACCGGGTTGCGTACCCGGGAGACGCCCGCCACCGCCCCGACATTCAGCGTGCGGCCATCCATCACGCAGGCATCCAGCTCATGGGTGCCCTGATGGGTGAAGACGGCACCTTTACCCGCGTTAAACAGCGGGCACTCTTCCAGCTGACGCACCGCTTCCGTCACCACGTCGAGTGCGCTGGCACCCTGCGCCAGCATCTGCTGACCGTGCGTCACAATGTCAAACAGGGCCTGACGATAGTGCTGCTCCTTTTCGTCGCTCATTGCAGCACGCGTAATCGCGCCTGCCCCACCATGAATGGCAATCACTGCTTTGACCATAACGCTCTGTCCTGTGGTTGCATCAGCACGAAAAACACTGATTTAGAATGGTTTTCATCCATTTTTGCTGATTTTTGACTATAGAAAGCCTGCTAAGTGTTGTAAAGCAGAAACTGTTGCAGTGGTTATATCCTTTTCTTCCGGCGATATTTCACTTTAGTCGGGGTTGCCACCGGCTGGGGGCACGACGGATGTCAGAGAGAGTGGATAGCGATGTGACTCAGCGGATAATTCCCACCATAATAAGCAGCATCTGAGATAACCCGACTGGAATAACCATGGAAAGCTTTACTGCAGGATTGATCTCCCTTGAGGAGGCCCAACACACCATGCTGGCGCAGCTGACGCCAATCACCGACTCGCTGAGCGTTCCGCTGACGGAAGCGGCCGGCCGTATTACCGCCGTCGCAGTCACCTCACCGATTGCAGTGCCGCCGTTTGATAATTCAGCGATGGACGGCTATGCGGTGCGGCTGGCGGATGTCAGTCGCGGTGAGCCGTTGCCGGTTGCCGGTAAAGCGTTTGCAGGTGCGCCCTTTAGTGGTGAATGGCCGCACGGCAGCGTGGTGCGAATCATGACCGGTGCGCCGATCCCGCCAGGTTGTGAGGCGGTAGTGATGCAGGAACAGACTGAAACGCAGGGCGATTCGATCATGATTACCGCGCCGGTGCGCGCCGGGCAAAATATTCGCCTGACCGGTGATGACATCCAGCCTGGTCATGTAGTGCTTGACGCCGGCGTGCGGCTGGGCGCGGCTGAGCTGCCGCTGCTGGCGTCGCTTGGTATCACCCAGGTCGCGGTGCTGCGTAAACTGCGCGTGGCGATTTTTTCAACCGGCGACGAGCTGCAGCCGGTGGGCCAGCCGCTGGCGGCCGGACAGATTTATGATACCAACCGCTTTGCGGTCTCGCTGATGTTGCACAAGCTGGGCTGTGAGGTGATCGACCTCGGCATTGTTAAAGACGATCCAGCCGCGCTGCGGGTGGCATTTGAGGAAGCCGATCGCCAGGCTGATGTGGTGATCACTACCGGTGGCGTATCGGTGGGCGAAGCAGACTTCACCAAAAACATGCTGGAAGAGCTGGGTGCCATCAGTTTCTGGAAGCTGGCGATCAAGCCCGGTAAACCTTTTGCCTTTGGCCGCCTCGCCAGCAGCTGGTTCTGTGGGCTGCCGGGCAATCCGGTTTCCGCTGCGGTCACCTTTTATCAGCTGGTGCAACCACTGCTCGCCGCCATGACCGGTCAGAAAAAAGCGGCATTGCCGCCGCGTCAGAAAGTGCGCAGCGCCTCACGCCTGAAAAAATCGCCAGGCCGGCTCGATTTTCAGCGTGGCATTCTGCGCCAGAATGCCGAAGGCGAACCGGAGGTTCACACCACCGGTATGCAGGGCTCGCACGTCTTTAGCTCTTTTGCCGAGGCCAACTGTTTTATCGTGCTGGAGCGCGAGCGTGGCAACGTTGAACCCGGCGAGTGGGTCGAGGTCGAGCCGTTCAATGCACTACTGGAGGGATAAATGCTGCCTGAATTAACGGATGAGGAGATGCTGCGTTACAACCGGCAGATTGTCCTGCGCGGCTTCGATTTTGACGGTCAGGAGCGGCTGAAAGCCAGTCATGTGCTGATTGTCGGTCTGGGCGGGCTGGGCTGTGCTGCCGCGCCATACCTGGCATCAGCGGGCGTCGGTACGTTGACGCTGCTCGATTTCGACAGCGTCTCACACTCCAATCTTCAGCGGCAGATTCTGCACTACGACGCGGATATTGGCCACGCCAAGGTCAACTCCGCCGCCCGAAGCCTGGCCGCCATCAATCCTCACTGTCATCTGCAGCCGGTAAACGGCGAGCTGGACGATGCGGCATTGCGGGCGCTGATTGCTCAGCAGCAGGTGGTGCTGGACTGTACCGACAATGTGACGGCGCGCGAGCAGATCAACCGGCTTTGTCGACAGTTGCAGGTGCCGCTGGTCTCGGGCGCGGCAATTCGGATGGAAGGCCAGATTAGCGTGTTCAGCTGGCAGCCGGGTACGCCCTGCTACCGCTGTATCAGTCGTCTGTTTGGCGAGCAGACCCTGAGCTGTGTCGAAGCGGGCGTCATGGCGCCGCTGGTCGGGGTGATTGGCGCAATGCAGGCGATGGAGGCGATTAAGCTACTGGCGAACTACGGTACGCCTGCCACCAGCCGGTTGCTGATGTACGATGCGCTAAGTGCGGAGTTTCGCAGTATGAAGGTGGCGCAGGACGCGCAGTGTGAAGTGTGTGGTGGGAACGCGTAGCGTCGGCAGGAACGCCTCTGCTCCCTGAGTCTGCGCTGAACCACCAGACCACCAAAAAAACGGGGTGGCCTGCGCCACCCCGTTTCCATCAGACGATGCCCTGACTGCGCAGGTAATCTTCGTAGTTGCCGGTGAAGTCCACCACCCGATCCGATTTAATCTCCATGACCCGGGTCGCCAGCGAGCTGACAAATTCACGGTCATGCGAAACGAAAATCAGCGTGCCTTCGTACATCTCCAGCGCCATATTTAGCGACTCAATGGATTCCATGTCGAGGTGGTTAGTTGGCTCATCCATAATCAGGATGTTCGGTTTTTCCATCATCAGCTTTCCGAACAGCATACGACCTTTCTCACCGCCCGACAGCACTTTGGCCGGTTTCTTAATATCGTCCTGAGAAAATAACAGGCGGCCAAGAATACTGCGCACGCTCTGCTCATCATCGCCAGCCTGCTTCCACTGACTCATCCAGTCAAATACCGTCAGGTCATTGGCAAAATCTTCAGCATGATCCTGAGCGTAATAGCCGATACGCGCATTCTCTGACCATTTAACGCTACCACTGTCCGGCGTCATCTCGCTGACCAGGGTTTTCAGCAAAGTTGATTTACCGATACCGTTAGCGCCGATCACCGCCAGTTTTTCACCGACTTCCAGCAACAGGTTTAAATTTTTAAACAGCGGACCGTTATCAAAGCCTTTAGTTAAGCCTTCCACTTCCAGCGCGTTACGGAACAGCTTCTTGTCCTGCTCAAAACGGATAAATGGGTTCTGACGACTGGACGCTTTAACTTCATCCAGTTTAATTTTATCCATCTGTTTAGCGCGCGAGGTTGCCTGACGGGATTTAGAGGCGTTAGCGCTAAAGCGGCTGACAAAAGATTGCAGATCAGCAATCTGCGCCTTTTTCTTGGCGTTATCCGCTAACAGACGTTCACGCGCCTGGGTCGCCGCGGTCATATATTCATCATAATTACCGGAATAGACCCGCAGCTCGCCATAATCCAAATCAGCCATGTGGGTACAGACCATATTAAGGAAGTGACGATCGTGCGAAATGATAATCATAGTGCTGTCGCGTTCGTTCAGCACCTGCTCCAGCCAGCGGATGGTATCGATATCCAGGTTGTTGGTGGGTTCGTCCAGTAACAAAATATCAGGATTAGAGAACAGCGCCTGCGCCAGCAGCACACGCAATTTAAAGCCCGGCGCAATTTCGCTCATCGGGCCATAATGCTGCTCAACCGGAATGCCAACGCCCAGTAATAACTCGCCGGCGCGGGATTCGGCGCTGTAGCCGTCCATTTCACCGTAAACCGCTTCGAGGTCGGCAACTTTATACCCTTCCTCTTCACTCATTTCCGGTAAAGAATAAATACGATCGCGTTCCTGCTTCACTTCCCATAATTCATGGTGACCCATAATCACGGTGTCCAGCACGCTATATTGTTCAAAGGCGAACTGATCCTGGCGTAACTTACCGATCCTTTCATTCGGATCGTATGAGATGTTGCCGCCAGAAGGCACCAGATCGCCACCCAGAATCTTCATGAAGGTGGATTTTCCGCTGCCGTTCGCACCGATTAAACCGTAACGATTACCGCCGCCAAATTTAACGGAGATGTTCTCGAACAGTGGCTTGCTGCCAAACTGCATGGTGATATTGCTGCTAACTAACACGGCATTGACCTTTGTGAAGAGAGTGGATGAAAAAACGGCGGCTATTATGCCAGATGTGACGCAGCGCACGCCAGCATCAGCCGTGGATTGCTGGCATGATGATTGATATCCCGGCAGAAATAAAAAAGCCGGAAGGCCATAATGGCCCCCGGCTCCCACTAACAAGGATTGTGTCGATCAATCGATCAGGAAACTGTCCAGACTTTTTCCGGCGTCCAGCGCTTTTTTAATCGCTGCCGGGGTACGACCCTGGCCGGTCCATGATTTTTCTCACCGTTTTCGTCGGTGTAAGAATATTTAGCCGGACGCGGCGCACGCTTAGCGCGTTTTTTACCGGTTTCCAGCGCACCTAATAATTCATTAGGATCGATGCCGTCAGCCAGCAGCATTTCGCGATATTTCGACAGCTTTTCTTCTTTTTCGCGATTTTGCGTCTCTTCCGCTTCCGCTTCTTCACGGCGCTCGGTAACGACAACGGTTAATTTTTCGAGGATCTCTTCAAGATCGCTCAATGGCAGTTCACGAGCCTGGGCACGTAATGTGCGAATATTGTTCAGAACTTTAAATGCGTCACTCATCACAATGTCCTTGATTAAGGGGGTTAATAAAACTGTAGCGACAAGATTACCTAATTCAAATAAAAAAATAAATTGTTTTTACGCTACGGATAATTCTTATCGGGTAATTTTAAAATTCCACCTGAACGATAGCGAGTAATTCCTGACGTTTTATTAACGCTGAATTAACACCTAACGGCGCTTTACTTCTGTCGCTGGAATCGATTTCATGCATCTGCGGCCTGCCACCTCAGCCAGAGAGCAGCAGGAGAAAACGTCCGCCAGAGTCTGCTTATTTTTGCGCTGTTACCAGAAAAAGGATCATTAACCGGTGCCTGAATTTCGTTCTCAGTCACACCAGGTTACAGATTAAGGTAAAAAAATGTTCCCACCTTTACGCGGTAATAGCAGAAAAGGTGCATCCGGTCTGCAATTTTTTATTTACTTGTGTAGTGGCTTTTAACAATTTGTGGCGTCAAATGCGGCGTGTCGGATAATCCTCAGATGTCTGACCGCAAGATAACAGATTAGCCGGGGCATCGCCCAGCCTATTAGCCGCTAAACATGACAGGCTTAAGATCCGGCGCCGTGAATTAAAACTGAAAAATCCCGTACCCGGGGAAGGGTTAAGATGACGTTATTTATCCCGGCCTCCGAAATAATGCACAGCCCTGGCCACCACAGCACAGGATAATAGTCCTGACAGCCAGCCTGTTTTATTTTCCTCAGTGCCCGCGATAAAAACGGCGAGGAACAGATATTATTCAAGGCGTTATCGCGAAAATAATGGGGAAATAGCGCAGAATGCCGGCAGCGAAAACCGGCTGTGCGGGTGGGCCGTTAACAGGTTGTGGCAGCGTGTTCTCTGCCACAGCCAGTGGATTAATTAACAGTGGTTGCCGGACCAAATACAGAATATTGCGGCAGCTCGACGTCTGGTAGGTTTCCCAGCCGCCGCCCAGCGCTTTATATAATGCGACTAAATCCAGCGCGCTCTGCATCCGTGCCTGAGTGGCCTGCTCTTCGGCCTGCGCCAGCTGACGCTGTGCATCCAGCACCTCAAGGAAGGTTGAGAGTCCCTGACGATAGCTGTCGCTGGCGAGATCAAAGGCACGTTGCAGCGAACCGGTGGTGTGATCCAGCGCGGTGACGCGCTGCTGATCGGCGCGATAGCTGACCAGCGCATTTTCCACATCCTGTAAAGCGGTTAGCACCGACTGACGGTAATCAAGTGCGGCGCTGGCCTGCTGCGCCCGCGCCAGTTTAACGCTCGACACCAGCCGTCCGCCCTGAAAAATCGGAATCGATAATGACGGGCCATAGCTGTAGAAGTGACTGCTCCAGTTATCAAGATAGCTGACGTCGGTGTTGCGCACGCCCAACTGGCCGGTCAGGGAGAGGCTGGGGAACAGCTGCGCCACGGAAACGCCAATCTCTGCTGTCTGAGCGTGCAGCGTCGCTTCCGCCTGACGGATATCGGGACGACGGCGTGCCAGCGTGGAAGGAATGCCGACCGGGACAAACTGCGGCAGCGGCGGTAATGCTTTAGGCGCACTAAGCTCCGCATCCAGCGAACCCGGCGTTTTGCCCAGCAGCACCGCTAACCCATTCATCGCCTGACGCGCCTGCGACTGATACTGCGGCAGCTGCGCCTGCAGGCTACTGAGCTGGGCGCGGGCGTTCTCCACATCAGTTAACGGTGCCAGCCCGTTACGCTGCTGGCTCTGAGTCAGTTCGACGGTCTGCTGTGCCACATCAATCTGCTGCTGCAGCGTCTGGATGGTACTTTGCGCACCGCGCAATTGCAGCCAGGCGCGCGCGACTTCCGCTTCCAGCGACACCAGCGCATCATTGCGCTGCTCTACCGCCGCCTGCTGCTGAGCATTGGCGGATTCAACCTGGCGGCGCACTTTACCCCACAGGTCCAGCTCCCAGCTGGCATCAAAACTGCCCTGATAAAGAGTAACCGGCTGCGTCAGTCCATCGAGCTGGCTGGCGACATTACTGTCGAGCTGGTCGGTTGCGCCATTGGCTTTCAGCAATCCCTCCAGACCCAGCTGCTGGCGATTAACTTTGCCCGAACCGTTGAGGCTGGGAAACAGGCCGCCCTGCGCCTGGCTCAGCTGCTCACGCGCGCCGGCAATCCGCAGCACCGCCTGTTGCAGCGTCAGATTGCCCTCGATTGCCCGGGCAATCAGGCTGTCGAGCTGCGGGTCGTTAAAGGTGCGCCACCAGCGGGAATTAATCGCCGCACTCTGCGGCTTCGACGCTTCCTGCGAATCCAGGGTGTTATAGCTACCAGGCATTGTGGGTTTCGGAGCCTGATAATCTGGCCCGACGGCACAGCCAGCCAGCCACATCGCCAGCGTTAACAGACTCAACGGTTTCAGGCCGCGGGAAGAAATAACCTTCATGTCAGTGTGCTCCTGCACTGCCTTCGCTCTTAATCGGCGACAGCAGCCAACAAAATGGAATCAAAATCAGGGCGACAATACTCAGGCCTGAGAAAACATCGATATAAGCGAGAATGCGCGACTGGGCGATCATCTCCTGATAGAGCTGACCGGTCGCCAGCGTGATGGGATCGCCGACCGCTGAAGTAAAGTCACGTATCGCCTGCGCCCAGTGCTGAACGGTGATATTGAACGGCTCGTTGAGCGGCGTCATGTTATGCACCATATGGGCGGAGCGGACCTGCTCGCGTTCGGTGATGGCAGCGGTCGATAATGAAATGCCAATTGACCCGGCGACGTTACGGAACATGGTAAACAGCGCCGAGGCGTCAGCGTTGAGCCGCTGTGGAATGGTGACAAACGCAATCGTCGTCAGTGGCACAAACAGGAAACCGAGGCCAATTGACTGCGCACTACGCATCAGCACCAGCGTGGTGAAATCGACGTTGGGGGTCAGCGTGGCGGAGTAGAGGAAGGCGACCGCCAGACAGCTGAAACCAAAGGCGATGATGTAGCGCGTCTGCACAATTGGCATCAGCTTCAGCACCAGCGGGATCGTCAGAACAATCAGCACCGCACCGGGCGACAGCACCAGGCCGGACCAGGTGGCGGTATAACCCAGATCCTGCTGCGCCAGCTGGGGTAACACCACCGAACTGCCATAAAGGATCATCGCCATCCCGGCCATCAACAGCCCGGCAACCCAGAAATTGCGGTCTTTCATCACCAGAATATCGACCACCGGTTTACGGGCATACATTAGCCAGTAGACTGCCCCGACAATCCCGATCAGCGCCAGAATGGCAAACAGCACAATGAAGTGCGACGCGAACCAGTCTTCATCTTCACCGCGATCAAGCATCACCTGCAGACAGCCGAGACCCAGGGTGATCAGACTGATACCGATGTAATCGATCTTGAGTTTGCCCTTAGCCCACTTACGTTCCCACGGCGGATCCTCCAGCAACTGGTAGATCGCCAGCACGGTGAGCACGCCGACCGGAATGTTAATAAAGAACACCCAGCGCCAGCTGTAGTTATCGGTGATCCAGCCGCCCAGTGTCGGGCCGATGACCGGTGCGACGATGATCGCAATAGATGAAAGGCCAAAGGCTTTACCGCGATCTTCGGCTTTAAAATAGTCCAGCAGCACCGACTGTTGCACCGGCTGCAGGCCACCCCCAAAAAAGCCCTGTAGAACGCGGAACAGAATGATTTGCCACAGTTCGGTGGCGATGCCGCACAGGAAAGAGCAGATGGTGAACATCACGATGCAGATCAGGAAAAACTGTTTACGACCAAACAGCCGGCTGAAGAAAGCGGAGATCGGCAGCACAATGCCGTTTGCCACCAGATAGGAGGTCAGTACCCAGGTTGACTCATCGTAGCTGGAGGAGAGCGAACCGGCGATGTGCGGCAGCGCCACGTTGACAATCGTGGTGTCGAGAATCTCCATGAACACCGCCAGAGTGACCGTGATCGCCACTAACCACGGATTGCTGGCCGGTTTCCAGCTCTGGGTGGCACTCATTCCACCGTCACCTTCGGTTCAACCGACAGACCAAGCGGCAGCGGGTGATTCGGGTCCAGACCTTTATCAATCACGATTTTCACCGGCACGCGCTGAACAATTTTGACATAGTTACCGGTGGCATTTTCTGACGGGAAGGTCGAGAAGCGCGAACCGGATCCCATCTGAATACTGTCGACGTGCCCTTCCAGCTTCATATCAGGCCAGGCATCGACGGTAATCGCCACTTTGTCGCCGGGGTTCATGCGCTCAAGCTGCGACTCTTTGAAGTTGGCGGTAACCCAGATATCGGGGGAAACCAGTGAAAACAGCGAAGATCCTGCCTGAACCAGTGTGCCGACCTGCACATTACGTTTAGTAATAAAACCGTCGTACGGCGCACGAACCTGAGTATAAGAGAGGTTGAGATCGGCAGTGTTGAGCTGCGCTTTCGCCTGTTCGACCTGTTGCTGACGCGCTTCAACGTTGGTTTCCTGCTGGCGAATCTGCAACTGCACCTGCGAAGCCACTTCTACCTGCGCTTTCGCACTCTGCAGCTGGGCCTGCGCCGAGCGTAACTGCGCCGCCGCGGTGTCAATATTACGCTGGCTGGTAGCACGCGGGTCAACGCCCCGCTGGCGACGATAATCCGCCTGCGCGTTAAGCAGGTTCGCTTCCGCTTTGGCCTGATCGGCTAATGCCTGATCGCGCTGAGCCGGATACTGTACCCGCGACAGCGCCAGTTGCGCCTGCGCCTGATGCAGCTGAGCCACCGCCAGCCCGAGTTGCGCCTTCGCCTGATCGCGCTGGGCCTGATTGTCGCTGGGATCGATTTCAACCAGTAGATCGCCCTTTTTCACCCGCTGATTATCTTTAACCAGCAGCTTCACCACATAACCGGACGCTTTAGGGGCAATAGTCACTGCATCGCCTTCGGTGAAGGCATCGTCAGTGGTCTCCTGATTACGGGTAGAGAACCAGAACCAGAAACCCACAATCAGCATCACCACCACCACAATCGCCAGAATAATCAACGGCTTTTTACCGGGTCTCTTGCGTTCGGGCTGCTGATCGTTGTCCTGATTTTCATCAGGCTGACTGGTCTTATCCGACGCGTTATCGGCGTCCTGCTGGTGTGGATCGCGTTGGTTGTTCTCGCTCATAGTTCCCATCACTGGCTAAGGCCCTAATTCCCGGGCATAAAAGGTCTCGTTAACCTTAGATCGGAAATTGACAAAATCCAGTGCAACTTTACTTAACCTGAAAAAAGGCGCACATCCTGCTACTTGCGATCGGCAGCAGGATACGCTGGGTTTAATTGAGCAGACGCAGCAGCAGCCAGCCGCTGGCCATTGACCAGGCGAGTAACGGCAGGGAAAAGAGATGAAAACGCCACCAGACTGCACGATCCTGCGCCATCCGTAACGCGATCAGATTGGCAAGTGAGCCGGGTAACAGACCGAAACCACCGATATTTACCGCCCAGGCCAGCACCTCTGACGGCGGCACTTTTTGCAGCAGCAGGATGGTGGCTGGCACGTTACTGATCACCTGAGAAAGACCAATCGCCAGCAGGTAGAGTTGCCCCTGCCCCAGATGGGTGATTTGATCAAAGTGCGCCTGCATCATCGGCAAACGCGTCAGCAGCCAGACATCGATAAACATGGCGATAAAGACCGCCAGCAGGCTCCAGTCAATACGGAGTAAAACCGGTCGCGCCATAACCATAAAAATAGCCAGGATCAGCAGCAGCACCCAGCCGGTGATCTCCCACTCCAGCCCGGCGATAAACAGCACGTACAACAGTACGCTGACCGCAAATAGCGGCTTTTGCCACAGTGGCTGTTCAGGATTGTCATGCTTATCGATGGTACGCTTCGAAAAGCTAAACCAGGTTAACACCACCAGGCTGAGCAGCAGCCAGACCGCCAGCGGTAGCATCTGCACGATAAAACCGGCCACGCTTAGTGAGCCGTGACTCCATAACAGGATGTTCTGCGGATTGCCGACCGGCGTCAGCAGCGATCCGGCATTCACCGCCAGCGCTTCGAAGATAATCAGCCGGGAGATCGGCAAGCGGGAGAACTTACGCAGCGTCAGGGTCAGCGGCACCAGAATGAACAGCGCCACATCATTGGTAAGAAAGGTAGAGAGCAACGCGGCGGCCAGTACCATAAACAGGGCCAGCGCGCGTTCATGACGGAAGCGGGCAATCAACCGTCCGCCCAGCACATCAAAATACCCGCTGGTTTCCAGCCCCTTGGTCAGGATCAATAAACCGGTAAGGGTAATAATGGTGTGCCAGTCCACAGCACCAGGCAGATCGGGCCAGTGGAAATCGGCCACAAATGCCAGAACCACACCAATAACGACGAGTAAATGCAAAATCGAGTCATGCAAAAAAGATCGAAACAGCTGCGGCATGATGGCGGTGCGCCCTAAAATTAACGAGTTTCGTAAAATTTCTGGAATACGGCCAGGGTTTCATCACTGACGTGATGCTCAATGCCTTCCGAATCACGGCGGGCCGTTTCCGGGCTGATCCCCAGCGCCAGCAGGAAGGTTTCAACAATGTGATGACGGGCCCTGCTCTCCTCAGCCAGTTTTTCGCCTTCGCGGGTCAGGAACACACCACGATAAGGTACCTGCTCAACCAGCCCGGCGCTGCCGAGACGTTTCAGCATTTTAGCAACCGTCGGCTGCGAAACGCCTAAGCGTGCGGCCATATCAACCTGGCGTGCTTCGCCAAATTCACCAATTAAATCAGAAATTAACTCAACGTAGTCATCAATTAATTCACGACGATGCGCTTCACGCACCTGCCGAAAACCTTCGACATGCTCTTCAATATCTTTCAGTGGTCCTTGCGGGGCAGAAACCACGCTTTTGGCACGACGAGTCATTCAGCTTCCTCTTTATTATGTTCCGTACTGTCACTGCCGTACGGATGTAGCTGCGCTCATTGTAAACCAGGTGCTAAGAAGCTCAAATTTTTCGTGATTAGCCTTGGCTAAATGATATAGCCAATGCTATATTTGTTGATAATGTAAGCAGTCGGAGATGAAGATCATGTTCGATCCCTATCTGTTACTGTTGTTGTTTATGGGTTACGTCGCCGGATTCTGCTTACTTTTACGTCGATACTGATTGGGAGGTGATTCTATGAGCACCCTGAAATGCTGTGCAGACTGCAGCAAATGCTTCCAGGCTGAAAAGAAAACAACCACGGAGATGAAATCCTGGCTGTGCCTGCTGACGCGTTCCCCATTCACGCTGCGTCTGATGCTGATTGAAAAATTACTGGGCAAAAAGCCTGAAGATCGTCGCTGCCAGAATATGATCTGGCGCGGTTAATTTTTTCTCAGTTCCCCCACTTCGGGCCTTTCAGCAAACGGCTGAAGGGCCGCCTGTTTTCCAGCTCACGCCTTTCTCTGCCGCCATCAAGGTTGCCGCAATCAACAATGCCAGCCGCGTTGTTGCCAGTCGCGTTATCTCAATTGCAGTCATCAGCTATTCTGGTTTTGCTCAACGCTTTCCCCGGTTATCAGCCTGTCATGGCAGTCTGGAAAGCGCGCAATAAAAAACGGCCCATAAAGGGCCGTTTTTTTGCAGGTCGCCTAAGCTAAAACTTAGAAGCTGTAACCTACGCCAGCAATCCAGGTGCCAACGTCAACGTTACGGATGCGGCTCTGCTCGTAGCCCACGTCCAATGCAACGTTTTCGATTGGGTTGAACTGCATACCTGCACCGTAAGAGAAACCTACGTCGCTTGAATCAGATTTGTCGCGTGATGCAGTATCGTTCTGCTGGAATTTACCGTAGCCGATACCTACAACACCATAGATGCTTGCCCAGTCGTTCAGACGGAAAGCAGGACCACCGGTCACACCGTAGTATTGGCCTTTGTTATAAACGCCAGAATCGGTGTTATCTTTTTCTGTGTAGGTGAATGAACCGATCCAACCCAGTGGGTTAGAACCGTCTTCGTAGCGGTATTTCAGGTTGAAGCCGTTAGCTTTGTTAGCCACGCCCTGGTAATCGCTCTGAGCATAGCCACCGGTTACGGTGCTCTGTGCCATTGCTGAACCTGCAGATACTGCCAGTACACAGGCTAATGCTGAAAGACATGCAATTTTTTTCATAACCACCTCAAATGTGAAAATACTTCTCTCCTGACAACGCTGAAAATATAACAAAAAATAGCGAGAAACTCTGCCCGCATTTTGTTGTCTAACAGAATGTTTGGTGTAACAGGAAGTTAATGCAACATCCTATGTCATTCATTTTTCTTATAAAATCCGTCATCTTCCTGCAATAAGTTTTTTTTCTTCTTTTGGGTCTTTAAGTTAAATCCTAAAAAATCCTGACGTTTCTTTACCAAAATGGCCCTGAATTCGGGCAAATTTTGCGCAGTTAACGCAAATTAAAGCACCACTCTGTCATTTTTTTGGCCGCCATTTCCTTTACACTCTGTGTCTCATCGGGTTAACCATCAGGAAATGTATACAGGATGTCCGCCTCTTCAGCTTCAAAAAACCTTACGCCCGTATTGCTACCGATTACTGTGCTGCTGATCGCGATGTTATCGCTACAGGGCGGCGCTTCCCTGGCCAAAACGCTGTTCCCCAGCGTCGGGGCAACCGGCATCACTGCACTGCGTCTCGGCTTTGGCACCCTGATTCTCTGCCTGATCTTTAAACCGTGGCGCTTACGCTTCAGTCGGGAACAGCGTAAACCGCTGCTGATGTACGGGCTGGCGCTGGGCGCGATGAATTTTCTGTTCTACCTGGCGCTTCGGACCGTACCACTCGGCGTGGCGGTAGGGCTTGAGTTTACCGGCCCGCTGGCGCTGGCGCTATTCGGATCGCGTCGCCTGCTCGATTTTGTCTGGGTGCTGCTGGCGGTCATCGGATTAGGATTTTTGTTGCCATTGGGTGCCGGTATGGCAACCATCGATCCGCTGGGGGCGGCACTGGCGGTCGGCGCAGGTGCCTGCTGGGCGATTTATATCCTGGCCGGTCAGCGCGCCGGCGCCGAACACGGTCCCGCTACGGTGGCTATAGGTTCCCTGATTGCGTCGATTATTTTTGTTCCGCTCGGCCTGACCTTTGCCGAAAGCGGTATCTGGCACTGGAGTATTGTTCCAGTAGCGTTGCTGGTGGCGTTACTCTCCAGCGCTATTCCCTACTCGCTTGAAATGATCGCCCTGACGCGCTTACCGGCACGTATTTTTGGTACGCTGATGAGCCTGGAGCCCGCGATGGCGGCCTTTTCCGGCATGCTGTTTCTCGGCGAGACCTTAACCCTGACACAGTGCCTGGCGCTACTGGCGATCATCATCGCCTCAGCCGGTTCGACTCTCACCATGAAGCCGAAAAAGAGCCAGTTGAGCGAAGTGGAAATTACCCGCGGCGATGCCAAATAAGCGATATATAGCACCGGGTTCAATCGTTTAAATAACAATCACACTCAACGTGAGAATTATTCTTAACTAAATCAACATGCTCTCTTTCGTATTTTGTAACAGTCACTTAACTGTTATTTACACGTAAGGTTAAATTATTGTTTTTATTACTAAAAAATTCATATTCATATTTTAACATTTCGTTAATCTTTTTTGACTGTCGTCATCGTTACCAACGTTACACACTATTTCATTCATTGATGTAGCCGTTAATGCAAAGCTGAAAACCGCTGCTATACTTATCCGGTACTTGATTAGGACAACCATCAAAGAGAGGACTGAAACGATGAGTACCGCTAAATTGGTTAAAACTAAAACTTCCGACCTGATTTATACCCGCAACGATGTGGCAGATGATGATAAAAAAGCCACCATTGAGGTATTGAACCGTCTGGTTGTCGAGTTTATTGATCTGTCGTTGATCACCAAGCAAGCGCACTGGAACATGCGTGGCGCTAACTTTATTGGTGTGCATGAAATGCTGGACGGTTTCCGTACCGCAATTACCGATCATCAGGACACCATTGCAGAACGTGTTGTACAGCTGGGCGGCGTTGCGCTGGGTACCGCGCAGGTGGTGAATGATAAAACCCCACTGAAAAGCTACCCGCTTAACATTCACAGCGTGCAGGATCATCTGAAAGCGCTGGCCGATCGTTACAGCATCGTGGCGAACGACACCCGCAAAGCTATCTCTGAAGTGAAAGATGAAGATACTGCGGATATCTTTACCGCTGCTTCACGTGATCTGGATAAATTCCTGTGGTTTATCGAAGCGAACATTGAATAATATCCATTGATTCATCAATGAGACAAAACTGGCGGGGAGACCCGCCTTTTTTACGTCTGCCTTATCGTAATTTTATGACCCTGTTAACAGTTCTCCCTTCCTTCGCTTCACAGCTTTAACATCTGAGGCACACTACCGGTTGCACCAAAACAGCAACTTGCACCAATCTGGATCACCAGACTGGTGCATAGGCAGATATTACTGCAAAATCGAGTCAGCTGGGTTATTTAACCTACTGATTTGGTGTATTTTGCAAAGTTGGCATAATTCTTTCATATGACAAGCCGCAAACACAGGCCCTGCCGCCTGGTAGTAATAAGGAAAAATGATGAAGTCACTGTTAAAAGTTTCTGTGGCCGCGCTGGCGCTGGCCTTCTCCCTCTCTTCCACTGCAGCAGAAAAGAAACTGGTGGTCGCCACTGACACCGCCTTCGTGCCCTTTGAGTTCAAACAGGGCGACAAATATGTCGGCTTCGACGTTGATCTGTGGGATGCGATCGCTAAGCAACTGAAACTCGATTACACCCTCAAGCCAATGGATTTCAGCGGCATTATTCCGGCACTGCAGACCCGCAACGTCGATCTGGCGCTGGCGGGGATTACCATTACCGAAGAACGTAAAAAGGCTATCGAGTTTTCTGATGGCTACTATAAAAGCGGCTTGCTGGTGATGGTGCGTAATAATGAAAACGACATCAAAGGCATCAGCGATCTGACCGGCAAGGTGGTGGCAGTGAAGAGCGGCACCGGCTCGGTGGATTACGCGAAAGCCAACATCAAAACTAAAGATCTGCGTCAGTTCCCGAACATCGACAACGCCTACATGGAACTCGGCACCAACCGTGCTGACGCGGTCCTGCACGATACACCAAACATCCTTTACTTCATCAATACCGCCGGTAAAGGCCGCTTTAAAGCAGTCGGCGAATCGATTGAAGCGCAGCAGTACGGCATCGCCTTCCCGAAAGGCAGCGACGATTTACGTGAAAAAGTAAACGGCGCACTGAAAACCATTAAAGAGAACGGCACTTACAATCAGCTGTATAAAAAATGGTTCGGTACCGAACCTAAATAACAATTTGCAGCGGTTTTAATTTTCAGCAGGGAAACGTTTTCCCTGCTTATTTCCTCGCAACATATCTGGAGTCACACCATGGAGTTTGACTGGAGCGTCATCTGGCCCGCCATGCCGGCGCTGCTCGAAGGCGCGAAGATGACCTTAATCATCTCAATTATCGGTCTGGTGGGGGGATTAATTATCGGTCTCGTCGCCGGTTTCGCCCGCGCTTACGGCGGCTGGATCACCAACAACATTGCGCTGGTGTTTATTGAAATCATCCGCGGCACCCCGATTGTGGTGCAGGTGATGTTCATCTATTTCGCCCTGCCGATGGCCTTCCCCGACCTGCGTATCGACCCGTTCAGCGCGGCTGTGGTCACCATTATGATTAACTCCGGTGCCTACATTGCGGAGATTACCCGTGGTGCCGTGCTGTCGATCAATAAAGGCTTTCGTGAAGCGGGCCTGGCGCTCGGCCTGTCGAGCCGCGAAACCCTGCGCTATGTGATTATGCCACTGGCGCTGCGCCGCATGTTGCCACCGCTGGGTAACCAGTGGATTGTCAGCATCAAAGATACCTCGCTGTTTATCGTTATCGGTGTCGCTGAACTGACGCGTCAGGGTCAGGAGATTATCGCCGGTAACTTCCGCGCACTGGAGATCTGGAGCGCCGTCGCGATCATTTATCTGGTGATTACCCTGGTGTTGAGCTTTGTGCTGCGCCGTGTAGAGAAAAGGGTGAAAATCCTGTGATTGAATTTAAAGATGTCTCGAAGCATTTTGGTCAGACCCAGGTGCTGCATAACATTGACCTGAAGATTAATCAGGGCGAGGTGGTGGTGATTATCGGGCCGTCCGGCTCCGGTAAATCGACTCTGCTGCGCTGCATTAACAAACTGGAAGAGATCACCAGCGGCGAATTGATCGTCGATGGCCTGCGGGTTAACGATCCGAAAGTGGATGACCGCCTGATACGTCAGGAAGCGGGTATGGTGTTCCAGCAGTTTCACCTGTTCCCACAGATGAGCGCGCTGGATAACGTCGCCTTTGGTCCTATCCGGGTACGCGGCGCCAGCAAAGAGGCGGCACGTCAGCTGGCAAAAGATCTGCTTGGCAAAGTGGGGCTGGCAGAACGCGCCCATCACTTCCCGTCTGAGCTTTCCGGCGGTCAGCAGCAGCGGGTGGCGATTGCCCGTGCGCTGGCGGTGAAACCCAAAATGATGCTGTTCGATGAGCCGACCTCGGCGCTGGACCCGGAACTGCGTCACGAAGTGCTGAAAGTGATGCAGGACCTGGCGGAAGAAGGCATGACGATGGTAATCGTGACCCACGAAGTGGGCTTCGCGAAGAAAGTCGCATCGCGTCTGATCTTTATCGACAAAGGCCGCATCGCCGAAGATGGCGATCCGGACAGCCTGATCAGCAATCCTCCCAGCGACCGTCTGCGCGAATTCCTGCAGCACGTCTCGTGATCGTGGGCGGGCCGCGCTGCCGGCCCGCTTTTTCTGCCTGACCCGCCTTGCCGCAACAGATAAATTTTCCACAACCACGTTAATATCAACCACCTGACTCTACTTCTTCTCGTGTAAAGCACGCGCCGCGCTAAGGAGAAAGCGATGCCGTAGCCTGCCCACCCCGTCCTCTGTTGCAGCGCGAACTCCTCTCCTTTCTGAGGATGTTTAGTCTGTCGTTCAGCCGATACTCCAGCTTCAGGCGGTAAACTTTCCATGCAGCCGTTGCCGCACAGTAAACCCGCAAAGGATCAGGTGATAGCGTCAGTTATCCTGATCAGATGAGCAGAAGCCGCCTATGCAGCGCTGGCGAATATCCCTGAAGATAAACAGTCATGGCAGGTGCTGATTGCGCAGCAACGCTGCCTTACCCTCTGCCAGCGTTGCTGCCGCCTGATACGGAACAGGAGGATAAAACGGTATTGCCGGGACTCACCGACGTCACCCGTGAGTTCGGCGGTGTGGTCGCCTCGTCCTTTATCCGGTTTCATAGCAACATTGTCAAAGCGCCGCATAAGCTCTTTAATCGGGACACCTTTATCAACGCGCTGAACCCTGTTGCTGCTCTGCCACTGGCGATGCTCGCGCTTTACTGGCTTTGACGTCGAATGTTTAATTCGATTTATCACCGGGTGAGCATTGGGGGCGACATAAGTTAAGGGCGGGCCATCCGGCCCGCCCTGAGGATTAACGGCTGAGTAATTTCGTGCGCTGAGCGGCGGGCATAAAACTCCACGCCAGGAAGCGACTCTGTTTCTGCCCCTGCGCCATATTCACCACCCGGACCTCCGCGACATCGAGCGCCTTCAGCTGTTTTTCCAGCGTGGCTAAATTCTCTTTACGCGACACCAGCGAGGTAAACCAGATCACCTGGCGGCCCAGTGCCACGCTTTCACCAATCATCTTACCGACAAACGCTTTTTCGCCGCCGACGCACCACAGCTCATTATGCTGACCACCGAAGTTAAGCGGCGCGCTTTTATCGAGTCCCAGATTGCGCACTTTACGCTGCGATCCCGCTGCCGCCTCCTCTGCCGAAGCGTGGAATGGCGGATTACACATTACCGCGTGGAAAAATTCGTTTTTACTTACCACGCCTGACAGCACCGCATCACTGTTTTTCTGCCGGCGCAGGCGGATCTGGCGCGCCAGGCCGGGATTAGCCGCGACAATCCGGTTAGCGGCTTTGATTGCCGTCTCATCAATTTCGGTGCCGGTGAAGCGCCAGCCGTACTCCGCCGCGCCAATCAGCGGATAGATGCAGTTCGCGCCACAGCCAATATCCAGCACGTCAACCGTCGGAATGACTCCGTGGTTATCCAGCGCCAGCAGATCGGCCAGATAGTGCAGATAATCGGCGCGGCCCGGCACCGGCGGGCAAAGCGAACCCGGTGCCAGCTGCCAGTCGATGCCGTAAAACAGTTTAATCAGCGCCTGATTGAGTAACATCACCGCGTCCGGGTCGGCAAAATCGATCGACTGCACACCATAGCCGTTGGGCCGCACTTTGGCCGCCAGCGGCGGATGTGCAGCGGTTAACGCGGCAAAATCGTATTCGCCCTGGTGGCGATTACGGGCGTGGAAAGGCGACGAGCTGGCTGACTTTTTCATACGTTCTCTCAATTATTCAGGCGCGCGTACAATACGCTGTAGGCGGCGGAAAATAAACCCGCACAATCCGCTTACGCAATTGGGGTGTCAACAGACGATGCTGTCGGGCTAAGATGGATAAAATTCCCCACCGGAGAGGTTATGACGCATAAACGCTATTCCTATCAACCGCGTGCCGGCCACGGTCTGCCCCACGATCCCCTGAACGCCATTATCGGCCCGCGTCCGATTGGCTGGATCAGTTCTATCAGCACCAGTGGTCAGCGCAATCTGGCGCCTTACAGTTTTTTTAACTGCTTTAACTACCATCCGCCGATCATCGGTTTCGCCAGCAGCGGCTGGAAAGACAGCGTGCAGAATATCGCTGACACCAAAGAGTTTGTCTGGAACCTGGCAACACGACCACTGGCTGAAGCGATGAATGAGAGCTCGGCGTCACTGCCCGCCGATCAGGATGAGTTTGCCTATGCCGGACTGACGCCGTTACCCGCCTCGCAGGTCAAAGCCAGCCTGGTCAGCGAAAGCCCGGTTAACTTTGAGTGTCGGCTGACCCAGCTGATCCAGTTACAGGATGCGCAGGGAAAGCCGATAGAGAGCTGGCTGGTGCTGGGCGAAGCGGTGGCGATCCACATCAGTGAAACGTTGCTGGAAGCGGGTATTTATCAGACCGCCAAAGCCGAGCCGATTCTGCGCGCCGGTGGACCCAGCGCCTACTACGGCATCAGCGAAGCGCAACGCTTCGATTTAGTCCGCCCCGACGCGCGCCGCAGCTAAGGGTTAAAGCGCATCAGCCCGATGCGCTTTAATTCCGCTTAGCGCTAGCGTAGCACCTGCCGCGCCACTTATCCCCTCCCCGCTATTGCCCGCTCAATGTGGCCCGAGTCAGACACTGGCCTGCATTAGCATCCGCTGAATCAGCGCTTTGAGCAGTTTCTGCAGCTGGCTGGCGCGTGTCTGCTGCCAGGCGTAAGGCGGCGTCTCATCCATGTAATTAAGCTGCGCCAGCTCCAGCTGTACCGCCTGAATCTGCTGCTGCGGCTGGCCGTAGGCACGGGTGATGTAGCCGCCTTTGAAACGTCCATTTACCACCCAGCAGTATTCACTCTGCGCGGCACACACGTCCTGAATGGCTGCAATCAGCGTCGGGCTGCAACTGGCGCCGTCATTGGTGCCGATGTTGAGATCGGGCAGACGCCCTTCAAACAGACGCGGAATCTGACTGGCAATGGAGTGCGCATCAAACAGCAGCGCGTAACCGTACTGCGCTTTCAGGCGTGCCAGCTCCTGCTGGATCTGCTGGTGATAGGGATGCCAGATCTGGTCAATGTAACCCTGACGCTGGCTCGCATCCGGCGTTTTTCCTGGCGCAAAGGTGGGGGTGCCGTCAAACAGCGTCTCCGGAAACAGGCCGGTAGTGGCGGTGCTGTAGAGCGGCTGGTTATCCGGCGGCCGGTTGAGATCAATCACATAACGGGAATAGTGACCAATCAGCACGCTGGCCCCCAGATCATGGACAAAATCGTACAGCAGCGGAATGTGCCAGTCGGTGTCCGGCAGGCCGCGCGCGGCCTCGCTCAGCCCGGCTTCAACCTCCGGCGTCAGCTGGGTACCGGCGTGCGGGATGCTGACCAGCAGCGGCAGCGTGCCCTGAGTAAAATGAAAAGCATTCATCGGCGTTCTCCACGATAGATGACGGTACAGGGCAACTCGCCCCCCAGCCAGTAAACCAGTTCCGCCGGACGAGCCAGCGGCCAGTGGACAAAGTTCGCCACTTTTCCCGCTTCAAGCGAGCCGTGACTGTCGGCTAACCCCAGCGCCTGAGCGCCATACAGTGTGACCCCGGCCAGCGCTTCTTCCGGCGTCATGCCAAACAGCGTGCAGCCCATGTTCAGCATCAGCCGTAACGACAGAGCGGGTGAAGTGCCGGGATTGGCGTCACTGGCCAGTGCCATCGGCACACCGTAGCGACGAAACAGCGCCACTGGCGGACGCTGGGTTTCACGCAGCAGATAAAACGCACCGGGCAGCAAAACGGCGACCGTGCCGTGCTGCGCCATCGCCTGTGCATCTGCTTCGGTCGCATATTCAAGATGATCGGCCGACAAGGCACCAAAGCCAGCCGCCAGCGACGCCCCACCCAGCGATGAAAGCTGCTCGGCATGCAGTTTCACCGGCAGTCCCAGCGCTTTCGCGCCTTCAAATACCCGCGTCACCTGCTGCGGTGAAAACGCCAGATGCTCACAAAAGGCATCGACCGCATCGGCCAGTCCCGCTGCTTTCACCGCAGGCAACAGGCGCTGGCAGATGATATCAATCCAGCCCTCCGGATGATGTTTAAACTCCGGCGGAAACGCATGGGCGGCCAGACAGGTTGCCTGCACGTCAGCGGCCACGCTGGCACCCAGCCGGCGAATCGCCCGCAGCATCCGCAGTTCGCTCTCTTCATCCAGCCCGTAGCCGGACTTGATCTCAACGGTGGTGACGCCTTCCGCCAGCAGGCGATCAAGCCGCCAGCGCGCCGAGGCCACCAGTTGATCTTCGGTGGCGTTGCGGGTGGCGCGCACGGTAGAGAGGATCCCACCGCCCTGAGCCGCAATTTCCGCATAACTGACACCATTCAGGCGTTGCTCGAACTCCTGGCTGCGATCGCCGCCAAACACCAGATGAGTATGACAATCCACCAGCCCAGGCGTAATGATGCCGCCTGGCAGCCGGTGGTGCTGATCGGCGATAAAGGTGGGCATTTCCGCCGCAGGGCCGACCCACACCAGCCTGCCCGCCCTGACGACCAGCGCGCCCTGCGGGATCAGATGGTACTTTCCGTCACGCATGGTGACCAGATCGGCCCCGGTCCACACACTCTCTACGCGCATATCCTCTGCCATCGCTGCCTCATGCCTCCGCCGTTTACACTGTGCGTCAAAGTATGTATATGTATATACAACCACATCCGTTGAGGATCAACCATGGCGACTTTTTTTGCCCCGCGCGCAATGCTGGCTGAAGGCTGGCGACAACAGGTTCGGATCTCGGTCAATCCGGCCGGTTTTATCGACGCAGTGACCCCCGACAGCCACGACGCCGGAGCGATCCGGCTGAATGGCGAGGTGATCCCGGCGATCGCTAATCTTCACTCACATGCCTTTCAGCGCGCCATGGCGGGCTTAGCCGAAGTGGCTGGCGATCCGCAGGACAGTTTCTGGACCTGGCGCGACCTGATGTACCGGATGGTGCAGCGCCTGACGCCGGACCAGGTGGGAGACATCGCTGCCCTGCTCTACATTGAGATGCTGAAAGGCGGGTACAGCCAGGTGGCAGAATTTCACTATCTGCATCATGATCCTGACGGCATGCCCTACCCTGACGACGCGATGCTGCAACAGCTGATCCGTGCGGCCGGGGTGGCCGGAATCGGTCAGACCCTGCTGCCGGTACTCTACAGCTACAGCGGTTTTGACGCGCAGCCGCCTGTGGCCGGACAGAAACGTTTTATTCAGCAAACCGAGTGTTATCTGCAGCAGCAGTCGCGGTTGCATGAGCTGCAACGAAACCGGCCGCTGCTGAATGCCGGTCTCTGCTTTCATTCGCTGCGCGCAGTGAGTGAAAGCCAGATGCAACAGGTGCTGGCGGCCAGTGACCCGGCACTGCCGGTACATATTCACGTTGCTGAACAGCAAAAAGAGGTCAATGACTCGCTGGCGTGGAGCGGAGAGCGTCCGGTGTCGTGGCTGCTGAACCGCTTTGCGGTGGATGCCCGCTGGTGCCTGATTCACGCCACCCATCTGGATGAGAGCGAACTGTCACGTCTCGCCGCCAGCGGCGCGGTGGCGGGATTATGTCCGACCACCGAAGCCAATCTCGGTGATGGCATCTTTCCGGCGGTGGAATATATCGCCCAGGGCGGACGCTGGGGGATTGGCTCGGACAGCCACGTTTCGCTGAGTATCAACGAAGAGTTACGCTGGCTGGAATATGCCCAGCGGTTGCGCGACCAGCGCCGCAATCGCATCACCCTGCCGGACCAGACCTCGGTCGGCGATCTGCTGTGGCAGCAGGCAGCGGCAGGCGGCGCTCAGGCGTGCGGTATTCAACAGGGTTCGCTGGCGGTGGGACAGCGGGCCGACTGGCTGGTGCTGCGCGACGAGGCGTGGCTCGGCAGTGTGGATCATCGTTCGGTGCTGAATCGCTGGCTGTTTGCCGGCCAGCGCGATCAGATCCGTGACGTCTATGTTGCCGGCAAAGCGGTCATCCAGGAGGGCTATCATCCGGCGCAGGAAGCCTCTGCTGCCCGGTTCAGTCAGGCGATGGCGGCACTCCGATGATTCGATTTGCGTATGCTGACCTGGCGGTCAGTCGCTGGCGTAACGGCGGCGGAGAGACCCGCGAGCTGATCAGTTATCCACCCGGCGCGGCTGCGTTTGAATGGCGTGTCAGCATCGCGACGCTGGCGCAGGACGGGCCGTTCTCCGCCTTTCCAGGCGTTGATCGCATCATCACCCTGCTGCACGGTGATGCGGTCGCACTCACCGCCCCTGGCGTTGAGCAGCGCTTAACGCCGCTGCAGCCCTGGGCATTTGCTGGCGAACTGGCATTAAACGCCCGGCTTGAGGGTGGAATCAGTGAGGATTTCAATATCATGACCCGGCGCGGGCAATGGCAGGCAACGGTTGAGGTAGTGACCCATGCGGTCAGCAGCCCGCACGGCGTCGCCTGGGTCGTGGCGGGCGGCATGGCAGCTGGCAAACGGCGAGCGGCTGACGGCGCAGCAAGGTGCGGCCTGGGTGGATGAGGGAACCCGGCTCAGCCCGATCAGCGACGATGCCCGGCTGCTGCTGACCCGGCTTAACCGTGTCCCTTAAAGCGGCCCAGCAATTTATAACGTGAGCCGGGATAAAGCAGGCGCGCATAGGTGACGATTTTGTTGTCGCTCCAGGTCTGACGGCGGATCAGCAGGCAAGGCTCATGCTCCTCCAGCGCGAGATGTTTACGCTGGCGCGCATCGGGCAGCACCGCTTCAACAATGTGCTCGCCCGCGGTCAGCGGCGCGACCCGCATCAGATAGGTATATGGCGTCTGGCTGTGATAATCCTGGGTCAGATAATCGGGTGCCACCAGCGGGTTGACCAGTCGATCTTCCAGCTGTACCGGCAGCTCATTTTCGTAATGGACAATCAGTGAGTGGTAAAGCGTCTGTCCGGTGGTGAGTCCCAGCACCGCCGCCTGTTCCGGATCGGCTTTATTCTGGCCGATAGCCAGGATTTTGCAGCTATGCTGATGACCGCGCTGGGCGATCTCATCGGCGATGTTATGCACTTCCAGCATCGCGGTATAGCCTTTCATCTCGGCGACAAAGGTTCCGACGCCCTGCATCCGCACCAGAAACCCTTCGCTGGTCAGTTCACGCAGCGCCCGGTTAATCGTCATCCGGCTAACGCCCAGCTCATTCACCAGTTCACTTTCTGAGGGCACACGCTGGTTCGCTTTCCATAGCCCTTCGCGAATCTGACTGACAATCGCCTGCTTCACACGCTGATAAATCGGCGCGGGTTCATCGCTCATGGCCGCAGCCAGTTGTGCCAGTGCCGTATGCTCGACCATTTGCTGTTCCTTATCCAGATAATCTCTCAAGTTTACTGTCTCGCTACGTGAATGTATATACATCCATTTCCGTCGACTGCGTCCCTTCGGTGCAGGCTGCGCATCAGGCTGGTGCAGGTGCTGTGTCACCCTTTGCCGATCGCACAGACAGGGCGGACACTGCATTTTTGTGATCGCTCTGGCACGACCCTTGCTACTTGTATAGACAAGAATAGACACTTATGCTTCACTCACCTTATTCCGCTGGATCAGGGCAATAAATATCGCTTAGCCCCGTCAGCACACTTGTATAGACAGGAGCAGACTATGTCAGGTTCGTCGCAGGTATTACACCTGGTGCCGGGCGAGGTGGATCTCGCCACATTACGCGCTATCTATCAGGGTAACGTCACCCTTAGCCTTGATCAGTCAGCACGCCAGGCGATTGCCGATGCGCAGCAAACTGTCGAGGCTATCGTCGCCTCCGGCAAGGTGGTGTATGGCATTAATACCGGTTTCGGCAAGCTGGCGCAGACCCAGATTCCGGCGGGCCGGCTGGCCGATCTGCAACGTAACCTGGTGCTGTCACACAGCGTCGGCCTCGGGGATCTGCTGCCGGACAATGTGACCCGTCTGGTGGTTGCCACCAAAATTATCAGCCTGGCACGCGGTCACTCCGGGGTACGAATCGAACTGGTCGAGGCGCTGCTGACACTGTTCAACGCGGGTGTGATGCCGGTTATCCCGGAGAAAGGCTCGGTGGGTGCCTCTGGCGATCTGGCGCCGCTGGCGCACATGTCGCTGATGCTGCTGGGCGAAGGCCAGGTGCGACTCAACGGCGTGCTGATCCCGGCGACGGAAGGACTGGCCTCGGTCGGACTGTCGCCGTTTGTGCTCGGGCCGAAAGAGGGACTGGCGCTGCTCAACGGCACTCAGGTCTCAACCGCGCTGGCACTGCGTGGCCTGTTTGAGGGGGAAAACCTGTTTGCCGCCGGGCTGATGGCCGGTGCGCTGTCGCTGGAAGCGATTAAAGGCTCGCTGAAGCCGTACGACGCCCGCATTCATCAGGCGCGCGGTCAGCAGGGGCAGATTGCCGTAGCCGCAGCGGTCAGCGCCCTGATTGAGGGCAGTGAGATCCTCGCCTCTCATACACATTGCGGCCGGGTGCAGGACCCCTATTCCATTCGCTGCGTACCGCAGGTGATGGGTGCCTGTCTCGACAACCTGTGCCACGCGGCGCGGATATTGCAGATTGAAGCCAACGCCGCCTCTGATAATCCGCTGGTGTTCAGCGACAGCGGCGATGTGATCTCCGGCGGTAACTTCCATGCCGAGCCAGTGGCGTTCGCCGCGGATATCCTGGCGCTGGCGATTGCTGAAGTCGGCGCGATTTCTGAACGTCGCCTGGCACTGCTGCTGGACACCGGCTTATCCGGTCTGCCGCCGTTCCTGGTGCATGACGGCGGAGTTAACTCCGGTTTTATGATTGCTCAGGTCACTGCCGCGGCGCTGGCCTCCGAGAATAAATCGCTGGCGCATCCCGGCAGCGTGGACAGCCTGCCGACCTCCGCCAATCAGGAAGATCACGTTTCAATGGCGACCTACGCTGCGCGCCGTCTCGGCAGCATGTGCTTCAACAGCGCAGCGGTAGTTGGCATCGAAGCGATGGCGGCGGCACAGGGCATTGAATTTAACCGACCGCTGAAAAGCTCGGCGACCCTTGAGCAGGCAATGGGCACTATCCGCGAACAGGTGGCTTTCCTTGAAGAAGACCGCCTGCTGGCACCCGATATCGAGGCGATGCGTCAGTGGGCAAGTCGCGCTGACTGGCCTCCGGCTTTGACCGCGCTGCTACCAAGTCTGCGCGCCCTCACTTCTGCTGAATAAGGAATCTGTAATGAGCGAAACCCTGTCTCAGGCCGTGGCCCGCGAAATTCGTGCCCCGCATGGCACCACGCTGCACTGCGCTAACTGGCTGATTGAAGCGGCTTACCGGATGATCCAGAACAACCTCGATCCTGACGTTGCCGAGCGCCCGGAGGACCTGGTGGTGTACGGCGGTATCGGCAAAGCGGCGCGTAACTGGGCGTGCTTCGAGCAGATCCTGCGCTCGTTAAAGGCGTTACAGCCGGATGAGACGCTCCTGATCCAGAGCGGCAAGCCGGTCGGGGTATTCCGTACCCATGCCGATGCGCCACGCGTGCTGCTGGCTAACTCCAACCTGGTGCCGCACTGGGCTAACTGGGATCACTTCCATGAGCTGGATAAAGCGGGCCTGATGATGTACGGCCAGATGACCGCCGGTTCCTGGATCTATATCGGCGCGCAGGGCATCGTGCAGGGTACCTACGAAACTTTCGTCGAAGCGGGACGCCAGCACTACAACAACGATCTGAGCGGGCGCTGGATCCTGACTGCCGGTCTCGGTGGTATGGGCGGCGCACAACCGCTGGCGGGCGTGCTGGCGGGCGCCTGCGTACTGGCCATCGAGTGCCAGGAGTCGCGCATCGATTTCCGTCTGCGTACCCGCTACGTCGATCACAAAGCGACCTCGCTGGATGAGGCACTGGCGCTGATTAATAAGGCGACCGCGGCGAAAAAAGCGATTTCGGTCGGGCTGCTGGGCAATGCGGCCGAGATCCTGCCGGAGCTGGTGAAACGCGCCCGGGCGGGCGGACCGAAGCCGGATATCGTGACCGATCAGACCTCGGCCCACGACCCAATTAATGGCTATCTGCCGATTGGCTGGGATCTGGCGCGCTGGCAGCAGGAGAAAGTCTCGCAGCCGAAAGCGGTAGAGAAAGCGGCACGCGCCTCAATGGCGGTACACGTGCAGGCGATGCTCGACTTCTGTCATATGGGCATTCCGACTGTCGACTACGGCAACAACATCCGTCAGGTGGCGCTGGATGAAGGGGTCACCAACGCGTTCGATTTTCCTGGCTTTGTCCCGGCCTATATCCGTCCGCTGTTTTGTGAAGGCAAAGGCCCGTTCCGTTGGGTGGCACTGTCAGGCGATCCGGAAGATATCTACAAAACCGATGCTAAACTTAAAGCGCTGTTTCCGCAGCACAAAACCCTGCATCGCTGGCTGGATATGGCGCAGGAGCGCATCGCCTTCCAGGGACTGCCGGCCCGCATCTGCTGGCTCGGCCTGGGCGAACGCCACCTTGCTGGACTGGCCTTCAACGAAATGGTGCGCAATGGCGAGCTGAAAGCGCCGGTAGTGATTGGCCGCGACCACCTCGACTGCGGCTCGGTCGCCTCACCGAACCGTGAAACCGAAGCGATGAAAGATGGCTCTGACGCGGTGTCAGACTGGCCGTTACTCAATGCGCTGCTTAACACTGCGGGTGGCGCGACCTGGGTCAGCCTGCATCACGGTGGCGGCGTCGGCATGGGCTTCTCCCAGCACGCCGGCGTGGTGATTGTCTGCGACGGCACTAAAGAGGCGGATGCACGTCTGGGGCGCGTACTGTGGAACGATCCGGCGACCGGCGTAATGCGCCACGCCGATGCGGGCTACCCACAGGCGCAGGCCTGTGCAGAGCAACACGGACTCCATCTTCCGATGCTGCAAAAGTAATCAAACGTCGGGGTCAGCGCCGCGCTGGCCCCGGTTTTATACGCCTCATCCCACTTCAGCGGTCATCGTTACTTATTAGTTATTCCATTTTGGTTTAGCCTATAGCCAGATTTCGCCGTTACGGCAATAGACGCCGTGCTCCCCGACCACTAAAGTGAAATCTTCTCATTCTGTATGGAGCGCGATTCTGCATGACCCTTTCCCCCGCCCTGCTTGAAGATGCGCTGCACTGGCGCCGACAGCTCCATCGCCAGCCTGAATTAGGTTACCAGGAACATCACACCAGCGATCTTATTGCACGCGAACTTGAGCTGGCCGGATTACAGGTATTTCGCGGTCTGGCAGGAACAGCAGTAGTGGGCACGCTGGTAAATGGTCCCGGTCCGGTTATCGGGCTGCGTGCCGACATGGATGCCCTGCCGATCACCGAAAAAGGTGAGGTCGAATGGCGATCCGCGACGCCAGGCGTGATGCACGCCTGCGGCCACGACGGTCACAGTGCCATTCTGCTGGCCGCTGCCCGACAGCTGGCGGCGACCCGGCAGTTCAGCGGCACGGTGCACTTTATTTTTCAGCCCGCCGAGGAAAATCTGGGCGGTGCGCGCAAAATGGTGGAACAGGGACTGTTCCAGCGCTTCCCGATGGATGCGGTTTACGCCATGCATAACTGGCCGGGCCTGCCGCTCGGGTCACTGGCGGTGAATCCCGGGGCGATGATGGCCTCACTGGATTCGTTTGAAATTACGCTGCACGGCAAGAGTTGCCACGCCGCGATGCCGGAAAGCGGTGCCGATCCGATGGTGGTGGCGGCTGAGCTGATCCTGGCGCTGCAAACTATTCCGTCGCGCCGGCTGTCACCGCTCTCCTCGGCGGTGGTCAGCGTGACGCAGATCCACGGCGGTGAGGCGATTAACGTCATCCCGGAACAGATTGTATTACGCGGGACGGTACGCTGCCTGCAACCGGCGGTACGCGACAAAGTCCGGACGCTGATCGATGAATTTGTGGCTACCCTGCCCCGCCCGTTTGGGGTGAGCGGCGAGACCCGCTGGTTACCCGGCTATCCGGTGACCGCCAACCATGCCGGTCCGGCAGAGCAGGTGCGCGCGGTGGCGCTGGCGACGCTGGGAGAAGAGCATGTTCACTGGCAGATCAATCCCTCAATGGCCTCTGAGGATTTTGCCTGCATGATGGAAGCCTGTCCGGGCGCTTACTTCTGGCTCGGTGCCGACGGTGAAACCCCGTCAGCACCGCTGCATAATGCCCGCTACGACTTTAATGACGCGTTACTGCCGATCGGCATTCGCTTCTGGCAGGATCTGGTGGAACAGGTGCTGCCGATCGCCTGAATCAGTAACCGGTGGCGCGCAGCCGCTGGTCGGCCGCCTCCAGCGAGTCACATTCCCCACTGGCGCGCAGGCAGCAGGCCAGCTGCAGCCGCAGTGCCTGCGGTACCGGGCGCTGCTGGTTAATCACCTGCTCAATCCAGGCGGCGGTCACCGTTGCTGATTTACCCGCTGGCAACTCAACCTGGACCTCGGGCTGGCGCTCTACCCACACTTCCGCTTCCGATCCCGCGCCGCGGATCACACTGATCGCCGGGCAACGCTGCGGATTGGCATAAACCTCTCCCTCGGTGCCATTCAGCAGCAGCGCAGGCGCATCAATATCGCTGAAGAACTTCGCCACCCGCGGCACATATTCCGGATGCGACACGCTCGACAGCCGCAGCGCGTCGCGTTCGCCAAACGGCGTGGCCAGTTTTGCCAGCGTATGCGCACTGTTACGCACGCCCATCCGCCAGCGCAGCGACAGCTGTTTCGCCATCGGCGGGCAGAGATAATCCACGGTCATAAACGCCAGTTCACCCGCATCGAGCTTTGCCTGCGCCTGTTCAGCAGTGGTGACCGGCATTACCCCCAGCGCAGCGAACACCACTTCACTGGTGATGCGCGTCGCGTCATCACTGACGCCATGCACCAGCACCGGGAAACCGAGCTTCACCAGCAGCAGCGCCAGTAACGGCGTCAGGTTGCCCTGTCGCCGTGCGCCGTTATAGCTCGGGATCACCACTGGCATCGGCCGGTTAGCCGGGGCGTTCAGCTTCATCATCTGCGCCTGCATCGCCTGATAAAAACCGCGCATCTCCGCTTTGCCTTCGCCCTTGATACGCAGCGCAATCAGAATGCCCCCCAGCTCCAGATCCGGCACTTCGCCCGCCAGCATCGCACTGTAAAGTGCCACGGCGGTGTCGAAATCGATGTCGCGGGCATGATTTTTACCGCGGCCGATCTCTTTGATAATTTTATTCAGTTCCATTACTCGCTTCCGGTTAAGTGTGCGGCGGTTTAGCGCCGCGTCGGACGTCGTTTACGCACGGTGCGCGTGGCGGCCGGTGCGGCCGGTATCGCTGCCGGCTCTGGCGGTTCGGGCTGCTCAATCGGGAAAATCGGCAATGCCGCCAGCAGTCGGCTGCCGTAGGCTTTGCTCAGCAGACGGCGGTCATAAATAACAATTTCGCCATAACATTGATGGCTGCGAATCAGGCGTCCAACCTGTTGAATCAGAGTAAACGAGGCACTGGGTAAACTCTGCACCTCAAACGGATAACGCTTCAGGCTCTTCAGCCATTCGCCTTCGGTTAAAATTACCGGACTGTCTACCGGCGGAAAAGCAATTTTATGAATATGCACCTGACTGAGCAGATCGCCTTTTAAATCGAGCCCTTCCGCGAACGATTGCAGGCCAATCAGAATACTGGTCTCGCCTTTGCTCACCCGCTGACGATGCAGATCGACCAGTCGGCTGCGCGGCTGATCGCCCTGCACCAGCATCGACAGGCGCAAATCGGGCAGGCAGGCGACAAACTGCTGCATCGCCCGGTTACTGGCGAACAGCACCAGTACCCCTTTATGCTGCTTCAGATTCATCTGCTGGCGGAAGAAACCCGCCATCTCAGCGATGTGTTCCGCTTCGTGAGTCATCAGCGGTTCGTAGCGCATTTGCGGGATTACCAGCTTGCCTTGCTCAACATGGTTGAACGGCGAGTCGAGCGCCACAAAACGGTCGCCCGCTTTTTCATTCAGCCCCGACATCTCCTGCAGGCGGTTAAAACTGTTGAGCGAACGCAGCGTGGCGGAGGTGACCACCACATGCGGAATTTTACGCCACAGCATTTTCTCCAGCTGATCGCTGACGCGAATCCCGGCGCAATGGAACAGCAGGTGCGCCTGACCTTCGCGCAGTTCGCGGGTAATCCATTTCGACACCGGCGCGCCAGAGGCTTTCTCCATCGCCGCCAGTCGCCACAGCTTACTGACCGATTCAAACCAGCCGAACTGACGGTTCAGCTGCAGCAGATTACGGTGCAGCCGCACCACATCGACCTTGCCGGTCTGTTCGCTCAGAGCATTGATCAGGCCTTCGCTCAGGCCACGCAGCGCATCGCTGAGTTTGAACAGCCGGGCGCACAGATCCAGCAACTCCTGCGGCAACGCGCCCAGTACGAAGCGGAATTCGCCCGGCTGGTTGTGCGGCGGCAACAGCGGATTGAGCGCCTGGCTGGTAATGGTCAACAGTTCGCGCAATTCGTCGCAGTGCGCTGTCAGCCGCTCCGGGTTTGCCAGCGGCGGCGGGGATTTTGGCCGCATCTGCGTCA
Organism: Pantoea conspicua; assembly: GCF_002095315.1. Classification (GTDB taxonomy): domain Bacteria; phylum Pseudomonadota; class Gammaproteobacteria; order Enterobacterales; family Enterobacteriaceae; genus Pantoea; species Pantoea conspicua. Next base: position 79,635 of record NZ_MLFN01000003.1, read on the forward strand.
TGATGCTGTCCACCAGCTTGATGAACAGATCCAGCTGCAGGCTGCTCCAGCCTGGCGTGATATCGGCGCTCATTTCCAGTGCATCACGCGCTACTTCCGGCAGATGATGACCTTCATCCAGCACCAGCATCAGATTCTTCGCCGGCGGCAGCACCGATTCGTTTTCCATCGCTGCCATCACCAGCGCATGGTTGGCCACCACCACATCGACCTGCTCAATCTCGCGGCGTGCCACAAAAAACGGGCATTCACGATACCAGCGACAGTGGGCACCGAGGCAGCTGGCTTTGTCGGTTGAGAGCCGCTGCCACAGACTATCGCTGACGTTTTCTTCGCTGTGATCGCGCAGGCCGTCCCACTGATAGCGGTCCAGCGCTTTCTGCAACCGGCCGCACTGCGTCTGCTCTTCTTTGGTGCTGCTGATGGCGTCATCATCCAGGTAGAGCAGCAAATCGCCCTGCTGTTCGTCATCTGCCGCCAGCGCCGCCAGGTTGCGCGGACAGACATAGCGGCCGCGACCAAAGGCGGCGGTAAACGTGAGGTCGGGAATAATTTTTTTCAGCAGCGGCAGATCTTTAGTGAAGATTTGATCCTGCAGCGCGACGTTAGCGGTACTGATCACCAGCCGTTTTTCCTGAGCGCGGCTGGCCGCAATGCCAGGGATCAGATAAGAGAGGGTTTTTCCCACGCCGGTTGGCGCTTCCACCGCCAGATGACGGGCATCATCGCCCGCCAGACATTTTGCCACTTCGGCAATCATCTGCCGCTGGGCGGCGCGCGGAATGAAATCGGGCACCTGCTGCTGCAGCGCTTTATACCACTGCGCTATCTGGCTTTTTACTGCTGCTGTCAGGGCCATTGCTTCTGTTACCACACCGAAAAAATTGCCTGTATTTTTACACAGTACGCTGACGACGTCAGCTTTCAGGCAGATTTTTTCGTCTGCGGTTCCGAATCCCGTCTTTTATTGCATCCGGTGCCGGATCAGCCCAGCACTTTAAACATGTAGGTTGTCGCATCCAGCTCGCCGGTGGTGGATTCGGCATAAAACGGTATCGAGCCGGCGACCTGCCAGTCGAGCGAACGATAGAGATCGCTGGCGACATCACCGCTGCGCGTATCCAGCACCAGCAGCGTTTTGCCCAGCTGCCGCGCCCGCCGTTCCGCCTGCTGCATCAGCTGACGGGCGATGCCCTGGCGGCGTGCCCGCGGATGTACCAGCAGTTTGCTGATCTCCGCCCGATGACGGCCGTTGGGCATCGCACTGCCGTTAATCATCACCGTCGCCACGAGCGCGCCATACTGACTGGCCACCCACAGTTCGTCATTGCCGCCTGCCAGGTTGCAGATCCGATCCTGCCAGAATCGCAGAATCGCCTGCTGGTCGGCGGCATCAATAAATCCGACGCTGGCCCCTTCCGCTACGCAGCCCTGAAGCACGTCACAGAGTTCGGATAAGCGCTGCTGCGCCTGAGTTGCACTGAGCATCTGGTAATCGATCATGGTTTTGCCACCACCAGTAAATAGCGCGCGCCCTCAGTCAGGTGCGCTTCAAAGGCCGATCTCCCGGTCAGATGAAAGCGTAAGCAGTCACCGGGACGTAAGCTCCACTGCTGTGCTGCCATGCTGATGGTCAGCCCGCCTTCACGTAACCAGATATGCTGCTCCATACCCTGAATCGGTGGAGCGTCATAATCGATACGCGCACCGGGCCGTAACTTGCCCTCTACCAATTCGCATCTAAAATGAGTAACAGGCGGTGACACATTTCGCCGGTGAAATCCACTGGCTTCATCACTCCATATGGGCTGCTGGTCATACGGGATCAGCAGCTTCGCATCCTCCTCCACTTCACTCAGCAGGCGCGACATCGTTAATCCGTAGGCCACGCACAGGCGATTGAGCAGTGCGGCGGTGGGACTGGTCTCGCTGCGCTCAATTCGTGATAATGAGGCGCGGCTGATACCCGTTGCGATTGAAAGTTCATCCAGCGACCAGCCACGTTGCAAGCGTAATTCCGCCAGTCTCGCAGCCAGCCGTTGTTCGGTGTTCAGGTCCGGCATAGCATCTTCTCATAATTGGGAATAGATTCTCTTATATGAGATATAGCTGAGAAATGACGCAGCGGTCAAGTTGTACATTCAAAAATGTATTGTACAACTTAGTTTGCTTCGTTATGGTAATTCCACTCAGATCAGTCTAAAGAGGAATTTATGACCCTATACAGTATCGGCGACGTTGCCGAGCGCTGTGGCATAAACCCAGTGACCTTGCGTGCCTGGCAAAGACGTTATGGCTTACTGAAGCCGCAACGCACCGAAGGTGGGCATCGTCAATTTGATGAAGAAGATGTTCAGCGCATTGAAGAGATCATGCGCTGGATCGAAAGCGGCGTGCCGGTAGGCAAAGTTAAAGCGCTGCTGGAAGGCGGTGATGTCGATGCGCATGATGGCTGGACCACGCTGCAGGATGAGCTCATTGGCGTATTACGTCATGTCAGACCCGCCAAACTGCGTAATAAGATTGCGGCAATTGGTCGCGAACACCCAATAGATGCACTGATTGATCACGTTTTTATGCCGGTGCGTCAGAAGCTCAGCCTTGATCAAAATACCGCCCGTACCATGTGCAGTCTGCTGGATGGCTTGCTGATTGACTATGTGGCGTTCTGCCTCACCGCCAGCCGCAAAAAAGCGGGCAAAGATGCCCTGATTATCGGCTGGGGCATTGACGACCGCACCCGCATCTGGCTGGAAGGCTGGCGCCTGTCTCAGCACGGCTGGCGGATCGATGTGCTGGCTGAACCGCTCGACGTTCCGCGCCCGGAGCTGTTTCCCGGCATGAATATGTTTGTGTTTACCGGTAAAAAACTGACCCGCCGTCAGCAGGATCAGCTGTCACACTGGCAGGAACAGGGTTACGCCGTGCGGTTGCACGAAACGCCCTGATGACAAAAACGCACGCTGGGCACTTTGCCTGCTGCCTTGCGCGCGCTATCATTCCCGCCTCATTACAACGCGCTCAGGTTTTCCCATGAACTGGAAAAAAACATTCTTCGCTACGCTGTTTTTCATTATGGCGGCCGGCGGTACCAGCGGTCTGATGCTGGTCGGTTACTCTCTCATTGTTCACTCACGCTAAACCACCGCTGCAGGCGCTCGAACAGGCGATCGCTGACAATCGCCAGCAGCGCCACCAGTAACGCCCCCTGAATCACATACGCGGTATTAAACCCGCTTAAACCGATGATCACCGGTGAGCCCAGGCTTTTTGCCCCGACCGTTGAGGCGATAGCGGCTGTGCCAATGTTGATGATCACCGAGGTGCGGATGCCAGCGATAATCACCGGCGCAGCCAGCGCCAGCTCAATCTGCCATAAACGCTGCCAGGCGCTCATCCCGACGCCCTCGGCAATCTCCCGGCTGCTGGCAGGGACGCTGTCGATGCCCGCCAGCGTGCCTTGTAAGATCGGCAGCAAGCCATAGAGCAGCAGCGCCACCACCGCGGGCCAGGCACCAAACCCCATCACCGGCACCGCTATCGCCAGTACCGCCACCGGCGGAATGGTCTGTCCTGCCGCCACCAGGGTTTCCATTAACGGCCGGAACGCCCGACCGGCTTGCCGGGTGACCAGTATCCCACTCCCGACGCCGATCACTGTCGCCAGCAGACTTGCGGTAATCACCAGAAACAGATGCGCCAGCGTCAGTTGCCAGAAAGTCTCCTGCTGGTAAAGCGGCCGTGCCAGCTCAGGGAACCAGTGGTGGAACAGCGGCCCGCTATAGGGCATCAGCGTCAGCAGCGCGCCATACAGCAACACCAGCCACAACAGCGGATCGGTCAGCCAGCGCATGCGGTCTCCTCGCGCAGCGTCAGTAGATCGTTGAAATAGAGCACGCCCAGCGGCTGTTGCAGTTCATCGATCACCGGCAGTTTGTCGGTGCGTCGGGTAATAAACTGCGATAGCGCTTCCCGTAGCGTCAGCCCGGCGGCGATCGGTTCGCCCATCAGCCATTCGCCACGTCGCACTGCATCACCGACCTGCCCCAGCGCCAGCAGCCGCACGCCCATTTCGCTGCGACCAAAGAAGTCCCGCACAAAATCATTTTTCGGCTGAGTCAGCAGCTCAGCCGGTTTACCCTGCTGGACGATCTCACCGTTATCCATCAGCACAAGGCGATCGGCCAGCGTCAGCGCTTCATCAATGTCATGCGTCACCAGTACGATGGTGCGACCCGACAGTCGGTGAATACGTAACATCTCCTGTTGCAGCGCACCGCGGGTCACCGGATCGAGCGCGCCAAAGGGTTCATCCATCAGCAACACTTCCGGATCGGCCGCCAGCGCGCGCGCCACGCCCACCCGCTGCTGCTGTCCACCAGACAGCTGATGCGGATAGCGGTTCAGCAGTTGCGCATCGAGATTCAGCAATGCCAGTAACGCCGTTATCCGCTGCGTTACTTCTCTTTTTGACCAGCCGAGCAGCGCCGGAACCGTGGCGATATTTTTCTCTACCGTCCAGTGTGGAAACAGGCCGATCGACTGAATGGCATAGCCCATCCGCCGCCGCAGGGCGCGGGCATCAAGCTGGCGAATCGACTCACCGGCGAAACGGATCTCGCCGCTGTCGAACTCTACCAGCCGGTTGATCATCTTCAGGGTGGTCGATTTACCGGAACCGGAGGTGCCCAGCAGCACGCAGAACTCCCCTTCCGCCACTGTCAATGAGAGATCGCTGACCGCCGCTTTACCGTTGAAGGCACGCGAAACTCCCTTAAATTCAATCATCTTTTTTCTCCAGCAGTGAGATCAGCAGGCGGAACAGGGCATCGACGGTGACCGCCAGCGCAATTACCGGGATCACACCCAGCAGCACCAGATCCAGCGCACTGCTCAACAGGCCCTGAAAAATAATCGCGCCAAAGCCACCCGCGCCTATCAGCGCCGCGACCACCGCCATTCCCAGGGTTTGCACCACCACCACCCGCAGACCCGCCAGCCACACCGGCAGTGCCAGCGGCACATCGACCGCAAAAAACTGTTGCCAGCCGCTCATGCCGACGCCGCGCGCGCTTTCACGCACCTCCTGCGGGACCTGTTGCAGCCCGACCACCACGCTACGCACCAGCGGCAGTAAGGCGTACAGCACCAGCGCGATCAGGGCCGGCGCCATGCCGATGCCACTGATACCCCAGTCACCCAGCCACGGAAAACGCAGTGCCAGTCCCGCCAGCGGGGCAATCAGCAGGCCAAACAGCGCCACCGACGGCACAGTCTGGATCACATTCAGCACACCGAACACCGCGCTCTGCCAGCGAGGCTGCCGGAACAGCAGAATACCCAGCGGCAGTGCAATAAGCAGTGCGGGCAGGACGGTTCCGGCCAGCAAGGTCAGATGACGCACCAGCGCGGCGTCAAACACCGTCTGGCGATTGGCATACTCTTTCAGCAGGGAGAGATCATTAAGCTGGCCGCTGAACAGCAGCAACAGCGGCAACAGCCACACCTGCAGGTTAAGCAGCAGCTGCGCCAGCCGGTGGCGAGTCAGTTGCCGCACGGTATCGGTAATCAGCAGCAGCAGCAGCGCCCCGCTGCACCACATGCCGCTGGCAAAGCTGGTGCGCGCCAGCCGGCTGCCGTGCTGGCTGAGCAGCGTCGCCTGATTGCCACTTAGCCAGATCATCGCCGCCAGCATCAGTTCAGCCGACAACAGCGCCAGGCTAAAGCTGATGCGCGACGGCGGAAACCACAGCAGCAGCCATAATACCGCCAGGGGTGGCAGCACCACCGCCGACTGACTGATCTGCCAGCCCATCATGGGCTCGCCTGCGACCAGCCGGTTGGGCGCAAACGTCAGAAAGGGCAGCGCCACCAGTGACAGGCTGAGCAGCACCAGCAGCAGCAGCGCAACGGGTTGCTGGCCCGGCCGTCGTATCGCTTCCCGCGATATCCGCATCGGTTACAGCAGCTTCTGCTGTTGCAGCCATTCTTTCGCCACGCTGCTGGCATCCTGGCCATCGACCGCGATTCTGGCGTTCAGCTGTTGCAGCGTTTTCTCGTCGAGCGCGCTGAATACCGGCTTCAGCCACGCATCAATCTGCGGATAGGCTTTCAGCACGGATTCACGAATTACCGGCGTTGGCGCATAGATCGGCTGTACGCCTTTTGGATCGCTCAGTGTCTGTAAACCCAGCGCTGCCACCGGACCGTCAGTGCCGTAGGCCATTGCCGCGTTGACGCCTGAGGTTTGCTGCGCCGCCGCACTGATCGTCACCGCGGTATCCCCGCCCGCCAGCGACAGCAACTGATCCTGATTAAGATCAAAGCCATAAGCCTTTTCAAACGCCGGTAATGCATCGCTGCGCTCAATAAATTCTGCCGAGGCGGCCAGTTTGAACGTGCCGCCTTTTTTCAGCCAGGCGCTGAGGTCGGCCAGTGAGGTAAGCTGGTTTTTCTCTGCCAGATCTTTACGCACCGCAATGGTCCAGGTGTTGTTGGCGGGCGCAGGCGTCAGCCACACCAGATGATTCTTTTCAGCATCCAGTTTTTTAACTTTTTCGTAGCCCTGACGGGCATTTTTCCAGGCACTGTCTTTTTCATCATTGAAGAAAAAGGCACCGTTACCGGTATATTCCGGATAAATATCCAGCTCGCCAGCGGTGATAGCCCCGCGCACCACCTGCGTGGTCCCCAGCTGGATTTTATTGACGGTTTTCACGCCATGCTTCTCCAGCACCTGCAAAATCACATTACCCAGCAGCGATCCTTCAGTATCAATTTTCGACCCGACCCGCACCGGATCGGCCGCGTGTGCGAGACCCAGACTGAGCAGCAAGGCGCTCAGTCCGACCCAACCCCGAATTCTGACCATGACTCATTCCTTATCGCGTGTTATTGCCTGTTGTGACAGACAGTTGTTATCGATCGTACTCACGCCGGTAGCACCTGACAGATGCTACGCTATTCCGGCCAGGCAGCAGCGCACCCTGATAAATGCCGTAGCCTGACGCACAGCGGTTTGGTTAGCCGCTTTAAAAGCGTAGCCTGGCTATGCCGGACCGTAGATGACTTTATCGCAAACTGATAACAATTTGAGATTAAAAACGTATTGATCATAACTGAAATGAATTTACGTCTGGGCGTCTAAACGGCTATCCTCGGTGCCCTGTTTTCAAAAATAAAAGAATCACAACATCATGTCCGACCTGATCTCTTCCGCCCATGTGGCGACAACAGGGAGTGCGCCGACCGGCGAAACGCAGTGGATCCGCAGCGCGGCCGATGTCTCCCGTTTAGTCAACAGCGGCGATAGCGCCCGCAATAATGCGCGAATTGTGGTTGCCATCGCGCTCGGTGGCGTGTTCCTCGACGCGTACGATCTCGGCGCGCTGGCGTTTGGTATCAAAGACATCGCGCGCGAGTTTAATCTCAGCCCGACCGGCACCGGCATGGTTGCTTCGGCCATCACCTTCGGTGCGATTATTGGCGCGCTGATTGGCGGCTACCTGACCGATAAAATTGGCCGTTATCGGGTCTTTATGGCCGATATGTTCTTTTTTGTGGTAGCGGCGATCGCCTGTGCCTTTGCGCCGAACGAATATGTGCTGGGCGGCGCGCGCTTTGTGATGGGTCTTGGCGTTGGCATCGATCTGCCGGTGGCGATGGCGTTTCTGGCGGAATTTTCAAAGCTGCGCGGTAAAGGTAATAAGGCAGCCAGCGTGGCGATGTGGTGTCCGACCTGGTATGCGGCAATCAGCATCTCTTATCTGCTGGTGCTACTGCTGTATGCCGTCCTGCCGGAAAGCCACACTGACTGGTTGTGGCGGCTTATTCTCGGCTTTGGTGCGGTACCGGCGATCATCATCATCGCCATTCGCAGCCGTTACATGAGCGAGTCGCCGGTGTGGGCCGCAAATCAGGGCGATCTGCAAGGCGCCGCCTCCATTTTACGCAGCGCATGGAACATTAACGCCCAGGTGGCGCAGGATGCGGCCCTCACGCCCGTCAGACCGGCACGACCGGCCAGCTGGCGTAACTACGGCGCGCTGCTGCAGGGGGTCTATCGACGCCGTACTCTGCTGGCGACCATCACCTCCATTGCCTCCTCCTTCGCCTATAACGCAGTGGCGTTTGGCCTGCCGGTGATTATCACCAGCTTCTTTGCTCAGTCGATGCTGACTACCATTCTGGTGTCGCTGGCGCTGAATCTGCTGTTTGCTTTTGTCGGCGGTATTCTGGCGGTGCGGCTGGTGCCGCGTCTCGGGGCCTGGAAAATGTCGGTGGCCGGTTATGCCTGTCAGTGCGTGGCGCTGCTCGGGCTGGCGCTGATTGGTCGTCCGGAAGGCGGCCAGGAAGCGGCGCTGGCGATTGGTATGCTGGCGCTGTTCCTGTTTGGTCAGGGCTTCGGTCCCGGTTCGCATACCATGACCTTTGCCTCACTCAGCTATCCGACCTCACTGCGCGGCGTCGGCGTTGGCTTTAACCAGACGCTGATGCGTGGCAGTTCGACCCTGTCGCTGTTTCTGTTTCCTGTGCTGGTCGCCGCGCTGGGGACCGGCGTGTTCTGGGTCATTTTCCTGGCACCGCTGACGGGTCTGCTGGCGTTGCTGGTGATCCGCTGGGAACCGTCAGGCTACGATGTTGATGCTGAGGATTTTGAGCTGCCGCGATAAATCAAAACCCGTTTTGTAAGTTAAGCGCTGGCTCAGGGAGCAAACGTCCTCCGCAAAGAAGCAAAAGACGCCCTCCCTGGCCCGCGATGCTTTACTAAGAACGTTTGCTCCTGTCGCTTTACGTTTTGTCGCTGCCTGAGAATATGGAGCAATGAATTATTAATACATTACAGAAAGTTAATGAACTCATCTCAGTTCAAATCAACGTATAAATCGTCAGTGTCAAAACCTCCCACGCGGCCACATAGCACTTCACCGTACGCCATTGACTTACTCTATTTGCATGTTAACATGATTTCACCCTACGCCATTGACGTACAGACATGTTATTTATTGAGACTCCTGTATTCACGGAAGATGTAAAGGAACTACTCAGCGATGATGAATATCGCGAGTTTCAAGAATTCATGGCTGACAATCCAGGCTGGGGTGATGTTATCCAGAATACGGGCGGTCTGCGTAAAGTTCGCTGGGCGGCCAAAGGCAAAGGTAAGCGTGGCGGCGTTCGGGTGATTTATTATTATAAAGTCTCTGAATCACAAATCAGGCTGTTGCTGATTTATAAAAAAGGCGTCCAGGATGATTTATCCGAGGATGAAAAAAATCTGTTAAGGGCGTTGAACGAGGGCTGGTAATGGACAAAAAACTGTTTGAGCGTTTGAAAGAAAGCATGACGCAGATGAATGAGATTGTCGAAGGCTCCCGCGAGCCTTCCCGCGAAATCACGGTCACTGCGGTTAAAGTCAAAGCAATCAGAAACGCGACTGGTCTTTCACAAAGCGGGTTCGCTAAGCTGATTTCGGTGAATGTAGACACGCTAAAAAACTGGGAACAGGGACGACGTGAGCCAACCGGCCCAGCTAAAGCTTTACTCCGGGCCATAGAACGCGATCCGCAGCATGTCATCCCGGCTCTTGCGGATAAATAGCCATTTCAGAAACCGGCTTTTGTGCTGGTTAGCGGGGATTAATCCGGGAAGCCAGAGAAAAATTAAATAAGAATTAAGCTAAAGAGAAAAAGGAATTTTCAAACAGCTCAATAAAGAGGCTGAAAAAACGATGAATACGAGCGGAATCGATTTCGTCGTCTGCAATGAGTAACCCCTCAGTTATTTGCCAGAGTTCTGACAGATAAAGGGTTATCTGGACTGAACCAGATAACCACCTACACAAAGCAATAATAAGCCTTAAACATCATGAAAATTGCAATGATTTTCCCGATAGCCTTCTCTAATTCTAAGCGCATCTTCCTGGTGCTTATTATTTGTAACTTGTTAACATAACTTTGCATAATAGTCTTATTACTTCCCTGACTTATGAACTATTTGAGTCTTGTAACGTTTGGCCTTACCATCAAAATCTACCACAACAAAAAGGAGTTTAAATATACACATATCAGATGGTTCAGATTCCACCCAACATTTCAGTCAAGGCAAAAGACAACAAGAATGGAATTGCCGCAGCATACCTGGAGCAAGAGGTTAATTAATGGGCTGCTGAAGGCTGGGAGTTCCAACGTGTTGACACCATTGGTATAGATGAACAGCCAGTATGCTTTGGCGGAAATAAATCCACCCTGACTCACTATTATGTCATTACCTTCAGAAAAGAAGCTGCAAGTGATTAAGTGGCTCAGTATTCGATTCGTCATGTTGTATCGGACATATGCACCGATGAATATCCGAAACCGCTGTCGTCACACTCCTTCTTGCTCTAAGTACGCCCTGATAGCGCTAAAACGCTTTGGCTTTATTACAGGATGGAAACGGGGGTTACAGCGAATTTACCGCTGCCGGCCACCTAATTGCGGAATTGATTACCCTCCGCACAGATAAGCCGAAAATGTTAAAGGTCACCGGGAGTGTGCTGGTGACCTTATTTACATATGCAATTTGAATAGAAACCAGAGGCTGTTAAGCAGGCGCCTTTAAAGCGTTTTTTATGCCGGAAACGCGTCAAGATGCGCCGGGATGCGCGGGAAGGTGTGCAAAAACCACGGGGTAAATTGCTGCGGCTGCAGCTGCATCTGCTGTTCAATGGTTGCCAGCGAACGGTACTCAAAGGCATCCGCTTCCTGCGGATTAAGCTGCGGCAGACGATCGCTGACGGCAAAGAAGACGTGACCATATTCATGCTCGGTCAGGCCATTACTCAGCGGCAGGTTGTAGCTCAGCTCGAACATCGGCGTCAGGCTGACCACCATACCCATCTCTTCACGCAGGCGGCGCTCGGCCGCATCCCGGGTCGATTCATGGGGATAAGGATGGCCGCAACAGGTATTACTCCACAATCCACCACAGTGATATTTATCACTGGCGCGCCGCTGTAACAGCAGCTCCTGTCGGGAATTGAAGACGTAGACCGTCACCGCGCGGTGCAGCAATCCTTTTTCATGCACTTCCAGCTTTTCCATTTTGCCGGTGGGACGATCGAGGTGGTCAACGAGGATAACTTCAATAGCAGACATGGCGTTTCCTTGAGATTATTCCCAACTATTCTGGCACAAGATTGCCTGTCTGGGCGGCCTGAAACGGTTTTTTTAACGTCAGTCTTTGATAAACAAATGAAGCGGAAAGTAAATCAGGCCAGCAAGGCTGGCCTGGAGAGGCGTTATAATTTAAAGCTCTGCACCACACGCTCAAGCTGGGTGCTCTGGACTTCCATTGCCTGCGCAGCCGCAGAGACCTGCTCCACCAGCACGGCGTTCTGCTGGGTAGTGCCGTCAAGCTGGGTAATCGCAACGTTAACCTGTTCAATACCCATACTCTGTTCACGGCTGGCTGACATGATTTCACTCATCAGGGTGGTCACACTGCTGACGCCCTGCATCAACTCATCCATGGTTTGCCCTGCCTGTTCGACCAGCGCGCTGCCGGCATCGATATTCGACACCGACTCTTCGATCAGCTTTTTAATCTCACGCGCCGAGTTAGCCGAACGCTGTGCCAGGTTACGCACTTCCGATGCCACCACGGCAAAACCACGACCCTGCTCACCGGCCCGCGCCGCTTCCACCGCCGCGTTAAGCGCCAGGATGTTGGTCTGGAAGGCGATGCTATCGATCACGCTGATGATATCGACCACTTTACGCGAAGAGTGATGAATCTCGCCCATGGTAGTCACCACCTGACGTACCACTTCGGTACCGCGCGCGGCGACCTGTGATGCATCGCCCGCCAGCTGGTTAGCATGGGTGGCGTTGTCAGCATTCTGCCGCACCGTACCGGTCAGCTCTTCCATTGAGGCCGCGGTTTCAACAATCGAACTGGCCTGATCTTCGGTACGCGACGAAAGGTTGGCGTTGCCGCTGGCAATTTCACGTGAGGCGGCGGTAATCGCCAGCGCGCTGTCGCCGACCTGCTGCATCAGCCCCTGCAGGTAACTGATAAACTGGTTAAAGCTCTGCGCCACCGCGTTAAATTCCGGGCTGTTGCTGGCGGGCAGACGCTGGGTCAGATCCGCACCGCCGGTCGACAGAGCTTCGATATTGCTGTTAAGCACGCTGAGGCGTTTCATCATGGCACGGACAAAACCGAGCAGCACCAGCAGCAGGATCACCGCCAGCGGGATCTGCACCAGGCCCAGCCGGGTCAGCATATTGTGAGATTGTGCTTTCAGCAGGCTGGTCGGCAGGCTACTGGCGAGATACCACGGGCTGCCGGGAATCGCCTGCACCAGCAGGGTCTGTTCACCGTCGTTGCTGTCAAAGGTAGTTTCCAGCGGCTGGCTGCCGACACCGTTCAGCAGTGCTTTCAGCGGCGCGGCCATCGGCAACTGTACATCGGCGAGGTTCTCCAGTTTCGGCGCGGCATTGACCAGCGCGCCGTTGCCAACCACTTTACCGTCGGCCTCAACGATCAGCACGTTGCCATGAATGGTTTCACCCATCTGTTTCGCCAGCTGGTTGAAGAAACCCAGCGTCACGTCAATGGTCGCAACGCCCCAGACGGAGCCGTCGCGATAGATCGCCATGGCACAGTTGGTACGCGGCTGCGGGCTGGCTGCATCCTGATAGGCTTTAGCCCAGGCACACTGCCCTTTCGCTGCTGCCATGCCATCTTTGTACCAGGATTGTTCCCAGTATTTGTCAGCTGCATCGGAGTTCCAGTAGGTATTGACCTGCAGTTCATTACTGGCGTTACGGGCAAAGAAGCTGCTGTTTTTTTCTTTCGCCGGATCGCGACGATTGGGCAAAGGCCAGATACCGCCGCCAAACACATTGCTGTCCTGATACTGGTTCACCAGCGTCGGCAGCAAGGTATCGATGGTAGCGCTATCCATCACAGACGCGGCTTCGGTAATGGCGCGCTGCTGCGCCTGGACGCGGTTCATCTGTTCGACGATGTCGGATGCCAGTGAATCGACCTGATAGCGAACCAGACTTCTTTCGCTGTCGATCAGCTGTGGAGCAACAAACTGGTTGATCACCCAGACGGTGATCAGGAGGAGCGCAACAAAGAAAGCGATGAGTGTTGCGGTGAAGCGGGATTGTGTTGTTTTTAACATCTTTGTTCCCCTGGACCTGGTGTGGCGCGATTGCCTTATTCGGGTTAACGGCGCGGCCCAGCGGAACTTGAGATGAGCAGGATCACAGTTTTAACATATGACTGATTCGCCTGAGAATTTAGTGTTAGTACCTGGCAACGTCGCCGCTTCCGGTTTGCCAGAAGCGGCGACGTTGCGCGTTATTCTGGTGAATCCACCACCTGCTGACGTGGCCGGAAGATGTGGTTATTGCCGTCAGCCGTCAGCCGCTCACGCAACTGTTGCCCGCCGTGCTCATCCGCCTGGGCAAACTGGCGCTCCGCCTCGGTAACCGGCGTGGTCCACAGCAGAGCTGGCCGATCACCGTCGCGCTTCGGCAGCTTCAGCTGCGCGCTCTCCGTGGCCAGCTCGCCCGACAGTAAAAGCTGTCAAAGCCGACCGGTGCCACTTCCGACGCCAGCGTATGTCCTTCGCCCAGCCAGGTCAGGCGCGCCCACGGCAGATGCACAAATTCCGCCAGCGCACTGGCCATCTGCACCGCATTGCCTTCGGTCATCACTTCGCCGTCAACCGCCATGCCGAGTTCGATACGGCGATACTGCGGGGCCAGCTCATCAAACAGATAATCAACCTGCGGCATCGGCCGGATGCTCATGCCGAGCGTCAGGAAGTACCAGACGCCCTGATGCCAGTGCTGCGAAATGGCCATCGGCGGCCAGCTGCCCTGATCGATGGCGTAATATTTCACCGACTCGCCAAAGCGCGCCTGGTAGCAGGCCATTAAATCCCGCTGCACCTTGTCCCACTCGCTGCCGTCGTGCCATTCACGCCAGAACTGACGCTGCTGCTCAGCGCGGGCGTAATAGTCGTTAGTAGATGCCGAACCCAGCGGAGCCGTCAGCCGGTTTTTTTTGATACAGCCGGCGGAGAAACTGACCTGCTTCTCCTGATACAGGCTCCAGCCTGGAATAACGGCCAGCAGCTGACCGTAATACCACAGGGCCGCACCATCATCGCTTGGCTCCCAGAGCACCTGTAAGCCCGCCGGATCAAGATCCGGCTCCGCTTCCAGGTTTCGGCAATACTCGGCGCTGAGCAGCGGCGCAATGCCCTGCTCCATCGCTTCGCGATCTTCCTGTGCCGGTGCCGGCAACAGGTTTCGTAACCAACAGCCGCGTACCGCGTACTGGCTGCGAAACAGATCGGTCGGCCAGATATAAAAATAGGCGGTGCGCGCATCCTGCTCGACAATCGCGGTCAGGGTGCGTTGCTGATTGTGGACTTCAGCAATCAGGGATTTGTACGTCATAGTGCCTCGACAAAGCCTGGAGGAATCCATTTTCCCCGAGAATAGAGCAGGATCGTGACTGGCGCCATCTGAGACAAGGGTAATAGTCTCAAAGTGTGGGGGTTTGGGCGTCGTGTGGTGAGATGCGGCACTTTAACTGTGCGGCCGTTGTTGGTTTTAAAGACCGCTTTGAGCGAAAAGCGGACCTTTAAAAAGCAATATTTGATGGATTGATTGTAGAGAATAAAATGATTAGCATCTGCTCTTTCGGACAAAGAAAATGACTGTTAACGATTCCCTCTTCGCATTCTCTCTCGCAGCACTGTTACTTACCCTGACTCCCGGCCTCGATACGGCACTTATTCTGCGCACCGCTTGTGCTGAGGGCGGCAAAAAGGCTTTTCACGCTGCGCTTGGCATTGATGCTGGCTGTTTTGTATGGGGCGCGCTGGTCGCGTTAGGTCTTGGTGCTCTTCTGGCGGTTTCAGAGATGGCTTACACTGTGCTCAAAGTTTGTGGCGCGGTCTACCTGAGCTGGCTGGGCTTACAACTGCTGATACGTCCCCGATCATCTTTCAGTGATGGCGATGACAACAACGGTTCTCAGGGGAACTGGTTTATCAGAGGAATGCTGGGGAATGTGCTCAATCCTAAAATGGGCATTTTCTATGTCTCTTTTTTGCCACAGTTCATACCTGCCGGTCACTCTCCTTTGATATGGACTTTTATCCTGGTCAGCATCCACGTAGCGATTGGAACTATATGGTCACTCACACTCATTTTATCCACACATTTTGCGTCAACCGTATTGAAGAAACGTCGCGTTGTCCAGGTGATGGATAGAGCAACAGGCGGCTTATTTTTATGCTTCGCGGCTAAACTTGCTATGAGCACGAGATAGCCTTGGGCTGGCTGTAAACGTCCGCTCCTGGCACTTAGCTGTCATTTGCGTGGGGCAAGGTCCGCTATGAGCGAAAAGCGGACATTATGGCCAGATAAAATTCTGCTTTCCCAATACATTGATAACTACTGGATATGTTTAACGATGCAGTTCAGATCTTTAGGTAAATAATCAAATCATAACCTGTTGCGAATCGACAGCATTTCTCGGTATAACTTTCTTAAGGTCGTTATAGATGGGCGCATGTAAACAGGAGACGGATGATGATTTCAAAGGAAAATGCAGAGCATTATTTCTGGGGCGACGATTGCGATGGTTGGTATCTGGTAAACCGTCAGGACATGCTGGTTATTCATGAGAAAATGCCTGCCGGCACTTATGAAAAGCGACACTTTCACTCCGTTTCCAGGCAGTTTTTCTTTGTTCTCAATGGTGTTCTTTCGATGGAGTTGGAAGGTAAATTGCATAATATCAAAGCCCTGCAGGGGCTGGAAATTCCACCGGGAACAAAGCATCAAGCCAGAAACGACACAGGGTCTTCCGTAGAATTTATTGTAATTTCACATCCGACGACTCGAGGAGATCGTTCTGACCTCCCTTCATCCTGCTGACGACTTATGAACAACTGCTACGGTTTGTCTTAACATAAGGCCAGCGTACTATGTATTAACCTACCTGAGTGCTTACAACACATGCTTCTGGCACAAAGCAGTTCTATTCAGGGCCATTGAAGCTGACCTCAGGTTAGCCGGTAATATGGGTTTCGCCTGTAGTTTTCCCGGACAGTCTCCTGTAGTGTTTAATGGTCGCGCTGGAAAGGCTGGCTCCCGTATCCACGATGACAAAGCTGAAAGTATTTTCAGTTATCAGGGGACTCAGATCTGTACAGGCAATAAGAAGAGCCTCCACCTTAAGATTTTCCACTACAGACATTAAATTGTTCCACTCTGACTGTGCATCAGGGTCATGAAAACCTTTCGTTTTAACCTGCCCAATCAACGATGTGGTCATTTCACGAAGTAGAGATGAATCAATAATCTCTTTGCCAGAAGCTTCTATCCGCGCCTGATAGAAACCCGCATCCAGCGTAGGTTCTGTAGCCAGTACTGCTACCCTGGTGACTTCTGCAGGCAGTGACTTAAGTGCGCTGTCTGCAATATGCAGAAGTGGAATACCAGCGCTCGCCGCTTTCATTTCAGCAAAATAGCAGTGTGCAAGGTTACAGGGAACAGCGATCAGACTCACTTTTGCCCTGACGAGTTCTGAAATACCCTGTTGCAGGATTGCGATCATCGCATCATCATCAATTTTTTTGCCCGGCCAGAAAGGCGTTGGCAACGAGATGATATGCATTTTAGGAAAATCCATATCATATTTCGCTCCGTACCCGACGTGACAGTCTGTCACCAGCATATCAATGAAGGGGGCTGTGGAGCGGGGTCCCATACCTGCAAGCACACCTATAGAAACAGTCATCGCCAGTGCCTCCTTTCGACATTCTCTTTACGATTGACCAATTATCGCTGAATGGCTTAAAGAATTACAGATTTATGATTTTTATGGTTATTTACCTGAGTTAATTATAATTATCGTTTTGCTTCCCGTCAGTGAGAGTATCACGGGTAAGAACACATCCGTGGAATATGCATGTCTAACTGTAACCAGCACAACCATTCAGATGTGTATCCACCGCATTCTGCTGATAAACCTTATGATGTCATCCTGGACAGGCTTCGGGCAGAACAGCAACTATGCTGTGAGATAAATTCATAGGATTTAGATTAATGGAAATAGGTATCCGTACCCCTCTCATACATTCTCTCCCTTTAAGCCAGCACAGCGGATGCTATGTCTGGCTGAAGATGGAGTCTTCCCAGCCCACCGGCTCTTTTAAGCTCCGCAGCGCGGGGCATGCCTGTTGCTATTATGCCAGTAAGGGCGCTACAGCATTTGTCAGTTCATCGGGTGGAAATGCCGGAATTGCGGTGGCACACAGCGGTCGCAGGCTGGGGCTGCCGGTAACTGTGGTTGTGCCGGAAACCACGTCAGCCAGAGCAAGACAGCTTATTGAGCAGGAAGGTGCCTGCCTCATTGTGCACGGGAAAGTATGGAGTGAGGCTAACGATTACGCCCTGGCACTGGCGACAGAGGACATCATCTATGTCCATCCCTTTGATAACCCGCTTTTGTGGGAAGGCATCAGCACAATCGTGGATGAAGTCATCAGTGAGGGTGTAAAACCTGATGCCGTTATTCTGTCCGTCGGCGGCGGAAGCATGCTGTCCGGCATAGCGCTGGGACTAGAAAAACATCAGCTTGGCCACATTCCGGTTTATGCCGTTGAAACCCACGGTACGGCCTCGCTTAATGCCTCGCTTAATGCCAATAAGCTGATGCGTCTTGATAAGGTCAGCGGCATAGCCACAACGCTGGCCGCAAGCCAGGTGTGCGAAAATGCTTTTAACGTGGCCAGCCGACTGGATGTAAGAAGTATGCTGGTTTCTGATGCGGAAGCACTGCATGCCTGCCGGCGCTTTCTCGATGATCATCGCGTACTCACTGAGCCGGCATGCGGAGTATCATTGTCACTCCTGTATGACAACAAAATCAGGTTCACTCCTGCCGACAATGTACTGGTCATTGTTTGCGGCGGGGCATCGATCACGCTGGAAGAGATAGCGGGCTGACAAAAGAATGGAATGATTACTCCGGAGTCTATTCCTGAATAATGCTGTGAGCTGCCCGGTTGACCGACGTATGGTGATGTGAAGTAAGTCTGCTTTTGGCGCCAGACGACCAGGAGCGTGCGGTTTACTCTTAGCTAACAGCAGACACTGGCTTTGTGAACATATCCGATGCTGAAGCTGTTAAGGACAGACGACTCCGGCGTGAGAGCTTATTGCTGGAGTGTCAGTCTTTACACTGTTAAACAAAGTGGATTGCGAAGCTTTAAGCCCCAAAAAATTTTTCAGGCCCGTCTGCTAATACAGTAAATCAAGCTGTTCAGGTTCACTGATAAGACGGAGATTTCCCTGGTTGTCCGTATTAAAGAGGGCCTGGTATCGCACTGAATCAATACCCATGACCAGATTATCGAGATCAGTATTGGCAACGCGTACTGAGTGATTTTTCGCCCAGTCTGGCAGGGCATGAATATAATAGGTAAATGTCACATCAGTCATGCCTTTGTTATCTGTCGAGACAGCCTTTATGCTTCTGACGCGCATGGTTCCATAGCAGAAATCATGATATTTCGTAAATGAAGCCTGGCCGTACGGGGTTAGCTGCCAGATTTTACTGCCTGCTTTCACATGAGCGATGATAAGGCCGGCATCGACAAGCGCCTCCATTTTTGCATTAATCCACTGGTCAGTACCTGTTCTTATTGAAACCGGCCACTGCTTTTCACCCAGACAAAGAGACTGCCGATTAAGTGACTGCTGTATAAGCTCACGGTACTGACTTTTGTACCCCGCACAACAGCAGAACGACAGGAAAAAAAGCAAAATCCCTGTGATACATTTCAACGAAATTTCTCCATATCCAGAATCTGAAAAGCTTCATTCACTTCATCAAAAGTGTGTTCAGTGAGATAAATTCCTGCCGGATCCCAGTAAAAAACAGACGTCCCGGGATCGTCGTTATTTTCCTCCAGCCGGAATCGTGAAAACCTGACTCGCGATTTATCGGTAAGGTCTCCGCCACCGGCGCTGCCGGCATATTTGACAGCCCTGATAAGGTAAACCCGACCTTTATAGCGGTGAAGTTCTGTGCCGCTTACCTTTAGGGCAGAGGCTGACAGTCTTAAATCTGCCCACGTAAAGCCATCGTCGTCCGGAACCGGTACGATAAACCAGTTTTTTCCCTGTCTGATAAAGACGTTGAGGGTCTCACTGGGATGAGAAGTGTTATTGTCATAAGTCGCGGAAAAGACGATGTCTGGTATGCCATCACCATTCAAATCAATGCTGTTCAGCCCCTTTTTCAGATAAATAAGGGTATCTGCCTGTAATGAAGCCGGAAGGCTTATCAGAATGGCTGTCAGTATTATAAAAGGCATTTTCAGGTTCAAAATTTCCGCACCAGTCTGAAGCCAGTGTCCGGCAGGGCGTAGCCGGCACTGTGCGTATCGCAGCTGGTCAGACTGCCCGTATGCAACAAGAAGCTGCCGCCGCAAAAATAGTACATTTTCATACCGGAAAGGGTGTCGAAAGCATCAACCCATTCCGAAACGTTACCGCTCATGTCATACAGACCGAGCGCGTTGGGCCGCAGGCTTTTCACACGGACAGTGCCGAAATGCGGATCGTTGAAGTCAGGGAACCAGGCGACAGCATTTGCGTTGTTGCTGCCAGCAAATCTGAAACCATACGAGCCATTTTCCAGTCCAGCCTTTCCTCCACGGGCGGCAACCTGCCATTCCTCGGCCGTGGGTAAGCGGTAACCATTAGCCCGGGCATCCTGGGTAAATTCGTAACGGGAACTGTCGCGTGCCGGGACGCCATTATTATTGAGATAGACCGGTCTCAGCCCTGCCTTTTCACTCAGGGCATTTGCAAAAATCACCGCATCTGACCATTCAATACTGGTAACCGGATGTGCACCGTTGTCTGTATCCCCCGGCCGGCAGTCCTCGTAAGCGGCCCCATTACATCCGACACCGAATACATAACCACGCTCAACAGCCCATTCGTGAACATCTGAATAAAGCCGGTAGGTGATTTCAGTACGCATGATCCAGAAGGTATTCAGCGTGATGTTGGCGTGTGCTGCATAGTCATGTTGGCCAAAAACGTTACCGGCATAATATCTACCCCCGGCAACCACGATTTCATCTGGGGATTGTGTTGCAGCGGCAAAGGCGGAAAAGACAGATAGCAGGCAGAAGAGTTTATTTTTCACGGAGCTATCCTGGCTCATTAAAATGTTCATTCATATGGCTGGTTTCCAACGTCACCAGACTATAGCAACGTTATATGCCCAAAGTTAAAAATATTAGGCAGGTAAGATCTGGAGCTTCTTTTCAGCCCCCTTGTACTGACTGGCAAAGGAAGTACGCCGTAATTTTAACAACGTCTTCGCCCACAACTTGAAAATGCCATGAAAGGTTTGTCACAGACGTTCTGCTAACGTCCGCTTCAGACACAAAGCGGACATTGATAACCCGGTTGAGCTCCTCACCCCACATCCCTTCCCATTCGCACCATCGCCCGATACCAGGCGCCGCGCTGAATCGACCAGCGTAACCCGACGGCAATCGCCGCGATCTGCTGATCGATTATCGCCTGCTGAAAGCGGCCGGTTTCACGACCCGACATCGCCTGCGCCCAGTCCGGCATCAGGCCAAAGCCTGATTTCAGCATTATCTTCATCACCGGCCTCGCCTGCCAGCTCGGTGCAGGGGCATTCATCAGCAAATGCGTTACTTCCGCCGTGCGCTGATCAAAGCGCAGCTCCGGACGCATCTGTTGCAGGTAATCCGCAACATCGACGACGCTTTTAGGCACCTTCTCCGCTCCCAGCGCTTCGGCGATCAATGCGGCTTCCTGATAATAGCGATCCTGATCGGCGCGACTGAGATGCGGATTTTTATAGCGCAGATGGGCAGCCAGAAAGCGACTGGTTTCCGCCACGTGAACCCAGGTCAGCAGATGCGGATCGCTGGCCGCATAGGGTTTACCGGCGCTGTCGACACCGCTGACTTTAAGGTGGATTCGCTTCACCCGTTCAATCAGCGTATGGGCATCCTGAGTATTACCAAAGGTGGTCACCGCGATAAACTGGCTGGTGCGCCGCAGGCGGCCCATCATATCCTGGCGAAAATTGGAGTGGTCCCAGACGCCCGCCAGCGCTGCCGGGTGCAGCATCTGTAACAGCAGCGCACTGATGCCGCCGCACATCATCGAGGTAAAATCACCGTGGACCTGCCAGATAACGCTGTCCGGACCAAACAGGCCGGGATCGCCGGGCGGCTGAGAAATGTCGAATTCATTCAGCGACAGGCCGTTAAGGCGAAACACCTGTTGCTGGATGCGGTCACGCAGATTAATCATGAGCACTCTGATAGCGGAAAGGAGGCGGCGCGCCGTTGTTGCCGGCGCGCCGCGTCACCTTCCCCCAGAACGAGGAAAGGTGAACGGTTATAAATAGTCGAACCGGGCGTCCTGGGTACGCACTGAATCCAGCCCGATCATCACATTAAATTTACCCGGTTCCGCCACCTGCTGCATCTGCTGGTTCCAGAACTTAAGCGCATCGACATCAATCTTAAAGGTCACGGTCTGCGACTCGCCCGCCTTCAGCATGATGCGTTTGAAGCCGCGCAGCTCCTGCACCGGACGGCTGATGGAAGCGACCGGATCGTTGAGGTACATCTGCACCACCGTCGCGCCGTCGCGCTTGCCGCTGTTGGTCACCGTGACACTGGCGTCAATCGTGCCGTTACGCGGCATGGTGCGGGATGACATTGTAACCGGCGATACGGTGAAGCGGGTATAACTCAGGCCGTAACCAAACGGATAGAGCGGACCGTTGGCCGCATCATAGTAATGCGAGGTGTATTTGTTTGGCTTCTCCGGATTGTAAGGACGGCCAGTCGGCAGGTGGTTGTAGTAGATCGGAATCTGGCCCACCGAGCGAGGAAAGGAGACTGGCAGCTTGCCCGACGGATTGTAATCACCGAACAGCACATCAGCGATAGCGTTACCGCCTTCGGTGCCGCTGAACCAGGTTTCCAGCACCGCATCAGCCATCCGATCCTCATTCACCAGCGCCAGCGGACGGCCATTCATCAGCACGATCACCAGCGGTTTGCCGGTGGCTTTCAGCGCGGCTAACAGTTTTTGCTGGCTCGGCGGGATCACCAGATCGCTACGGCTCGATGCTTCATGCGCCATCCCCTGCGCTTCACCCACCGCCGCGACCACCACATCCGCCTGCTTCGCTTTTGCAACCGCGTCATCAATCAGCTGCTGCGGCGAACGTGGATCCACCGATACCGCCTGTTCATACAGGTTGAGGAAATCCTGAATGCCTTTGTTGTCAGTAATATTGGCGCCTTTTTCATACAGCAGCGTCGCTTTGCCCGCCGTGGCATTGCGCATCCCCTGTAGCAGCGAAATGGACTGTTTCGCCACGCCAGCGGCTGACCAGCTGCCCATAATGTCGCGCTGACTGTCCGCCAGTGGCCCAATCAGGGCAATGGTGCCCGACTTCTTCAGCGGCAAGGTTTCCAGCCGGTTTTTCAGCAGCACCATGCTTTTGCGTGCCACATCGCGCGCTTCGGCCCGATGCAGGCGGCTTTCGGCATTGGTATCCTGCGGATCGCTCTCTTTCGGTCCCAGATGGCTGTAGGGATCGTTAAACAGTCCCATGTCATATTTGACGTTGAGCACGTGACGCGCCGCATCGTCGATTTCCGCCATGCTGACCGCGCCGCTCTTCACCAGATCAGGCAGATATTTGCTGTAATATTCGTCGCTCATGCTCATATCGACGCCCGATTTCAGTGCGATACGCACCGCATCCTGCGGATCGCTGGCGACGCCATGCTTGATCAGCTCTTTGATCGCGCCGTGATCGCTGATGGTAATTCCTTTAAATTTCCACTTATCACGCAGCAGATCTTTCAGCAGCCAGCCATCGGCGGTAGCCGGAACACCGTTGATTGAGTTCAGCGCCACCATCACGCCGCCACTGCCGGCATCCAGTGAGGCTTTATAGGGCGGCAGATAATCCTGGAACATCCGCTGTGGGCTCATGTCGACGGTGTTGTAATCGCGTCCACCTTCCACCGCGCCATACAGGGCGAAGTGTTTGACGCTGGTCATAATGTTATAGCGGTCGGCCGCGCTTTTGCCCTGCATCGACTGCACCATGCTGCGGCCCATTTCGCCGGTCAGGTAGGTATCTTCGCCAAAGCCTTCCGAGCCACGCCCCCAGCGCGGTTCACGGCTGACATCGACCATCGGCGCCCAGGTCATATTCAGACCATCGTCGGCCGCTTCATAGGCGGAAACCCGTCCCACCTCTTTGACTGCCTCAAGATCCCAGCTGGCGGCCAGGCCGAGCGGAATCGGGAAAATAGTGCGCTGGCCGTGGATCACATCGTAGGCGAAGAACAGCGGAATTTTCAGACGGCTGAGCTGCATCGCCTGATCCTGCATCGCACGGATATCCTGACGGGTCACGGTATTGAAAATGGCGCCAACCTGACTTTTTTGAATCATCTCACGGATGACTTCTTTTGGATTATCAGGCCCGACGCTGATTAAACGCAGCTGGCCGATCTTTTCATCCAGCGTCATTTTTTTAAGCAGATCGTTGACGAAGGCATCCCGCGCCTGTTCGGTCATCGGGTGGTTACCTGGCATTGTCTCAGCCAATGCCGGTTGCATCGCAAGGGAGACAGCGAGACTAACAGAGTAAATCCATTTCATCAGGTTGGGTTCTCTTAAGTAACTGCGCAATATCGAATAAACAGGCGGCAGTGTGCCACAAGAAGAGAATAGCAGGTAGCCTGCCGGTGTCACACTGCGTTGCAGCGGGTTGACGTGCTACAGTAATGACGCACTAATAAGACAAGGGAATTGCCCATGAAACAGACCTCTGCCCTGCTTTCTGACTTGCGCCGCCTGGTCGGCCCTACGCATCTGCTTACTGAACCTGAACAGACCGCCCGCTACCGTAAAGGCTTTCGCTCCGGCGAAGGCGACGCGCTGGCGGTAGTGTTTCCTGCCACGCTGCTGGAGTTGTGGCGCGTGTTGCAGACGCTGGTCAATGCCGACGCCATCATTCTGATGCAGGCAGCCAATACCGGCCTGACAGAAGGCTCCACCCCGCACGGCGACGATTACGATCGTCCGCTGGTGATCATCAGTACCCTGCGGCTGGATAAGCTCCAGTTAATTGATGAAGGCAAGCAGGTGCTGGCGTTTCCCGGCAGCACGCTCTATCAGCTGGAAAAAGTGCTTAAACCGCTGGGACGCGAGCCGCATTCGGTGATTGGATCGTCCTGCATTGGTGCCTCGGTGCTGGGCGGGATTTGTAATAACTCCGGCGGTTCGCTGATTAAACGCGGCCCGGCCTACAGTGAAATGGCACTGTTCGCGCAGATAGATGCGCAGGGAAAACTGCGGCTGGTTAACCATCTCGGCATCGATTTAGGCCACTCACCGGAAGAGATTCTGGGCCGGCTGGATGACGATCGCTGGCAGCAGACCGATGTCCTTCATGATGGACGTCACGCCTCCGATCATGAATATGCCAGCCGGGTACGCGAGATCGATGCTGACACGCCGGCCCGCTATAACGCCGACGCGCGTCGCCTGTTTGAGGCATCTGGCTGTGCCGGTAAACTGGCGGTATTCGCCGTGCGTCTTGATACTTTTGCCAGCGAACCGCAGCAGCAGGTGTTCTATATCGGTACCAACGATCCCAGCGTACTGAGCGATATCCGCCGCCACATGCTGGCGCACTTCAGCAATCTGCCGGTGGCGGGTGAATATATGCACCGCGACATCTATGACATCGCCGAAGTCTACGGCAAAGACACTTTCCTGATGATCGACAAGCTGGGCACCGATAAGATGCCGCTGTTCTTCACCCTGAAAGGTCGTGTGGATGCCTGGCTGAGCAAACTGTCATTCATTAAACCGCACTTCAGCGATCGCCTGTTGCAGCGCCTGAGCCAGCTGTTCCCGGCCCATCTGCCGAAACGCATGAAGCAGTATCGCGACAAATATGAACACTACCTGATGCTGAAAATGTCCGGTGACGGCGTGGCCGAAGCGCGTAACTACCTGCGCGATTACTTTCGCGAAGGCGGCGGCGAATTTTTCGAGTGCGAAGGGAAAGAAGGTGCCCATGCGTTTCTGCATCGTTTTGCCGCCGCAGGTGCAGCGGTGCGCTATCACGCAGTGCATGCGGAAGAGGTGGAAGATATTCTGGCACTGGATATCGCCTTGCGCCGCAACGATCCCAACTGGTTTGAAACCCTGCCCGAGGCGATAAAAGGGTCGCTCAGCCACTGCCTCTACTACGGTCACTTCTTCTGTCACGTGTTCCATCAGGATTACATCGTCAGAAAAGGGGTTGATGCTCATCTGCTGAAAGCGCAGATGCTGGAGATTTTGCAGGCGCGCGGGGCGGAGTATCCGGCGGAACACAATGTCGGTCACCTCTATCAGGCCAAACCGCAGCTGGCGGCCTTTTACCGACAGCTTGATCCCACCAACAGTTTTAATCCGGGCCTGGGCAAAACCAGCAAACTAAAAGGCTGGGCGGTCAGGCAGCCTTAATCTATCGACAAAGCGCTCTTCTGCCACTAAAGCCTGCCGATCCGGGCAGGCTTTTTAATGACCGGACGCTGTTAACGGGGTCCCGGCTGCGTGCATTACTTTCCTTAACAAGGCTGATTAAGCTAAATAACATTGATAGCGATAAAAATTAATTCGCATTCTAATGTCGCGACTGCTTTATTTGCGCACTTTTTCTTTCTGAGCAACCTCTCACAAAAGGATCAACGGCCGGTTGATCCTTTTCGTCATGAAAAATAGATTGGCAAAAGTTTATATTTTTATAATCAAATTGCTCGCTATTCATTCAGGGAGGATGAGCGATGCGTCAGATTAATTACGCCTTCGCGTTAACAGAAATCGTTATTATAACAACCTTTATGTCAGCCTTATCGGCATTACCCGCTTATGGAGCGGGTTTTATTGAAGAGAGCTCGTTAAAAGGGAATATTTTTTACTGGCAGCGTCAGCGCGATCGCAAAGAGCTTGATTCGGCAAATGAATATCATGGTGAGTATCGGGCTCATCTGCATCACGCCACGCTGAACAGCAATCTGGCATATCAGTCAGGCTACGCTGCAGGCTGGGTGGGCGTCGATTTTGCCCTGTATGGCGCAGCAGAACTGGCTAACAGCGGTCCGGCGGCCCCGAATGAAATCGGTTTTAGCCAGGCGCGGCGTCGCTGGGATGAAAAATGGCGTGGCGACACCAGTGGTGTCTCGATATATCAGGCGGCGCTCAAATTTAAATTTAATGATAACTGGATGCGTACGGGTTATATCCAGCCCACCGGCCAGACTTTAATTTTACCACACTGGAGTTTTTTACCGGGAACTTACCGGGGATTTGAAGCGGGTTCCCGCTATGATTTCGGCGAGGCAGGCAGATTATTATTCTCTTACCTCTGGAGTGACCGATATAAATCGCCGTGGTATCGCGAATTATATCATTTCCGCCAGGCGGATGGCGTTACAGATATTCGTTACCTCCATTCCATTGGTGCAAAATATAGTTTCAACAATAGTCTGATGGTGGAAGTCGCATTCGGTCAGGCTGTGGGATATATCGATCAATATTTCGTAAAAACCTCATGGACGATGCCGTTCAGCGGTAACGATCTGCACACCAGTTATCAGTTTTATGGCGCGCACGATAAACAACAGGGCGGTGCCAGCAATGCTAATGACGTTTATGACGGTCTTGCCTGGCTGCAGGCGCTCACCTTTGGCTATCGCGTCGGTCCGGTCGATCTGCGGCTGGAAGGCAGCTGGGTCAAAGCCGAAGGGAATCAGGGCTTCTTTTTACAACGTATGACGCCAGGTTACGCCAGTTCCAATGGACGACTGGATATCTGGTGGGATGCCCGCTCCGACTGGAACGCCAACGGTGAAAAAGCGATTTTTGTCGGTGCCCTGCTCGACTTAACGCCCTGGCAGCTGGCGGGCTGGAAAGTAGGTGGCTCCCGGGTCTGGGGCTGGGACGCCCGACCCGCCACCCAGCCCCGGTTTGACCAGAGTCAGCGGCTGAGAGAGTCCGCCTGGAATCTCGATCTGATCTACCAGGTTCAGCAGGGCCGCGCTAAAGATACGCTGTTTAAACTGCACTACACCCGCTACGACAATCACAGCAATCTGCCCAGTTACAGCGGGGGTTATGGCAATATTTTTCAGGACGAGAAGGATATCAAACTGATGGTGATCGCACCCTTTACCCTGTTCTGACCGCACGCCGCAGACCCGGATCCCTCTCCAGCCGATACAAGGATGATGACCATGTTAACCCAACGTCTTTTTGCGCTCAGCCTGCTGAGCGTTGCCCTCTCCAGCCCTGCCAGTCCGTCAGAGCAGTCGCTGGTAAACCAGATCAGCCAGTTTGGCGTGACCTATCAGGTAAAGGATAATCTGGCCGCCCTGCACGGTATCGACTGCGCGGCATTAGGGGCCGACTGGGCGGCCTGTAACCGCGCCACCATTACCCTGACCAACCACGGTCCGGCGCTGACGGACAGACAGTGGGCCATTTATATGAGCAACGTCCATCAGACGCTGCGGGTGGATAACGACCAGTTTAAGATGACCCATATTGTCGGTGATTTAACCCGCCTTGAGCCTACCGATAAGTTCACCGGCATCGGGGCTGGCGAGTCGGTAGAGATCCCGATCGTGAACGAATACTGGCAACTGTTTATCACCGATGTGATGCCGCGCTGGTATGTCACCGCCGGTCAGGCAACGCCACAAATCATTACCAGCACCGACAGCGAAGATCTCAGCAAGTTTGTGCTGCCGTTTGGGGATAACTGGCGACGCAGCGCGGATGACCACAATGTGCTGATGCAGCCAGTCAGCCGCTTTGATAAAAACAGCGATATCACGCCTCTGCCCGCTTCAGCATTACGCGGTCAGATCAGCCCGACGCCACTTGACGTTAAACTCCATCCGCACGATGCGTCACTCAGCCGCGGCGTCACGCTGTCGCTCAACGGGCTGAGTACCGCTACGCGTCAGGCGGTTGTTCAGCGCTTTGAGCAACTGGGTGTCCAACAACACGCGTCGGGCTATGCGATTACCAGTGACATCCGGCCAGGCTATTTCAGCGGCGCACTGGCCAAATCCGGTGCTTACCGGCTGAATATCAACGCCCGCAGTGCCAGCATCGTCGGCTACGACGCCGCCGGGGCGTTTTATGGGCTGATGTCGATTCTCTCCCTGATCCCGGCTGACGGTGCCCCGCAGATCGCCACGCTGGACGCGACAGATGCGCCCCGCTTCGTCTATCGCGGTGCCTTTCTTGATGTGGCGCGCAATTTCCATAGCAAACAGGCGGTACTGCGGCTGCTCGATCAGATGGCGGCGTGGAAGATGAATACTTTCCATTTTCACCTGAGTGATGATGAGGCTGGCGGATTGAAATTCCCGGCCTGCCGGAATTAACCAGGGTGGGCAGCCAGCGCTGCCATGATCTCACTGAACAGCGCTGCCTGCTGCCGCAGCTCGGGTCGGGTCCGTTCAGTGACAACAACGGCAGCGGCTATTTCAGTCGCGCGACTACATCGAGATTGTGGAGTATGCGCAGGCGCGCCATATCACCGTCATCCCGGAGATCGATATGCCCGCCCATGCGCGTGCGGCAGTGATTGCCATGGAGGCGCGCTACCAGCGACTGATGCGTGCCGGGCAACCCGCTCAGGCCAGTGCGTATCGCCTGATCGATCCGACGGATGACTCCAATACCACGTCGGTGCAGCTCTACGATCGCACCAGCTATCTCAATCCCTGCATTGATGGTTCACAGCGCTTTGTCGGCAAAGTGATCGGTGAGATTCAGGCGATGCACCGCGAAGCGGGACAGCCGTTAACCAGCTGGCATTTTGGTGGTGACGAAGCAAAAAATATTCGCTTTGGTCCGGGCTACTCCGATCGCCACCAGCCTGAGCCCGGCACCGGCCTGCGCGACTGGCAGCAGGAAGATCGGCCCTGGGCTAAATCGCAGGTTTGTCAGGCGCTGGTCAGCAGCGGAAAAGTAAAAGATCTGGCGCACCTGCCGAGCTATTTTGCGCTGACGGTCAGTGCAATTGTCCAGCGTCACGGTATCGGCAAAATGCAGGCGTGGCAGGACGGTTTAAAAGATGCAAAAGATGCGCGTGCGTTCGCCACCCCACGCGTGGCGGTCAATTTCTGGGATACCCTCTACTGGGGCGGTTTTGACAGCGCCAGCGACTGGACACAGAAAGGCTATGATGTGGTGATTTCCAGCCCCGACTACCTCTATCTCGATTTCCCCTCTGAGGTCAATCCGCTGGAACGCGGCTACTACTGGGGCACCCGCTTCAGTGATGAACGCAAAATATTTTCCTTCGCCCCCGATAACCTGCCGCAGAATGCTGAGACCTCAACAGATCGCGACGGTAACGCTTTCAGCGCTAAATCAGATAAGCCCTGGACCGGTGCCTATGGTCTTTCCGCCCAGCTGTGGAGTGAAACCGTGCGTACCGACCCGCAGATGGAATATATGATTTATCCCCGTTTGTTTGCGGTGGCAGAGCGCAGCTGGCATCGCGCCAGCTGGGAGCTGGACTACCGTGCGGGACGGGAATTTATCGGCGGACAGACCCGTCTGGTGGATCGTCATGCGCTCCAGCAGGACTGGCAACGCTTCGCTAACCTGCTGGGACAGCGTGAGCTGGCGAAGCTGGACAAAGCCGGTATCGCTTATCGCCTGCCAGTGCCGGGCGCGAAAATTGTCGCAGGCGTGCTGGCGATGAATGTTGCGTTGCCTGGTGTGACGCTGGAATACAGTCTGGATAATGGCACACACTGGCAGCGGTACGATGCTGCTCAACCACCGCAGGTGAGTGGTGCAGTACAGGTACGTTCGGTCAGCGCCAATGGGCTCCGCAGCAGCCGGGTTGAGTCACTGTAAAGCAGAGGGACAACGCGCGGCCGTGGTGTGGCCTGGCAATGTCAGACCGGATTTATCAGCCCAGGCTGCCAGGCCGGTAAACCCAATAAAAAAGGCCGACTTTTGTCGGCCTCAGAATCATGACATCCGGATCAGGCGATTCGCGTTATGACAGCAGCTTCTCTTCTTCGCTGGCTGCCACCGCCTGCTGGCGACGCTCGATAATCATGGTTTGCGGCGTAGAGAGCAGAATTCCCTCTTTACGCAGGCGGGTCAGAATATCAAACAGCAGGTCGCTCTTCGCGCCAGCGATCTGGCGCTGTCCGGCCACGTTGCCGGTCACGCTCAGTATAATCCCCTGCTGGGTGAGATCTTTGAACGACACCGACGGCTCTGGCGTCTCCAGAATGCGTTCGTTTTCGTTATAGACCTCCAGCAGGATATCGCGCACTTTAGACGGATCGATATTCAACGGGAAGGTGAGCGTGATAGTCACCACGCCCTGTGCATTGCCCATGGTGGCGTTACGCACGTTCTGCGAGATGAACTGCGAGTTCGGCACGATGACGGTCGATTTATCGCCTAACTGAATTTCGGTGGCGCGCACGTTGATCCGGCGGATATCCCCTTCTATGCCGCTGATTGTCACCAGATCGCCCACTTTCACCGGACGCTCGGTTAACAGAATCAGTCCCGAGATAAAGTTCTTCACAATCTCCTGCAGGCCAAAACCGATACCGACCGACAGCGCACTGACGATCCACGCCAGTTTGTTCCACTGCAGGCCCATGATCGACAGCGTCAGCAGAATAATCAGCACGTAGCCAATGTTGCTGAACAGCGTCACCAGCGACACCCGCATCCCCACGTCCATGGTGGTTTTTGGCAGGAAATCGTTGTCCAGCCAGCGGCGAATTGACCGCAGCACATAGATGCCGACCACCAGGCAGACCAGCGCGTTGACCATATGCGCCGGCACAATATTCAGCGACTCCAGCCCTTTACCGCCCCAGAACTCAATCGCTTTCTGCAGCAGCTCAATCGGGGTTGAAGAGGCGAAAGTCCCGTTCAGCAGCGCCAGCACCACAAACAGCACCAGCACGGTTTTACCCAGGGCCGTCAGCAGAGTGGCAGTTTGTTGCAGATGACGCTCGTTGATATTCAGCGAGCTCTGAATACGCCGTCCGGAGGAGTTACTGGTCGAAAACAGGCTTTCACAGCCATCACTCAGCAGATGGCTGAGGAAGTAGAACGAACCAAACAGCAGGCCGCACCAGATCACCTCATAACTCAGGAATCGCGCCAGCGTCACGTAGCCGATAACCAGCGACAGCAGAATCGCCAGCGCCGTCAGGGTCAGGCCCATCTGAATCAGCCCGACCAGCGTCGATCGCGCCTCGGGTGGCGTGCCCGCCTGCGTCATGCGGCGGCGAACCCGGTTGGTGCGGATGCTGATCGCCAGCGCGGTGCTGCCAATCAGTAACGCCGTCAGACCGTTGGCGAAGATAGTCGTGTTCAGGCTGGTGCCGACGCTGTAGTTAAACGCCTCCATCGTCTGGAAGATAAACACCAGTACGGCAGTGATCGGCGGGAAAGGCTTCAGCGCCATCGCCACTTCATTGGAGATGGTTGGCAAACGCCAGCTTGGTCGGCGTGTAGAGAGAAACGCGCGGCCCAGTCCGGCAATTAAACCGCAGAACACGCTAAGCTGGACCAGCCGATCAACAAAATCCTGTACGTTGTCTGACACGTCATCACGGCGGGTAAACGCCAGCGCAATAAAGTTGAAGGTCAGCACCACCGCCACCAGCGTGGTGATGGCAATCGCTGCCGCCAGGAAACTGCGGCGCAGTCGCCCTTCCGGCAATTTATGAATGCTGACCCAGGCGAGGAACTCTTCACTGTAGCGACGTCCCAGCGTCATCACCAGCAGCGCAGCCAGTATCCAGGCCGCACTGCCAACGCGCCAGCCCGGCTCCCACGAGAGTGCCGCGGTGTCCTGCAACTCCTGCAGGAATTCACCGATTTTCTCGCCGTCCAGATCCTGACTGCTGAGCACCGGTGCCCAGAAGCGCGGTCCGAGGATGCTGCCCGAGTTAAGCGCCAGCTGGCTCTTAAGCTGATCGCGACGCAGGTTAACGATTTGCGAAGAGAGCATCAGTGCACCGTTTTTGATGCCTTCCGCCTGCTTGATCTGATCGTCGAGTTTGCCCTTCTGATTCTCCAGCGCGTGACGCTTGCGCGTCACTTCCGCGGTCTCTTTCATGCCGCTGTCCGGCTTCGGTGCCGGACCCAGCACCGCCAGCTGTGCATCAAGCTGCTGGCGTTCGGGCAGCAGCGCCTGGCCCAGCGTGTCGGCATTGCCTGACAGCTCCAGCGCCATTTCATTCAGTTGCGTCAGCTTACTTTCGCCGGTATCGCCCGAGATCTGGCTTTTGATTTTATCGAGGATCTTCTGCATTTTCGGCAGTTCGACCGCCGCATTGACTTTTGGCGGGGCATCTTGTTCTTGTGCGGCGCTCGCCGCATCGTCCGCTGCCTGCGACCACGCCGGGGCAAACGCCACCAGAGCCAGCATTAACAGCGCAAAAAGGGATCGTAGCTTAAACATATCAGTGAGATTCCAGCAGCATAATCAGGCGATCTACCCTCGCCATTCGCGCGTAGTGTAGGGCTTTGCAAGCGATGAAACTATAGGAATAGCGGGCAATTATTGTTCCGTATTCAGGCTGTTCAGGCCGCAACAGAGACCACTGGCCTCCGCTGCGGCTGGCGGGCGGATCACGGCGGTTGCCGCCGTGTCGCCCTCTGGTGCAGCCAGAACACCGCCGGTGCGCCTGAGGCGCCACACCGGCTATGCTCTACTCAACCCCGGCACTGCTGGCACCATTGCTGGCGACCTGACCTGATTTCTGTTTTTTGTAGGCCAGCGCGGCGGCCGGCACCGGCGCAGCCTTGCCGGTTTCAATCCAGTCACGCAGGCGGTTGGCATCCGCAAAGTGGGTATATTTGCCAAAGGCGTCCAGCACCACCAGCGCTACCGGGCGATTGTTGATCATGGTGCGCATCACCAGGCAGTGGCCCGCCTCGTCGGTGTAGCCGGTTTTGGTCAGCTGAATGCGCCAGTCATTTTTGTACACCAGATGATTGGTGTTGCGGAATGGCAACGCGTAGCTCGGATGCGTGAAGACGGCGGTTTCTTCTTTAGTGGTACTGAGCGCGCCGAGCAGCGGATATTCCCGTGTCGCCTTAAGTAACTTAATCAGGTCCTGGGCACTGGAGACGTTTTGCGTGGAAAGCCCGGTCGGCTCAACGTAGCGGGTCTGTTTCATGCCCAGCGCGCGCGCTTTGGCGTTCATCGCCCGGATAAAAGCGTTATAGCCGCCTGGATAGGCATGTGCCAGGCTGGCAGCGGCCCGGTTCTCAGAAGACATCAGCGCCAGCAGCAGCATATTGCGGCGGCTGATCTGGCTGTTGAGTTTGACGCGTGAAAATACCCCGCGCATCTCCGGCGTCTGGCTGACATCGACCGTCAGCATCTCATTCATCGGCAGATGCGCGTCCAGCACCACCATTGCGGTCATCAGTTTGGTGATGGACGCGATCGGCCTGACCCGATCCGGATGACTGGAAAACAGCACTTTATTGCTGGTGAGATCGACAATCATCGCGCTGCCAGAGGCAATCTGCGGTTGAGCAATCGGCGCCATTTGTGACAGCGAGGTGGACGCCTGCGCCGGTAAAACCATTCCCTGCCCGGAAACGAGCAGCGCCAGCGAGAACAAAGTGAAACGAATTTTTGCAGGCATCGTAGAAAAAAGACCCGGTTGAGATTGTGCGCTGTGTCAGACACAGGCCGCCCGCATCAGTGCAGTCAGAGCGCGGGCTGGCAGCAGCATCATACGCTGAAGGTTAAGAAATTTCCTGGTGAGATTGTTTCCGGGCGTTAAAAAAGGCGCTGCCGCCAGCACGGCGGCAACGGCAGATCAGAACAGTCGGGGTCCATAACCCCACAGAATGACGGTCATCGCCAGTAACACTTCAAACACCAGCACGCCAATCGCCAGCGTGGAGCCGGAGAAACGCAGGCTCTCTTCACGGTCAATATTCAGAAACAGCGGAATGCCGATGTAGAGCAGATAGCCGGTATAGACCAGCGCTAAAGCGCCGACCAGCACGCAGAGCCAGACCAGCGGATAGAGTGCCACCAGTCCACTAAGAAACAGCGGTGTAGCGACATAGCCAGCAAACACGGTGCAGCGCTGTACGCCTGGCCGTTGCGGATAATTACGTGCCATCCAGTGGATCACCCGACCCATCACCGTCACGCCACCCAGTATAATCAGATAGAACAGGATACCGAGCCCAATCCCGGTCGCGATATTAAGCTGTACAAACTGCCCCTCACCGAGATTCCAGCCCAGTTGCGTAGTGCCGATAAAGGCGCAGATAACCGGGATCGCCGCCATCAACAGGACATGGTGGGTGTAATGGTGCGAGACGCTCTCATTCTCTTGCTTGATATGACGCATTTCCTGATTCGGATGCGCCAGAAGTCCCCAGACATGGTTCATACAGTCACTCCTCTGATGCGAAGGGCTGCCCGGAACGGCAAGAGGGTCTCTGAGGGCAGCGACAGTTCAAGTATAAACAGCAGTACAACTTTCGGGGTCGCTGAGCAAAAAAACAGCAAAGATAAGCGCAGGGGCGGACGGTGGGCGGAAGCGAAGCCAAAACGCGTATAGACTTAAAGAAACAGACACAAACAGGGAGAGTCGCTTTGCATTTGGATATCAACGGATTAATTACCCAGTACGGCTATCTGGCGCTGTTGATTGGCTGTATTGCCGAAGGCGAAACCTTTACCTTACTCGGCGGCGTCGCCGCCCATGAGGGCCTGCTGCACTATGCGGGCGTGGTGCTGGCCGCGATGGCTGGCGGCATCATTGGCGATCAGCTGCTCTACTGGATTGGGCGCCGCTACGGCGCGCGCATCCTGCGTCGTCTGAAAAAACATCAGGATAAAGTGGTCAAGGCGAACAGGCTGATCAAGCAGCGACCGAGCCTGTTTGTTATCGGCGTGCGCTTTATGTATGGCTTCCGGCTGATTGGTCCCATCATCATCGGTGCCAGCCGCCTCAATCCGATGAAGTTTTTCATTCTCAACGTGATTGGGGCGGCAATCTGGGCGCTGATTTTTGTCACCCTCGGCTACTTTGCCGGCGGCATCATCGCCCCGTGGCTGCACAAACTCGACCAGCACCTGAAGCATCTGCTGTGGCTGGTCGGTGCGATCGTGTTTGCCTTTGTGCTGCGCTGGGTGATCCGCCGCTGGCATAACCGTCGGGCCAATCAGTAACCTTTGAACTGCGGATTCGCCAGCATGAATCCGCCGTCGATGATAAAGGACTGGCCGGTGGTGTAGGTCGCCCACTCAGAGCAGAGCCAGGCGACCATACTGGCGATTTCGTGGGTGTCGCCGGGCCGACCAGCCGGGATCTCCGGCATCTTCACCTTGTGCGCATCTTCGTCACTCATCTTATTCATCGGCGTGGCGATAGCGCCAGGTGCCACCGCATTAACCAGAATATTGTGCGGCAGCAGGCTCAGCGCCATCGATTTGGTCAGACCGCCCGCCGCATGTTTTGCTGCCGTG
This sequence comes from Pantoea conspicua, assembly GCF_002095315.1. Taxonomy (GTDB): domain Bacteria; phylum Pseudomonadota; class Gammaproteobacteria; order Enterobacterales; family Enterobacteriaceae; genus Pantoea; species Pantoea conspicua. The sequence continues at coordinate 115,332 of NZ_MLFN01000003.1, forward strand.
TAGGCCACCGAACCGGGCAGCGGCGTGTGCTCATGCACCGAGGTGATATTGATAATACGACCACCTTCGCCCTGCTCAACCATCTTACGGGCCGCAATCTGGCCGCAGACGAAGACGCCATCCACGTCGACGGCAAAGGTTTTACGCCAGTCTTCATAGGTGACATCAAGGAAATCCGCTTTGAAATTAGCCCCGGCATTGTTCACCAGTACGTCAATGCGGCCAAACTGATCAATCAGCTGTTGCAGTGACCGGCCGCCCTGTTCAGGATCGGCCAAATCCAGCTGGATAATCTCCGCACGCCGGCCTTTGTCCCGCACTAACTGTGCGGTATGTTGCGCGCCCTCTTCATCAGAACGCCAGGTGATACCAATGTCAAAGCCCTGCTCTGCCAGCATTTCAGCACAGCGGCTGCCGATGCCCGAGTCTGATGCGGTGATAATGGCGACTTTACTCTGTGGTGTGGTCATAACGGCCTCCTTTAGGAAAAAGTGTCACCACCAGTATAACGTTCCTGAAAAAATCGCCCGCCGTCAGCGCCCATTCTGTCAACCGGTCGCTGATGCAATCCGGCGCTGAATGAACCCTCTGTGCCAGGCGGCCGCCGACGCTGCCGCCTCGACTATAGTTAGCAATGACACTAACAGGGAGAAACGGATGAGTAAGGTAAAACGCAACATTGAGGACCACGGCGTGATTGGTGATCTGCGCACCTGTGCGCTGGTCGCCAATGACGGCACCATCGATTATCTCTGCTGGCCTGAACTCGATAGCCCTTCGGTTTTTTCCGCATTGCTTGACAGTGATGACGCCGGACTCTTCTCTCTGGCCCCGGACTGGCAGAACGTGCGCCGCCAGCAGCTCTATCTGCCTGATACCAACATTTTACAAACCCGCTGGCTGGGCGATGAAGGCGTAGCCGAAATCACCGACTACATGCCGATTTGCGATGATGATGACAAACTGCCACGGCTGATTCGTCGGGTGAAAATGGTGCGCGGCAAAGCGCGGTTCGCCATGCGTTGTTCCCCCCGGCACGACTACGCCAGGGCGCAGACCCGCGCCGAAGTGCAGCATGGCTGCATCGATTTTCATGCTGAAGGTCAGCCTTCGCTGCGTCTGGCCGCCACCGTGGTGATGACGCTGGAGGAGAACAGTGCCACCGCCGATTTTACCCTGCAGGCGGGCGAGCATGCTGAATTTGAATTTGGCAGCGTCAACGACGCGCATATCGAAGCGCTCTCCACCGAACACTGTTTTGAAGAGACGCTGAATTACTGGCGTCGCTGGAGCGCCCGCAGCACCTATCAGGGCCGCTGGCGCGAAATGGTTCAGCGCTCGGCGCTGGCGTTAAAACTGCTGACCTCGCATCGGCACGGCTCAATCGCCGCCGCTGCCACCTTTGGCCTGCCGGAAGAGCTGGGCGGCGAGCGCAACTGGGATTATCGCGCCTCGTGGATCCGCGATGCCTCCTTCAGCATGTACGCCCTGATGCGCCTCGGCTATGTCGATGAAGCCAAACACTTCACCCAGTGGGTCGGGCGCTGTGTTGAAAACAGCCATCATGACGAAATGCGCCTGCAGGTGATGTACCGGCTGGACAGCGGCACCGAATTGCACGAAATGGAGCTGCTCAATCTGTCAGGCTACGGTGATTCGCGGCCGGTGCGCATCGGTAATGATGCGTGGCAGCAGACTCAGCTGGATATCTACGGCGAACTCATGGATGCGGTCTACCTTGCCAATAAATATGGCGAGGCGATTTCGCAACGTGGCTGGAAGCACGTGACACAGATGATCGACCGGCTGTGCGACAAGTGGAATCAGCCCGATGCCGGTATCTGGGAGATGCGCGGCCAGCCGGAGCATTTTCTGCATTCGCGCCTGATGTGCTGGGTGGCAATGGACCGCGCGCTGCGCCTGGGCATGAAGCGCTCGTTGCCGATGCCCTATGAGCGCTGGGATCGGGTGCGGCGTGAGATCCGTGAAGATATCTGGGCCAACTTCTGGAACAGCGAACGCGGCCATTTCTCTTCTACCCGCCACGGTGAGCATCTTGATGCCTCGATGCTGCTGATGCCGCTGGTGCGCTTTGTCGGGGCCACCGATCCCGACTGGATTGCCACACTGGATGCCATCAAAACCCATCTGGTCAGCGACGGTATGGTACGGCGCTACAACATCGACGAGACGCCGGCAGATGGTCTGCAGGGGTCGGAAGGGTCATTTGGTGCCTGTTCATTCTGGTATGTCGAATGCCTGGCCCGCGCGGGCCGGATTCAGGAAGCGCATTTCGAATTTGAGAAGCTGCTAAGCTACGCCAACCCGCTGGGCCTCTACGCCGAGGAATTTGACAGCCGTGGCCATGCGCTGGGGAATACGCCGCAGGCGCTGACGCACCTGGCGTTAATCAGTGCCGCATTTTTCCTGAATCGTAAACTCAGTGGTGAAGTGACATTATGGCAGCCCTGAAGCCGTTTTTTTTACGCCAGCGGTGGCTGAAAAATGCCGGTTTAACACGGGAAGTTACGTAAAGTATTTCCGGCAGGTTAAAATCCTGATTCACATCGTCAGATTAATGAACATATAATGCGCAGCAGGTCACATTGGCCAGCATGGGTTCGATACATTGACAAGCCTGAAACATGGCGATAAAGACTTGTAAAATATGAAAATGAGCATTCGCGCGTTCGCTTCAATCGCATTGGCTTTGGCGGCGTTTAGCCAGTCAGCCTTTGCTGTGGTTTACCCGTTACCGCCGGCCAACAGCCGGTTGATCGGGGAAAATATCGAGATTACTGTTCCTGAGGACAGTAAACTGCCGCTGGAGGCCTTTGCGGCACAATACCAGATGGGTCTCAGCAACATGCTGGAAGCCAATCCGGGGGTTGACGTTTATCTGCCTAAGGCTGGCAGTAAAATGATCATCCCACAGCAGCTGATCCTGCCTGATGCACCGCGCGAAGGCGTCGTGATCAACAGCGCTGAGATGCGTCTCTACTACTATCCGAAAGGCAGCAAAACCGTGGTGGTATTGCCGATTGGTATCGGTGAGCTGGGTAAAGATACCCCGATCAACTGGACCACGGCGGTAGAACGTAAGAAAGATGGCCCGACCTGGACGCCAACCAAAGCGATGCACGCCGAATATGCAGCACGTGGCGAGAATCTGCCAGCGGTGTTCCCGGCCGGTCCGGATAACCCGATGGGGCTGTATGCGCTCTATATTGGTCGCCTGTATGCGATTCACGGCACCAATGCCAACTTTGGTATCGGCCTGCGCGTCAGCCATGGCTGTGTACGTCTGCGCGCCGAGGATATCAAATGGCTGTACCACAACGTGCCGGTCGGTACGCGGGTGCAGTTCGTTGATCAGCCAGTGAAAGCGACTATCGAGCCGGACGGTTCGCGTTATGTCGAAGTGCATAACCCGCTGTCAACCACTGAAGAGCAGTTTAACTCGCGTGAGCTGGTACCGATTACGCTGACACAGGCGGTGAGTAAAGTGCTGGTCGATGCCAGTGTTAATCAGGACCAGGTGAACGGTGCCATTCAGAGCCGTACCGGTATGCCGGTAAAAGTGAACGGTGTGGAGAACAACATCCAGACCGCACCGGTTGACGTGCCAGAGAACCCACAGGCTGCACCACAGGAGCAGCCAATGACGCCGGTGACTTCACAGGGCGCCAGCACCGACGCCGCGCAGCCACAGCAGCAGCCGGTTACGGCGCCTGCGCCTGCCACGGCGAATAGTAACTCCTAATCGCCGTTCCGTTCTCCGAAGCCAGCGCCCGTCGCTGGCTTTTTTATGGCCTGCATTTGCCAGACGTTACCCTTTCCTTTGCGCGTTGCCCGCCCAGCCGATAGCGGCCAGCGCGGCTTCCGGTGTCGCCGGATCGCGCGCTTGCCCGTCATTTTACTGTCATAGAAAGCGCGTATCACACTGCGATGTACCGGTGCAAATCAGCATCCGGCATCCGCAATGCGAGGTACACCATGAGCGAAAACAGTCTCTCTTCTTCCTCATCGACCCGACGCCCTGATTTTAATGGCAAAAGCAGCCGCTTTAGCAAGCCGCTGTTTTTCATCCTGCTGGTCGCCGGGCTGGCGTTTGCCGGGCTGAATCTGGTCAAGGATGTTGAACAAACCAACATGCCGGTGACCCGCTACCTGCCGTTCTTTTTGCTGGGACTGGCGCTGCTGATCGCGCTGGGCTTTGAGTTCGTCAACGGCTTTCATGACACCGCCAACGCCGTCGCGACGGTGATCTACACCCATTCACTGACCCCAGGTGTGGCGGTGGTCTGGTCCGGCATCTGTAATTTTCTCGGCGTGCTGCTCTCCAGCGGCGTGGTCGCTTTTGGCATCATCTCCCTGCTGCCGGTGGAGCTGATTCTGCAGGCCAGCAGCGGTAACGGCTTTGCCATGGTTTATGCCCTGCTGTTCTCGGCGATTATCTGGAACCTCGGCACCTGGTATTTCGGCCTGCCCTCCTCCTCCTCGCATACCCTGATTGGCTCGATCATCGGCGTCGGGGTGGCGAACGCGATTCTGCACGGGCGCAGCGGCCTGAGCGGCGTCGACTGGGATCAGGCACTGAAGGTCGGCTATGCGCTGCTGCTGTCACCGGTGGTCGGTTTTGTCTGCGCCGGGCTGTTGCTGTGGGTCATGAAGCTGTGTATCCGCAATCGCCAGCTCTACAGCGCGCCGCAGAATGACCAGCCGCCGCCGGTCTGGATCCGCGGCCTGCTGATTCTGACCTGTACCGGCGTCTCCTTTGCGCACGGTTCTAACGACGGTCAGAAAGGAATGGGGCTGATTATGCTGATCCTGGTGGGCACCATGCCGATCGCCTACGCACTTAACCGATCGCTGCCGCCGGATCAGATCCCACGCGTCGCGTCGCTCACCGAGGTCACTGAACAACAACTGCTGCAACTGCAGCCGGCCGCGCCTAAGCCGCCTGCCCCACGCGACGTGCTGATCGCCTTTGTCGGCAGCAGCCAGCTCAATCCTAACGTGTTACCGGCACTGGCGATGACCCTCAATGAGATTGGCGACCAGATACGCCGCTACGGATCGATGGAGAATATTCCGGCGCAGTCGGTGGCCAACACCCGTAACCAGATGTACCTGGCCTCAGAGACCATCAGGCATCTGCAAAGCGCAGAGGTAAAGCTGCCGGAAGAGACCGAACGTAATCTGAAAGCGGTGAAAACCGAGCTCGACAGCGCAACCCGATTTATTCCGATGTGGGTAAAAGTGGTGGTGGCGATCGCGCTGGGGCTGGGCACCATGGTGGGCTGGCGACGGATTGTGGTAACGGTGGGCGAACGGATTGGTAAAACGCACCTCAGCTATGCACAGGGAGCCAGCGCCGAGCTGGTGGCGATGGCGACCATTGGCGCGGCAGACGGCTTCGGCTTGCCGGTCTCAACCACTCACGTTCTGTCGTCGGGCGTGGCGGGCACCATGGCGGCTAACCGCTCCGGTTTGCAGTTATCGACGCTGCGTAATCTGGCAGTGGCCTGGGTACTGACCCTGCCGGTGTCGATTCTGCTCTCGGCGCTGCTCTACTGGCTGTTTATTCATCTCTGATCATACAAAACCGGCCGGCACTTAACCCGCCTGCCGGTTTTGCCAGTAAAGCCGCAGCGTGATCAACAGCGCGCCCAGTACCATCAGCGCCGCCGCCAGGTAAACCGACTGCATGCCCCAGTGACCGATGAACAATCCCGCCACCGGACCGGTCAGACCGAGTCCGAGATCGAGAAAGGCAGAATAGGTGCCCAGCGCCGATCCCTGATCCTGACGTCCGACCTGCTTAACCGCCTCGACGCCGAGCGCCGGAAACACCAGCGAGAAGCCGCAGCCGGTAAGAAAGGCACCCGCCCCCACCAGCCAGGCGCTGTCGGCCTGCCAGATGATGATCAGCCCCAGGCACTCCAGCAGAAAAGAGAACAGAGAGACCTGCAATCCGCCAAACAGGGTAATAAAGCGGCCAAAACCGAGGCGCACCAGCACAAAGCCGAGGCTAAAGACGGACAGCGCCCAGGCCGCGCCCTGCCAGTCGCGGCTGGCAAAATAGAGCGTGATAAAGGTGGCGATCACGCCGAAACCGATGGTGCCGCAGCCGAGTGCCAGACCATACAACCAGACGCGGGAGAAGACCCGGTGAAACGGAATCCGTTCGCCCACGCTGACGGTCACCGCCGGTTTGCGGCTGGCCATCAGATAGCCGATGACACCCATTAGCGCAATCAGCCCGGCAAAGCCGCTCATCCCCAATCCGCTGTTGAGCATCACCCCAAGCGGCGCGCCAATCGCCATCGCCAGATAGGTGGCGACGCCGTTCCACGAGATAACGCGCGCGGTCTGCATCGGACCCACGATGTTCATGCCCCACAAGGTTGAACCGGTGCTGCTGAAGCTCTCACCCACGCCAAGAAACAGCCGCCCCAGCGCCAGCAGCGCCAGACTCAGCCATGGCCATTCGGTCAGTAGCGCAGCAATAATGGTCAGCACACCGCTCATGCCGCAGCAGAGCAATCCCAGCATCACCACCCGTTTCGGACCGAGGCTATCGGCCAGACGGCCCGACTGCGGGCGGCTGAGCAGCGTCGCAAAATATTGAATGCTGATGATCAGCCCGGCGACAAACGAACTGAATCCGAGATGGTTTTTGACAAAGCCCGGCAGCACGGCCAGCGGAAGACCAACGGAGAGATAGCAGAAGAAGGTGAAAACGATTACCGAGAGGATACGTTTATTGAGCTGGCTGTTGCTCAATACAGCGACATCAGACATAGCAGGCTTGTAAGGTAAGGGAAATTTTTCCCACTATACCGTCAGGCCGCTAAGGGGTCGCCTGATTTTTTATCACAATCCATGAACAATGGCGTGACGATCGATGGCGTAGGCAATGTCGCCCGAGGATTTTAACGCGCGGATTTCACTGAATAAACCGTCGGCTTCGGTATAGGCTTTGCGCAGGTAACCGAGCCACTGCTTGATGCGGGCCACGTGATACAAGCCGGTATCACCCTGCTTTTCCAGACGGGTATATTTCTGTAACAGCATAACGACGTCCGGCCAGGGCATCGGCGGTTCGTTGTACTTCACCACCCGACTCAGATTGGGAATATTGAGCGCGCCACGGCCTAACATCACCGCATCACACCCGGTAATCCGCAGACAGTCCTGAGCACTTTGCCAGTCAAAAATCTCGCCGTTGGCGATTACCGGAATCTTCAGCCGCTGGCGAATCTCGCCAATCGCCTGCCAGTTGATGGCATCCGCACGGTAACCCTCTTCCCTGGTCCGGCCGTGTACCACCAGCTCAGTGGCACCTGCCTGCTGGACCGCGTCGGCAATCTCCAGACTTCGGGCGCTGGAGTCCCAGCCAAGCCGCACTTTGACCGTCACCGGTAACGCTGCCGGCACCGCTGCGCGCATCGCCCTGGCGCCGCGATAAATCAGATCAGGATCTTTGAGGAGAGTGGCACCGCCACCGCTGCCATTCACCAGTTTCGACGGACAGCCGCAGTTAAGGTCAACACCCCAGGAGCCGAGTTCCACTGCACGGGCGGCGTTTTCAGCTAACCATTCGGGATGCTGCCCCAGCAACTGCAGACGCACCCGCGTGCCGGAAGGCGTGCGGCTGGCGTGTTGCAGTTCGGGGCAGAGACGGTAGAAGGATTTTACCGGCAGCAGTTGATCGACCACGCGCAAAAACTCAGTGATGCACAAGTCGTAGTCGTTCACTTCCGATAACAGCTGGCGCACCAGCGAATCAAGCACGCCCTCCATCGGCGCCAGTAAAACCCTCATACTCAGACGTTTCCGGTACGCTTCGCTGCCGGACGACGCGGACGGGCAGCCGGTCGGTCACCCTGAGGGGCCGGCTGGCTCTGACGACGCGCCTGAGGACGTTTTTTCGCCAGATGAACGTGGCGCACCGGCACCCTGTCCACCCTGTCCACCCTGTCCACCCTGACTGCGACCACGACCGCCGCCGCCTGCACCGCCACGCGACTGCTGCTGACGGCCGTTAATGATCGGTTCCGCTTTAATGCTCGGATCGGGCTCATAACCGGCAATCGCCAGACGCGGAATTTCGCGCTTCAGCAAACGTTCAATGTCACGCAGCAGTTTATGCTCGTCAACGCAGACCAGCGATAACGCCACACCGGTGGCCGCGGCACGACCGGTACGGCCGATACGGTGGACATAATCTTCGGCAACGTTAGGCAGCTCGTAGTTCACCACGTGCGGCAGCTCTTCAATATCCAGGCCACGGGCCGCGATGTCGGTCGCCACCAGCACGCGAATGCCGCCGGACTTAAAGTCAGCCAGCGCACGGGTGCGGGCACCCTGGCTTTTATTGCCATGGATGGCGGCGGCAGTGATGCCATCCTTGCCCAGCTGCTCGGCAAGGTGGTTAGCGCCGTGCTTGGTGCGGGTAAAGACCAGCACTTGCTGCCAGTTGCCTTCGCCGATCAACTGCGACAGCAGTTCCCGCTTACGCTTCTTATCCACGAAGTGAACCTGTTGCGCCACCTGCTCAGAAGCAGTGTTGCGGCGGGCCACTTCCACCAGCTCCGGATTGGTCAGCAGTTTCTCAGCCAGTCCTTTGATCTCATCAGAGAAGGTGGCGGAGAACAGCAGGTTCTGACGTTTCGCCGGCAGACGGGCCAGCACGCGACGGATGTCGTGGATGAAGCCCATATCGAGCATCCGATCCGCTTCATCCAGCACCAGCACTTCAACCTGAGACAGGTCAACAGCGTTCTGTTGCGCCAGATCCAGCAGACGGCCAGGGGTAGCGACCAGAATATCAACGCCGCCACGCAGTTTAAGCATCTGCGGGTTGATGCTGACGCCACCAAATACCACCAGTGAACGCAGCGGCAGATATTTGCTGTATTCGCTGACGTTTTCGCCTACCTGCGCCGCCAGTTCACGGGTCGGGGTGAGGATCAACGCCCGCACCGGACGACGACCGCGGATAGCGCCCGCGTTGGCAGAAAGTTTTTGCAGTAACGGTAAGGTAAAGCCGGCCGTTTTGCCGGTGCCGGTCTGGGCACTCGCCAGCAGATCGCGGCCTGCCAGCACCACAGGAATCGCCTGGCGCTGAATAGGTGTAGGTTCGCTGTAGCCTTGTTCGGCAACCGCGCGCAAAATATCGGCACTCAGGCCGAGAGAGTCAAAAGACATTACGTGTTTTACTCCGGTCCGCTCTGGCCGTGATTCACGGTGTAGTTTTCAGAGGGATAGTGACGCCAGCTGGGGCTGACGCGTGAAAAGGGCACAAACTACGATGCGTAAGCGGGCGAGTGTAGCAGCTTTAACGGTACTGTGCGAGATAGCTCACATTTCCTGACATAACTTAATGCGCTATAAACAGGAAGGCCACCTTGCGGTGGCCTTCAACTTAACTACGTTTTTTCTCGATGCGCCGCGGTGGCTCTTTCGCCAGCAGCGACACCAGCGCCGGACCCAGCAACATCACTACGCCAAGCGAGGCCAGCAGCAGGTTGTTGTGGTAAATCCGCGACACCAGGAAAAGTGTCATCATGGCCGCGCCAAAGTAGTAAGTGGTGGTCGCTTCTTCAAGATAATCACCGAGCGTGCGTAAACGAGCACTGCGCTGCGTCACCAGCATGGCGATAAACACCAGTGCGTAAGTGGTCACCAGCGTGCTGCAGACATCGACCAGGGCTTTATGTTTCCAGCCCCAGACCAGCGCTGCGATCACCAGTAAATGCATCGCAATGTGCACGTACGTCTGACCTGTGATGATTTGAATACGATTAGACCATTTCATTCAATTCTCCTGGCAGACCCAACAGGTCGCCCAAGTGCTACCGACACAAGCCGGAAACGGTTTCCTCAATGTAAAACAATTTTCGGATAACGCCTTAATTATCGCCCTTCCTCACCATCCATTTGTGACAAAGACTACACTTTGATTCTATTGATGATGAAAAGGAGTGCGTCGCGAGTATGCCACAAAACCAGCAAGGATTTTCAATTAAAGTCCTGACGATCAATACACACAAGGGTTTCGCCCCTTTCAATCGCCGCTTCATCCTGCCGGAATTGCGTGACGCCGTACGCGCAACGTCGGCGGATGTGGTCTTTCTGCAGGAGGTGATGGGCACCCACGCCATCCATCCCCTGCACCATGAAAACTGGCCTGACTCGCCCCATTACGAGTTTCTCGCCGATACCATGTGGAACGATTACGCCTACGGACGCAACGCGGTCTATCCGGAGGGTCATCACGGCAACGCCGTGCTGTCGCGCTTTCCGATTACCGAATATGAAAACCGGGATATTTCAGTGGCCGGCAGCGAAAACCGCGGCATGCTGCACTGTCAGATCGCCCTGCCCGAGCCGCACGGCACGCTGCATGTGATCTGTGTGCATCTGGGGCTGAAGGAGGCGCATCGCCACGCCCAGATGAAGATGATGTGTGAGATGGTCTCTTTACTGCCACCGGATGCGCCGGTGGTGGTAGCCGGTGATTTTAATGACTGGCAGCGACGCGCCAACCAGATACTAAAACATGGCGCAGGTCTGAAAGAGGTATTCAGTATGAAAACCGGACGCCCGGCGCGCACCTTCCCGGCGCGCTTTCCGATTCTGCGGCTCGACCGCATCTACGTGCGTAACGCCACGGTCAGTCATCCGTGGACGCTGCCGCGAAAACCCTGGTCGCATCTTTCCGATCATGCGCCGCTGGCGGTGGAGATTCATCTATGAATTTTCACTGGCAAGAGGGTAACAAGCTGCGCCTGCTGGAGAATGGCGAAGAGTTTTTCCCGCAGGTATTCGGAGCGATTCAGCGCGCCGAACGCACCGTGCTGCTGGAAACCTTTATTCTGTTTGAAGATGAGGTCGGTAACGCCCTGCATCGCGAACTGCTGGCGGCCGCCCAGCGCGGCGTCAGAGTCGAAGTGATGGTAGACGGCTATGGCTCGCCCGATCTCTCCGACAAATTCGTCAACAGTCTGACCGGCGCGGGCGTACGTTTCATCTATTACGACCCACGCCCGCTGGTGATGGGGATGCGCACCAACGTGTTCCGCCGCCTGCACCGTAAAACGGTGGTGGTGGATGAGGTGGTCGCCTTTGTTGGTGGGATTAACTTCTCGGCTGAGCATAACAGTGACTATGGTCCGGAAGCCAAGCAGGATTACGCGGTGCAGGTTAAAGGCCCGGTGGTCGGTGATATCGCCTGCTATCTGCAGCAGGCGATTGGCAGCGAGCAGGCCACCCGCCGCTGGTGGGGATCGCGTTCGCACCGCCCGGCCGTTAACGCCACGCCGGGTGACGCCCAGGTGCTGTATGTCTATCGCGATAACGACGATCACCGTGATGACATCGAAATGCACTATCTGGAGATGCTGCGCGAGGCGAAACGCGATGTGATTATCGCTAACGCCTACTTCTTCCCCGGCTACCGGCTGCTGCGCGAAATGCGCAATGCGGCCCAGCGCGGGGTGCGCGTCCGGCTGATTGTGCAGGGCGAACCCGATATGCCGATTGTCAAAGTCGGTGCCGAACTGCTCTACAACTACCTGGTCGATGCGGGCGTCGAAGTCTACGAATATTGCCGTCGTCCGCTACACGGCAAGGTCGCGGTCAGGGACGATCACTGGGCGACCGTTGGCTCCAGCAATCTCGATCCACTCAGCCTGTCGCTTAACCTCGAAGCCAACCTGATTATTCACGATCGTCAGTTTAACCAGACGTTACGCGATAACCTTGAAGCCCTGCTGGCTAAAGATTGCCAGCGGGTACAGGACGATCGCCTGCCGCCGCGTAACTGGTGGCAACTGAGTAAAAGTGTGGTGGTGTTCCACTTTCTGCGTCATTTCCCGGCCATCGCCGGCTGGTTACCGGCGCATACGCCGCTGCTGGCGCAGGTCGATGCGCCGGTTCAGCCGGAAATGGAGACGCAGGACCGTGTTGAAGCCGATAATGAAGGAGCAAAACCCTGATGGCGAAAAAGCATCCACGCTGGCAACTGGCGAAAAAAATTCTCACCGTGCTGTTCTTCATTGCCGTGATTGTGCTGCTGGTGGTCTATGCACGTAAGGTGAACTGGGAAGATGTCTATGACGTGATCGTCAACTACAACCGGTTTGTGGTGCTGACCGCTGCCGGGCTGGTGGTGATCAGTTACCTGGTCTACGGCTGTTACGATTTGATTGGCCGGGCCTACTGCGGTCACAAGCTGGCAAAACGACAGGTGATGCTGGTGTCGTTTATCTGTTACGCCTTCAACCTGACGCTGAGTACCTGGGTCGGCGGCGTGGCGATGCGTTACCGGCTCTATTCCCGCCTGGGGCTCGACAATGGCACCATCACCCGCATCTTTTCACTGAGTATTGCCACCAACTGGCTGGGCTATATCCTGCTGGCCGGGGTGGTGTTCAGCGCCGGGATGGTGTCGATCCCCAGCGGCTGGTTTATTGGTGAAACCACGCTGCGGCTGATCGGCGTGGTGTTGCTGGTACTGGTGGCGGTCTATCTGTGGGCCTGCGCCTTCTCGAAGCGTCGCCGCTGGACGGTGAAAGGCCAGACGCTACAGCTGCCGTCACTGCGGATGGCGCTGTTTCAGTTTGCCGTCTCCTGCGCCAACTGGATGGTGATGGGGGCGATTATCTGGCTGCTGCTGGGACGGGATGTCGGCTATCCGATGGTACTGGGGGTATTACTGATCAGCAGCATTGCCGGGGTAATTATTCACATTCCGGCCGGGATTGGGGTACTGGAGGCGGTGTTTCTCGCCCTGCTCAGCGGTCAACACACGACGCATGGGGCGATCATCGCTGCCCTGCTGGCCTACCGCGTGCTCTACTTCATTCTGCCGCTGTTGCTGGCGCTGGTGCTCTATCTGGTGCTGGAGAGTCGGGCGAAGCATCTGCGTCATAAGAACGAGCAGAAATTACAGAAATCGTAGTAAAAAAAAGGGAGACGCGCAACCTGAGCGCCTCTCCCTTTCTGTGACGTGACCTTAGCGGCGGTTGCCGAAAATCCGCAGCAGCATCAGGAACAGGTTGATGAAGTCGAGATAGAGCGTTAAAGCCCCATAATCGAGTAACGACGCAGGTTCTCTGTGTCGCGCGCATCAATCTGCTCGCCAATATTTTTCAGCTTCTGAGTGTCATAGGCGGTCAGACCAACAAACACCACCACACCGATATAGGTAATCGCCCACATCAGCGCCGGGCTTTTCAGCCAGAAATTGACCAGCGAGGCCAGCACGATGCCAATCAGCGCCATGAACAGCAGGCTGCCAAAGCGGCTGAGGTCGCGTTTAGTGGTGTAGCCATAGAAGCTCATCGCACCAAACATTCCGGCGGTGACGAAGAAAGTGCTGGCGATGGACGAATAGGTGTAGACCAGAAAAATACTCGCCATGGTGACACCGGTCAGCGCCGAATAGAGCATAAACAGCCCGGTGGCAACGGCGCCGCTCAGGCGATGCACCATGCCGGAGAGGAAAAAGACCAGTGCCAGCTGCGCGATAATCAGCCCAAAGAAAGTGATGCGATTTGCAAACACCAGCTCCATCACCGCGGGCGTCCGCGCGGCAAACCAGGAGACAAACGCTGTCAGTAACAGACCGCAGGTCATCCAGCCATACACCTGGGCCATATAGGCTTGCAGCCCACGTGACGCAGGTTGAACAATTGAATCGTTTTGTGGATATCGGTCCATGATGCACCTCTTGTTGAACGGATTTGGACGTGCTCCGCGGACGGAGCCTGACTAAGTGTGGCACAGCCCGACTGAACTGCGCCACAACATCCCCTTAACGACGCGACAGACACTGCTGATAGCGGCTATCGACCCGCTGCGCGAACCACGCGGTGGTCAGATTGCGGGTGATTTTCGGGCTTTCCAGCTTAATGCCTGGCAACATTTCACGCGGCAGCCGACGGCCAGCCATCTTATCGGCCAGGGTAAACACCTGGCGCCACAGCGTGCTGTCGCTGAAATCCGCCTCCTCCCCTTTCTCCAGGTCGCGGCGGATCTCGCTGTCACTCATATCAATCTGCTTCGCCAGCGTCCGCACCGCCAGCTCGGTGGTGCCCGCCTTTTCGCTGCCGTAAAGAATCAGATCGCCATCCAGCGCCAGCTTCATCCCGGTCGCCCGTGATACCGCCGCCTGGAACGCGGCATTGCGGCTGGCATACCAGCCAGCGTTGAAGTCGGCGAAACGGTAAAGCGGCTTGCTGTAATCGGCCGGATAGCCCAGCAGATGCATTGTCCCAAAGTAGATACCGCCGTGACGGGTAAAGACTTCGCGCCGGATTGAGCCATCAATCGGCCACGGATAGCCTTTGGCATGCGCTTCAGCAAAGGCGATGCTGACCTGCATCGGCCCGCCGGTGTGAATCGGATTAAGATTGCCAAACAGCGTCTGCCCCATCGGCACCATATCGATCAGGTCATCAAAAATGGCGCTCAGCTCTTTCTCACTGCGCACCTTATCAAGACGGGCAGCGTAACTCTCGCCGTTCGGCGATTTAATCAGTAGCGCGGTGCGGACCACAAAGGCCGGCACATGCACCTTCGCCGCTCGGCGATTGATCTCGCCCCAGGCAATTTTCGGCAGGCCCGGAACGGTCGCTTCGGCGCTGAAATTGGTCTCCTGATCCGCCACCGCAATCATCGCACACAGATTACTGACGTTTGGATCGAGCTGCTGGGTGCGAAAAGTGGTGTAGATGTCGTCGGTCCAGTCCGCTTTGTTGCTGACGTGGGCAGGCAACAGCCGCTGGATTTGCGCTTTGACATCGGCGGGCTGCCGGACCGGCGCTTCGGGAGTTTTCTTGCTGCTACAGCCTGCCAGCACCAGCGCGGCGACCAGCGTCAGACGTTGCAGAATTGGGGTGGATGACATGCCTGTCCTCAGAATCAATCAAACCCCTACTCTACCATTACCGTCGTTTTACCGGCAGGGCTGATTTCCTGAACCTGTTTACCTGTACTAAGGTTACCTCTTTTACCGTTAAAGGAATTTACGATGTTAAAACTCTGGCCTGTCGCGGCGTTCAGCCTGCTGTTAGCGGGATGTGGTGCCAATAATTCTCCGGCTCAGGTGCAGTCGCCTGGCGCACCCACCTCCTCATCACTCAAACTGCTGGAAACCGGCGCGGACGTGATGCAGTCCCGTCCACCGATCGACGCCATCAATACCTACCTCGACGGCTTCCATTTTTACAACGGCGATCAGAACGGTCAGATGGAGGCGCACCATTATGTGACGGTGCTGAATGAGGATGTGATGCAGGCGGTAATTTATGACGGCAACACTCGCGATGCACGTCTGATGGGCGTGGAGTACATCATCAGCGAGCGATTGTATAAAACTCTGCCACCGGAAGAGAAGAAACTGTGGCACAGCCACCAGTATGAAGTGAAATCGGGCACGCTGATTGCGCCCGGCTTACCGGAGGCCGCCGATCACGCGCTGATGAAGCGCATCGTCAACACCTACGGAAAAACCTGGCACACCTGGCATACCGATCGTGACAAAACCCTGCCGATCGGCATTCCGGCGTTGATGATGGGCTTTACCGCGGACGGGCAGATGGACTCGCGTCTGCTGGCCGATCGCGATCGGCGTTTCGATGTCGACAGCAAGAAAATCCGCGCCCAGCGGGCAGATATCGTGGCGCATCCGGCCGAACCGGGGGCCAATGCCTGGCAACAGGGTGAAGTGATTCAGTTGCAACGCACCCATGGCGGCGGTGAACACAGCCACGGCCAGACCCACTTTGGCCCGGCCGAACAGCTGAAGCAGCCTTAATCCCAGCGCTGCGCCGCCTGGTGATCGCTGTCGCGGGCATCCACCCAGCGATCGCCGTCGGCGGTTGCTTCCCGTTTCCAGAACGGCGCACGGGTTTTCAGATAATCCATAATGAATTCCGCAGCAGAGAAGGCGCTGCCGCGGTGCGCGCTGGTAACGCCCACCAGCACAATTTCATCACCGGGAAACAGTTCCCCGGTGCGGTGGATCACCGTGACGCGCTGCAGTGGCCAGCGCTGGCGGGCTGCCTCCACAATCTCCTGCAGCGCTTTTTCGGTCATGCCGGGATAGTGTTCCAGTGTTAAAGCCGCGACGTCGTCGCCGAGATTGTGGTTACGCACTTTGCCGGTAAAGGTCACTACCGCGCCATCTTCGTCACAGGCAGCCAGCCAGCGATACGCTTCTGCCATATCAAAGGGTGCCGGGCCGACGCGAATCCGGGTTTCCATCTTAACCTCCGGTTACAGGCGGGAAAAAGGCGACTTCATCCCCGTCGCTCAGCGCATGACTCATCGGTACCAGCGTCTGGTTCACCGCCGCCAGCAGCTTGCCGGATTCAAGCGCCAACGCCCAGCGATCGCCCTGCTGCGCCAGTGCAGCGCGCAGCGCGGCCACATCCGGGTAGGTGGCGGCCATCTCCAGCGATGCGGTACCGATCAGCTCGCGCACCTGAGCAAAAAACAGCACCTTAATCACTGGACACCGCCTGAAAATCCCCGCTTTTGCCGCCGCTTTTGCTGATTAAGCGCAGCTGGTCAATAACCATATCTTTCTGTACCGCTTTGCACATGTCGTAGATGGTCAGGGCCGCCACCGAGGCAGCCGTCAGCGCTTCCATCTCAACGCCGGTTTTGCCGGTCAGGCGGCAGAGCGAGGTGATGCGTACCCGATTATGTTCGGGTTCGGCCACCAGATTGACCTCTACTTTGCTCAGCATCAGCGGATGGCAGAGCGGGATCAGTTCCCAGGTACGTTTGGCGGCCTGAATGCCGGCGATGCGCGCCGTGGCGAACACATCGCCTTTGTGGTGGCTGCCGTTGATAATCATCTGCAGCGTGTCAGAGTGCATCAGCACCAGCGCTTCCGCCCGGGCTTCACGGACGGTTTCCGCTTTGGCGGAGACATCCACCATATGCGCTTCGCCCGCGGCGTTAATGTGTGTGAGTTGCGACATACTTACCGTTTTTTCAGATGTGAGACAAAATTGCAGGGACGGGTGCGCGCATCCAGCTGGTCAGCAATAATCCGCTCCCAGGCGCTGCGGCAGGCACTGGTCGAGCCTGGCACCGCAAAAATTAAGGTCTGATTTGCCATTCCGGCTATGGCGCGCGACTGCAGCGTCGAGCCGCCGATTTCTTCATAGGAGATCATCCGGAACAGCTCGCCAAATCCGTCAATCTCGCGGTCGAACAGCGGCAGTAGCGCTTCCGGCGTGCTGTTTTTCAGGTTGAAGCCGGTGCCGCCATTAATGATCACCACCTGCACGTCGTCACTGGCGATCCAGCGCGATACGGTGGCGCGAATGCGGTAAAGATTATCCGGCACGATGGCATGATCGACCACCTCGTGACCCGCCTCAAGGGCGGCGTTGCGCAGATAGTCGCCCGAGGTATCCTCGCTGGCGTCGCGGCGATCTGACACCGTCATCACCGCAATCTGCACCGCCTGAAATTCGCTGGCTGCTTTGCCCATAACGCCTCCTGAAATTAACCGCCAATGTAAGAGAGATTCTGCGTGATGCCGGTGTTGCCCTGATGGAGAAAATGGGTCTGCTTTTTCTGCCCAAGGCTGCTGGCGATGCGTGCCTGCAGTTCCGCCTGCTGATCGTCAGAGGCCAGCAGATCACGCAGCGGCACACCCCCGTCGCCAAACAGGCAGAGGTGCAGGTTACCCTGCGCCGAAACCCGCAGCCGGTTGCAGCTGGCACAAAAATCTTTGGCGTACGGCATAATCAGGCCAATCTCACCGACATAATCGGGATGGTAAAAGACCTGGGCCGGGCCGTCGCTGCGGCCGCTTTGACGCCGCTGCCAGCCCTGGGCAATCAGTTGATCACGGATCACCATGCCGGAAACGTGCTGATCGCGGAACAGCGTACCGCCATCACCGGTTTCCATCAGTTCAATGAAGCGCAGCTGAATCGGGCGGGTACGGATCCAGTCGAGGAAGGTTGCCAGGTTGCGGCTATTGAGATCGCGCATCAGCACGCTGTTGACTTTGACCTGGTGAAAACCGGCGTCAAAGGCGGCGTCGATGCCCGCCATCACCTGATGGAATTTATCCTGGCCGGTGATAGCGTGAAACTGACGGGCATCGAGGCTATCGACGCTGACGTTGAGCGCGGTTAAGCCCGCCTCACGCCACTGCTTCACGTCACGCGCCAGCCGGTAACCGTTGGTGGTGACGGCGATATGGCGAATCGATTGGTTTTCACGCACCGCGGCGATGATGTCGGTAAAGTCGCGACGCAGTGACGGTTCGCCGCCGGTCAGCCGCACTTTTTCCGTGCCGGCAGCGGCGAAAGCCCGCGTGACGCGACGGATTTCATCCAGAGAGAGAAAGCTTTTGTTGCGAATGCCGTGCGGCTTGTAGCCATCAGGCAGACAGTAGGTACAGCGGAAGTTACACACATCCGTGACCGACAGGCGCAGGTAATAGAACTTACGCGCGTATGCATCAGTAAATTGTGACACCAGAACACCTTTCCAGATTGGGAGATGCAGTCATTTCTTCCTGCACCCTGGTAGCTCAATGGCTACGGCCTGACTCCCCTATCCGCAGACGTAGGCAATCAGGCTGGAGTGTACGCTGACCCGTTGATCAGCGCGGTTAACAGGATGGTAGCGTGAATTTCGCTACTCTTCCATTCGCTGTTTTCGTTATATATTCTGATACATATCGAATTTTCACCGCATTTTCGCCACAGGATACGGTAAAATGCGTTTCAGATTTTGACGCAAGTCATCCGCGCGGGTTTAGCGTTTAGAGCGACGCCACGCGACAGGCTATTAAGGAGAAGTATGAATCGCACACTGGCCGATCTTGATCGCGTGGTGGCACTCGGCGGCGGACACGGTTTAGGCCGCGTGATGTCAGCGCTGTCGCCGCTCGGCTCGCGTCTCACCGGCATCGTTACCACCACCGACAATGGGGGGTCAACCGGCCGCATTCGCCGCTCAGAAGGCGGCATCGCCTGGGGCGATATGCGTAACTGCCTTAACCAGCTGATCGCCGAACCGAGCGTGGCTTCAGCGATGTTTGAATATCGCTTTGCCGGTAACGGGGAACTGGCCGGACATAATCTGGGCAATCTGATGCTGAAAGCGCTGGATCACCTGAGCGTACGCCCGCTGGAAGCGATCAATATCATTCGTAATCTGCTGAAGGTCGATGCGTTTTTGATTCCGATGTCGGAGCAACCGGTGGATCTGGTGGCGCTCGACGTGGAAGGCAACATGGTTTACGGCGAAACGGCGATTGATGAAATGAAGCAACCGCCGCAGGAGATGATGCTGCATCCCAACGTCCAGCCGACCCGGGAAGCGCTGGATGCGATTGGCGAAGCGGATTTAATCCAGATCGGGCCAGGCAGTTTTTACACCAGCCTGATGCCGATTCTGCTGATGGAAGAGATGGCGCAGGCGCTGCGTCGCACCCCCGCTACTATGGTATTTATCGGCAATCTGGGACGTGAACTCAGCCCGGCGGCGGCCAGCCTGA
This sequence comes from Pantoea conspicua, assembly GCF_002095315.1. GTDB lineage: Bacteria > Pseudomonadota > Gammaproteobacteria > Enterobacterales > Enterobacteriaceae > Pantoea > Pantoea conspicua. The sequence goes on from NZ_MLFN01000003.1 coordinate 134,884, forward strand.
CGGTGGCCGACAAGCTGGCGATGATGGAGCGCTATATTGGCAAACGGGTGATCGACGCGATTGTGGTCAGCCCTTCCGCCGATATCAGCCAGGTCGATAACCGGCTGATTGTCCGCGAGCCACTGGAGGCCGCCGATATCAAATATCGTCACGACCGCCAGCTGCTGCGGGTTGCGCTGGAGCACGCCATTCAGGGTTTTAACTGAGTTACGAGGTGGCGATAAACAGCGTGCGCAGTTCATGCAGCTGATCGCGCACGCTGGCGGCCTGTTCGAACTCCAGGTTCTGCGCATGTTGCTGCATCTGCCCTTCCAGCTCGTGGATCTTTTTCTGCAGGGCCTGCGGCGACAGCGCCAGATAATCCGCTTCCGCCTCGGCGGCACCGCGTCGTGCCGGTTTCGCTTTGCCCCGGGTTTTCACCACGTTGTTGCCCAGTTCCAGAATATCGGTGATCTTTTTATTCAGACCCTGCGGCACAATGCCGTTCTCTTCGTTGTACTGCTGCTGTTTCTCGCGACGCCGTTCGGTCTCTTCAATCGCCCGCGCCATTGACGGGGTAATTTTATCGCCATAAAGAATGGCTTTGCCGTTGATATTACGCGCCGCACGACCAATGGTCTGAATCAGTGAGCGCTCGGAACGCAGGAAGCCCTCTTTATCCGCATCCAGAATCGCCACCAGCGACACTTCCGGCATATCCAGACCCTCACGCAGTAAGTTAATACCCACCAGCACATCAAACTCACCCAGGCGTAAATCACGGATAATCTCCATCCGTTCCACGGTGTCGATGTCAGAGTGCAGGTAACGCACCTTCTCGCCGTGCTCTTCCAGGTATTCGGTCAGATCTTCCGCCATTCGCTTGGTCAGCACTGTCACCAGCACGCGTTCGTTGATTGCCACCCGCTGACGGATTTCCGACAGCAGATCGTCGACCTGGGTCGCCACCGGACGCACTTCGAGGATCGGGTCGAGCAGACCGGTAGGACGCACCACCTGGTCGATCACTTCGCTGCCCGATTTCTCCAGCTCATATTTGCCCGGCGTGGCCGACACATAGATAGTCTGCGGGGCCAGCGCCTCAAACTCTTCAAACTTCATCGGACGGTTATCCAGCGCCGACGGCAGGCGGAAACCGTACTCCACCAGCGTCTCTTTACGCGCCCGGTCGCCTTTATACATGCCGCCGATTTGCGGAATGGTAACGTGCGATTCGTCGACCACCAGCAGGCCGTCGGCCGGCAGGTAGTCAAACAACGTCGGCGGGGCTTCGCCGGGCCCGCGTCCGGAGAGATAGCGTGAATAGTTTTCGATGCCTGAGCAGTAGCCCAGCTCGCTCATCATCTCCAGATCGAACTGGGTACGCTGGGTAATACGCTGCTCTTCCAGCAGTTTATTATTTTCCAGCAGCACTTTGCGGCGATCCGCCAGCTCCACTTTGATATCTTCCATCGCCTGAATAATGCGCTCACGCGGCGTCACGTAGTGCGTTTTCGGGTAGATAGTAAAGCGCGGCACCACCGAATCAATCTGGCCGGTCAGCGGGTCAAACAGCGACAGGCGCTCTACCTCTTCATCGAACAGCTCGACGCGCAGGGCGATATCGTCTGACTCCGCCGGGAAGATATCAATCACCTCACCGCGCACCCGGAAAGTGCCGCGCTGAAACGCCTGATCGTTACGGGTATATTGCAGCTCCGACAGGCGACGCAGGATGCTGCGCTGATCGATGATCATGCCGCGAGTTAAGTGCAGCATCATTTTCAGGTAGAGGTCGGGATCACCCAGACCGTAGATCGCAGAGACTGAGGCGACCACGATCACATCGCGCCGCTCCAGCAACGCTTTGGTCGCCGACAGACGCATCTGTTCAATGTGTTCGTTAACCGAGGCATCCTTTTCAATAAAGGTGTCAGAACTGGGCACATAGGCTTCCGGCTGATAGTAGTCGTAGTAGGAGACGAAAAACTCGACCGCGTTATCCGGGAAAAACTCCTTCATTTCACCGTACAGCTGAGCCGCCAGCGTCTTGTTCGGCGCCAGAACCATGGTTGGACGGTTGAGATCGGCAATCACGTTGGCCACGGTGAAGGTTTTCCCCGAGCCGGTTACGCCTAATAACGTCTGGTGGGCCAGTCCATCTTCCAGACCCTCTTCCAGACGACGAATCGCCTCGGGCTGATCGCCGGAAGGTTTGAAAGCGGAATTTAATTTAAAGGCTTTACTCATGAATGCAGTTCCTGCTGAAGAAGTCGGCGGGCAGGCACCTATTTTACTCTGCTATGGTGATTTTGCCAGAAAATAATACTGGATATAAAAACAGTGCTCAGGCAATGTAAACCCCATCGTCGGGGTAGTTTTTCGCCGACGCCTGCCGCTTGCTTTATCGGCCAGTTTGTTGCGCAAGGTTATCCCCAGGCGGAGATCGGATTTAACATTTGTCAATAGACCGTCATAAAATTACAGTTCGATGAACTGACAGATAATTTGCAGGCTTGTTTTTTAATAAGTAATTGATTTAATTATGCTATGTCGAAAAGCCCAGATTCTCGACATTATGTAACCAGGCCGCGTATTTCCTCGCTTTCAACCTGTTTTCATTATCTAATGCACAAGGTTATCCACAGGAATGGTGGATAAGTGATGGCAGCCCCGCCGCCATCGGCTGTGTATAATTTTTCCCTGCCGTCTGGGTTCACCGAAAATAATTTTTTTTCCGCTAAATTTCTCCACTGCCGCTGACAAATTGTTCTGCTTTTTTTAACTGACTCAGACAATCTGCTGCTAATTTACTCCTTCAGCCCGCCATTCTTAATCAGAATCGTTGCCTCATCTTTGCACGGCTGCACCAGAAATGCCGCCTGCTGGCACTGTGAAAGTGCAGCCCGGTTATCACTTGCAGAAATTGATAAGCGTTTCTCATCTATATCGGATGCTCAACCGCGCTGGCGGCTGAAAAACCCCCCGCTGTCGAATCTGGCCTGGTAATTGCAAGTTTCAATCGCGTCAACGCGCACCGCGCGCACTGTGCTGCAGTGGTGAGATGACCATTGCTGATAACTTGTTTGCCAGACGACACAGAGCGGAAGCATTCAGGCTAATGATCGGAAAGGAGAGTGTCAGATGCTGAGTTTACGTTCGGTAAATCAATTTTACGGTCAAAATCATATCCTGTGGGATGTGGATCTCGATCTGTCGCCTGGCACCTGCACCGGCGTTCTCGGCCGGCCAGGCATGGGGAAAACCACCCTGGTCAACTGCATTATGGGGCGGTTGCCGATCAACAGCGGATCGATCTCGTGGAAAGAAGATGGCTCACCGCCTGCCGACCTGCTGCTGCAGCCGGCTGAACAGCGGGCGCAGATGGGGATTGGCTATGTGCCACAGGGACGTCATATCTTTACCCAGATGAGCGTGGAAGATAATTTGCTGATCGCCCTGCTGGCCGGTGCGAGTCAGGCCGACCGCCATCGTGCTATTCCCGAAATGGTGTTTGACCTGTTTCCGGCGCTCTATTCATTACGCCAGCAGCGCAGCGGCGATCTGCCGATCGATCAGCAGCAGCAGCTGGCCCTGGCGCGTGCGCTGGTGCTGCAGCCAAAACTGCTGATTCTTGATGAGCCCACCGACGGCATGTCACCCTGGCTGGAAGAGGAGATGGGTAACCTGATTCGCCGACTGAACCTCGACTATGGCCTGACGATTCTGCTGCTGGAGCAGCGGCTGTCGTTGATCCGTCGCGTGGCAGACTATTTTCTGCTGTTGCATCGCGGGCGTAATGTGGCGCAGGGCAAAATGGCGCAGCTGGATGACCACACCGTCAACAAATGGCTGACGGTGGCCTGATTTACTCTGGCAGCGTCAGATAGTGACCGCAGTTGTCCTGTTGCGCCGCATCGGTCAGCCAGGGAAGGGTGCCGAGACAGGGTGCAGGCAGGCGTTGCGTCAGGCTGGTGAGATACTCCTGATAACGTCGACCGGGCGGAACCACGGTGTTGGCAATCCAGCCCGCCAGTCGCAGTCCGCGTGCGCGCACCGCCTCCGCGGTCAGCATAGCGTGATTGATGCAGCCCAGTTTGACACCGACCACTAAAATCACCGGCAACTGCTCGCTGCTGACCCAGTCAGCATAGGTGTGCGTTGCGGATAACGGGGTGTACCAGCCGCCCGCCCCTTCGACCAGAACCCAGTCTGCCAGCGGTTCCAGCGCCGCCAGGCCTGCCGACAGCGCCAGATGGGTGATCGGCCTGCCCTCTTCGGCACTGACGATGTGCGGCGATGTCGGTTCATAGAACGCCAGCGGATTAACCTGCTGATAGTCTAACGGCACGCTGCTGTAACGCTGCAACGCCAGCGCATCACTGTTACGCAGCCCCTCAGGCGTCATTTCGCAGCCCGAGGCGACCGGCTTGTAACCCGCGCAGCGATAACCTGCCGCGCGAGCGGCCTGTAACAGGGCGCCGCTGGCGACCGTTTTACCGACTTCGGTGTCGGTGCCGGTGATAAACCAGCGCTTCATGATGAACTTACTCCATAAATTAAATGATAACTGAGACGGAAACCGTGCCGATCGCGCGGCCAGTGCGCCTCTAACTGTGCCAGCCGCTGTCGGGTTAACAGCGGGCCGTCACGCCCCTGATGCAGATGGGTCGCTCCAATCCCTTTCAGCGAGCGCATGGCGCTGAGCGCATCCGGGAAATGCAGAGTCATCACCGCCGACTCGCAGTTCAGCCGGTGGGCAGCGCAGGCTGCCGCGATCTGTTGCTCAGTGAGAAAGCGGTTGGCGTGCGGATGGTGATCAAGATGCGACCAGGCGTAATGGACTTCCTGCAACGATCCGGCGCTCAGGGTTGAAAAGAGTAGCGTGCCGTCGGGACGCAGCACCCGCCTGAACTGGCCCAGCGCCTGCGACAGATCGTCGCTCCACTGCACCGCCAGATTACTCCACACCAGGTCAAAACTGGCCTCCGCCAGCGGTAAGGCATCGATATCCCCGGCCAGATAGTGCTGCGCGGCGTCATTGGCGCGCGCCTGTTGCAGCATCTGCGGCGAAAGATCCAGCGCGGTGACCTGCTTGCCATACTCATGCCATCGCTTGCTGTACCAGCCGGTACCGCAGCCGGCATCCAGTAGCTGCGGTCCGCTGTGCGCTGGTGCCCGTGCCAGCAGCGCATCGCCGCTCAGCCGTTGCAGCGCGGCATGGGCATCGTAGTGTTCGGCCGCCCGGCCAAAGGCGCGCGCCACCGCGCGCTTATCAACCTGCAGCGTCATGCAGCGCCTCCAGCAGAATATCGATGTCGTCCGGCTGATGCGCCGCCGTCAGGGTAATACGCAGCCGGGCAGTGCCTGGCGGCACGGTGGGCGGCCGGATAGGGCTGACCCAGCAGCCCGCTTCCGCCAGACGAGCGGAGAGTGCCATCGCTTCCGCGTTGTCGCCGACGATTAACGGCTGAATCGCACTGACGGAATCCATCAGCTGCCACGGCAGCGAGGCTGCACCACGCCGGAAGCGCTGGATATTTTCCTGCAACCGCTGACGCAGCGCATCGCCCTGTTGAACCTGACCGAGTGACGCCTGCAACGCCGCCGCCTGGGCGGCGGGCATGGCGGTCGAATAGATCAGATGGCGGCTGAACTGCACAAAATAGTCGGCGGTTTGTGCATCGCACAGCAGTGCCGCCCCGCTGACGCCAAAGGCTTTACCGAAGGTGACCACCAGCAGCTCGGGTTTTATTCCCTGCTGCCAGCAGCTGCCGCGCCCCTGCTCGCCTGTCACGCCAATCCCGTGCGCATCGTCCACCAGCAGCCAGCCCTGCGCGTCCCGTGTCTGTGCCGCTATCGCCGCCAGCGGCGCACTGTCGCCATCCATGCTGAAAATCCCTTCGGTCACCACCAGCGTCTCACCGCTGCAGGGCGAGGCCAGCCGTGCCGCCAGACTCGCCGGGCTATTGTGCGTAAAACGGCGCAGCTGCGCCGGGCTGTGGCTGGCGGCATCCAGCAGCGAAGCGTGAGTGAGCTTGTCGGCCAGGATGCGATCGTTTTCCTCCCCCAGCAGATGGATCACCGCCTGATTCGCCGCAAAGCCGGAGATAAACAGCAGCGCGCGGTCATAGCCGAGCCAGTCAGCCAGCTGTGCTTCCAGCGCCGCATGTTGCCGGTGATAGCCGGTGACGTGGCCTGACGCACCGGCACCGGCTCCCGCCTGTTCTGCGCCGCGCTGCCAGCCGGCAATCAGCGCCGGATGCTGGGTTAAACCGAGATAATCGTTGCTGGAAAAATGGCGATAGAGCCGTCCTCCGCTGTGCAGCGTGCGGGTGGTCTGGTGATCGATCACCGGGCGTTGCCGCCAGCCATCTGCGGCGCGTCGCCGATCCAGCGCCTGCGCCAGTCGTTGCTGCCAGCTCATTACAGTGCCGCGTTATAGAACTGTTCAGTGTCGGCATGGAATAGCTGCTCGCTGAGTTGCTGCTCCTGCTGCTGATCGCCGTGCTGGATCTGGGTATGCTCCGGGTTCAGCCCCAGTTTGCGGAACAGTATCCGATCTTTATCCTCTTCCGGGTTCGGTGTGGTCAGCAGTTTACAGCCGTAGAAAATCGAGTTTGCTCCGGCCATAAAGCACATCGCCTGGGTCTGCTCACTCATCTGCTCACGGCCCGCCGACAGCCGGACGTGCGAGGTTGGCATCATGATGCGCGCCACTGCGATGGTGCGGATAAAATCAAACGGCTCAACATCATCGTTGTCGGCCAGCGGCGTTCCCCTGACCTTCACCAGCATATTGATCGGCACGCTTTCCGGCGGGGTCGGCAGGTTGGCTAACTGCACCAGCAGCCCGGCGCGATCGTTGACCGTTTCTCCCAGCCCGACGATGCCGCCTGAGCAGACTTTGATCCCGGCGTCACGCACTTTGCCCAGCGTATCCAGCCGTTCCTGATAGCTGCGGGTAGTGATGATGCTGCCGTAAAATTCCGGCGAGGTATCGAGGTTGTGGTTATAAAAATCCAGGCCGGCGCCCGCCAGCCGCTGCGCCTGCTGATCGCTGAGCGTACCCAGCGTCATACAGGTTTCCATTCCCATCGCCTTCACGCCTTCCACCATTTTTTCCAGGTAAGGCATATCGCGCTCGTGCGGGTTTTTCCAGGCGGCGCCCATGCAGAAACGGGTTGAACCGGCGGCTTTGGCCTGTCGTGCTGAGGTCAATACTTCCTCCACTTCCATCAGGCGTTCCGACTCCAGGCCGGTCTTGTAGCGCGCGCTCTGCGGGCAATATTTACAGTCTTCCGGGCAGGCTCCGGTTTTGATCGACAACAGGGTGCTGACCTGCACCTGGCGCGGATCGAAGTGCTGACGGTGCACCCGCTGCGCTTCAAACATCAGTTCAAGAAAAGGTTGATCAAACAGGGCCTGGGCCTGTGCAACTGTCCAGCGTTGTGCCATTACGTGCTCCAAAAAAGGGTGTCATCCCGACGATTAACGTGGTTATACTTGTAAACTATATTTTTTTATTTTGGTTTACAACTCCGGTTTACGACGCCTATGTTCACGCCTGAAGACGCCCGCTTTGATCGCCAGCACATCTGGCACCCCTACACCTCAATGCAGGACCCCCTGCCCTGTTACCCGGTGGTTGCCGCGCACGGTTTCCAGCTGCAACTGGCCGATGGCCGTGAGCTGGTCGATGGCATGTCCTCGTGGTGGGCGGCGATCCACGGCTACAACCATCCGCGACTGAACCGGGCGCTGACCCAGCAGATGGCGCAGATGTCACACGTGATGTTTGGCGGTATTACCCATCCGGCCGCCGTGGCGCTCTGCCGTCAGCTGGTGACGATGACGCCCGCGGCGCTGGAGTGCGTTTTTCTCGCCGATTCCGGCTCGGTAGCGGTGGAAGTATCGATGAAAATGGCGCTGCAATACTGGCTGGGACGCGGTGAAACCCGGCAGCAGTTCCTGACGCTGAAACGCGGCTATCACGGTGATACCTTTGCGGCGATGTCGGTGTGCGATCCGGAGAATTCGATGCACAGCCTGTGGCGCGGCTATCTGCCTGAACATCACTTTGCTGAAGCACCGGCCTGCGGCTTTGATGATGAATGGCAGAGCCAGGATTTTGATGTTTTTGCCCGGCTGATAGAACAGCATCAGCAGCAGCTGGCGGCGGTGATTCTGGAACCGATCGTGCAGGGCGCTGGCGGGATGCGCTTCTACCATCCTCGCTATTTACAGCAGGTTCGTGAAGCGTGCGATCGCTACGGTCTGCTGCTGATTGCCGATGAGATTGCTACCGGCTTTGGCCGCACCGGCAGACTGTTTGCCTGTGAACATGCTGACATCACGCCCGATATTCTGTGCGTCGGCAAAGCGCTGACCGGCGGCATGATGACCCTGGCGGCGACCCTGACTACCCGTGAGGTGGCTGATACCATCAGCCGCAGTGCGGCCGGCTGTTTTATGCATGGTCCGACTTTTATGGGCAATCCGCTGGCCTGCGCGGTAGCGGTTGAAAGCCTGACTCTGCTGGCCGAAGGCGAGTGGCAGCGTCAGGTTGCCGCTATCGAACGTCAGCTTCGGGCAGAGCTGCTGCCGTTGCGCAGTGCGCCGCAGGTGGCGGATGTGCGGGTGCTGGGCGCAATTGGCGTGGTCGAGACTCACCGTGCCGTGAATATGGCGGCGCTGCAGCAGTTCTTTGTTGAGCAAGGGGTCTGGATCCGGCCGTTTGGCCGGCTGATCTACCTGATGCCGCCCTATATCATCACGCCGCAGGCGTTGAGCAAACTGGTGCAGGCGATTGGCGCAGCGCTTGAGCATTCTTCACATTTTGCCGACTGAAGCGGGCGAAGCGCTGGAACTGACTGCGCGTTTGGTTATGATGTCAGGCTAATGATCGACACGTGAGGAGAGGAAATGCGCGTTTATAGTCAGGACTTTAACGACGGCGATAAAATGCCTGAGAAGCACGTTTTCAATGGCATGGGCTATCAGGGCGAGAACATCTCTCCCCATCTGGCCTGGGAAGCAGCCCCGGAAGGTACCAAAAGTTTTGTGGTGACCTGCTACGATCCCGACGCGCCAACCGGCTCCGGCTGGTGGCACTGGCTGGTGGCGAACATTCCGGCTACCACCACTTCTCTGCCGCAGGGCGCGGGCTCAGGCCAGGCCGGACTGCCGTCAGGGGCGATCCAGACCCGGACAGATTTTGGTCAGGCCGGTTACGGCGGTGCGGCGCCGCCGCAGGGCGAAACCCATCGCTACATTTTCACGGTACATGCGCTGGATGTGGAAAAGATTGAGGTGGATGAGGGTGCCAGTGGTGCCATGGTCGGCTTTAATGTCCATTTTCACGCGCTGGCAAGCGCGTCACTGACCGTGAACTACCAGTAATTCCGCTACGCCTCTCCCGTCCGGGAGAGGCGTTAAATTGCAGCGTTACGCCTGCAACTGATGTACCACGACCCACATCGGACCCTGTCCGACCGCATAACGTCCCAGCGGCTGTAACAGCCCCTGTGGTTCAGTGATGCGATAGACCTCAATGTGATGGGACTTCTGCCCCGCCGCCACCAGATACTGTCCGCTGTGATCGATATTAAAGCCGCGCGGCTGGGTTTCAGTTGGCTGGAAACCTTGCAGCGTCAGCTGTCCGCCATCTTCACTGACGCTGAACACCGCCAGCGTGCTGCTGGTGCGGTCACAGGCGTAGAGGAAACGGCCATCCGGCGTCAGATGAATATCTGCGGCCCAGCGGGTCCCGCTGAAATCAGCCGGCATCATATCCAGCGTCTGCACGCTCTCGACTTCGCCATCCTCATTATCTAACGCCCAGACGTCGACCGTGCTGTCGAGTTCATTGACACAATAAGCGTAGTGTCCGTTGGGATGGAACTGCATGTGGCGCGGACCGGCACCGTCGACGGTGGTGACCTGCGCCTGTGGGCGTGGCGTCAGCTGGCCGTCGTCACCCAGCGCAAACAGGCAGATGCGATCCTGTTTCAGCGCCGGTACGTAGAGTGTCTGGTTAGCCAGGTCGATATTGGCCGAGTGGCACCCTTCCAGTCCGTGAATCACCTGCAGCGGTGCCTGTGGCACGCCATCCTCGCCAATCGGGCTGACGCTGACGCAGGCGTCATTATAGGAGCCGCAGAACAGGAACTTACCGTTGCGATCGGTAGAGATATGGGTCGGGCTGCCTGGCAGCGGCGCCTGTCCGGCTTCCGTCAGGGTGCCATCAGCGGCGATGCGGAACGCCAGCACGCGAAAATTGGGGCGCACGCCGACATAGAGAAATTCGCGGTTCGGACTCACCACCATGGGCTGAACCTGGCCAGCGACATCGGTCACCTGAAGCAGCGTCAGCGCACCCTCTTCATTCATCTGCCAGACGTGGATCTGCTGGCTCTCGGGACTGGCGGTGTAGACAACTTGTTTCATGCATTCTCCTTTTTGGCTGCCTGATGATGATCTGTGAGTCACTGTAGCGCGTTTTAGCCATGCTGGAATCATTTGTGCCCGGTTTTTTGTCTCGCGACCGCGGTCAGGTGTAGACTTGGGGCTTCGCTACGCTACCCGAACGGAAGGATTAATGAGCTACCGTGTAATTGCCCTCGACCTCGATGGCACGCTGTTAACACCCGCCAAAACCATTCTGCCGCAGTCTGTCGAGGCGCTGAAAAAAGCGCGCGAGGCGGGCATTCACGTCGCTATCGTGACCGGACGCCACCACTGCGCCATTCACCCTTTTTATCAGGCGCTGGAACTCGATACGCCAGCCATCTGCTGTAACGGCACCTATCTGTATGACTATCAGGCGAAAAAGGTGCTGGCCGCCGATCCGCTCGACACCCAGCTGGCGCTGCAGGTGATTGAGATGCTGGATCAGCAGCGGATTCACGGCCTGCTGTATGTCGATGATGCGATGCTCTATCAGACGCCGACCGGTCACGTTACCCGCACACTCAACTGGGCTGAATCGCTGCCGCCGCACCAGCGCCCGGTGTTCCGGCAGGTGCCCGACCTGGCGCAGGCCGCGCGTGATGCGGATTCAATCTGGAAATTTGCCCTATCGCATCCCAACATTCCCGAGCTGCAGCAGTTTGCCAGCAAAGTCGAGGCAGAACTGGGTCTGGCCTGCGAATGGTCGTGGCACGATCAGGTCGATATCGCCAAAGGCGGCAACAGCAAAGGCAAGCGACTGGCACAGTGGGTGGAATCGCTGGGGCTGAGCATGTCCGATGTGATCGCGTTCGGTGATAACTATAACGATCTCAGTATGCTGGAAACCGCCGGTCTGGGCGTGGTGATGGGCAATGCTGATGAAGCGATCAAAGCGCGGGCAAAAAAAGTGATCGGCACTAACCTCGAAACCGGTATCGCCGAGACCATTTATCAATACGTGTTGTAATCAGGGCGTCACCGAAACGCTTTTTATCTGGGCATAGAGCCACTGATCTGGCCGAATGCCCAGCTCATCCCGCGCCCACGGTGTAATGCGCGCCCAGAGTTCACTGATGCCGATGCGCAGCTTCACCTCCACCTGATCGCCTACCTCCACCAGCTCCACCACCTGCGCCGGCAGGATATTGCGGATGGAGCTGTTGTGTGGCGGCTGCAGCGCCAGTGAGACATCGGCCGACGCGATACGAATCCGCAGTGGCGTTTTCAGCGGCTGATTGACCCGGCTGACCCAGATATGCTGATCACCCAGCGACAGGGCGGTCATCGGATAGTCAGGATGCTGCTCCAGGACCTGTACCCGCAACACGCTGCTCAGCTCGCTGACCGGCAGCCACGGCCGCATCGCGCTACTGCTCCAGACTCGCTCCAGCGGACCAAACGCTTTCACGTTACCGTTATCCAGCACCAGCACGTTATCCGCCAGATGCAGGATCTCTTCCAGGCTGTGCGAAACGTAGAGCATCGGGATATCCACCTGCTTCGCCAGTTTTTGCAGATAAGGCATCAGCTCGCGTTTACGCGGCAAATCCAGCGACGCCAGCGGCTCATCCAGCAGCAGCATATCTGGCGCGGTCAGTAACGCCCGGCCAATCGCCACCCGCTGCTTTTCACCGCCCGACAGCGACAGCGGAAAGCGCGATAGCAATGGCGCCAGACCCAGCAGGGAGACCAGCGTGTCAAACTGCGCTTTCATCGCCGGGGCCATGCCATATTGCAGATTGCCGCGCACCCGATAGTGCGGAAACAGCCGCGCATCCTGAAACACATAGCCAATCCGGCGCTTTTCCGGCGGCAGCGAAATCTGCTGTTCGGCATCAAACAGCACCCGATCGCGCAACTGTATCCGGCCATGCTGTGGCTGCGTCAGCCCGCTGATGGCGTTAATTAACGAGGTTTTACCGGCACCCGACACGCCGAAAATGGCAGTGATGCCCTTAGCAGGGATGTGCAGGTCGATGGTCAGCCGATGATCGCCCTGCTGCTGGATAAAATTCAGTGACAGCATCAGCTCCCCATCCGCTTACGGCCCAGTCGCGCCAGCCATTCTGACGCCAGTAACGACGCCAGCGCCAGCACAATGGCAATCACACACAGCCGCGCGGCGGCGCCTTCTGCGCCAGGCGTTTCAATCAGGCTGTACATCGCCAGCGGAATGGTGCGCGTCTCGCCGGGAATATTGGAGACAAAGGTAATGGTGGCCCCGAACTCTCCCAGCGAGCGGGCGAAGGCCAGCACCGTGCCGACGATGACGCCCGGCAGGGTCAGCGGTAGCGTGATAGTGAAGAATACCCGCCAGCGTCCGGCACCCAACGTGCGGGCGGCCTGCTCCAGACGGATATCAACCGCCTCCAGCGCCAGGCGAATGGCGCGTACCATCAGTGGAAATGCAATCACCGCTGACGCCAGCGCTGCACCTCGCCAGCTAAAAGCAAAACTGAAGCCGAACCAGTCGTAGAGTTTTTCACCGATGATGCCGCGTCGCCCCAGGCCGATCAGCAACAGATAGCCGACCACGACCGGCGGCAGCACCAGCGGCAGATGAATCAGGCTGTCGAGCAGCGCTTTACCGGGGAAGCGGCAACGCACCAGAATCCACGCCATCAGGATGCCGAACGGCAGGCTGCCCAGCACGGCAATGCCAGAGACTTTCAGGCTGAGCACTACCGCCTGCCATTCGGGATCGCTGAGTATCATTTCGTCGGTGTGAATCCGTAATGTTTAAACACGACCGCCGCTTGCGGTCCTTTCAGGTAGTGATAAAAAGCGTTAACAGCCGCGTTGTCGCGATCTTTAACGATCGCCATCGGATATTCCACCGGTTTGTGACTGGAGGCCGGGAATCGTCCCACCACCTGCACCCGATCACTGGCGACCGCATCGGAACCGTACACAATGCCATAAGGTGTCTCGTTGCGCTCAACCAGCGCCAGCGCCGCCCGCACATTATTTGCCGGTGCCAGCACGGGTTCAACCGTTTGCCAGGCACCGAGTTTCTGTAGCGCCTCTTTGGCGTAAAGGCCGGCAGGAACATGATCGGGATCGCCCACCGCCAGACGTTCGCCGTGCAGCAGCGTTTTCCAGTCGGTCTGCTGATTCAGCTCAACCTTCTTCGCCGCCGCGCCGCGCGGCGCGACCAGCACCAGATCGTTGCCCAGCAGAGTGTAACGGCTGGCGGTATTAACGCTATTTTTCGCCACGGCATCATCCATCCACTGCTGATCGGCAGAGATAAACAGGTCGGCCGGCGCGCCCTGCTCTATCTGCCGCGCCAGCGTTGAGGAAGAGGCAAACGATGAGACCACCGGGACGCCGGTCTCCTGCTGATAGTCACGGGCGATATCCTGCAGAGCGTTGGTTAGCGAGGCAGCAGCAAAGACGGTGACTTTTTCCGCCGCCAGCGCCTGGCCGTTCAGTGAAAGGGTCACCAGTACGGCGATTCCCCAGCGGTACTGTAGTAAAGACATTATCTTCTCCGGTTATTCGTTGTGTAACGGATAATACAACGCCAGTTCCGGCAGTGTTATTAATTTATCGGCAGTTTTAGCAGAAGGATGAGCAGAAGAGGAGTGGCAGTGGCAGAAAGCAGCACGCCCGCGCAAAGGCGGGCGTGGCAGAGAATTAATGTTGCGAACGGGCTGAAGATTTTTCGCGATGACCAAATTTTGAGATGACGTTAAACACTTCACCCAGGCCATAGATCATGCCTAACATCAGCGCCATGACGATAGGGACCATAATCACAGCTATGGCGAGGCTTTTAAGTAATTCCAGCATGGAGCGTCTCACTCTGCGAACAAAAAAGTGATTGTAACGGGTCAGCAAAATTTTGCGCAGCCCTTTTCGTGCTTTTACTTTGCTCACGAAACGCCGCTATCATCGCGCAGATACGCCTTAACCCTTTGCCGGAGTCGCTATGCAAGCCGAACTTTCCCTTCATATTCGTTTACAGCAAAAACTGTTTGCCGATCCGCGCCGCATCGAACTGCTGAAACGCGTGCAGCAAACCGGTTCAATCAGTCAGGGCGCAAAGCTGGCGGGCATCAGTTACAAAAGTGCCTGGGATGCGATCAATGAGATGAACCAGCTGGCGGATGAGACGCTGGTGGCACGCGCCACCGGCGGCAAAGGCGGGGGCGGTGCCACCCTGACGCGCTACGGTGAACGGCTGATTCAGCTGTTTCAGCTGATGGAGCAGATCCAGCAAAAAGCGTTTGATGCCCTGCAACAGGATGCGCTGCCGCTCGACAGCCTGCTGGCCGCTATCGCCCGCTTCTCTCTGCAGACCAGCGCCCGGAATCAGCTATTTGGCACAGTGATCAGCAACGACGCGCAGTCCGTGGTACAGCATCTTCGGATCTTGCTGACTGACGGTGTCACCGAACTCCGGGTGGCGCTGACCCAGCGCAGTGCCGATCGTCTGCAGCTGACTGCCGGCAAAGAGGTGTTGCTGTTGATTAAAGCGCCGTGGATTCGGGTCAGCCGCCAGGCCGCCGACGGCGACAACCAGCTGGCGGCGACTGTCAGCGCCATAGAGCCCGGCGAACAGTTCAGTGAGCTGCTGATGCAGCTTGCCAGCGGAGAAACCCTGTGCGCGACGCTGAGCAATGTCGCGTTGCAGCAGCAGAAACTGCAGCCTGGCGACCCGGTCATCGCCCGTTTTGACGCGGAACACGCTATCGTTGCGACCCTGATATGATTTTCCCCGGCTGATTTGACTTCATCGCGTCCAGTGGTTACAACACAGTAACACGATGCAAAATATGGAACAGATCATGGCTTCATTGCAGATTTCGCAAGGCACGTTTCGTCTTAGCGATACCCGGATTTTAACCCTGAATGAGGTTCAGCTTCAGCGTGGCGAGAGCTGGGCCTTTGTTGGCGCCAACGGCAGCGGCAAGTCATCACTGGCGCGCGTGCTCTCTGGCGAGCTGTCATCGCTGGCGGGTTCGGTCAGCAGTGATTTTCAGCGTCCGACGCGTCTGTCGCTGGAGCAGTTGCAAAAACTGGTCGCCGATGAGTGGCAGCGCAATAACACTGACCTGCTCAGCGAAGGTGAAGAAGATACTGGCCTGACCGTGGCAGAGGTGATCCAGGCGGAAATGCAGCAGCCGGAACGCTGTACACAGCTGGCCCGCCAGTTTGGCATCGATCAGTTACTGTCGCGCCGCTTCAAATATCTCTCCACCGGCGAAACCCGCAAGACGCTGCTCTGCCAGGCGCTGATGCAGCAGCCGGATCTGTTAATTCTGGATGAGCCATTTGACGGGCTGGATGTGGCGTCACGCGCCAGCCTGACCGACACCTTACGCAGCCTGCAGCAACCCGACTTTACCCTGGTGCTGGTGCTCAACCGCTTTGATGATATTCCTGACTACGTTCAGCAGATCGGGGTTCTGGCGGAGTGTACCCTCACCCATCTCGGTCCGCGCCAGACCATTTTAGCCGAAGCGCTGGTTGCACAGCTGGCGCACAGTGAACAGCTGCTGGGGATGGCGCTGCCGGAAGCGGACGCACCGGATCAGCTGCCATCGCTGGCGGATGATGCGCCGCGCGTGATTCTGCGCAACGGGGTGGTCTCTTATCACGATCGGCCGGTCATCGACGGGCTGAACTGGCAGGTCAATGCCGGTGAGCACTGGCAGATTACTGGCCCCAACGGCGCCGGTAAATCGACCCTGCTCAGCCTGGTGACCGGCGATCATCCACAAGGCTATAGCAATGATCTGACTCTGTTTGGGCGCCGGCGCGGCAGTGGTGAAACCATCTGGGAGATCAAGCAGCATATTGGCTATGTCAGCAGCAGCCTGCATCTCGATTATCGCGTCAGCGTCAACGTACTGACGGTGCTCCTGTCAGGCTTTTTCGACTCGATTGGACTTTATCAGGCCGCGTCAGACCGTCAGAAGGCGCTGGCCCGGCAATGGCTGGCACTGCTGGGTATGGACAATGGGCTGGCGGATGCGCCCTTTCACAGCTTGTCGTGGGGACAGCAGCGGCTGGTATTGATTGCCCGCGCGCTGGTGAAGCATCCGACGCTGCTCATTCTGGATGAGCCGCTGCAGGGACTCGATCCGATCAACCGTCAGCTGGTACGGCGCTTTATCGATGTGCTGATTGGCGAAGGTCGCACGCAGCTGCTGTTTGTCTCTCATCATGCTGAAGATGCGCCACAGTGCATCACGCACCGTCTGAGTTTTGTTGCCGGTGACGGCGGCTATCACTACCCGCAGCAACAGCTGAAGTAAATCGGCCAGACGCCGGTCAGACGGCGTCTGCTTCGCCATCACATGTAACCGCTACCACTTCACCCGCGCTTTCCCGCCTGATATTTCATCACAATGCCACGAAATGAGAATATTCAGCTTGTGTAAACGATACCATTTATCCAGACTTGATCACGCTTTCGGGCGCGCTGATGTGCTACTTTTTACCGATGCCTCTTTGGCTTTTGACGCTTACCAGGATTCAACATGGAAAAATTTAACCCGGTCGATCACCCGCATCGCCGTTACAATCCACTGATTGATCAATGGATTCTCGTTTCACCTCATCGGGCTAAACGTCCGTGGCAAGGCGCGCAGGAAACCCCGGCGGTCAATACTTTACCGGCGCACGATCCCGATTGTTTCCTGTGTGCTGGCAATACCCGCATCACCGGTGACAAAAACCCTGATTATACCGGCACTTATGTCTTTACCAATGACTTTGCCGCGCTGATGACCGACACGCCGGACGCGCCAGAGAGCGACGATCTGCTGATGCGCTGTGAAAGCGCACGCGGCACCAGCCGGGTGATCTGCTTTTCGCCGGATCACAGCAAAACCCTGCCGGAGATGTCATTAAGCGCGCTGGAAGAAGTGGTACGCACCTGGCAGGAACAGACCGCCGATCTCGGTCAGCACTATCCGTGGGTACAGGTGTTCGAAAACAAAGGCGCGGCGATGGGCTGCTCCAATCCTCATCCGCACGGCCAGATTTGGGCCAACAGCTTCCTGCCGAATGAAGCGCAGCGCGAAGACGATCATCAGCGCGCTTATTTTGCGAAGCATGGTTCACCGATGCTGGTCGATTATCTCGCCCGTGAACAGCAGGATGGTAGCCGCACCGTGGTCGAGACCGATCACTGGCTGGCGGTGGTGCCCTGGTGGGCGGCGTGGCCGTTCGAAACCCTGCTGTTGCCGAAAGCACACATTCAGCGCCTGACCGATCTCAACGAGGCGCAACGCAGCGATCTGGCCAAAGCGATCAAGTTACTGACCAGCCGCTACGATAACCTGTTCCAGTGCTCCTTCCCCTACTCGATGGGCTGGCACGGCGCGCCGTTCAACGGTGAAGCCAACGATCACTGGCAGTTGCATGCTCACTTCTATCCGCCGCTGCTGCGTTCAGCAACGGTACGTAAATTTATGGTTGGCTATGAAATGCTGGCCGAAACCCAACGCGATTTAACGGCGGAACAGGCGGCGGAACGTCTGCGTTCTGTCAGCGATGTTCACTTCCGTGAGGCACAATAATGAGCTTAAAAACCATCACGCAGCAGGTCTTCTCTGACACCTTTGGCTACGCGCCGACCCACACCATTCAGGCACCGGGCCGCGTTAACCTGATTGGCGAACATACCGATTATAACGACGGCTTTGTGCTGCCATGCGCCATCGACTATCAGACGGTGATCGCCTGCGCGCGCCGTGACGATCGTCAGATCCGGGTAGTGGCGGTCGATTACGACAACGCTGAAGACAGCTTCTCGCTGGATGAAGAGATCCGCAGCCTTGAGCAGCCGATGTGGGCCAACTATGTGCGCGGCGTGGTGAAACACCTGCAGCAGCGCCACGCCGATTTCGGCGGCATCGACATGGTAATCAGCGGCAACGTGCCGCAGGGCGCGGGCCTGAGTTCCTCTGCGTCGCTGGAAGTGGCGGTCGGCACCGTGGTGCAGCAACTCTACAATCTGCCGCTGGACGGCGCGGCGATTGCGGTCAACGGTCAGGAAGCGGAAAACCAGTTCGTCGGCTGTAACTGCGGCATCATGGACCAGCTAATCTCGGCGCTGGGTCAGAAAGATCACGCCATGCTGCTCGATTGCCGCACGCTGGGTACCCGCCCGGTCTCCATGCCGGAAGATATCGCGGTAGTGATCATCAACTCGAACTTCCGCCGTACGCTGGTGGGTAGCGAGTACAACACCCGTCGCCAGCAGTGTGAAACCGGTGCACGCTTCTTTAATAAACCGGCGCTGCGTGATGTTGAACTGGCTGAATTTGAAGCCGCACAGTCGCAGCTCGATCCGCAGGTCGCGAAGCGCGTGCGTCACGTGCTGACGGAAAATGCCCGTACCCTGGAAGCTGCCGATGCGCTGACCCGTGGTGACCTGACACGCATGGGCCAGCTGATGGCGGAATCTCACGCCTCAATGCGCGATGATTTTGAGATCACCGTGCCGCCGATCGATACGCTGGTGGAGATTGTTAAAGCGCAGATTGGCGAGCGTGGCGGTGTACGTATGACCGGCGGCGGCTTTGGCGGCTGTATCGTGGCACTGATGCCGCTCGATCTGGTTGATCAGGTGAAAGCCGCAGTGGCGGAGCAATATGAAGCGCAGACCGGCATTAAAGAGACCTTCTACGTTTGTAAAGCCTCAGCGGGAGCTGGCCCATGCTAAAAGACGTTAATTCTCACGCGCCGGATGGACAGCCGTGGCGCATCACCGTGCTGCGCAATGCTAACGGCATGCTGGTGACCTTTATGGACTGGGGCGCAACCTGGCTGTCGGCCCGGGTGCCGATGCAGGATGGCACGGTCCGTGAGGCGCTGCTCGGCTGCGCCACACCCTCCGATTATCTGCATCAGGATGCCTATCTGGGCGCCACGGTCGGACGCTACGCCAACCGCATCGCCGGGGCGACGCTGAATAAACTGAACCGGCAGCTGGTGGCCAATCAGGGTCCGCATCAGCTGCACGGCGGCCCGGAAGGGTTTGATAAGCGCCGCTGGCAGATTGTCAGCCAGTCGGAAACCGAGGTGCACTATCAGCTGGATTCGCCGGATGGCGATCAGGGTTATCCGGGGAATCTGATTGCGGATTTACGCTATCAGCTGGATGACGATAACTGCCTGAGCATTCAGTATGAAGCACGCTGCGATCAGGCCTGCCCGGTCAATCTGACCAACCATGCTTACTTTAACCTTGATGCGCATCATGGCGACGCACGTCAGCATCGCTTACAACTGCACGCCGACAGTTACCTGCCTGTCGACAGCGACGGTATTCCGAATGCGCCACTGAAAGCGGTGGCGGGCACCAGTTTCGATTTCCGTCAGGCCAAACCGGTGGCGCAGGATTTCCTCGCCGACGACGATCAGCGTGCAGTGAAGGGCTACGACCACGCCTTCCTGCTTAACAGCGCCGGCGACGCCACTCAGCCCGCGGCTGAACTCTGGTCGGAAGATGGCAAACTGCAGCTTAGCGTCACCACTTCCGCGCCGGCATTGCAGTTTTACTCAGCCAACTATCTGGCCGGCACCCGTGCCCGTGAGCAGGAGAGCTATACTGCTTTCCAGGGCATTGCGCTGGAGAGTGAATTTTTACCGGACTCGCCTAATCATGCGGAATGGCCGCAGCCTGATTGCTGGCTGCAGCCGGGAGATCGCTGGGAATCGGTGACGCGTTATCGCTTCACGCCGCGCTGAGTCACCGGCTGAAAAACGCGCAGTGCGTTGCCGACAGGCTTACGTGCTGCCCGCTTTTCCGTTATGGTATGGCGCAATTGGCTCGTTGAACGGGCTGGCAGCAGCAGGTTTCCATTCTCACAGAAACATCACAGTATTAAGGAGTTAAGCTATGGCTGTAACTAAGCTGGTTCTGGTGCGTCACGGCGAAAGCCAGTGGAACAACGAAAACCGCTTTACCGGTTGGTATGATGTTGACCTTTCTGAAAAAGGTCGTGGCGAAGCCAAATCAGCGGGTCAACTGCTGAAGAAAGAAGGCTTTGTGTTTGATTTTGCTTACACCTCAGTACTGAAACGCGCCATTCACACCCTGTGGAACGTGCTGGATGAGCTGGATCAAGCCTGGCTGCCGGTTGAAAAAACCTGGCGTCTGAACGAGCGTCACTACGGTGCGCTGCAGGGTCTGGATAAAGCAGAAACCGCCGCGAAATATGGTGATGAGCAGGTTAAGCAATGGCGTCGCGGCTTTGCCGTTACCCCACCAGAACTGGATCGCTCTGATGAGCGTTTCCCTGGTCACGATCCACGTTATGCGTCACTGACCCCTGAGCAGCTGCCGACCACTGAGAGCCTGGCGCTGACCATCGATCGCGTGATCCCTTACTGGAACGACACCATTCTGCCGCGCATCAAAAGCGGTGAGAAAGTGATTATCGCCGCACACGGCAACTCATTGCGTGCGCTGGTGAAGTATCTGGATAACCTGAGCGAAGATGAAATCCTCGAACTGAACATCCCTACCGGCGTACCGCTGGTGTATGAGTTCGATGAAAACTTCAAACCGCTGAAACGCTACTACCTGGGCGACCAGGACGAGATTGCAGCGAAAGCCGCAGCCGTTGCGAATCAGGGTAAAGCGAAGTAATGTCTCGCTGAAATGCAAAAAGGCCAGACGCAAGTCTGGCCTTTTTTTATGCCACTGCCTTCAGCCGCGGCGCTGTTTTACCGCTGCTGCTAACTGGCGTAGCACCTTATCGGTGTCATCCCAGCCGATGCAGGCGTCAGTGACGCTTTTGCCGTAGACCAGCGGCTCGCCGCTCTCCAGGCTCTGGTTGCCTTCCACCAGATGGCTCTCAATCATCACACCGACAATCGCCTGCTCACCGTTAATCAGCTGCTGTGAGACATCATCTGCCACGACCATCTGCCGCTGGAACTGCTTGCTGCTGTTAGCGTGACTGAAGTCGATCATCACCTGCTGCGGCAGGCCCGCTTTCGCCAGACCAGCTTTGACCTCGCTGACATGCTGCGCGCTGTAGTTTGGCTCTTTGCCGCCGCGCAGAATGATGTGGCAATCCGCGTTACCACTGGTTTCGACAATCGCCGAGTGACCATATTTGGTGACCGACAGGAAACAGTGCGGTGAACCGGCAGCATTAATCGCGTCGATGGCCACTTTGATGGTGCCGTCGGTACCGTTTTTAAAACCTACCGGACAGGAGAGGCCCGACGCCAGTTCACGATGTACCTGTGATTCGGTGGTACGGGCGCCAATTGCCCCCCAGCTCATCAGATCGGCCACATACTGCGGGGTGATCATATCAAGGAACTCGCCCGCCGCAGGTAAACCGCTGTCGTTAATCTCCAGCAGCAGTTTACGCGCCAGACGCAGCCCGTCGTTCAGCTGGTAGCTGCCATCCATGTATGGGTCATTGATCAGTCCTTTCCAGCCCACCGTGGTGCGCGGCTTTTCAAAATAGACCCGCATGACCACTTCCAGCTCGCCTTTCAGTTCGTCGCGCAGCGTCAGCAGACGGGCGGCGTACTCTTTCGCGGCTTCGGTGTCGTGAATCGAGCACGGCCCGATCACCACCAGCAGACGATCATCCTGACCCTGCAGGATCTGATGGATAGCCCGACGCGCCTGTGAAACCGTTTCTGCAGCCCGATCGGTGGCCGGGAATTTTTCAAGCAGCGCAACCGGCGGCAGCAGCTCTTTAATCTCTTTGATGCGTAAATCATCGTTCTGGTAATTCATACTGATTCCATATTATTTCAGGCCCAGCGCGCGCCGGGCACAACCCGACCAATGTAGCCCGAAGCGTCAGGGGTGTAAATTCCCGCTACAGGTTAAATGTTCGGGTGATATTTGCATTAATCGGGTTAGCGTCTAGACTTTTTAATGGTAAGCACTGATAAACGGACTGCTTACCCGATTAAATCACCCTGTTTAAGCCAACCGGCGAATTTTATTTCGTACGGGCCCTTTTTATCCAAATTGCACCTCTGGGCTTGAAGCAGCAACTTCATTAATTAACGGGAGCATAATGATGAAAAAGTTTGCCTTACTCTTTTTGACAGCAGCGATGACTCTGAGCAGCGGCGCAGCAATGGCGGCGAGTAACAACAACGGTACGGCTAACCAGGCTGCCGATGCAGGCGCAGCGGCGGGCGGTGCGAAAGAAAATCTGCCACCGAATAATGTTGATAACAGCAATATTAATAATACCGGCACCAATACTAACCCGGCGACCTCTGGCAGCAGCACCAGCAGCGGCAATATGTCTGCGGATGAAATGGACCAGAATAGCCAGTGTAAAGATGGCAAATGTCCGAACATTAATAAGAAAGTTCAGACTAAAGAAGGTGGCGGTGACGTTAATACCAAAACCGACGGCACCACACAGTAATTCAGACCGATCAGGAGAGCTTCTGCTCTCCTGTCTTTTTCTCCCCTCCTCTCTTCTCTTCCGCTATGCTGAGCCGGTGAAATTAACAGGGAAATATTCATGGCCGCATTGCTTCTGATTGACGATCATCCACTGGTCGAGGTCGCCCTTGAGGCTGCGCTGACCCAGTCACCGATTCCGGTAAAGCTCTACTCCGCCAGCAGTGAAAAAGCCGCACGCGCCTTTCTCTCCTTGCCGCTGGATATTATCGTGCTGGATATTGGCCTGCCGGATGGCGACGGACTGGAGATTCTGCGCCGTCTGAAAATTCATCTGCCCGATTGTCCGGTACTGATCTACTCGGCGCAACAAACCCATCACACCATGCGACGTGCCCAGGCGTTGGGTGCGGCAGGCTATGTGGTGAAAAGTCAGCGCATGGAGCAGCTCCTGAGCGCGATTCTGGCGGTGCTGGGCGGTCACACGGCCTTTCCTGCCATTGAGGATGAACCAGAACTGCCGCTGACCCAGAAAGAGCGCCAGGTGCTGGCATTACTGGCCAGCGGCCTCTCTAACCTGCAAATCGCCGCTCAGCTGCATATCAGCAATAAAACCGTCAGCACCCATAAAAAGAATATTCTGGAAAAGACCGGTGCCCGTTCGGTGGTGGAACTGGCTGACTTGTGGAAAGCGCAGCAGTGAGAAACTGGTTGTTGATTTTATTGCTGTTGTGGAGCGGAGCCGGAATGACCGTCCGGCCAGTCAGCAGCGTGAATTTGCCGATGATGCTGCCGGTGAACCGCGCCGAAACCATGCAGGGGCGGATGCTGCGCGTCGGGCTGCTGGAGGAGAATAACGCGCCGTGGGCGATGCGCATCGGCAACGATCTCTATGGCATCAATGCCGATTATCTCTCCGCGCTGCGTCAGCTGACCGGCGCCCAGTTCAGTCTGACGCTGTACGCCGATCAGGCGCATCTGTTGCAGGCGCTGAATGACGGCCAGATCGATTTTGCCCTGGGTATGCTGGTCGCGCCGTTACCGCCGGGCACGCTTAGCAGTGACACCTGGTACAGCAGCCCGCTGCGCATTTACCGTAATCAGCAGAATCAGCGCGCCGTGATGTTTAACAGCCAGAATGCCCAGCTGGCGATCAGTGACACCACGCTGGCACAGCTGCCGCCCGATCTGGCGGCGCGCCATCGCTGGCGGCGTTACAGCAGCGATCTGCAGGCACTTTATACCCTGCTTAATCAGCAGAACGATTATGTGGTGGCAGATGAGACCAGTGCCGGTTTTCTGTTAAGTCAGCTGCAGCAGGGTCAGATTTATCAAATCGCCTCACGGATAGAGGCCGGACAGCTCAGCCTGCGGGCGGTGAGCCGCGACCCGCAGCTGATTAGCTGGATTAATCAGAGCCTGCGTCAGCTGCCCGCCGAGCTGATGAGTACGCTTCAGGCGCGCTGGAGCAGCATCCTGCCACGCTATCAGGATACCCAGACGCTGATGCTCAGCCCGGATGAACGGGCGTGGATTGCCGCCCATCCGCGGGTGTTGTACGCCGCCGAGCCGGATAACTACCCGTGGAGTTACCGCGACAGCACCGGCACGGCGCGCGGTTACGGCGTCGAACTGCTGAAAGTGATCGCCCAGAGTACCGGACTGCAATTCGAGCCGGTATGGATCAGCAATCCGCGCCAGGCCACCGCGCTGATTGGTCAGCAGCAGGCGATGCTGCAGCTGATGCAACCGCTTAACGGTGACGCCATGCAGAGCACCTCGCTGCCGGTGTGGCGGGCGTTGTGGGGCATCTACAGCATTCAGCCCCATTCCCTGACGCGCTGGCGTGATCTGCGCGGTAAGCGGGTCGGCGTGCTGCAGGACGATCTGGCGCAGCGGCTGTTACCCGACGACCTGCAGCCGCAGCGCTTTGCCGATCGCAACAGCCTATACGATGCACTGGCCAGAGGCCAGATTGATGCACTGGTCGATAACGTGCTGTCAGCACGCTGGCGTATCGCCAGCCGCAACGATCCCCGTATTCACCTCGCCTTTGCCGCCAGCGACATCGCCTGGCCGATCGCGCTGGGCGTCGCCCCGGATCAGCCGGTGCTGCGTGCGCTGCTGGATCGGGCGTTGCAGCAGATTCCGGCTGAAACCCAGAGCCAGATGCGCGATAGCTGGTCAACCCCACCGCAGCCGGGCAGCGTGATGGTGATGCGCTCCTTACCGATGATGGTGCTGGGGGTAGCCGGGGCAGCGATCGCCTTGCTGCTGCTGTTACTGGCACGCCGCTACTGGCAGCAGCGCCGGGAACGTCAGCAGCGTGAACAGGCGGAGCGCGCCAACGCGATGAAGAGTCAGTTTCTGGCCACCGTCAGCCATGAACTGCGCACGCCGATGCAGGCAATTCTCGGATTGCTGGAGCTGGAAAAGCAGCAGCATAGCAGCCAGAATCTGACGCTACTGCACAGCAGTGCGCAATCGTTGCTGACCTTACTCAACGACCTGCAGGATCACGCCCGGATTGAGAGCAACAGCTTCACATTGTCGCCGCGTCCCCTGGCCCTGCCGGAATGGCTCGAACAGCAGCAGCACTTTTACCATCCGTTAATGCGCGCTGACGGACCGCGTCTGGTGGTCAGAGCGCTGACGCCGCTGCCGGAGGCGATCCTGATCGATGCCGATCGTCTGCAACAGGTGGTGAATAACCTGATGACCAATGCGCTGAAATTTACCCGGCACGGTGAGATCCGTCTGACGCTGGCGGCCCGGCAGCAGCTGGAGCTGACGGTCAGTGACAGCGGTAGCGGCATTCCGCCAGAGGAGCAGCAGAAGCTGTTCGATCCGTGGTATCAGGCACCGTCTGGTAAATCGGTTTCGGTCCAAGGCAGCGGCCTGGGGCTGTTTATCTGTCGGGAAATGGTGCTGCGCATGGGCGGCGATATCCGGCTGGTGTCTCAACCCGGTCACGGCACCGAAGTGACGGTCACGCTTCCGCTTGAGCCCTGTCAGCCGGTCAGCCCTGTCAGCGAATCTGCCCTGCCCGGCTACCCGCAGTTGCGGGCGGCGATTGTTGATGACCATCCCACCAATCTGCTGGTGATGCAGCAGCAGCTGGCGCGCTTCGCTATTCAGGCCGATACCTTCGAGCAGGGCCGCGACCTGTTGCGCGCCGATGCGCAGCAGCCGTATGACCTGCTGTTTATCGACCAGATGATGCCACGTCCCGACGGCACGCTGCTGCTGCGGCTGCTGCGCCGTCGCGATCGTCAGCGTGGCCGTCAGGCGATGCGGGTATTGTGTTCAGCCGACGCCCAGTTGCTGTCCCAGCCGCTGGCAGCAGGCGAACGGGTGCTGATTAAACCGGTGCAGTTAGCCGATCTCGGCGCACTGCTGGCCGACTGGCAGCCCGATCCGCTGGCGGCACTGGATGACAACCTGCTGCGGCTGGCGCAGCACAACGATAAATTTCTTGGCCGCCTGAGCCAGACGCTACGCGACACGGTCAGCCAGGATCTGGCGCGACTCGCGGCGGCGCGCGATCGGGCAGACTGGACCCAGCTGGCGGAAGCCGCACACCGGATGAAAGGCAGCTGGTTACTGGTCGGGCTGGAGGAAGGCGCGCAGCTTAGCCAGCAGTTAGCGGAGCAGGCAAAACAGCATCAGGACAGCGCTGAAACGTGGCGATTACTGATATTATTGACTAACAGGTTACTGAAAAAACTGGATTCTTATGGCACACACCCACACTCATAGCGGGCAGGATAGCAATCGCACCCGGCTGGCCGCGGCTTTTGGCGTCACGACCCTGTTTATGATTGCCGAAGTGATTGGCGGCTGGCTCTCTGGCTCGCTGGCACTGCTGGCCGATGCCGGACACATGCTGACCGATGCGGCTGCGCTGCTGATGGCACTACTGGCGGTGCACTTTGCCCGCCGAAAGCCCAATGCGCGCCATACTTTCGGCCTGCTGCGCCTGACCACGCTGGCCGCCTTCGTCAATGCTATCGCTCTGCTGGTGATTACCGCCCTGATCGTCTGGGAAGCCGTGCGGCGTTTCGCCGATCCGCAGCCGGTCACCGGCGGGCTGATGCTGGGCATCGCTATCGCAGGACTGCTGGCCAATCTCCTGTCGTTCTGGTTGCTGCATCACGGCAGCGGCGAAAAGAATCTCAACGTGCGCGCTGCAGCGCTGCACGTGATGGGTGATTTGCTGGGATCGGTTGGGGCTATTGTGGCGGCGGTGATCATTATGCTGACCGGCTGGACGCCGATTGACCCGATCCTGTCGCTGTTAGTGTCGCTGCTGGTGCTGCGCAGCGCCTGGGCGCTGCTGCGTGAAAGCCTGCAGGAGTTACTGGAAGGTGCGCCGCGCTCGCTGGACGTCACCCGATTGATTCGTGATTTGACCCTGAATATTGCCGAAGTGCGTAACGTGCATCATGTGCATCTGTGGCAGGTTGGCGAGAAACCACTGCTGACGCTACATGTTCAGGTGATCCCGCCGTACGATCATGACGCGCTGCTGCATCGCATTCATGCCTATCTGCAACAGCACTATAAGATTGCGCACGCCACCGTGCAGATGGAATATCAGCCTGTGCCGGTGCCGAGTGCGAGCTCGGCATCAGCAGTGGATCAGATCACTCTCATCATGACCACCGTCACGCACCGGGTGAGCATCACGCTCACTGAGACGACAGCGCGCGGGAACCCTGTTGCCGCGCGCTGCGAATCCACATCCGGGAACCGTTCAGCGCTATCAGCGTCAGAATCACATACTCCAGCGACATCGCATACACCCCCTGGCGCGCAAAGATCATCACGCTGATCACGTTGATGATCACCCACAGCAGCCAGTTCTCAACATATTTGCGCGTCATCAGAATCATCGCCGCAATCGACAGCACCATCATGCATGAATCCCAGAACGGGAAGGCATCGGGTTGCAGCACCGGCATCGCCACCGTCAGTCCGAGACCGTTCATCAGCGTCACCGCTGCGCGCGTCAGTACGGCAAATACCGGGTCGATATAGAGCGTCATCAGCGCAATCGCAACGATGCAGCCCACCGCCCACGCCAGCGCTTTAGGTAGCGGCAGCCAGCGGATTTTCAGAGCCGCCTGATGGTCGTCGGTCTGCCGGCTCCAGGCGTACCAGCCATAAAGATTGGCGGCAAAAAAGAACAGCTGTAACAGCAGGCTGGCATAGAGCTGGATTTGAAAGAAGATCACCGCGAACAGCGTGACGTTAATCAGGCCGAACGGATAGTTGACGATCTTTTCCAGACTGGCGAGCCAGATGCAGAGCAGGCCCGCCAGTGTGCCGATCGCCTCAATCCATGAGAGATCGTAGCCACCCGCACCGAGCGGGATATGAACCAGAATATTGTGTGTGCTGAAGAAGTCCATGCCAGGCACCTGTCAAAGAAACGCTTACGCGTTTCCTTTCACGTTGAGTTTAAGATCTGCTGCAAAGGATAGCATGCGGTTAAGCGGCAGCAACGCGGCTTCTCGCAGGTGACTGTCGACCTGCACTTCATGCTGTGCCCCGCCCGTCTCCAGCGCCTCAGCAATCGCCCTGAGGCCGTTCATCGCCATCCACGGGCAATGCGCACAGCTGCGGCAGGTTGCCCCTTCGCCGGCGGTCGGCGCTTCCAGCAGCTCTTTCTCCGGTACCGCCTGCTGCATTTTATAAAAGATGCCGCGATCGGTCGCCACAATCATTTGCGGATGCGGCAACGATTTGGCCGCCTGAATCAGCTGGCTGGTAGAACCCACCGCGTCGGCCAGATCGACAATGGCCTGTGGCGACTCCGGATGCACCAGCACCGCCGCGTCGGGATAAAGCGCCTTCATGCGCTGCAGCGCCTGGGTTTTAAATTCGTCATGCACAATACAGGCACCCTGCCAGCACAGCACATCTGCGCCCGATTTTTGTGTCACGTAGCGGCCAAGATGGCGATCCGGCGCCCAGATGATCTTCTCACCAAGGCTGTCGAGATGTTCAATCAGCTCAACCGCAATACTGGAGGTCACTACCCAGTCGGCGCGCGCTTTCACCGCCGCGGAGGTATTGGCATAGACCACCACGGTACGATCGGGATGGGCATCGCAGAAGGCGTTAAACTCCTCAATCGGGCAGCCGAGATCGAGTGAGCATTCCGCCTGCAGCGTCGGCATCAGCACCCTCTTCTCCGGGCTGAGAATTTTGGCGGTTTCCCCCATAAAGCGCACGCCCGCCACCAGCAAGGTCGTGGCCGGATGGTGACTGCCGAAGCGTGCCATCTCCAGCGAGTCCGAGACGCAGCCGCCGGTCTCTTCGGCCAGCGCCTGAATTTCCGGATCGGTGTAGTAGTGCGCCACCATCACGGCGTTACGCGCTTTCAGCAACGCTTTGATTTTTTCGCGGTAACCCGCTTTTTCATCGTCAGTCAGGCGGGCCGGTTTAGGTGGAAAAGGGTAAACAGCGCTCTCAGGATCGAACATCACACTCATGACACAGCTCTCGTTTTATCTAATTAACGAAAATCGCCCATTAAGGCGACTTATGGCGTTGATCCCGCCATCGTGTTTTATATGCTAAACACGATAGCGGAAATGTGTTGGTGTGTCGTGGGGTTTTTGTTCAGTCCGTGTGAATTATCAGCTCGCGTCGGGCTGCGCGGTTGTTGCCAGCGCCAGACGCGCCTGCGGGGCTTCCAGTGCCAGCAGAAAGGCTTTGATCTCCAGTCCACCGGCAAAGCCGGTAAGTTTACCGTTGGCACCAATCACCCGATGGCAGGGTGCGATAATGGAGAGCGGATTACGGCCGTTGGCGGCCCCGACCGCACGGACTGCCAGCGGATGCCCAATCTCACGGGCGATCTGGCTGTAGCTGCGGGTTTCGCCAAACGGGATTGCCACCAGCGCCTGCCACACCTTTTTCTGAAAGTCGGTGCCGACAAAGTCGAGCGGCAGTTCGAAACAGCGGCGTTCGCCAGCAAAATATTCCGCCAGCTGCTGTTCGGTCGCCAGAAAAACCGGCAGGTCATCGTGACGGGTTTGCGGCAAAAACCGGGTGCGTCTGGGATCGTCGTTCTCCCATAAGATCCCGACCAGACCACGGTCGCTGGCCACCAGCTTGAGTTCGCCTACCGGTGTGGCAATGGGTTTGAAGTAATACATGCTGATTCTCCGCTCACTGAGTCAGTGCCGATTATCGCACTTTTCAGCCGTCAGGCTGGCTGTTTTCGGTCACGACGATAAACTGTTGTGCTGTCCGAAAACAGCCAGTCTGCCTGCCGTATCCGGCGTAGGCTGCGCTTTATTTGCCGGAGAAAGACCATGCTCGATCCCGAGATTGCCTATCAGGCGCTGACCTCACGTGATACCCGCTTCGATGGGGTTTTCTTCGTCGGCGTTACCTCAACCGGCATCTATTGCCGTCCGATCTGCCCGGTGAAAGCACCGATGCAGAAGAACTGTCTGTTCTTCAGCAGCGCCGAAGCGGCCGAAAAAGCGCGGTTCCGTCCCTGCCTGCGCTGCCGGCCAGAACTGGCACCGGGCAATGCGCCAGTGGATCATGCGCATCGCATTGCCGATCGGCTGGTTCAGCGTATCGAGGAAGGCGTGCTGGAGCAGCATGAGGGGCTGGATGAGATAGCGGCCGAGTTTGGGATCAGCGCACGACAGCTACGGCGGATTGTGCAGCAGGAGCTGGGCGTCTCGCCGCTGGAGCTGAAGCAGACGCGTCGGATGCTACTGGCGAAACAGCTGCTGACCGAAACCCAGCTGCCGATTATTGATGTCGCCTATGCCAGCGGCTTTGGCAGCCTGCGCCGCTTTAATGATGTCTTTCAGGCCCGTTACCGCATGACACCGGGTGCCTTACGCAAACAGACGCTGCCGGCGGCACAGTTGCAGCCCGATGATACTATGCGGCTGCGGCTCAGTTATCGTCCGCCTTACGACTGGCAGGCGATGCTGAGTTTTCTGCAGCTCCGCCTGATGAAAGAGATCGAGGCGGTTGAAGATAACTGTTACCGGCGCACCGTGGCGCTGGGCGACTATCGCGGCTGGGTCAGCGTGTCACATCTGCCGGCAAAACAAGCGCTGCAGGTTGAGTTCACCAGCAGCTTAACGCCTGTGCTACCCGCTCTGCTGCGCCGGCTGCGCGATCTGTTTGATCTTAATGCGCAGCCACAGCGGATTGCGGCTCACCTGCAGCAGGATCCTCTGCTGGCGCAGAGCCTGGCGAATTATCCTGGCCTGCGGGTGCCAGGTGCCTTTGACGGGTTTGAAATGGGTGTCCGGGCGATACTGGGTCAGCAGATCACGGTGAAAGCCGCGACCACGCTGAGCAGCCGTTTTGCCGAGGCGTTTGGCGAGGCCTGCGTGACGCCGTTCGCCGATCTGTCACGCTACTCCGCCCGTCCGGAACGGATGGCAGAAACCTCTCTGGATGAGATTGCCCGGCTCGGGATTGTCAGCGCCCGCGCCAGAGCGATTCAGGCGTTCGCCAGCGCCTGCGCCACCGGTGAGCTACGGTTCAATGCCACCCTGTCGCCTGAGGCGATGATGACGCGGCTGATGAGCTTACCGGGCATCGGTCCGTGGACGGCTCATTATATTGCGATGCGTGCCCTGCGCTGGCCGGATGCGTTTCCAAAAGAGGATATTGCGGTGCGCAATAATCTGGGTGGCCTGACGCCGCGCGCCGCTGAGCAGCGTTCACAGGTCTGGCGGCCATGGCGTAGCTACGCGGTGATGCACATCTGGAAGAGTCTGTCGTAGTCGGGAAAGATGGCTGCTGCTGTGCATCAGCCTGAATCGCTCCCGGCGATTCAGTCGACCTGCGGCAGGTTCTCATCCCGCACGTTTAACGCTA
>NZ_MLFN01000004.1 GCF_002095315.1 Pantoea conspicua
TGCTTTGCCGTCGTGCCGACGAACCGTTCGCGGATCGGCCCTCCCTGGCCGGCCCGGAACTCTCCACGCTTCCCGGCGTGGCGTTCTGGCCCAACGTCACGCCTCAGCGCTGCGGATAGCCCTTTCAGCAGCAGAGGCGCTCAGGCCTCTGCCATCGTGCCCTTTTTAACAGCACGCCTGAAGCTTCAGAGCAGGCTGGGGTCGGGCAGGGGCAGGCAATTCGCAGCGCTGAACAGAATGAGTCTGCCAGGAGAGCCCGCAGGACGCGGGCGAAAGGCGGCGCGGCACAGGATGTGCCATCCCCGGCGGTCCGTCAGGCAGACGAATGAAGTGAAGGAAGCGCGCAGCGGCGCGAGGACCGCCAGCCCCTGAGCGGCACCAGACTGCGTTATCACCTGCTGCTTCACTGACGAGCATCAGGCCTCTGTGCCAGGTTTTTTATTCCAGATGGTACTGCGACGATAATACAACGGCTAAATGTTTAAACACGTTGAACACCGCCGTGGTTCTGGCGGTGGGCAGTTCATCGGCATCCAGAAAAAACGGGCCGCGAAACACCAGAACGTTTCCCTGCTGAATCACTTCATCCGCCTGCATACCGGCAAAATAATTATCATGCTCTTTGATCAGCGCATTGGCCATTTCCAGCAATGCCTGGCGTGAAATAGGCTGGGTTATTGTCTTCATTGTTTGCTCCTTTTTTGACAGCACCTTAATCCTTTCTATATTACTTGCGTGTCCCATTGTGTGACAAATCGGCGTAACGGCTGAAAAGTTGGCGGAAATTTATCCTGAGTGCTAATTAAGTTGCGTAACAGATTTTATCAGGTAGAGTGTGGGCGATTCTGATTTCAGGGGTTTTGCACCGCGATGTGTGATTATGTCAGATGGAAAAAGTCCTCTTTATCATGCAGTTGCATAACGCCGCATCGTCTGATCAGAGATTGACCCCTCCGCCTTGAAATGTTAAACAGGCGCAGCAATATTGAACCCATTGGGTTTTTGGGCATCCAATCCTCTCCCGTTAAGCAGGATGTTTTCATTAGGTAAAGGTAAATATGGGTAAAGCACTCGTTATTGTTGAGTCCCCGGCAAAGGCTAAAACAATCAATAAATACCTCGGCAGTGACTACGTGGTTAAATCCAGCGTGGGTCATATCCGGGATCTGCCGACCAGTGGTTCAACCGCCAAAAAAAGTGCTGACGCCTCGACAGATAAAAAAGTCAAAAAAGTTAAAAAAGATGAGAAAGCGGCACTGGTCAGCCGGATGGGGGTTGATCCTTACCACGGCTGGGAAGCGGATTATCAGATCCTGCCTGGCAAAGAGAAAGTGGTTGCCGAACTGAAAGCGTTAGCGGCCAGCGCTGACCACATCTATCTCGCAACGGACCTTGACCGCGAAGGGGAAGCCATTGCCTGGCACCTGCGGGAAGTGATCGGTGGCGACGACCAGCGTTTCAGCCGCGTGGTGTTTAACGAAATCACCAAAAATGCGATTCGTCAGGCGTTTGAAAAGCCGGGCGAACTGAATATCGATCGGGTTAATGCTCAGCAGGCGCGTCGTTTTATGGACCGCGTGGTGGGCTATATGGTGTCACCGCTGCTGTGGAAGAAAATCGCCCGTGGCCTTTCCGCCGGACGGGTGCAATCCGTTGCTGTGCGGCTGGTGGTGGAGCGTGAGCGCGAGATCAAAGCGTTTGTACCAGAAGAATACTGGGAAATTAACGCTGCGCTGACTACGCCAAAAGGCGACGAGCTTTCAATGGATGTCAGCCACAAAGGCGACAAGCCATTCCGTCCGGTCAATCGCGACGAGACCTATGCGGCCGTTTCGCTGCTGGAAAAAGCGCGCTACGAAATTGTCGATCGTGAAGATAAGCCGACCAGCAGCAAGCCGGGCGCGCCTTATATCACCTCAACGTTGCAGCAGGCCGCCAGTACCCGTCTCGGCTTTGGCGTGAAGAAAACCATGATGATGGCGCAGCGCTTGTATGAAGCGGGCCACATTACCTATATGCGTACCGATTCGACCAACCTGAGTCAGGATGCGGTCGCCATGGCACGCGGCTATATCGAAAGCCACTTCGGTAAAAAATATCTGCCTGAAGCGGCCAACACTTACGCCAGCAAAGAGAATTCACAGGAAGCGCACGAAGCGATTCGTCCTTCTGATGTGGAAGTGGTGGCGGAACAGTTAAAAGATATGGAAGCGGATGCGCAAAAGCTCTATCAGCTGATCTGGCGCCAGTTTGTTGCCTGTCAGATGATGCCAGCGCAATATGATTCCAGCACCATTACCGCAGTGGCAGGCGATTTTAAGCTCAAGGCCAAAGGCCGTACGCTGCGCTTCGACGGCTGGACCAAAGTAATGCCGGCGCTGCGTAAGAACGATGAAGATCGGACTTTACCGCCAGTTAACGTCGGCGACGTGCTGGATCTGCAGCAGTTGCTGCCTGGCCAGCACTTTACTAAACCACCGGCGCGCTTCAGCGAAGCCTCTCTGGTGCGTGAACTGGAAAAACGCGGTATTGGTCGTCCATCGACTTACGCGGCGATCACGTCAACCATCCAGGATCGCGGATATGTGCGGGTCGAGAACCGCCGTTTCTATGCGGAGAAAATGGGTGAGATCGTCACCGATCGGCTGGAAGAGAACTTCCGCGAACTGATGAATTACGATTTCACTGCGCGCATGGAAAACAGCCTCGATCAGGTCGCCAATAATCAGGCGCAGTGGAAAGCGGTGCTGGACAATTTCTTCAGCGACTTCACTCAGCAGCTTGAGCGGGCAGAGAAAGATCCTGAAGAGGGCGGCATGCAGCCGAACCAGATGGTGCTGACCTCGATTGACTGCCCGACCTGCGGCCGCAAAATGGGTATTCGTACCGCCAGCACCGGCGTGTTCCTCGGCTGTTCAGGCTATGCCTTACCGCCGAAAGAGCGCTGCAAGCAGACTATTAACCTGATTCCGGAAAATGAAGTTCTCAATATTCTGGAGGGGGATGATGCTGAAACCAACGCCTTGCGCGCACGTCGTCGTTGCCAGAAGTGTGGTACGGCGATGGACAGCTACCTGATCGATAACGAGCGTAAGCTGCACGTCTGTGGTAACAACCCGGAATGCGACGGCTACGAGATTGAACAGGGTGAGTTCCGCATCAAAGGCTATGACGGCCCGGTGGTTGAGTGCGAGAAATGTGGTTCAGAGATGCACCTGAAAATGGGACGTTTCGGCAAGTACATGGCCTGTACCAACGACGAGTGCAAAAACACCCGTAAAATCCTGCGTAACGGCGAAGTGGCACCGCCGAAAGAAGATCCGGTCCCGCTGCCTGAACTGGCGTGCGAGAAGTCGGATGCCTATTTCGTGCTGCGCGACGGCGCTGCCGGGGTTTTCCTGGCCGCTAACACCTTCCCGAAATCGCGCGAAACCCGTGCGCCGCTGGTAGAAGAGTTGCAGCGCTTCAGCGATCGTCTGCCAGAAAAGCTGAAATACCTGGCTGAGGCACCGGCGACCGATCCGGAGGGGAATAAAACCCTGGTCCGTTTCAGCCGCAAAACAAAACAGCAGTATGTCTCCTCTGAAAAAGAGGGTAAAGCGACCGGCTGGTCTGCCTTCTATATTGATGGCAAATGGCAGGAAGCGAAGAAGTAATCCTCACAGGCCAGCGCTCGCTGGCCTTTTTCTGAGCCTTATACCCATCCGTTCTACAATCACACTTAAAATGTTATAGTGGTTATAGCATTTCCGACCTTTCCTGATGCATGGCTTTTCTTCACCCTGTTAAGGCGACAATACGTCATCCGGGGATGCGACTCTGTAACTTACCGGGATGGAACAGATATGAAATTACAGCAGTTGCGCTATATCGTCGAAGTGGTTAACCATAATCTGAATGTCTCTTCGACGGCGGAAGGACTCTATACCTCGCAGCCCGGCATCAGTAAACAGGTGCGGATGCTGGAAGATGAGCTGGGCGTTCAGATCTTCGCCCGCAGCGGTAAACACCTGACTCAGGTCACACCAGCCGGTGAAGAGATTATCCGCATCGCGCGTGAAGTGCTTTCTAAAGTGGATGCGATTAAATCGGTAGCCGGTGAACATACCTGGCCGGATAAAGGATCGCTCTATGTGGCGACAACGCATACGCAGGCGCGCTATGCGCTGCCGGGGGTAATTAAAGGTTTCATTGAACGCTATCCACGGGTGTCGTTGCATATGCATCAGGGCTCACCGACGCAGATTGCAGAAGCGGTATCGAAAGGGAATGCCGATTTTGCGATCGCCACCGAGGCGCTGCATCTTTACGACGATTTAATTATGCTGCCGTGCTACCACTGGAACCGGGCGATAGTGGTGACGGCTGACCATCCGCTGGCCGGAAAAGGGCAGGTGACCATTGAAGAGCTGGCTGAATATCCGCTGGTCACTTATACCTTTGGTTTTACCGGTCGTTCCGAACTGGATACGGCATTCAATCGTGCCGGTTTAACTCCGCGGATTGTGTTCACCGCTACCGATGCTGACGTGATTAAAACGTATGTCAGATTAGGTCTGGGTGTCGGCGTCATAGCCAGCATGGCAGTTGATCCGGTCTCCGATCCTGATCTGATTCGTATTGAAGCGGCCGATATCTTCACCAACAGCACCACCAAGATTGGCTTCCGTCGCAGCACGTTCCTGCGTAGCTATATGTATGACTTCATTCAGCGCTTTGCGCCGCATCTGACCCGCGATGTGGTGGATACCGCCGTGGCGTTACGCTCAAATGAAGACATTGAGGCGATGTTTAAAGACATTAAGCTGCCGTTTAAGTAACGTTGATATTCAACACAATTTCCCAGGCTGCCTCAGGCAGCCTTTTTTATTGCTAGTCGTTAGCGCCAGACCAGATTCAAATTTTTTTATTATTTTTTTGTAAATGAAACATCGGTCACATGTTTTCGGATTGATCTTCCTTAAATGCGAATTACGACACATTTTTTACTTTGCCGCTTTGCGGCTCGCCAGGAATATTCCCATACTCCAGTTAAGACCTGATGGAAAGCCGGTAGATATCAGGTTCTGTAATCCGCTCTTTAGTTTTGAATGGTCCTGATTTGAATTTAAGTCAAATTTATAATGTGATCGTTTAATTAAAATTTTGTTCCGCGGTTAATGATTTCAGACGTGACTGGGTCTTATTGATTAATAGCGTTAATCGTTTTACTCAATAAAAATAACTGGATTTTTGGCCTTAACGCGTTTAGGATTCGTCCTAAATCTTAATCGTTGTTATCAATCATTTTGTTGAGAGTGATTATCAAAAACTATGAATACACGACTGACTGTACAACCGGGTTTCCCGGCTAAAAGCACCAAGGTTGAGCGCACTGGCAATACACGTCGTAAAGCCTGGCTGACCGTATTCGCTGCCTCAGCGCTGTTCTGGGTAGTTGTTGCTTTAATGATCTGGCGTATCTGGGGCTAAAGCCATGTGGGCAAACACACTCAGCCATAAACGTTCTTTGACGGCGCGTCAGCACAAGCCCGCTTCCTGCAAAGGAAAAGAGCCGCTTGCAAAGGATGAAAAAGTGTCTATCCCCGATTCCTGGGATTTGAGTGATGGCCAGCGACACTTTATCGAGTCGTTTCTGGACCCTAAAACGAAATAACGTTTTCGCTGTACCGTTTATTATTTTTTTCTTTCTGCTCTTCTTATCGGATTCGCCGGCGGGCAAATTAAAAGCCCATCCCCACACTCAGTAACACAAACGGGTTTCATCCCTATACCGGATGAACGCAGGCCTTTGTACGCCCATTTCTGGCGAAGGAGTGAACACCATGAATATCATAAAAATGTCCTGGCTTAGCGCTTATGCCTTCTGCTTCGCGTTCTGGTCTGCGGCGGTGTGGATAACGCTCTGATTTGAATTAAATCACCTCTTTCTGATGCCCTGTCTCCGGACGGGGCATTTTCGTTTCGGCCGATTGTAGCAATTTGTGTTGTAATCAAAACGTTAACGAAATTGTGGTCTATCTTTAACATAAACCTTTACCTCTCTGAGGTTTAAAGACCACGATTATAAAGGAGGAGCTATGTCGTCTACCCTACGCGAGCAGAGTCAGGAAATACTGCAGGTCGACAATAAAAACTACCACATCTTCAGTCTTCCCCATGCTGCTCAACATCTCGGTAACATTGACCGCTTACCCAAATCCCTGAAAGTTTTACTGGAAAACCTGTTGCGCTGGCAGGATGGTGAATCGGTCACTGCGGAAGATATTCAGGCACTGGTTGACTGGCAAAAAGATGCCCATGCCGATCGCGAAATTGCCTACCGTCCTGCGCGGGTATTAATGCAGGACTTCACCGGTGTGCCCGCCGTGGTCGATCTGGCGGCGATGCGTGAAGCAGTAAACCGGCTGGGCGGCGATGTCGCGAAGGTGAATCCCTTATCGCCGGTTGATCTGGTGATTGACCATTCGGTCACCGTTGACCATTTTGGCGATGATGATGCATTCGGGCAGAACGTCCAGCTTGAGATGGAACGTAACCATGAACGTTACGTTTTCTTACGCTGGGGTCAGAAAGCCTTTGATAAATTCCGCGTGGTTCCACCGGGTACCGGTATCTGTCATCAGGTCAATCTGGAATATCTCGGTAAAGCGATCTGGCATGAAACCCTGAATGGTGAAGAGTATGCCTGGCCGGACACGCTGGTGGGTACCGATTCTCATACCACCATGATCAATGCGCTTGGCGTGCTGGGCTGGGGTGTGGGCGGCATTGAAGCGGAAGCGGCGATGCTCGGTCAGCCGGTTTCGATGCTGATTCCGGATGTGGTGGGTTTCAAGCTCACCGGTAAACTCCGGGCGGGGATCACCGCAACCGACCTGGTGCTGACCGTCACGCAGATGCTGCGTAAACATGGCGTGGTGGGTAAATTCGTTGAATTCTACGGTGATGGACTGGCCGACCTGCCATTGGCTGACCGCGCCACTATTGCCAATATGGCACCGGAATATGGCGCAACCTGTGGTTTCTTCCCGGTGGATGAAGTGACCCTGAGTTATATGACGCTGACCGGGCGCGAAGCCGAACAGGTTGCGCTGGTGGAAGCCTATGCTAAAGCGCAAGGCCTGTGGCGTAACCCGGGGGATGAACCGCGCTTCACCAGCACTCTGGCGCTGGATATGAATGAGGTTGAATCGAGCCTTGCCGGACCGAAGCGGCCGCAGGATCGCGTCTCTCTCGGTGACGTGCCGGCAGCCTTTGACGCCAGCAATGAGCTGGAGGTCAATCACGCGCAGAAGCCGCACAAAACGGTCGACTATACCGACAGTGATACCGGTCTTAGCCACACCCTGACCGACGGCGCGGTGGTGATCAGTGCCATTACCTCCTGCACCAACACTTCAAACCCCAGCGTGCTGATGGCTGCCGGTTTACTGGCGAAAAAGGCGGTTGAGCGGGGCCTGAAGCGGCAACCCTGGGTGAAAGCCTCGCTTGCACCTGGCTCTAAAGTGGTCTCCGATTATCTTGCCGTGGCACAGCTGACTCCTTATCTGGACAAGCTGGGCTTTAATCTGGTCGGCTACGGCTGCACTACCTGTATCGGTAACTCGGGTCCGCTGAAAGACGAAATCGAATCGGCGATCAGGGAAGGCGATCTGACGGTGGGGGCTGTGCTGTCAGGCAACCGTAACTTTGAAGGCCGTATCCATCCGCTGATTAAAACCAACTGGCTGGCGTCGCCGCCGCTGGTCGTCGCTTACGCCTGGCGGGTAACATGAAGATCAATCTGCAAACCGATCCGATCGGACACGATCGCAGCGGCCAGCCGGTCTTTCTGAAAGATATCTGGCCATCGCCGGAAGAGATCTCCACCGCGGTGCAGCAGGTGACCAGCGACATGTTCCATAAAGAGTACGCCGAAGTGTTTGACGGCACGCCAGAATGGCAAGAGATCAGGGTGAGTGAAGCCGCGACCTATGACTGGGACGAAGGCTCAACCTACATTCGTCTGTCGCCATTCTTTGATGATATGGAGAAAGAGCCGAAACCGGTACAGGATATTCGCGGCGCACGGGTACTGGCGATGCTGGGCGACTCTGTCACCACCGACCACATCTCGCCAGCCGGCAGTATTAAGGCGGAAAGCCCGGCGGGTCGTTATCTGCTGTCGCATGGCGTTGAGCGCAACGACTTCAACTCATACGGTTCACGTCGCGGTAACCACGAAGTGATGATGCGGGGCACCTTCGCGAATATCCGTATCCGTAATGAGATGGTGCCTGGCGTGGAAGGCGGCTACACCCGTCACTATCCGAGTGGCGAGCAGCTGGCTATCTATGATGCCGCGATGAAATATCAGGCAGAAGGGGTGCCGCTGGCGGTGATTGCGGGGAAAGAGTACGGCTCGGGCTCGAGTCGCGACTGGGCTGCCAAAGGCCCGCGCCTGCAGGGTGTCCGGGTAGTGATTGCCGAATCCTTTGAACGTATTCACCGTTCGAACCTGATCGGCATGGGGATACTGCCGCTGGAGTTCCCACAGGGCGTGAACCGTAAATCGCTGGGGCTGACCGGTGAAGAGCGTATTGACGTCGAAAACCTGGGCGCGCTGGTGCCGGGCTGTTCGGTAAAAGTCACGCTGACCCGTGCCGATGGCAGCAAAGAAGAACTGAATACCCGCTGCCGCATCGACACCGGTAACGAGCTGACCTATTACCGTAACGACGGTATCCTGCACTACGTCATTCGTAACATGCTGGACTAATAAAAAAGCCGGGGAAACCCGGCTTTTTTAACTTATGACTTCGGCAGCAAATGGCCCATCTTTTCCGCTTTGGTATCGAGATAGTGCGCATTTTTAGGATTGCGACCCACTACCAGCGGCACACGCTCAACGATGTTAATGCCCGCCTCACTGAGGATCTCCACTTTACGTGGATTATTGGTCAGCAGACGCACTTCATTCACGCCCAGCAATTTAAACATGTCGGCACACAGCGTGAAGTCGCGTTCATCGGCGGCAAAGCCCAGCTGATGGTTCGCTTCAACCGTATCGTAGCCTTTATCCTGCAACGCATAGGCGCGGATCTTATTCAGCAGCCCGATGTTGCGTCCTTCCTGGCGGTGATAGAGCAGCGCGCCGCGACCCTCTTCAGCGATGGCGTTCAACGCCGCTTCCAGCTGGAAGCCACAATCGCAACGCAGGCTGAACAGCGCATCGCCGGTCAGGCACTCGGAGTGCACGCGCGCCAGCACTGGTTCGTTGTCATTAATATCGCCAAAGACCAGCGCAACGTGGTCATGTCCGGTTGCCAATTCTTCAAAACCGACCATCAGGAAATCTCCCCATGGCGTGGGCAGTTTGGCTTCTGCCACCCGTTTAAGCTGCATGTGACTCTCCAGAACCTTCAGAGGATGCACTATCATCATGATAGCGCACAGGCCAGTGTGGCCTGACAAACGTGCAATATTGTGCCACAACCCACAGGCGGGCTGGTAATCTGTCAGAGCAATTGATGTGATAAAGCACGATTATCTAATCGATAATGGTTATGTTATTCTTTTTTAAGCTAAAGTTATGCTGCTTTTGCGATTTGTCACCGATATAAGGGAAAAGGATGTATAAAATTTCGCGTCGCACCACCTTCGGGATGTTATTGCTATTAATCATGCCGATAGGCGTCTGGTTATCAGGCTGGCAATGGCAACCGGGCGAAAGCAACGCGATATTGAAAGGGTTGTTCTGGATGACCGAAACAGTCACCAACCCCTGGGGCATTGTTACCAGCGTGGTGCTGAGCGCCTGGGTACTCTGGTGTCTGCGCTTTCGCCTGAAACCGGCGATTCTGCTGTTGCTGATCATGAACGCCACCATTCTGGCCGGGCAGTACACCAAATCCTTTATTAAAGAACAGGTTCAGGAGCCGCGTCCCTATGTGATCTGGCTGGAAGAACATCACGGCCTGGATGATAAAGCGTTCTATGAACTGAAACGCAAACAGCGTGGCGAAATGGTCACGGCATTAATCGCTGATGAGAAGCAGATTCCGGGCTGGCTGAAGCGCCACTGGGCTTTTGAGACCGGCTTTGCGTTTCCGTCGGGGCATACTATGTTTGCTGCCAGCTGGGCGCTACTGGCGATCGGTCTGCTGTGGCCGCGCCGCCACTACAAAACCGTGGTAATCGTTTTTCTCTGGGCGATGGGCGTCATGGCCAGTCGGATGCTGTTGGGGATGCACTGGCCGCGCGATCTGGCGATGGCAACCGTGCTCTCCTGGTTGCTGGTTACCCTGGCGACCTGGCTGGCACAGCGTGTCTGTGGTCCGTTAAGCCTGCCGCCAGCCGAGCAAAAAGAGGTGGCGCAGCGGGAGCCCTGATTGTAATTCACCATAAAGACCCCATATTATTGATCGGGCTGGCGTAAAAGCGGGCCGTCTGATGCTGCTGGGAGCAGCATTTTTGCTGGAGTTTTGGCATAATTCTACTGACAACCTCACAACAGGATGCACTGTGAAATATTTGCTGATTTTTTTAGTGGTATTGGTGATTTTCATCATTTCCGTCACCTTAGGCGCGCATAACGACCAGGTTATTACCTTTAACTACCTGCTGGCGCAGGGTGAGTTCAGCATCTCGACCTTACTGGCAACGCTGTTTGGTGCCGGTTTTGTGCTCGGCTGGATGATCTGTGGTCTGTTCTGGTTACGCGCCCGGGTGTCGCTGGCCAATGCCAATCGAAAAATTAAGCGCATGCAGGCACAAATTGAGCAGAGCAATGTGGGTGCCACAGTGCCATCCTCTCCGGCTGGCCGGGAATAAACATCAATGCTTGAGCTGCTGTTTCTGTTACTGCCGGTTGCGGCTGCGTATGGCTGGTATATGGGCCGCCGCAGTGCGCAGCAGGACAAGCAACAGGAAGCTAACCGCCTGTCACGCGAATATGTCGCTGGCGTCAACTTCCTGCTTTCTAACCAGCAGGATAAAGCGGTCGACCTGTTTCTCGATATGTTGAAAGAGGACAGCGGCACCGTTGAAGCCCACCTGACGCTGGGTAATCTGTTTCGCTCGCGCGGTGAGGTCGATCGCGCCATCCGCATTCACCAGGCGCTAATGGAAAGTGCTTCCCTGAGCTATGAACAACGTCTGCTGGCCATTCAGCAACTGGGTCGCGACTACATGGCGGCCGGTCTGTACGATCGCGCAGAAGATATGTTCAAGCAACTCACCGATGAAACCGATTTCCGTATCGGTGCGCTGCAGCAGTTATTGCTGATCCATCAGGCGACCAGCGACTGGCAGAAGGCGATTGAGGTGGCGGAGCGGCTGGTCAAGCTGGGTAAAGATAAGCAGAAAGGCGAGATCGCCCATTTCTACTGCGAACTGGCGTTACAGGCGATGAGCAGCGACGATCTTGATCGTGCTATGACACTGCTGAAAAAAGGGGAGGCGGCCGATCGGCAGAGCGCGCGCGTCTCCATCATGATGGGCCGGATTCTGATGGAGAAGGGCGATTTCGCTAAAGCGGTCGGCCATCTGCAACGGGTGCTGGATCAGGACAAAGAGCTGGTGAGCGAAACGCTGGCAATGCTCGAAACCTGCTTCCAGCGGCTCAATCAACCGGAGGCCTGGGCTGAATTTCTGCAACGCTGTGTGGAAGAGAACACCGGCGCTGCCGCAGAACTCTATTTGTCCGATATTCTTGAGCAACAGCAGGGACCGGAAGCGGCGCAGAATTACATTAACCGCCAGCTCCAGCGCCATCCCACCATGCGAATGTTCCATCGCCTGATGGATTTTCACCTGCATGAAGCGGAAGATGGACGCGCGAAAGAGAGCCTGATGGTGCTGCGCGATATGGTCGGCGAACAGATTCGTACCAAACCGCGCTATCGCTGTCAGAAGTGTGGTTTCACCGCACACGCGCTCTACTGGCATTGCCCTTCCTGCCGCACCTGGTCGTCAGTAAAACCTATTCGCGGCCTCGACGGCCAGTAATCCCCGCCACCGGGCGTGCGTTGTTAGCCTTGCTATTAGTTACAACATACTAAATATTTTAAATCTCCACCCAATGCCGCAACAGTGCGCGCGAAGTCAGACAGGCGGAGAATGTCGATTGTGATGGCCCGAGGCCGCAGGTAGAATGCTTGCCGTTTGTCTATTGCGCCCGCGGGTGCCCACTGCAGAGGAAATGCCATGCCTTCACCCCACACCGTGACCGCTTCGCCGATTCTGGTGGCGCTTGATTATCACGACATCAACAGCGCGCTGCGCTTTGTCGATCAGATCGAT
The DNA here is from genome assembly GCF_002095315.1 of Pantoea conspicua. Lineage (GTDB taxonomy): Bacteria > Pseudomonadota > Gammaproteobacteria > Enterobacterales > Enterobacteriaceae > Pantoea > Pantoea conspicua. Next base: position 12,286 of record NZ_MLFN01000004.1, read on the forward strand.
CCGCGCAGTTGCCGGCTGAAAGTGGGCAAAGAGATGTTCACACTGTTTGGTCCTTCGCTGATCACCACCTTGCAGCAACGCGGTTTTGAACTGTTTCTCGACCTCAAATTTCACGACATTCCCAACACCACGGCGCATGCGGTAGCCGCCGCTGCCGAATTAGGCGTGTGGATGGTCAATGTCCACGCCAGCGGCGGGGCGCGCATGATGAACGCAGCACGCGAAGCGCTGCTCCCCTATGGTAAAGAGGCACCGCTGCTGATTGCCGTCACAGTGCTGACCAGCATGGATCAGGAAGACCTGCTAGGGTTGGGCATCACGCTTACGCCGGCCGAACAGGCTGAACGACTGGCGAAGCTGACGCGTGACTGCGGTCTCGACGGTGTAGTCTGTTCAGCGCACGAGGCGGTTCGCTTCAAACAGGTGATCGGTGAGGACTTTGCGCTGGTCACGCCAGGTATTCGTCCGGCAGGCAGCGATGCCGGCGATCAGCGCCGCATCATGACGCCCCTGCAGGCTAAGCTGGCGGGTGTGGACTACATGGTGATTGGGCGTCCGATCACCCAATCTGCCGATCCCGCCGCGTCGCTGCAGGCCATTCTGCACAGTCTGGAGGAAAAGTAATGGCAAATGATAATCCATTGGTTTATTCAACCGACAGCGGCCGCATCGTGCAGCCGGAGCAAAAGGCTGAACGGCCAAAAGGTGATGGGATTGTCCGCATTCAGCGCCAGACCAGCGGACGTAAAGGCAAAGGCGTCTGCCTGATTAGCGGTATCGATATGGATGATGCCGGATTAACGCAACTGGCGGCTGAGCTGAAAAAGAAATGCGGCTGTGGCGGATCGCTGAAAGAGGGTGTCATTGAGATTCAGGGCGACAAACGCGACCTGCTGAAAAGCCTGCTGGAAGCGAAAGGGATGAAGGTCAAACTGGCGGGGGGCTGAATAAAAAATCGGGCTACCGTGGTAGCCCGATAACAGGTAGATGCTTAGCGTAGCCGATAATTATTTTAATCCGGTCATTAATGGACCTGATGACCGATAATACCACCTACAGCAGCGCCGCCGACCGTGCCAAGCGCGCTACCGTTGGTCAATACTGAACCCCCAATCGCACCCGCACCCGCACCAATCGCGGTATTACGGTCACGTTTAGACCAGTTAGAACAGCCGCTCAGCGCGACAACTAATGTGGTAGCCAGTACAGCAGCGGTGATTCGTTTCATTGTAATTGTCATAACTTCTCCTTTAATGTGCTCACAGAGGCAACACCTTAAGTATAGCTCCGATATTTCCTCAACCCGCTTGTGCGCCTCATTATTGCCGCTTCCCTGTCGGCATCGAAACAGGCTCCACCATCGACCCACTGTCTGTAGCGGATGAGTCACAACGCAAAACCTTCAGGTCCACGCGTTGCCTGAGAGAATTCTATGCATTCTTCGCCATGAACGAAGATAGACAATTCTGAAATCACGACACATTTTTGCATTCACAGCCAATTCCCTCTGCGTTTATAGCCATTTGCTCCATAACCTTTTCACGGCTTACTCCGCAAAATTTAAGGACAATTGTCCGCAGGAGAAAAGGCATGCTGGAACAGCTTAAACAACAGGTTCTGGACGCGAATCTGGATCTACCCAAATACAACCTGGTGACCTTCACCTGGGGTAACGTCAGCGCGGTAGACCGCGAGCTGGGCTTACTGGTGATTAAACCCTCCGGCGTCCGTTATGAAGAGATGACGCACGACGATATGGTGGTGGTCGAACTGGCTACCGGCAAAGTGTTGGAAGGGGAAAAACGTCCATCGTCGGACACCGCCACCCACCGCGCGCTCTATCTTGCCTGGCCAGAGGTCGGCGGTATCGTCCATACCCATTCACGCCATGCGACCATCTGGGCCCAGGCGGGACGACCGATTCCCGCCTGGGGCACGACCCACGCCGATGATTTCTACGGTGAGGTCCCCTGTACCCGCGCGATGCGCGATGAAGAGATCCAGCAGCAGTATGAGTGGAATACCGGTGAAGTGATTATTGAAACCTTTGCCCAGCGGGGCCTGTCACCTTCAGCGATACCGGCGGTGCTGGTCAATTCGCACGGCCCCTTTGCCTGGGGTAAAGATGCACATGCGGCGGTGCACAGCGCGGTGGTACTGGAAGAGGTGGCCTATATGGGGCTGTTCAGCCAGCAGCTGACAGCGAATCTGCCGCCGATCCAGCAAACCCTGCTTGACCTTCACTACTTACGTAAGCATGGCGACAACGCCTGGTACGGGCAGAAATAATCGTCGGGACGCCTGCAGCGTTAATGCTCGTCAGTTAAGGTTGAATTTGCAAAGGCTGTCACGGTCAAACGTGGCAGCTTTTTTTCTGGGCAGGCGTTCCGGAGTGCGGGCCTGCGCGCTCGTGCCCTTTTTAACAACACGCACTGAAGTTTCAGAGCAGGATGGGGCCGATCAGGGGCAGGCAATCCGCAGCGCTGAACATTAGCCAGGAGAGCCCGCAGGACGCGGGCGAAAGGCGGGGCAGCACAGGATGTGCCATCCCCGGCGGTCCGTCAGGCAGAGGAATGAAGTGAAGGAACCGCGCAGCGGCGCGAGGACCGCCAGCCCCTGAGCGGCACCAGACTGCGTTATTATTGCTGCTTCACTGACAGGTATTACGCCCACTGCGTCCCTTTTTTATTGTCAGCTTAACTGGTATGGCGATCGCGATCATATTTACCAAAACAATCGGTCAATAAAAATAAAACAGCGTTTCATTTTACTGCATCGATCACTGTTTTCGTCACACACAGTCACTATTTTGTTTGCATCGCCTTCGGGCACTTTTCGCAGCTCCAACTGGCATAGCAAAGGTGACATCAATATGCATATCAAACGTGCAATAGACAAAATTCCTGGCGGCATGATGTTGATCCCGCTGTTTATCGGCGCGCTCTGTCATACCTTCTCTCCCGGTGCCGGGAAGTACTTAGGTTCCTTCACCAACGGTTTAATGACCGGCACCGTACCGATACTGGCAGTGTGGTTTTTCTGTATGGGCGCGTCTATCAAGCTAAGCGCGACCGGCACCGTATTACGTAAGTCCGGCACGCTGGTGCTGACCAAAATTGCGGTCGCCTGGATTGTCGCGGCCATTGCATCACGAGTGATGCCGGAGAATGGCATTGAGGTCGGGATGTTTGCCGGGTTGTCCACCCTGGCGCTGGTAGCAGCCATGGATATGACCAATGGCGGGCTCTACGCGTCGATTATGCAACAATATGGGTCGAAAGAGGAAGCGGGCGCCTTTGTACTGATGTCGCTGGAATCCGGTCCGTTAATGACCATGGTGATTCTGGGCACCGCGGGAATTGCCTCATTCGAGCCGCACGTGTTTGTCGGGGCGGTGCTGCCATTTTTGGTGGGCTTTGCATTAGGAAACCTTGATCCTGAACTGCGTGAGTTCTTCGGAAAAGCGGTACATACCCTGATCCCATTCTTTGCGTTTGCGCTGGGCAACACCATCAACCTGGCGGTGATCGTTGAAACCGGCCTGCTGGGCATTATGCTGGGTGTTGCGGTGATCATCATTACCGGCATCCCGTTAATTCTTGCCGACCGGCTGATTGGCGGCGGTGACGGTACGGCGGGCGTTGCAGCCTCCAGTACCGCCGGTGCTGCGGTGGCCACGCCGGTTCTGATCGCTGAAATGGTGCCGCAGTTTAAACCGATGGCACCGGCTGCTACTGCGCTGGTTGCGACCTCGGTGATTGTCACTTCGGTACTGGTGCCAATGATTACTGCACTCTACTCAAAACGCGTTAAGCGTATGCATGTCGCCATCGACCAGCGCGCTGTCATTAAGTAACCCACCTAATCAATCCCCGGCGCGCCAGTCGGGGATCACTCTGGATTTTGTGTTGTAAATCAATCTCTCATTTGGTCTTGACTCACTCTGCATTACGCTGATGTGGCGTATTTAGCGCATCAAATATAAACAGAGGATGAGACAATGACAGTTATTAACCAAGCAACGTGCAGATTATTTACCGAAGTCGGCAACACCACTCAGTTAGTCGCCTATTACGAGGAAGGCCGACGCACGATGTGGATGATGTTGCGCGCCCAGCCACGTCCCAGCTTCAACCATGAGCTGATTGAGGAGATCATGAACCTGAGCTATGCCGCACAGCGTTCCGGTCTGCCGATCGATTTCTGGGTAACCGGTTCGCTGGTGCCGCAGATGTTCAACGCCGGGGGCGATTTACGTTTCTTCGTCGAGTGCATTCGCAATAATCGGCGCGAAGCGCTGCGGGCTTATGCTCGTGCCTGTGTGGACTGCATACACTCAGCGGCACGGGGCTTCGACACCGGTGCGGTCACGCTGGCGATGATTGAAGGCAGTGCATTAGGCGGCGGCTTTGAAGCGGCGCTGGCACACCACTTCATTCTGGCACAGAACAACGCCCGGATGGGCTTCCCGGAAATCGCTTTTAACCTGTTCCCGGGCATGGGCGGCTATTCACTGGTGGCCCGTCGGGCGGGGATGAAGCTGGCTGAAGAGCTGATCTGCGAAGGGGAGTCACACAGTGCGGAATGGTACGAAACCCGTGGCCTGGTCGATAAAGTGTTCCAGCCGGGCGACAGCTATCGTGCGACCCGAACCTTCATCGACACCTTACGTCCGAAACTCAATGGCGTAAGGGCGATGCTGAAAGCGCGTCAGCGCGTGCTGCAACTGTCACGCGCTGAGCTGATGGACATCACGGAGGACTGGGTGGATTACGCCTTTACGATTGAACCAAAAGATATCGCTTATATGGAACGTCTGGTGCAGTTACAAAACCGCCACAGCGCATCGCTGCGTAAAGCGGGTTAGTAACCGTCGTTAGCGTTACACGCGGGCAGGATGCTTAGCCAGCCAATGCCCAAATTGCTCCGCGGGCATTGGTTTTGCGTAAAGATAGCCCTGACGCCCATCTACACCACTTTTAAGGATAAATTTCTCTTCATCGCGGGTTTCGATACCCTCGGCTATCACCTGCAGATCAAGCGCCTTGGCGACGGCGACGATGGCACGAACCAGCGATTGTGAAACCGGCTGCTTGTTAATATTACGAATAAAGCTTTGATCGAGCTTGATCGCGTTAATCGGCACCCGTGCCAGTTGTGACAGTGAGGAGTAGCCGGTGCCGAAATCATCGAGATGCACCTGCGCGCCCAGCTCCTGAAACTGTTTCATCAGCTTCAGCGCTTCGGTCTCATTTTCGATCAGACAACTTTCGGTCAGCTCAATGTCGATCGGACAATCGTCGAGACCGGCTTCGATCAGCGCCTGTTTCAAATCGCTGTAGATACTTTGATCGATAAGCTGACGGGCAGAGACGTTAACCGCCACCCGCAGAAACACGCCGTGCTGCCGCCAGGCGATAATCTGCTTCAGCACATTGAGCATCACCCAGCGACCCAGCGGAACAATCAGGCCCGACTCTTCGGCGTAGGGAATGAAATCGCCGGGCGAGACCAGACCACGCTCCGGTGAAAGCCAGCGCACCAGTGCTTCGGCGCTGCGAACGTTGCCGTCACTGTCGATTTTAGGCTGGTAGTGAACGATTAAGTGATCCAGCTCCAGCGCTTTACGCAGGTTGGTATCAAGCCACAGATATTCAAATACCCGCTGATTCATCTCAGCGGCGAACACGCAAAACTTGCCGCGGCCATTCTCTTTAGCGTGATACATCGCGGTGTCGGCGTTGCGGATCAGGCTCTCGCGATCTTCGCCATGCATCGGGGCGAGGGCAATACCGATGGAACAGCCGCTGTAGACTTCAATCAGACCGATACGGAACGGCTGGCGCAGTCGCTCCAGGATGCGTGAAGACATCGCCTCCAGCGCCGCCTGGCTGGTGTGTTCGGCCAGTACCACAAATTCATCACCGCCTAACCGGCCCAGCGTCTGATCTTTTCCCAGACAACTGAGGATCGCCAGGGAGACCGCCTGCAGCAGCTGATCGCCGAACATATGACCGTAGGCGTCATTCACTTTTTTGAAATTATCGAGATCGAGGTAGACCACACCGGTCTGGCTATCGCCAGCTTGCTCCAGCGCCTGGCTCATTTGCTGATGAATGGCATTGCGGTTCGGTAATCCGGTCACCGTATCGGTGTTAGCCAGCACCCGCAGCCGTTCCTGGGCGCGGCGCTCCTCGGTTATGTCCGTGCCTGAACAGATGAGGAAAATTTCATTTTTGCCACTGCCGCTGTGAACGAACTTATTACGAAACAAGAACAGTCGCTGGCCTTTTTTGGTTTTAACCCAGCGCTCAACTTCATAGGAGTTACCATCCCGGAAGAAGCCGGCAATGTTACGTCGGGAGGAGGCGGCTTCCTGTTTGGTCATAAACAGCTGAAAGACATTCCGGCCAATCACCTCATGTTCATTCAGACCGGTATATTCTTCACTCAAACGGTTAAAGCGTTGGATATTGCCGCGCTGATCGAGGATGACAATCACCGAATTGGCTTCGGAAACTACCTGTTCGGCGAATGAAAGCCCAATGTCAAATCGCGTGCCACCGCGGCGGTGTCACCCCAGGCTGATGCTGTTCCGGCCCATGAAGACTGGTTAACTTTGCGGCCGACCAGATGCAACGGGACTGCTACACCCTGCAACGGCAAGGTCAGATTAATGCTTGAGGTGATGACCGGCATAGCCCGGATCATTGCAGCCTGGCCGGGCGTGAGCGGCAGAGCGATATTGGTTTGTGACGACTCATCTTCGGCAAAACTCAGCGCATCGCTGTCCGCGGTCAGACGCCAATGAGGGCTGGTTGTACCAAACAAGGTGTACAACAACGTTTGCCCTTGTTCATCGGTCATTAAAACTTCCTCCGGGGGTGCACTGCAGGCGTTATCTCATTATTTTAGCAACAGTATTCATCATCCGACGTTAGCACAAGGTACAAACCAAATATATTTCACTATCAGGATACGAATGGCACAAAAAAGCCCCAGCAATGTGGGGCTTTGGTCTCTTGTCAGCAGGGACATTTCCCCAGTTTTCCGGCCTGACTCGGGAAGCGGGCATCCAGACAATAGCGGTGGAAATCCCGCTCATTCATCGGCGGCTGAGCGGGATGATGCAGTCGCATATGCTGCAGGTACGTTTGATAATCCTGTACGCCGACCATTAAGCGAAAGCACTGTTGCAGACCACGCCATAGCGTTCGCCAGCGAAAAGGCGCCGGAGTGGGTGCCGACATAAACTGGCAGTGATGAATCTGCCAGTCGCCCTGTGGCCGCCGCACCGGATGAATGGCATCAGACATGACGCACCGCCTTATTGCGCAGCGTCACCGCTGATTCATGGGTGGTCGGCAGATCGCTGCGCAGCGCCTTGCGAATCACAAAGAAGGCGGCAATCAGCATTGTCACCGCCACCAGCATAAAGAAGCCGCACAGTACGGCGTTGATCTGATTGCTGAAGACGATGGTCTGCATATCGGCCACGGTTTTCGCCGGTGCAATCATCACGCCTTCATCCAGTCCTTTACGGAATTTACTGGCCTGGGCCAGGAAGCCGATCGACGGTTTTTCATGGAAGATTTTCTGCCAGCCGGCGGTCATTGAGGTGATAAACAGCCAGATGGTTGGCAGGATAGTGACCCAGGCGTAGCGCTGTTTTTTCATTTTAAACAGCACCACGGTCCCCAGGATCAGCGCCATTGAGGCCAGCATCTGGTTACCGATACCAAACAGCGGCCACAGAGTATTAATCCCGCCCAGCGGGTCGACCACGCCTTGATAGACAAAGAAGCCCCAGCCCGCCACCGCCACTGTGGTGCCGGCCATGTTGCCGAGCCACGAGCGGTTATTCGCCAGCGAAGGCACCATAGTGCCCACCAGGTCCTGCACCATAAAACGGCAGGCACGGGTGCCGGCATCCACGGCGGTCAGGATAAACAGCGCTTCAAACAGGATGGCGAAGTGATACCAGAAAGCCATCATCGCCCGGCTGTTGAAAATCTCGGTGATGATGTGTGCCATGCCGACGGCAAACGTCGGCGCGCCACCGGCACGCGACAGAATCGAACCCTCACCGACGTCGCGGGCGATGCCGCTCAGCATTTCTGGCGTCACCACAAAGCCCCAGCCGTTGATCACCTGTGAGGCGCTCTCAACGGTGGTGCCAATCAGCGCGGCCGGTGAGTTCATGGCGAAATAGACGCCCGGATCCAGCACCGAGGCGCAAATCAGCGCCATGATCGCCACGAATGACTCCATCAGCATCGCCCCATACCCGATAAAGCGAATATGACTTTCACGCTCCACCAGTTTCGGCGTGGTACCGCTCGATACCAGCGCATGAAAGCCGGAGATGGCACCACAGGCGATGGTAATAAACAGGAACGGGAACATCGCACCGGAGAAGACCGGGCCGCTGCCATCGATAAATTTGGTCACCGCCGGCATTTTCATCTCCGGCATGGCAAACACGATCCCTACGGCCAGGCCGACAATCACCCCAATTTTCAGGAAGGTTGACAGGTAGTCACGCGGTGCCAGCAGCAGCCAGACCGGCAACACCGAGGCAATAAAGCCGTAGATCACCAGCACCCAGGTTAGCGAGGTGCCTTTCAGGGTGAAAAACGGTCCCCAGTAGGGATGTTGTGCGACGTCGCCGCCATAAATGATCGCCGCCATCATCAGCACAAAGCCAATCAGCGACACTTCAGCGATTTTTCCGGGGCGGATAAAACGCATGTAAACGCCCATAAACAGCGCGATAGGAATGGTGGCAGCGATAGTGAAGAGGCCCCACGGGCTGTTGGCCAATGCCTTAACCACCACCAGCGCCAGCGCGGAGAGAATGATGATCATCACCCCGAGCGCGCCGAGCATGGTGACCACACCGGCAAAGGCACCCAGCTCCTGACGCGCCATTTCCCCCAGCGAGCGGCCATCCCGGCGGGTAGAGATAAACAGGATCAGAAAGTCCTGCACCGCACCGGCCAGCATCACCCCGACCAGAATCCAGATCGTGCCCGGCAGGAACCCCATTTGTGCCGCCAGAATTGGCCCGACCAGCGGACCGGCCCCGGCAATGGCGGCAAAGTGGTGGCCAAACAGCACCCATTTGTTGGTCGGCACATAGTCGAGGCCGTCATTCAGCCGCTCGGCGGGCGTCAGGCGGCGGTCATCCAGTTCAAAAATATTACGGGCGATAAACAGGCTGTAGAAACGATAAGCGATGCTGTAGCAGGCGACAGCCGCAATCACCAGCCAGACGGCGTTAACGTGTTCGCCGCGGCTGAGTGCCAGCATGGCGAAAGCGCCCGCGCCGATTAACGCCACCACTAACCAGATCGCGCCGGTTTTGACGTTTTTCATGACTAACTCCTTGTGAGGATCGAGAGGGATGCGATCGAAAACAACGAGTCAAACTTAATGTAATGGAATGTAAGTGAAAGTTAATCGATGGAGAAGTGTGAAGCGGGGAACAAATTTAACATTTTTGCAAAGAGAGCGGGGCGGGAAGCGGCGGGATAACCGGAGTTATCCCGCCGGATTTCAGACTCAGACGGCGGGACGCGCCACGACGCTGCGGGTTTCCATTCGCACTTCGGCGATGGTCACTTCAATGACGTCAGTAACACGGTAAACCACTTCGCCTTTGATCTGCACGCTGCCATTTTCCTGGCTGCAGACCAGCTCATCACGCACCGCGTGGATGAACGGTGCCGGGATAAACGCCACCGCACCGAACTCCAGCAAGCGGACACGCATACCGCCCCGCGACACGTCAATGATCTCCGCGCTGAAGCGACGATCGGTGGCGGCGAACGGCGCCAGATAACGGGCATAGAGCCAGTCTCCGACATCGCGCTCTGCCATGCGGTTGAGGCGACGACGTTCGCTCATGGTGACGGTCAGCGCCTCATCCGGACGAGCGATCTGGTCACCGCGAATGATCGCTTTCAGCAGGCGATGGTTGATCATGTCGCCAAATTTACGAATCGGCGAGGTCCAGGTGGCATAGGCTTCAAGGCCCAGACCAAAGTGTGGACCCGGTTCGGTACTGATTTCGGCAAAGGTCTGGAAACGACGAATGCGGCTGTCGAGGAACTGTGTCGGCTGGGCATCCAGTTCGCGACGCAATACGCGGAAACCTTCCAGCGTGGTAATTGCCTGCGCATCCACGCTGATGCCGTGGGTCGCCAGCACTGCGGCCGCCTGTTCGGCGTTGGTGGTATCGAAACCGGCATGCACGTTGTAGATACCAAAGCCCAGCGTGTCACGCAGCACTTTTGCCGCGCAGACGTTAGCCAGAATCATCGACTCTTCCACGATGCGGTTGGCGATGCGGCGCGGTTCAGCCACGATTTCCAGTACTTCGCCTTGCTCACCCAGCAGGAAGCGGTAATCAGGACGATCTTTAAACACCAGCGCATGGGTCTGACGCCATTCGCTGCGTGCCAGACAGAGACGGTTCAGCAGGCGGATCTGCTCAGCAATCGCTTCGCTTTCTGGCTGCCAGTCACCGCTGTTTTCCAGCCAGTCAGAAACGTCGTCGTAGGCCAGTTTGGCTTTCGATTCGATCCAGGCCGCAAAGAACTGCAGATCCTCACCCGGCGTGCCATCTGGCGCAACGGTGACGCGACAGGCCAGTGCCGGACGACGCGCATGGGGGCGCAGCGAGCAGACATCATCAGAGAGCTGGCGCGGCAGCATCGGAATGTTGAAGCCCGGCAGATAGTTGGTGAACGCACGTTGCGCCGCCAGTTTATCCAGCTGGCTGCCTTCCGACACGTAGGCGGTGGGATCGGCGATCGCCACGGTCAGCCGCAGCGAGCCATCTTCCAGCGCTTCAACGTAGAGCGCATCATCCATATCTTCGGTGCTGGCGCTGTCGATGGTAACGAAATCGAGCGCGGTCAGATCTTCACGCGTCAGATTCTCATCCAGCATCTCGCCAAAGCTGACATCGGGCGCTTCACGCTCAAGGTTATGACGCGACAGCGTCACCCACCATGGCGCGAGGTGATCGTCAGCTTTAACAATGAAATCGGTCAGTTCGGCATAAAAACCGCGATCGCCTTTCAGCGGGTGGCGACGCATTTCAGCGACAGCCCAGTCGCCATTTTCAAACTCGTGCGTCAGTCCGCGCACCGGACGGCACTGAATGGCGTCCTTCAGCAGCGGATGATCGGGCACAATTGACAGGCGATCGTCTTTCTTCTGTACCCGGCCAACAAAGCGGCTCAGGAACGGCTCAACCAGGGTTTCCGGCTCAGCGCTTTCACGATCTTTATCGCTGTGGATCACGGCGACGATACGGTCACCGTGCATTACCTTCTTCATCTGCGGTGGCGGAATGAAGTAGCTTTTTTGCGCATCGACTTCCAGGAAGCCGAAGCCTTTTTCGGTGCCTTTAACAACGCCTTCAGCACGAGGCGTTTGTGAGTGGAGCTTCTCTTTCAGCTGCGCGAGCAGCGGGTTATCCTGGAACATAATTTTTTACGTTTCGTTGCCTGATTGCGGCTGACAGTTTTACGCGAATCGACGCCGCGCGGCAAGGCAAAAAGCCGGACAGGCCGGCTTTTCAGATGTGCTAAGTTGGCCGCGATCAGGCGATGCGTTGGTCAGCCAGGGCTGACGACAGTTCCAGTTTCACCGGCACCGATTTCGAGGTCGGTGTACCACTGCCATCGCCGAAGCTGTTCAGCGGCACCAGCGGATTGGTTTCCGGATAATAGGCTGCCAGATTTCCGCGCGGAATATTATACGGCACCAGTTTGAAACCGCTGACGCGACGGGTAATACCATCATTCCACAGGGTTTCAATATCGACGTTCTGGCCTTCGGAGAAGCCCAGATCTGCCATATCGTCCGGGTTGATGAACACCACTTCACGCTGACCAAACACGCCACGATAACGGTCATCAAGGCCGTAAATGGTGGTGTTGTACTGATCGTGGGAACGCAGGGTTTGCAGCGTAAAGGGCACCTCCTGATCCAGATTCGGGAACAGTGAAGTTGGCAGCGCTGCTGCGCTGAACTCCGCTTTGCCACTGGCGGTATTGAAGCGCAGTTCCGCCGCCGCGTTACCGAGATAGAAACCGCCCGGGATATCACATTTAGCGCTAAAGTCAGCAAAGCCCGGAATGGTGGCGGCGATGTGCTCGCGGATCAGGTTGTAATCGCCTGCCAGATCCAGCCATTTCACTTTCTCATCACCGAGCACCGCATGGGCAATACCGGCCACAATCGCGGTTTCAGAACGCTGCGTCTCCGCCAGCGGAATGCCAATCCCTTCAGAGGCGTGCACCATACTGAATGAATCTTCCACCGTGATGAACTGGTTGCCGGTCGCCTGACGGTCACGCTCGGTACGGCCCAGCGTCGGCAGGATCAGCCCTTCGTGACCCGGCACCAGATGGCTACGGTTCAGTTTGGTGCTGATGTGAACGGTGAGTCCACAGCGCGACAACGCTTCTTCAGTACGCGGTGAGTCAGGCGCGGCGGCGGCCAGGTTGCCACCCAACGCAATCAGCACTTTCACTTCGTCACACAGCATCGCATTCAACGCTTCGACCGTGTTGTGGCCGTGGGCGCGTGGCGGTTCGAAGTTAAAGTGGTTCCCCAGCGCATCAAGAAACGCCTGCGACGGTTTCTCATCGATGCCCATGGTGCGGTTGCCCTGCACGTTGCTATGACCACGAACCGGACAGAGACCCGCCCCTTTTTTGCCCAGCTGACCAAACAGCAGTTGCAGGTTGGTGATTTCACGCACCGTATCAACCGAATGCTTATGCTGGGTAATGCCCATTGCCCAGGTACAGATCACCCGATCGGCACTCTGGTAGATCGCCGCGGCTTCACGGATTTGCGCCTGGGTCAGTCCCGACTGCGCCACAATTTGCATCCAGTTGGTGTTATCGACGGCCTCAATATAGGCTTCGATACCGTTGGTTTTGGCATTGATGAATGTCTGATCAAAAAGGCCGCTTTCACCGGCCGCCAGGCGCGCACGATGGGTCTCCAGCAGGCATTTCACCATGCCGCGCACCGCCGCCATATCACCACCGAGATTCGGCTGATAATAGGAGGAGCTGATGGTACCAGACATCGATGTCACCACTTCCAGCGGTTTTTGTGGATCGGCAAAGCGTTCCAGACCGCGCTCACGCAGGGTGTTAAAGGTTACGATCTTCGCGCCATGATCGGCGGCGTGGCGCAGGCTATGCAACATGCGCGGATGGTTGGTGCCGGGATTCTGGCCGAAGACGAAAATCGCATCGGCATGATCAAAATCATCCAGACGGATGGTGCCTTTACCCACGCCGATGCTGCGCTTCAGGCCGGTACCGCTCGCTTCATGACACATGTTGGAGCAGTCGGGGAAGTTGTTGGTGCCCATCAGGCGGCCAAACAGCTGATAGAGCCAGGAGGCTTCATTACTGGCGCGACCGGAGGTGTAGAGCTCCATCTGGTCCGGGTTATCCATCGCCTTGATATGGCGGGCGATCAGCGCAAACGCATCGTCCCAGCTAATCGGCTCATAGTGGTCGGTTTCGGCGTTGTAGCGCAGCGGATGGGTCAGACGACCCTGATATTCCAGGAAGTAGTCGCTCTGGGTATAGAGCGTGGTCACGCTGTGGCGGGCAAAAAATTCGCTATCGACGATGCGGCGGGTCGCTTCCCAGGTCACCGCTTTAGCACCGTTTTCGCAGAAGCTGAAGGTACTTTTATTGTCATCGCCCCAGGCGCAGCCCGGACAGTCAAAACCGCGAGCTTTATTCATACGCATCAGATTGCGCATATTCTTCAGGGCCGCTTTGCTGTCAAGAACGAAACGCGTGGTGGCTTCCAGTGAACCCCAGCCGCCCGCAGCCGCGCGATAGGGTTTGATTTGGCGTTTAAATTTCATAGTGAGTGCAGGCTTTTTTATAGTAGGAAGTATTGTAGATGGTTTGTTATCAGGTTATGGCCTGATGGTGAAGTGAAGTGTGCAATCATCGTCATACCATGTCTAATTGATTGACTTAATGGTGCGATAGCTGCCGTTTATGATGCATTGGCCAGAATTGTGATGTCGTTCAAATTTTACCCGGACGTAACCTGCTGATAACGGGAGTTCTCGCCACAACGCGCTAATACTTGCTGTTCATAACAGAAGAGGGCGCAACTCAATGAAACAGCTGACCAGCCAGATTCATGCGTTTGGCAAAGCGTTAATGATGCCAATCTCGGTGATCGCCGCCGCCGGGATCTTCCTTGGACTGGCGGCAGCCATGCAAAACCCGGCAGTCACCGGCGATGCCTTTGCGCAGATGCAGATCCCCCAGTTGATTATTGGCTTTATACGCAAGGTCGCGGGAGCGCTGTTCGCTAACCTGCCGGTATTCTTTGCGGTTGCCAGCGCCATCGGACTGGCAAAAGCGGAAAAACCCACTGCCGCCTTTGCGGCCGTGATCGGCTATATCACCATGAACGTCGGCATCAACGCCACACTGGCGGCTAAAGGGATTACCGCCGCAACCACGACACCGGAGGCGTTACAGCAGGCCGGGCTGGACCAGACCACCGCGATGATGCGGTCGGCAGAATATATCGAGATGCTGGGTGTTTTCACCTACAACATGAGCGTGCTGGGCGGGGTCATCGCAGGGCTGGTGACGGTGGCGCTGCATAATCGCTTCTATACCCAGCAGCTACCGACGGCGATCAGTTTTTTCGGCGGACGCCGTTTTGTGCCGATTGTGACCGTGGTCTGCCTGCCACTGATTGGCGTGCTGCTGGCGATGATCTGGCCAACCATCGGCAACGGCATCGCCTGGATTGGTCAGATGATCGGGAAAAGCGGGCAGTACGGCGCTTTTCTGCTCGGAGCGTTTGAACGCATTCTGATCCCAACCGGCCTGCACCATATTCTTAATGAAACCGTCCGCTTTACCCCGATTGGCGGGATGGCGATGGTAGACGGGCAGACGATTGTTGGCGCGCTGAACATCTTTAACACCTCGCTGACCCATCCGGGTATGATCCCGGACGACACGCTGCGCACCGCTACCCAGTTTCTGGCACAGGGTAAAATTCCGGTGATGATGTTTGGTCTGCCTGCCGCCGCGCTGGCGATCTATCACACCGCCCGGCCGGAGCATAAGCAGCGGGTGAAAGCGCTGGTGCTGGCGGGCGCGCTGACCTCATTTACCACCGGCATCACCGAACCGCTGGAGTTCTGCTTTATCTTCGTTTCGCCGGTACTCTACCTGCTGCACGCGTTTCTCACCGGTCTCTCTTTTATGCTGATGTCGATGCTGCATCTGATGATCGGTAACGTGCAGGGCGGGATTATCGATCTGGTAGTATTTGGCGTATTAGGCGGCGCAAAAACCCACTGGTGGTGGACGCTGGCGCTGGGCGTGATTTACGCACCGATTTATTACTACGCTTTCCGCCTGGTGATCACCCGGATGAACGTCGAAACACCGGGCAGGGAATCGGATGATGAGAAACCCCAACAGGTGAGCGGAGATGAGCGCACTCAGGTGATCATCAGCGGGCTGGGAGGGCAGGCCAATATCGAGGATGTCGATTGCTGCTTTACCCGGCTGCGGGTGCGAGTGAAAGACATGAAAGAGGTGATCGATCAAACCCTGATGAGTACCGGTGCCAATGGGGTTAACCGGGTCAGTGACAACGATGTGCAGGTTATTTACGGACCGCAGGTAGAACAAATCGCCAATCAGGTGAAAATGGCGCTCGGTGTGGCGTAATCGCAGCGGTGTGCCGCACCCGTTTACAGCCCGGGGCTACCGGGCTGTAACACGCTGATTTTTTTATCGCTTTATCTGGCTGCCGCCTGGCTTAATTTAACTAAAAAAAGTCACGCCCTAATGGGGGGCAATTTCCGGCCGATATAACAGCATTGGTTCATTATCCGGAAGTTTGTTATGTCACTCAAAAAATCCTCCCTGCTGATCTTCTCTTTCCTGCTGGCGCTGTTTCTGACCAGCGTGGCCATCAGTACCTGGCTGCTGGTTCAGAGTAATCAGTCGTTAAATGCCGTTAATAAAGAGATCCGCGTGGTGCTGTCGGTTATCGATCCGATAAACCACAGCCGTACGCTGCGCGTGCGCCTGATGGAGTACATGAAAGCCATCGAAGAGAGCAATGGTCAAAGCCCGGCCTCTCTGGACGGCGTCAGAACGGTAGCCGCGAAGGCCGATGCTGCGTTTGAAGCCTACATGGCGGCACCGCGACTGCCAGGTGAAGAGGCGGAAGCCGACGGCTATCGGCAGGCGTATCTGGCTTACCGCCAGCAGGGGCTTCAGCCGTTGATTGATGCAGCCGAAGCGCATGATCAACTGCGGTTTAAAAATCAGATCGCCAGCGTGGTGCGTCTTGACCGGCAGTACGAAATCATCCTCGATCGCGTACTGGCCCGGCATGAAGCCTATGCGAAAAAGCTCAACACCGACGCGCAGAGCCATTTCACCTCTGGCATCACGCTGCTGGCTGTGTTTGGCATCCTGTTTTTTGCCATCATTATCGCCATCTACCTGTTTATGAAGCGCTATCTCCTTTCGCCACTCAATCAGGCTCAGGCGCACTGTAAACTGATTGCCGCAGGCGTACTGGACAGCAGCGTGCCGGTCAAAGTCGGTTCACGCAGTGAGATCCAGCTGCTGATGGCTTCGCTGGAGCAGATGCGCAGTGCCCTGACTGACATTATCATGCAGGTGCGCGATTCCACCCGCTCGGTCTCTACAGCATCACAGGAGATTGCGGCGGGCAATATCGATCTTGCGTCACGCACGGAACAACAAGCCGCGGCGCTGACCCAGACCGCCGCCAGCATGGAGCAGTTGGGCGCCACTGTTAAACAAAATACCGGCAATGTGTTTGAAGCCTGTCGCCTGACCAGTGAAGCGGTGCAGAATGCCGAAAGTGGTGCCAAAGTGTCGCAGGAAGTGGTGGTTTCGATGGAGCTGATTAATGCCAGCTCGAAAAAAATTGAAGAGATCACCACAGTGATCGACAGCATCGCTTTCCAGACCAACATTCTGGCGCTGAATGCTGCCGTTGAGGCGGCGAGAGCCGGTGAACAAGGCCGCGGCTTTGCGGTGGTGGCGGGTGAGGTACGTAATCTGGCCCAGCGCAGCGCCGTTGCGGCAAAAGAAATTGAGAGCCTGATTGCTGAATCGGTAGCGATTATTCACGCCGGTTCTGACCAGGTCAGTCGCACCGGTGATGCCATGAGCGCCATCATCTCCTCGGTCAGCCGGGTCAATCAGCTAATGGAGCAGATCTCCACCGCCTCGGACGAACAAAGTCGCGGGATTGGACAGATTGAGCAGGCGGTGACCGAGATGGACAGCGTGACGCAACAGAACGCCGCGCTGGTGCAGGAGTCCGCCGCCGCCTCGGCTTCGCTGGAAGAGCAGGTGCACTATCTGACGCAATCGGTCTCCACCTTCCGTCTGTCAGCCCGCTAACCGGCACTCCCGCTCTGTCTCACAGGGCGGGAACCGCACGCCGGGTGGTAGCGTTTCTGAAGAGGATCTGACCGCGCGCAAGGAGAGGGGGTTTAGCCTGCGCTGGCCGCTTGTTTGCGACGAAAAATCAGCGGATTATATCGGCCATGTTTGCCAGGATGCGTAGGTTCCATGCTGATCACCACAGAAGATGCGCGCAGTGTCGGCGCTGATAGCCGTCTGGCCTGTACGCTGGCAGCGGCCGCAGGCGCGCTGAACACCGCGGCGTTTGAGATTGTCGGCTTTTTCTCCGCCAATATGACCGGAAACGTCTCTTCACTGTCCGATCATCTGGCAAAAGCCAATTTAGGGGCTGGCCTGTTTTTCCTGTCGATTGTTTGCCTGTTTATTGCCGGTTCGATGGTCTCAACCCTGATCATTAATTCAGGACGTCGTCGCAATATTCGCACAATTTATGCGTTTGTCATTCTGGCCGAAGGCGCGGCGCTGGTGGGACTTGGCGTGACAGAAAGCCTTTTTTTGCCGGATTCGCCTGGCGTGGTACTGATCATGAGCCTGAGTTTTTTGATGGGCTTACAAAATGCGGTGGTCACCCGGATCTCAAATGCGCGGGTTCGCACCACGCACGTCTCCGGCACCGCGACCGATATCGGTATTGAACTGGCGATGCTGTATGAGGTGTTACGGCGTAAGGTCTCACCCAAAGAGGCGCCGCTCTATCTGGATCGCCTGCGGCTGCACGGCCTGACGCTGTTATCCTTTCTCGCGGGCGGCGTGGCGGGAATATGGCTCTACAGCGTGCTGGGGTATGGTTTTTTGCTGCCGGTCGGCTTCGCATTAATTGCGCTGGCGCTGCAAACTATCGTCAGGCGTGAAAGGGCTGGTTGAATGATCCTTGCTGTTAAGACGTATAGGCGGGTAAACGCTAAAATTGAAATTAATCATCGGGTAAACGCCCGAAATAAAAAAGACAACGTGGATTCACGCTAACCTGCTGACGGGTCATTAACATCGACATCAAACAATTAATCTATTTGTGTAATCTCGAACGCGAGCGCCACTTTGGCCGGGCCGCCGAAGCCAGTTTTGTCACCCAGCCGACGCTTTCGATGCGCCTGAAAAATCTGGAGCGCGAACTGGGCCTGTCGCTGATTAATCGCAGTAACAACTTTGCCGGTTTCACCCCGGAAGGCGATCGCGTGCTGGCGTGGGCGCGGGAGATTGTGTCCGTTTATCAGGGGCTGAAGCTGGAAGTAGAGTCCCTGAAGCATGGGGTCAACGGCACGTTGCGGCTTGGTGTGGTGCCACAGTGCAGCGTGGCGTTGCCGCTGCTGTTAAAAGCAGTACAGGCCCGTTATCCGCAGCTCGATTACCGGATTGCGGTGCTGAGCGCTGATCAACTGCTGGAGGCGCTCAACAGTCACACCGTGGATGTCGGCATTGGCTTCTTTGAAATGGCCACACTGCGTGAACTTCATTTTCAGACGGCGATGCTGGCCGATCGTGGCGTTGAGGCGATCTTCCATCCCGACCATTTTCCTCAGCTGGTGGCGAGCGGTCCGCTCACCCTGAATGAGCTGGCGCAGCAACCGCTCTGCCTGGCGGAACCGACCCGCTACTTCCGGCGTTATCTCGATATGGCGTTTCGCGAGGCGGCGCTGGTACCGCGGGTGGTGGTTGAAAGTGCCTCAGTGATGCAGCTGATGCAGTGCGCTCAGGTCGGGCTGGGACTGCTGATCTCCCCGGTGGGTCACCTGTTGCCCGGTTCGCTGCAGGGGTTGCATCAGCGGCCCATCCAGCTGCAACCGATGGCGCGTGAAGCGGCGCTGGTGATTGCTGAACCCGGACGCGCCACCCCGCTGGCCCAGCACTTTTTTGACGAAGCGCGCGGGCAGCTTCCGGTTTAACGGATTTACCTGACTTCACCCAGCGCATAAAACAGCCGGCTGTTCCAGTTACCGATCGCCGCCGATTGAATTACGCCGAACAACGCCTCAGCCGTCCAGCCTGACTCCGCTAGCGGTTGCAGATGCGCCGCGCTGAAGCGTTCCGGCGCGCGGGTGAGCTGGGCGGCCAGCGTGACAATCTGCCGCTGCGGCTCACGGATGCCAGCCTCATCTACACCTTCAATCAAATCGTCGATGTCTGAAAGTTGCTGAAATGCCCAGCGGCTGCCGAGAATCCGTGCTGCCGTCGCTTCGGCCAGCGGCTGCCCGGGCGCTAATTGCTGACGCAACTGCACCCAGCCATACAGCGCCGACGCATCATGCGCCAGTAGCCACACCGCATCCTGCATACCCGGCAGCGTCTGACTGCGGGTGATTGCGGCCAGCTGTTCAGCACTGGCGTAGCGTAATTCCAGCGGTTTCAGCGCCGGACGCCACCCAGCCGGTTGACCGAAGCCGCTGCGGTCAGCATCCGGCGGTGGGGTGGAGCCAGGCAGCCAGCGCACCGGCTGGGCCTGCATCGCCTGCAGTCCGGCGACCACGCGCGCCTGATAGCTGACAAAACCGATCAGCTGATTGAGCGTCACGATATCCGGCTCGGTCAGACCTACGGCATCCAGTGCGGAAATCGCGCTGGCGGTAATCAGCTCAGGCTGCATCGCCAGCTGACGGGCATACTGGGTAATTTGAGTCAGACGATTGTTGCTTTCACGGGATGAATCGGGTCCTGGCAGCGGGTTAAGACGTGCCGAGTAGTGATTGCACAAACGCTGGACGCCGGCCACCTGGGCTACAGTCAGGGCGGTACTCAGGCGATCGTACAGCGTCAGGGTATGGGTCAGCGAGGTCGTGATGCGATCAGGGAACAGCAGTTGCGCCAGATCGCGCGCCGCCAGCAAGGCGGGCTGGTTAGCGCGCAACACTGCCGCGATCTGCACATCATCGGTCAGGCAGCCCAGCAGGAAACGGTCATCAATGTGGGCGGCTTCAGGCACCAGCGGAGCCGCCTGCGAGATGCGTGGACTGGTCTGGCTCTCGTAAAACCAGTGGTTATGGCCCGGATAGCGGCGTTGTTCCATGATCAATCCTTTTGCAAAATTCTGGTTCGGCAGGCAGGCGGCAAAATCTGAAAAAAAGCCTGACCGAAGGGCAGAGGTATCCTCGCCGAAGGCCAGGCCAGGGCAAAAGAATGATCGGTGATAATTAATAGCGTTACGGTATAACGACAGGAAAATCAGGCGGGAAGGCGATGGGGAGAAGAAGAAAGAGAAGGGCGAGCCAGGCTCGCCCTCAGAAACTTATTTCAGTTCCAGCTCATTCATTGCGGCGATGCTGAAGCCGCCATCAACGTGAACGATTTCACCGGTGATGCCACCTGCCAGGTCAGAGCAGAGGAATGCCGCTGAGTTGCCGACATCTTCGATGGTCACGGTACGACGAATCGGGGTCACCGCTTCGCAGTGAGCCAGCATCTTACGGAAATCTTTAATGCCTGAAGCGGCCAGCGTACGGATTGGACCGGCAGAAACGGCGTTGACACGGACGCCTTCCGGGCCCATCGCGTTCGCCATGTAGCGGACGTTGGCTTCCAGTGATGCTTTCGCCAGACCCATTACGTTGTAGTTCGGGATAGCGCGCTCGGCACCGAGGTAAGAAAGGGTCAGCAGCGCAGACTGTGGATTCAGCATCGCGCGGCACTCTTTGGCCATGGCAACGAAGCTGTATGCACTGATGTCATGCGCGATTTTGAAGCCTTCGCGGGTTACGGCATTCACATAGTCACCATCCAGCTGGTCGCCTGGGGCGAAACCGATGGAGTGAACGAAACCGTCAAATTTCGGCCAGGTTTTTGCCAGTTCAGTGAACAGAGATTTGATGCTCTCATCTTCGGCAACGTCACACGGCAGAACGATGTCTGAGCCCAAATCTTTAGCAAACTCTTCCACACGACCTTTTAATTTGTCGTTCTGGTAGGTGAAAGCCAGTTCTGCGCCCTGTTTGTGCATCGCCTGTGCAATACCGTAGGCGATGGAAAGTTTACTGGCAACGCCAGTAATCAGAATGCGCTTACCGGAAAGAAAACCCATAGCTGTAATCCTTATGGTCATTGTAGTTGGCGGCCGCATTGTTTAAAAAGTAGGCGACCGACGTTAATCGACGTGCGGATTCTAGCACGTCTGTCTGAAATCAGGTAAATCAGCCCGCAAATTGCGGGACAGAGAGCAATAATCAGTGCTCTCGCCGCCAGGCTTCGGCGGTCAGCGCTTCGCCAAAATGGCTGCTGATCAGCCGGCGGGTCAAATCGTGCAACGGGGAGGCGAGCACATCGGCGGTACCGCCGCGCTCCACCACTTCCCCCTGATGCATTACCAGCACCTGATCGCTGATGTGCTTCATCATGCCGAGATGCTGGGTGACATAAATGTAGGCGATGCCGTGTTTCTCCTGCAGCTCCAGCATCAGATTGACCAGCTGCGACCGCATGGTCATATCCAGTGAGGCCAGCGCTTCATCCGCCACGATCACTTTCGGCTGCAGGATCAGCGCGCGTGCCAGACCCAGGCGCTGTTTCTGGCCGGGCGCCAGCATATGCGGATAGTAACCCGCGTGATCGCGCAGCAATCCTACCTGGCGCAGCGTGGCGATAATGCGTTTCTCTCGCTGCTCTGCAGTCAGATCGGTATTGAGCCTCAGCGGGAGATCGAGGATCTGGCTGACCCGCTGACGCGGATTCAGTGACGTGGAGGGGTCCTGAAAAATCATCCGGATACGCTGGCTGCGATAGCCGTAATCGCCAAAGCTGAGCGGATGATCGTCAATCAGGATCTCACCCTCGGTCGGCGCGATCATACCGCTGAGCATTTTTGCCAGCGTCGATTTGCCAGAGCCGTTTTCGCCGATAATCGCCAGCGTTTGCTTTTCGCGCAGGGTAAAGCTGACCGATCTTACCGCTTCGACATGCTGACGACGAAACAACCCGGTGCGATAGCGAAAGGTTTTACTCAGATTGCGCACTTCCAGCAGGGTTTCCATGTTACTGGCTCTCCATGTTCAGCGGGAAATGACAGGCGTAGAGATGCGATTTACTGCCCGCCAGGCGCGGCGTCTCAACGCATTTTCGCTGCGCGTAGGGGCAACGCGGCCCCAGCCGGCAACCTATTGGCAGGCTCTCCAGTGATGGAATGGCACCCGATAACGTATTCAGACGGCTCTTGTGCGGCAGAGCGCGGCCAAAGTCAGGCATGGCGCGAATCAGCGCCTGAGTATAAGGATGGTGCGGCGTAGTCATCAGATCGTCGCTCTGAGCGGTTTCCACCGTCTGGCCACAGTACATCACGTTAATCCGATCGGCCCATTGGCTCATGTTTCGCAGGTCATGACTGATCAGCAGAATCGTGGTGTTATTATTCTGGTTGAGGCGACTCAGCAGGCGAAAAATCTGCGCCTGGGTGGTTGGCTCCATGGCATTGGTCGGCTCATCGGCAATCAGCAGGCGCGGCTGGTTCGCCAGCGCGATGGCGATCATCACTTTCTGACACTCACCCTCAGTCAGCTCATAGGGAAAGCTGCGCATGATATCTTTGTGATCCTTGATACCGACGCGATGCAGCAGTTCAATAGCGCGGGTTTTACGCCAGAACCAGAAGCGCTTCATCCAGGAACCTTTATAGGTCCAGCGTGGAATTGCCTGCATTAGCTGGCGGCCAATGCTTTCGGACGGATCGAGACAGGACTGCGGCTCCTGAAAAATCATGGAGACGTTATGGCCGACAATACGGCGACGATCGCGTGGCGACAGGCGCAGCAGATCCACATCATCAAACACCATGCGATCGGCGGTGACGCGCCAGTTATCTTTGGTCACGCCGCAAATCGCTTTTGCCACCAGGCTCTTGCCCGATCCTGACTCACCCACCAGTCCGCGAATTTCACCTTCGCTCAGGGTCAGGTTGACACGGTCGACCGCTTTGACCGGCCCGTCGGCAGTCATAAATTCAATGGTGAGATTACGAATATCGAGTAACGGCATTTATTCCACTCCCGCTTCGACGGCGCGACGGATGCCGTCACCGAGCAGGTTAACAATTAATACGCTGACCATCAGCGCCACACCAGGCAGCATCACCGTCCAGGGTGCGACATAGATCAGTTCAAGCGAATCACCCAGCATGGCACCCCATTCGGGCGAGGGCAGCTGTGCGCCCAGATCAAGAAAGCCCAGCGCCGCAATATCCAGAATCGCCATCGACAGGGCGCGGGTAATCTCGCTGATCAATAATGGCAGAATGTTAGGCAGAATGGCGTAGCGCAGAATATTACGACTGCTGGCGCCATCGAGACGGGCTGCCACCACATACTCTTTTTCCAGTTCATCATGGACTGCGCTATAAATCTCCCGCACCAGACGAGGCATCAGGGCCAGCCAGACCGCCAGCATGGCGTGCTCCAGCCGGGGACCGAGGAAGGCCACCACAATAATCGCCAGCAGCAGCGAGGGAATCGAGAGCAGCGTATCCAGTACGTGATTCATAACCGCGGATCGCACGCCGTGAGTCATGCCTGCCAGTATGCCTAACACCAGTGCCCAGAAGGTCGCAAACAGTGTTACCAGCATCGCCGACCCGACGGTGGGGCCGGCACCGCTCAGCAGGCGGCTCAGTACATCGCGACCTAAATCGTCGGTACCGAGGAAAAATGACACATCGCCATAGCGCGACCAGGAGGGCGGCAGCAGTTGATAACCGAGGAATTGTTGATCAATACCGTAGGGCGCGATCAGTGAGCCAGACAAACAGAGCAGCAGCAACGCACCAAAACCATACAGGCCCACCATCGCCGCGGTATCGCCATAAAAATGGTGCCAGCTCTGACGAAACGCACTGGGCAGGCGTTTTTCGGCATAGATATTATCGGAGGGCATACGCTTTCACTTTACTGTGCTTAGGGTCGGGCAATGTTGCTTTATAAAAATCATTCATATCAGGTGGTTGCCCCGCTGGCATGCTTTATGTTGTGTTGTCATAGATGACGCTGTAAAGCTGTGATTTATGGATTTTGTGTACACGTTGCTGACAGATATCAGACTCAGGAAGGCGCTGGGTAAGCGCCGCGACATAACAGAGGTTATCTCTCCGACTCGCACGGAATGAATGTCAGGCTCTCCATTTCAGGCGGCGTGACATTTTTCTACCGTTATCGCTGGGAGGGTAAACCCGTTCAGCTGACTATAGGTGATTATCCGTCGATATCCCTGTCGCAGGCAAGGGAACGGCGTCAGCAATTTCGGCTCTGGATGACAGAGGGTTACGATCCGCATCGGCAGGTCGTCCTGAACAGGCTGAAAAAAGTCGAGGCGATAACGGTTGCAGAGGCGCCTGAAACTGGCTGGCATACGGCCCGGTTTGCTTTAGCAATATAACCTGCTGTGCCAGATTTTGTACCGTGCAAGCCCATCGCTTGTTACGAGAATTTCATCATTCAGATGTGTTAAATTCATATGCTCTGCAGGTTTTCCGCTGCAGTGTGGGCCATTTAAAATGGGCTTATATGACGTGAAATCAGTACTTCATTCAGTGCTGACATAAAGTTTCCCGGCAGCACTTTTCCCGCTCACCTGCAGTGGCACAGGCGGCGTACCCCGGTAAAATTCATCGTGGGCTTTTGGTTAGCCAGGGCAATTTCAGTCATCTGCTGCTCATGCTCTTCAGCTTCATATACCTGGTCTGGAAAATTCATATTTACCTCCAGATAGCAGGCAATAAAAAACCGCCTCGCTGGGCGGCTGGTTCACTATTAGTGGACGCTACGCTGGCCGGACCCTGGCCTTTGTTGGATGTCCATCAGGCCCATCGTCATGGGTGTGGTCAGGATCCGGCTCAATGATAACGATATAATCTTTACCTTTCCCGTCGCGCGTTAACGTCACTAAATCTCCGGCGCAAGGTTTGGCGTCAAAATCATGTTCCTCTTCAACGCCAGTATCTTCAAAAATCACAGTAAATTTCATTTTCCGACCTCTTTCTGATAAACCGCGTCGTTACCTCAAATTTTTTGCTGACGCTGACTTATAGAATTTTAGACTATTTTGAAAAGAGCTTAAATATCATCGATTTACTCCATTCCGACATGTCGACTCGTCATTTATTTTGATGGGTGGCTCAATGAAGAGATGCCGCTGTGCATTGAGCGTAATACAAAATTCTGCACGCTCTCACGGAAGATACACAGGCGTTGATGATGAATACATGAGGTCACTGTTTTATATCGGTATAGAAAGTCTGCAAAATGGTAACGAAGCCCCCATCACGCAGGGCATCGCCTTTACGTCGTGGCTGCTTACTGGTGTTATTATCATCCATTGCTCTTTTTCCTGCGCGGCCCGCCAGCTCTGGCGTATGTAACGGCCCCGAGCGGAAAGGCGATATAAAGTTCGCTGCTGGCTGTCGGACGAATCGACGTCATCAAGCGTGTTCACGTTGGGGCTCAGGTTTCGGGACAGGTTAAATCGCTGAATGTGAAGCTGGATGATTACGCCACTAAAGGACAACTGAGTGTCAGCATTGACGATGTACCGCAGCGGAATGATTTACGTGACGCCGGAGCTCGCTTAACGAGGTCAAAGCCGATCTGTAAGCTAAGCAGGCACAACTTTTGAAAATAAACGTTATCGGAGGGCATACCATTCCTTGTGTTTCAGCGGGTTCATGGCTGCGCCAATGACATCGGAGATAACGTTAACCAGTATCACCAGTCCACCAATCACCATCACGCCAGCGGAGATCGCGGCGTAATCCTGCTGGCGAATAGCATTAATTAACCAGCGTCCCAGGCCAGGCCAGTTGAAAACCATCTCAGTGATCATCGCCAGTGTCAGCATGGTCGAAAATTGCAGGCCAAGACGCGGTATGACCGGCGGTAAGGCGTTGTGCAACACATGGCGGCGGATCACCGTCAGGCGCGACAGGCCACGGGTCGCGGCGGCTTTGACATAGTTTTTGTCCATCACCTCACTGGTGCTGTTGCGCAGCAGGCGGATCACTTCGGTGGTCGGGGCCATTGCCAGCACCGTCACCGGCAAAATCAAATGCGTCAGGGCGCTGATAATCATCTCGTGACGCCAGGGCGAGCGGCTGAGCCAGGCATCAATCAGCGCAAAGCCTGACACATTCTGTACCGGATAGAGCAGATCGTGCCGGCCTGATACCGGCAGCCAGCCGAGCGTCAGCGAGAAAAACAGGGTAAACAGCAGCGCCAGCCAGAAAATGGGCGCTGAAAAGCCGATCAGCGCCAGCGCACTGATGGTTTTATCCGGCCACTTGTTGCGCATCACACCGGCGCAGATGCCGAGCGGAATGCCGACCAGCAGAGCAAACAGAAAGGCCAGAATGCAGAGCTCCATAGTGGCCGGAAACACTTCCCGCAGCTGCAGGCCAATCTCCTGACCATTGGTGCTGGAAACGCCAAAGTCAAACTGCAGCATTCCTTTGAACCAGAACCACCAGGCGTCAGACAGCGCAGCGCCTTCCAGCGGTGCATTCGGCGTAAAATAGCTGAGACTGAAGCTGACCAGCGACAGCAAAAACAGCGTAATCAACAGCAGCAGCAGGCGGCGCAGAATATAGATGATCACTTACTTTCCCTCACCCTTTTCACGATAAACCCCGGCAAATGACGCGTTACCAAACGGACTCAGCACCAGACCTTTAATGTCATGACGAAACGCC
The DNA here is from genome assembly GCF_002095315.1 of Pantoea conspicua. Taxonomy (GTDB): domain Bacteria; phylum Pseudomonadota; class Gammaproteobacteria; order Enterobacterales; family Enterobacteriaceae; genus Pantoea; species Pantoea conspicua. The sequence continues at coordinate 39,445 of NZ_MLFN01000004.1, forward strand.
TGCAGACGCAGCGACGACGCCAGCGGCAGCACCGGCAGTTCCTGTGCGAGAATCTGCTGCGCTTTGTCATAACTGTCGATCCGTCCCGCCAGCTGCTGTGATAACAGGGCGTTCTGCAACGTTTCATCAAAGCCGGGCGAGCACCAGTGTGCGTAGTTGGTCTGGGAACGAATCGCCGCACAGCTGAGTAGCGGACGGAAGAAACTGTCGGGATCGTTACTGTCGGTGGCCCAGCCCGCCAGGGTCAGGTCGTGATTCATCGACATCAACTGAGCTTCCTGGAAACGTCCTTCAACCGGTACGATGGTCAGCCGGACGCCCACCTGCGCCAGATCGGCCTGCAATAACTCAGCGGTTTTCAGCGGGCTGGGATTCCATGATTGCGAGGCTGACGGCACCACCAGTTTCAGATGCAGGTCGGTCAGGCCCAGCGCTTCCAGTTCCTTGCGGGACTTCTTCGGATCGTATTCCGTGACGCGCGCATCACTGTCATAGGCCCAGGAGGCGCGCGGTAAAATAGAGGCCGCTGTCTCGGCGGTACCGTAGTAAATCGACTCCATCAGGCGTTCATTATTGATCGCCAGTGCCAGCGCGTGGCGCACTTCAGGACGGTCCAGCGGCGGCTTGCGGGTATTAAAGGCCAGATAGGCAATATTCATACCGGGCCGCAGCGTCATACGCAGGCGGGGATCATCACGTAAAATGCTGAGCTGACTGGCTGCCGGATAAGCCAGAACGTCGCATTCACCGGTCAGCAGCTTAGATAAACGACCGGTACCGCCGGCGCCTAAATCGATCACCGCCTGCTGCAGACGCGGTACGCCTTTCCAGTAGTGCGGGTTACGCGCCAGACGAATGTACTGTCCGGTACGGTATTCGCTGAGCTGATAAGGTCCGGTGCCCACCGGCTGGCGATCCATCTCTTCCTGGCGGCCTTGCGCCATCAGCTGGTCAGCATACTCTTTCGACAGCACCGGCGCGTAGTGAGTCGCCATATGCCAGAGGAATGAAGCATCGGGACTGTTCAGCCGGAACTCTACCGTCTTGTTATCCACTTTCTTCACGCTCTGCACCGAATCGGCAAACTGCAGGCTGTCGAAATAGGGGTAGCTGCCGCCGTTAACGTTATGCCACGGATGATGACGATCAAACATCCGCGCAAAACTGAACACCACATCATCGGCGTTCATCGTGCGAGTCGGTTTGAACTGGTTAGTTTGCTGAAACTGCACGCCGCTGCGCAGATGAAACCGATAGGTCGCACCGTTGTCACGTACTTCCCAACTGGCCGCCAGATCAGGTTTCAGACGATAAGTGTAAGGATCAACATCCAGCAGTCGATCGTAAAGCTGGGCCGCCAGGGTATCGACGGTTAATCCGCTGCTGACCATCTGAGGATTGAAGGTATTAAGCGTGCCGCTGACGCAATAGACAAAGCCGCTCTGGCGAATATCGCCGGCGGGGGCTGACCACGCAGGCAGGCTCAACACGCCGAGGCTAAACAACAGCGCACATATTAGTTTTGACATAGAACTCAACGATTTTGAGGCATTGGACAGAGTGTATCGCAAAGCCGGCGATGTCCCAAAATCTCAGACGGTGCGCAGGCTGTTTTTCATCAAAACAACGGCAGAAAAACGCACGAAGTGTGTGGTGATGATAATTATTCTCAATTAGCTCTTTACAGATGATAATAAGAATGATTATTATTAACTTGCACTTCGACGGTGGCTCTACCGAAGAAGAGCACGACATTGCTCACATTGCTTCCAGTATTGTTGCCCGCCCTCTGGCGGGCTTTTTTTTGCCGCCCGCTTTTTGTGGCGCAGGGTGACACTGAGCGCCGCAGCTGCCACCGCGCGCGCCTGGCAAACAAAAAAGCGATTAAGCAGGGCGTTTTATTGCCTGCATTATTGGATTTCCTGTCAGGAGCAGAGGCGTAAACTCATCAACCGGAAGGGGGGAAGTAAGGGGGAGCAGCGAGTGATCATGACGGGTTTATTTATTCTGTGAGTTCAAATTTTGCGGCTAATTTGTGCAGGGCAACAACAGACATGAAATCCGTACTGCTTTCGAAAAATGCAATCCAGTTTTTTGACAGAAAAAAAGCCAGTGCTTCTTTTTCTTCTTCAGTCAGTTCCATCCTGAATCTCCTTTATTGCTGGCACTGTTACGTTCATTTTGCTAAATCAAATCGCTGTTAGCGTTAATAACGCAGCATAAGTCAGACTGCCCGTCAATTACCGACATTTATGCACGCTCATCTGACGGTGGAAAAAAGACGCCCTGGTCGCAGGGCGACACCGAATGCCGATGAAAGCCTCTGATTGGTTTTAGCTTACACATTTAATTGATGAGGCCGAACTCACGGAAAGCATTATTAACGACGCAGCGACAACCGCAGTTAAACAGTGTTGTTTTGAAAAGGGGATTTGTTGATGACGATCATTTATTCTGACCTTTTAACTTTCAGCGTTAATATTAACGTCAATTAACCATACTTTGAAAATAGGGATATCATCTCAGTCTCTGGTTGGGATTATCAGTAGAGGTGAGGCGGCCCCAGCGTTACAGCCGTGGCCGCAGACAGGATTTCAAAGGGAAAGGGGCATTGCCGCGAGCCCAGCCTGCGAGCGTGCTCCTGAGAATGCAGCAAATACCCTGTTATTTACCACGTAATTTTGCCGGTGGCAGAAAAAAGCGCCACGGTACCGCAAATTTTGACTTCCACCTCTCTGAAGTGAGTCTCCAGAATGTTGTGTAACGCTTCAGCGGAATCCTGCCAGTTTGAAAATATCCCTTTTTTGTTATAAAGGTTCATTAACGCGGTGCCAGACTTATTGTGCCTGACGCCTGAGCCCAGAATTGTCGCACCATAGAGTGTACCGTCAGCTTTCAACGCCTTCGCGGCATGGGTAATCACCGCCGCTTTCGACATCATATTTCCAGGTATGCAGTGAAGCAGATAGAACATTGAAACCGAGTCATAAGCGTTATTCATCTCGTCAGGAAGCGGCAGCAAGATATCGTGCTGTAAACACTGGGTTTCGAATTGAGACGCAATGCGTGCACGGGCAGCATTCAGACTGTTGAGATTGAGATCGACGAGGGTGATATTGCGCGGTTTTATCTGGCTCCTGGTCAGGTAATAACCGGTGCCGACGCCGATATCCATATGATGTTCGCCTGAAAAGCGCTGGAAATGTTTAAGCAGCACGGACTCTGTATCGCACCGCCAGGCATAGCTGTTTGATATATTGAGTACCCACCAGTCGTAGGCTTTTAATGAGAGCGGCGTATAAACCTGCGAACCTTTTTGGCTATCACTATGCATTTTATCAACGTCCTTTTATCAATTTATTTTACAGGAATGGGCTCAGGGGGTATTTGTGAAGAGAACAAGCATTGCTTCCTGAATACAGCGCACTCTTCAGCACGGTAAAGATTCTTTTCCGGCAGTGAACACCTGCCAGCACTGTCGGGATTATTAACGATCTGTATGACGTTGCTGCATCTCGCGCTGGTATTTATGATAATCCACGCCACATTCTGCTGAGCAGAAAGCGGTGCTGGCAACCACTGGCTGGTCCTCACACCAGATACAGAGCCCGTCGGGGCTGGTTAATGAGGCTTGCGGTTAACCAGAGCCGCCGTAATGATTGCCTGTTCAAATTGTTGCGCTAAATCCGCGTCATCCATAACTCTTCTCTCATCGTCTGTGAAAGGAAACGTGTCGGGCTACTGCGCAGCCGCAGCCTGAAAGCATAACCCAGCCGTAAGGCCTGATGTTAGTGTGGATTTATACAGAATAAGCCGGTCACTCTCTCAGGTGAGTGAGTAGACTGGCATGAAATAAAATTTCAGAGCCTGTTATCTGGCGGTGATTAAACGATAACGGTGAATGTTTGCCTGATGTTGATCAACGGCCAGGCAGGTTATTGCCGACAGGTTAAGGGCGAAAATGAAAGAGGCCGGACGATTGCTGTCCGAAAACAGTGAGTGCTGCGCTGCTTAGCGCGTTGACCTCATAATTTATCGTTGGAAATACCGTGTTTTTCATCATTGCGCGCAATTGATGGTAGGTGACGCCTAACAGGCCTGCAGCGCGGCGCTGGTTGTATCGCGCCTGTTTGAGGCTGGCTTCTACCAGACCTCGCTCCTGCTGATTCTGCCACTGACGCAGATCCAGCGGCAGCGAGGGGAGTTCGCCATCGTGCTCAGGGCGGCTCATCGGCAGGGCATCAACCGGTACAGGACGTGAAGCGAACGGATTAATAATCACATTATCCAGCGGCTGCTCGCTGCTGTTATGACGATAAACTGAACGTTCAACCACATTCTTCAGTTCACGTACGTTGCCGGGCCAGTGATAACTCAGCAGCGTCTGCTGTGCCTGGGACGTAAATCCGGGAAACAGCAACAGGCCAAGTTCACGACACATCTGAATAGCGAAATGTTCCGCCATCACCAGAATATCGCTGCGCCGCTCACGCAGCGGCGGCAGTTGCACGACGTCAAAGGCCAGACGATCCAGCAAATCAGCGCGAAATTTTCCGGCTGCCGCCAGGGCGGGCAGGTCTTCGTTAGTGGCACAGACCAGGCGGACATTCACCTGCAAAGAGTGATTCCCCCCGACGCGCTCCAGCTGACCATATTCGATTACCCTAAGCAGTTTTTCCTGTACCAGCATCGGTGCCGTCGCCAGCTCATCCAGAAACAGCGTCCCGCCGTCCGCCCGTTCAAAGCGGCCAAGATGACGCTTCTGAGCACCGGTAAAAGCGCCAGCCTCATGACCGAACAGTTCAGAATCAAGCAGGTTTTCATTCAGCGCCGCGCAGTTAAGCGAGATAAACGGTCCCTGCCAGCGATCGGAAAGATAGTGTAAACGACTGGCGATCAGCTCTTTACCGGTACCGCGCTCACCAACCACTAATACCGGTTTTTCCAGTGGTGCCAGCTTCGACACCTGTTCCAGTACCTCAAGAAAATTATTGGACTCACCGAGAAGGTTATCGTTATTTCCTGCCATGATGAATTTCGCCACCCTTTAATCATTTTGACTATATTAGTACAAGCCGAAAGAGGTGTAAAATTTAAAATTAATTAAAAATCAATAACATATATAATTGGCACGCATCTTGTATTAGCTATGTAGCGCAACACGCCATGACACAATTAAAGAGGAACATCATTATGGGTATTTTTTCTCGTTTCGCCGACATCGTTAATGCCAACATCAATTCGCTGCTGGAGCGTGCGGAAGATCCGCAGAAACTGGTCCGCCTGATGATTCAGGAAATGGAAGACACCTTAGTCGAAGTCCGATCAACCTCAGCGCGTTCGCTGGCTGAAAAGAAACAGCTGTCACGCCGGATTGAGCAGGCGGAGATTCAGCAGGCGGAATGGCAGGAAAAAGCTGAGCTGGCACTGCGTAAAGATAAAGATGATTTAGCCCGCTCAGCGCTGATCGAAAAACAGAAACTGACTGATCTGATCGCCACACTGAAACAGGAAGTCGATCAGGTAGAAGAGACGCTAGCGCGCATGAAAGGCGAAATCAGCGAGCTGGAGAAAAAACTGAGCGAAACGCGGGCGCGTCAGCAGGCGTTAACGCTGCGTCATCAGGCGGCATCCTCCTCTCGTGACGTTCGTCGTCAGCTGGACAGCGGCAAAATTGATGAAGCGATGGCGCGGTTTGAGTCGTTTGAACGTCGCATCGATCACATGGAAGCTGAAGCGGAAAGCCACGGGTTCGGTAAACCGAAAACCCTGGATCAGCAGTTTACTGATCTCAAAGCCGATGATGAAATCAGTCAGCAACTGAATGCGCTGAAAGCCAAAATGAACCGTAGCGAATAACAATCGATGTTGCGATAAGTGATTAAGGAGAGTCAATGAGCGCACTTTTTCTCGCCATACCGCTAACGATCTTCGTGTTGTTCGTGGCACCGATCTGGTTATGGCTGCATTACAGCAACAGACGCAACGGCGGTTCGGATCTGTCGCAAAGCGAAATCCAGCGCCTGCAGCGTGTTGCTCAGGACGTGCAGCGGATGCGTGAACGCATTGATGCGCTGGAGGCGATTCTGGACGCAGAGCATCCTAACTGGAGGCAACCATGATGAAAGGCCGCAAGTTATGGCGTAAGCCTGACGAAGGTAAACTGATGGGCGTCTGTGCTGGCCTGGCGGAATATCTCGATATTCCGGTGCGCTTACTGCGCGTCATCATGGTGCTATCCCTGTTTTTCGGTCTGTTTATGTTTACCGTGGTCGCCTATTTCGTGCTGGGCTTTGTACTGGATGTCAAACCGGCCAATGCCGCTGATAACCCACGTCAGCCCAGCGCCAGCGAATTGCTCGACCAGTTAGAAAGCGCACTGCAGCGCGATGAACGCAGCGTGCGCGATGTAGAACGCTACGTGACGTCAGAAACCTTCAGCGTACGAAGCCGCTTCCGCCAGCTTTAATTTTTCTTATTCCGGGCCTGTCGCAGGCCCTTTCGCTGACCCTCTGGAGGTGTCGATGACGTTCTCGCGATCCACTGCTTTTCGCCACCGCGCGGCACCCGCGTTGAAGTCGGCGGCTAAATTCATCATTATCAATGCTGTCACCTACGGTCCTGCTGGTGTGACGGGCTGGGCAGTGAAATCGGTCGCCCGCCGACCGATACGTCTGTTACTGGCACTGGCGCTTGAGCCACTACTGAAACGCGTCATGAATTGCGCGGCATCGCGCTTCATCAGGGAGAAAGATGAAAAGACTGCAAACTGAATTTATCGCGTTAATGAACCGCGGCGTGGATCGTCATCTGCGTCTGGCGGTCACCGGCCTGAGCCGAAGTGGCAAAACGGCCTTCATCACTTCACTGGTTAATCAACTTTTAACGGTCCACAGCGGCGCACGATTGCCGCTGTTTTCCGTGGTGCGGGATGAGCGCCTGCTCGGGGTAAAGCGGGTACCCCAGCGCGATATGGGCACGGCGCGCTTTACCTACGATGAAGGACTGGCGCAGCTCTACAGCACGCCGCCCGCCTGGCCAACACCCACGCGCGGCGTCAGCGAAATGCGGCTGGCACTGCGCTACCGGCCCAATGATTCTCTGTTGCGCCATCTGAAAGAGACCGCCACGCTCTATCTTGAAATCGTGGATTATCCCGGTGAATGGCTGCTCGATTTGCCGATGCTGGCCCAGGACTATCTGGCCTGGTCGCGGCAGATGAACGGACTGCTGACAGGCGATCGTGCTGAATGGGCGAAGCCGTGGCGCACGCTCTGCCAGCAACTCGACCCGTTCGCCCCCGCCGATGAAAACCGGCTGGCGGAGATCGCCGCGGCCTGGACCGATTACCTGCACCGCTGTAAGGCCGAAGGATTGCATTTCATCCAGCCGGGCCGCTTTGTCCTGCCCGGCGATATGGCGGGCGCGCCGGCACTGCAATTTTTCCCCTGGCCGGCCGTCGACGAATCGCAGCTCAGCAAACTGGCCCAGGCGGACAAAGGCAGTAACTTCAGCATGCTGCAGCAGCGCTTTAATTTCTACTGTCAGCATGTCGTGAAAGGCTTCTATAAAAATCATTTTCTGCGCTTTGATCGACAGATTGTGCTGGTCGATTGCCTGCAACCGCTCAACAGTGGGCCGCAGGCGTTTAATGATATGCGGCTGGCGCTGACGCAGCTGATGCAAAGTTTTCATTATGGTCAGCGCACCCTGTTCCGGCGTCTGTTTTCACCGGTAATCGATAAATTACTGTTTGCCGCCACCAAAGCGGACCATATCACCAGCGATCAGCACGGCAATATGGTGTCACTGTTGCAACAGCTGGTGCAGGATGCGTGGCAGAACGCCGCGTTTGAAGGCATCAGTATGGATTGCATCGGACTGGCCTCGGTGCAGGCGACACAAAGCGGGCTGGTGGATCACCGGGGTGAGAAGATCCCCGCGCTGCGCGGTAATCGGCTGAGTGATAGTGAACCGCTGACTGTTTATCCCGGTGACGTTCCGCCGCGGCTGCCGGGCAACGCCTTCTGGCAGCAGCAGGGTTTTCGGTTTGAACAATTCCGCCCACAGCAGCTGGATGTTGATCGACCGCTGCCGCATATCCGCATGGATGCTGCGCTGGAATTTTTGTTAGGAGATAAATTGCGATGAGCGATCCGCTGAAGCCCCGTATCGATTTTGCCCGTCCACTGGACGAAGCGACAGAGGTGCCGTTGCGGCCTGCACAGACCTTTGACCCGCAGGCGCAGGCGGCTTTTCTTGCAGTGCAGGATGACGAGGCTGCTGTTGAAGAGGAGGCGCCGGTGAGCGTGCGGTAGAAGCGGCGCTGAAACCGAAACGCAGCCTGTGGCGCAAACTGGTGATGACCGGCGTGGCGCTGTTCGGCGTCAGCGTCATTGCCCAGGGTGTGCAGTGGACCCATGATGCCTGGCTGGCGCGCGACTGGTTTTCGCTGGGCAGCGGCGTGGCGGGCGGCTTGATCGTGCTGGCGGGCGTCGGCGCGCTGGCTGGTGAGTGGCGCCGTCTTTACCAGCTCCGCCAGCGTGCTGAAGAACGCGACATCGGCCGGGAACTGCTGCACAGCCACGGTATCGGCAAAGGCCGGTCATTTTGTGAGAAGCTGGCGCAGCAGGCGGAGCTGGATCAGGCGCATCCGGCACTACAGCGCTGGCAGGCCTCGCTGCATGAAACCCATAACGACAGTGAAGTGGTACGGTTATATGCTCAACTGGTGCAGCCGGTGCTGGATCGACAGGCGCGACGTGAAATCAGCCGCCACGCGGCAGAAGCAACGCTGATGATCGCCGTTAGTCCGCTGGCGCTGGTTGATATGGCCTTTATCGCGTGGCGTAATCTGCGGCTGGTCAATCGCATCGCCGCGATTTACGGCATTGAGCTGGGTTACTTCAGTCGCATCCGTCTGTTCCGGTTGGTGTTGCTGAATATGGCGTTTGCCGGTGCGTCGGAACTGGTGCGTGAAGTGGGTATGGACTGGATGTCGCAGGATATCGCCGCCCGACTCTCCACGCGTGCAGCGCAGGGCATCGGCGCCGGTCTGCTGACCGCGCGACTGGGTATCAAGGCGATGGAACTCTGTCGCCCGCTGCCGTGGCTGGAGCAGGATAAGCCGCGGCTGGGCGATTTCCGTCGCGAGCTGCTGGGTCAGATGAAAGAGGCGTTGCAGAAGGGCGGGAACAAGCCCGCGTAGCGCGTAGCTGGTGTGGTGACGGAATAACACAAGGCGGCCAGGATAATGCTCGTCAGTTAAGGTTAAATTTGCAAAAGCTGTCACGGTCAAACGTGGCAGCTTTTTACTGGGTGAGCGGCACCAGACTGCGTTATCACCGGTCGCTTAACTGATGAGCATCAGGCCTGGCGCCTTGTTTTTTGCCTCAGTGTGGCTGTCGCAGCACCTCTTGTGCGTCGATCACCCGGCAGTTGCCCGGACAGGCTGATTCATCAGTGATGACCGGATTAGCCGGCAGGGTAAATGCCATCCCGTTTTGCAGCCTGACAAAATGCGCCATGCCAGCAAAGGTCCATGACATGCTGAGTCCCAGCCCGCCGAAATCATCATACTTCCGCAACGTGGCCACTTTCGGCAGATATTCCCCGGTCAGACGATAGTAGAGTGCGCCGTGAAAATCCTTTGGCACCTGAGTGGTGATAGCCTGATTAAGCAGTGCAAATTCTTTACCTGCCGGTCTGGAATAGCCATTAATCAGATGGCTCATTGCCAGTGAAGCGGCAATCACCACTAACACGGCATAAAAGCGCTTTTTCCATTTTAACCGACGGCTGATTTCAAACAGACCGACAATAAACAGGCTGGATGAGATCAGCGCCCCGGCAATCAGGGTGCGGTAAGCGGCCATGCTCTCACTGACGATCAGGTTTGGCAGCGCGGCGATGAGCAGCAAAATAAAGACCAGGTAAAACTTATCGTTGCCGGCCGCTTTGATTTTCTTCAATCCGAAACCAATGACGATTAACGAGACGATAACGGAAACGGTTTTCGCCCCCAGATCAAAATGACAGATAACATTCTTCAGGTACTCGGTAATGAACCATTTTAGCTTGACCGGAATATCGTAGCTGAATGCAGAACGCGGTAGCGTATGCCCATACAACTGCACGGGCAGCACCTTCGAAGCCATCAACGCGGCAAACATGCCTGCGCCCAATACCAGCAGGGAAATCAGGGCGCGTTTTTTATCGATTCTGCGATCCGAAAGAGATAAATCCAGTAAGGCAAAAAAGGTGAAGGTCATGGCGGCAGGTTGATAAATACAGAAGGCAACCGTCAGCAGGCAAATCGCCAGCAGCCGTCCTGCCACGCCCGGTTTCACCGACAAAGTGTAGCTCGCACCCGCCAGCAGAATAGCGGCGATATAGGGAAAGCAGGAGGCCCAGGCGACATAAACCTGGAATGAGGGCAGCAGGCAAAGCAACAGCGAAAAGGTAATGCGTTGCGCCTGATTCTCAAACAGTTGATATTTCTGGCTCAGAGTGTAGAAATAATAGCCGGTGAAAATAAGCAGAACAATGGCGACGGAACGCAGTAGCGCCAGTTTTTCGACGCTATTGACAATAAAAGAGGCGGCATACTGAATAATGCCGTACACCGGTCGTCCTGATAATGTATCCCAGTTTAAAATACTCAGCCGGTCAAAGTTAGCCCAGTAAAGATTAGTCCAGTCATCGGTATAGGCATAATGCGTTAAATAAGCCGGACTGTAGGCAAAAAGGAAAACAAGCACAAATAGCGAAAATATTTTGCTGCGGCTTAATTCCTGTTGGCTGATGATCATTTTCTATCCTTTTTATTATAAGGTTGCAGGCGGTTCCCGCCCTGTGGCACCTTTACTCTGCTGTTAATCCTGGTTTTTTCTCAGCTCAGCGTTTTTTCGCAAAATGTAGCGCGGACGGTTTTTGGTTTCCATATAGATGCGGCCGATATATTCGCCGAGTACGCCAATGCCGATAAGCTGGACACCGCCGAGAAACAATACAGAAACCAGGATTGAGGGATAGCCAGGTACCGCGTTGCCAAAAAGCAGCTTGTCGATAATCAGCCACAGGCCATAAATAAAGGCCAGCGAGGCGACCAGAAAACCGAGGTAAGTCCAGATACGCAGTGGCACGGTTGAAAACGAAGTCAGCCCTTCCAGTGCCAGATTCCATAGCTTCCAGCCGCTGAATTTACTGTTGCCCGCTACCCGTTCCGTTCGGACATATTCAATAATTTCTGTCTGTCCGCCAACCCAGTTAAGAATGCCCTTCATAAATAAATTCTTTTCGGGCAATAGCTTAATGTTCTCTACCACTTCCCGGGACATCAGCCGAAAATCGCCGACGTTTTCTTCCAGTTTGGGATGACTGATGCAGTTATGCAATTTGTAAAACCAATGAGCAGTCTTGCGCTTCAGGTGACCATCGGCGCTTCTGTCGATACGTTTGGCTAACACAATATCGGCACCCGCCTGCCACTTGCTGATCATTTGCGGGATCAGCGTGATCGGGTCCTGTAAATCAACATCAATCGGAATGATGGCATCACCCGTGGCGGCTTCCAGCCCGGCGAAAAGCGCCGGTTCTTTACCGAAGTTGCGAATAAAAGAGAGGGGACGGACCAGCGGATCCTGCTGGCTAAGTTGGGTGATCAGGGCGCGTGTCGCATCCGTACTGCCATCATCAACAAAGACAATCTCGATCTGCCACGCTGCAAAGTCGGCATATTTCCTGACGGCATCGTAAAAAAGAGGAATCATCTGTTCTTCATTGAATACCGGCACCACCAGAGAGATCTTCATTTATTTCCTTTGAACACGATAAAGCGGGAAAAGATAAAGCCACAGGCCAGACTCAATGCAGAAGAGGCTATCAGCGTAATCAGCGGATATAGGCCGTTCCTGTCCGCAACATAACCGACACCAAACGCCATTGCGCCCATAAAAATCACATAGAGAATATAGCGGAACGGCGTGGCCTGTTGCTTAAAGGTCCAGCGGGCATTGACGAAAAACGAGAAGGTTACCGCCAGACAAAAGGCAATGACATTGGCGGTGGATTGTAATAATCCCTGACTGAGACAGATAAAGAAGGTCATCCAGTGTATCAGGGTATTAAACACGCCAACGGTCAGGTATTTCGCAAAAAAGGTCAGCATTTTTTAATCATTATTAAGAGGTTGTGCGAAATATACAGCAAGTTGGCGGCAATCAACAGTTTCTCACTGACGTAGCCTGACAATCTCATTCACCACTGAAATCGGCAGCGGGCAGTACAAAAGCCAGCCAAACGGTTTCTGGCTGTCAACTTTTCCTGACAGAGCCCTTTCTGCTGGCGCATCTCTTAGCGTATCATCGCCTTATCTGAACCTGATTAAGGCCATCGCAATGCGTCTGGAAGTGTTCTGTCAGGACCGAATCGGTCTGACGCGTGAGCTGCTCGACCTGTTGGTTGCGCGTAACATCGATCTGCGCGGTATCGAAATCGCGGCATTAGGCCGTATCTATCTCAATTTTTCAGCGCTGGAATTTGATGCCTTCAGTAATCTGATGGCCGAAATCCGGCGTACACCGGGCGTGACAGATGTGCGCACCGTGGCGTACATGCCGTCGGAACGTGAGCACCGTGCGCTGAGTGCGCTGCTGGTGGCGATGCCGGAACCGGTCTTTTCGATCGATCTAAAAAGCAAAGTCGAACTGGCGAATCCGGCTGCGCAGAATCTGTTCAATCTTGACGAACAGAAGATGCGTAACTTCAGTGCCGGTAACCTGATTAACGGCTTTAACTTTATGCGCTGGCTGGAGAGCGAGCGGGTTGAAGCACAGGCGCAACATGTAGTGATTGAAGGACGGGACTTCCTGATGGAAGCGCGTCCTATCTATCTGGCGGGGGAAGCGGACCAGAACGACCAGCCGGTTGGGGCAATGGTCATGCTTAAATCCACGGCACGCATGGGGCAGCAGTTGCAGAACCTGGTGGTGACGGATGAATCGGAGTTCGACCATATTGTCGCGGTGACGCCAAAAATGCGTCAGGTGGTGGACCAGGCGCGCAAGCTGGCGATGCACGATGCGCCGCTGCTGATCATTGGTGACACCGGCACCGGCAAAGATATGCTGGCACGGGCCTGCCATCTGCGTAGCGCTCGGGGAAAAAAACCATTCCTTGCACTGAACTGTGCCTCGTTACCCGATGACGTTGCTGAGAGTGAACTGTTTGGGCACGCGGCGGGCGCCTATCCGAATGCGCTGGAGGGCAAAAAAGGATTCTTTGAGCAGGCCAACGGCGGATCGGTGTTGCTGGATGAAATCGGGGAGATGTCGCCGAGAATGCAGACCAAACTGCTGCGTTTTCTCAATGACGGTACTTTCCGGCGGGTCGGTGAAGAGCATGAAGTCCATGTTGATGTGCGCGTCATCTGCGCCACCCAGAAGAACCTGATTGAACTGGTGCAGCGCGGCGAATTTCGTGAAGATCTCTTTTACCGGCTGAACGTGCTGACCCTGCATCTGCCGCCGCTGCGCGATCGTCCGCAGGATATTCTGCCGCTGACCGAAATGTTTGTTGCCCGCTTCGCCGACGAACAGGGAATGCCGCGTCCGCGTCTGTCGCCGCAGCTGAATGCGTTTCTGACCCGCTATGCCTGGCCGGGTAACGTGCGCCAGCTGAAAAATGCGCTCTACCGCGCGCTAACCCAACTGGAGGGCTATGAACTGCGTCCTCAGGATATTGTGTTACCGGAGCAGGCACTGGATGTGTCGTTAGGCGATGAAGCGCTGGAAGGGACGCTGAATCAGATCACCAGCCGGTTTGAGCGTTCAATTCTGACGCGGCTCTATCTCTCTTATCCCAGCACCCGTAAGCTGGCAAAACGGCTCGGCGTGTCGCATACCGCTATTGCCAATAAGTTACGGGAATATGGTCTGGGTCAGAAGCGCAGCGAAAGCGAATAGGCTCTCTGCTGAGGCAAGCAGGAAGCGGATAACCGGGTTATCCGCTTTTTTATTGCCGTTTTACTTCAGTGCCGCCAGTGCTGCTTCATAATCAGGCTCAGTGGTAATCTCATCCACCAGCTGGCTGTAAATCACCTTATCTTCCTCATCCAGCACAATCACGGCGCGTGCGGTCAGGCCTTCCAGCGCACCATCGGCAATTTCCACACCGTAGTCATACTTGAATTCAGAACCGCGCAGGGTGGAGAGCGTGACCACATTGCTGAGGTTCTCCGCACCACAAAAGCGCGACTGCGCAAACGGCAGGTCAGCAGAGATGCACAGCACCACGGTGTTATTCAGTTCTCCCGCCGCCTGATTAAATTTACGCACCGAGGAGGCGCAGACGCCGGTATCAATGCTCGGGAAAATGTTCAGAATTTTGCGTTTTCCTGCATACTCAGAGAGCGCAACGTTGACCAGGTTTTTTGCCACCAGCGTGAATGCTTTGGCTTTATCGCCAGCCTGAGGAAACTGACCCGCAACCGGTACTGCGTTACCCTGAAAATGAACGGTCTGAGACATACTGATTCCTTTTGATGATGAAGAGAGGGAACTTTTAAACGGTTAACCCACAGCTATAACCGTTGTTTATGACATAAATGTTAAGGGTTTACGAGTTCAATTGTTGAGTTTAGCGTGGCAGCCTGCCACCGCGTCGTACATTGTGGAGAATCAATGAGAACGGTAAAAAGTTATCCTGAAGCCTGGCCATTGCATACGCCGTTTGTCATTGCCCGTGGAACCCGCACTGAAGTCAAAGTGGTGGTGGTTGAAATTGAAGAGGCGGGCGTCAAAGGCGTCGGTGAAGCGACGCCTTACGCACGTTATGGGGAAACCGAAGCCTCGGTGCTGGCGCAAATCGCCAGCCAGCTGACCGCATTACAGCAGGGTATGACGCGTGACGCGCTGCAACAGGCGTTGCCGGCGGGTGCGGCGCGCAACGCCATTGACAGCGCATTGTGGGATCTGGCGGCCCGTCAGCAGCAGCAAAGTCTGTGGCAGCTTAGCGGTGTGGTGGCGCCCGGTGAAGTGGTTACCGCCCAGACGGTCAGCATTGATACCCCGGCAGCGATGGCCAGCAGCGCCCAGGCATTGTGGCAACACGGTGCAACGCTGCTGAAGATCAAACTTGACGATAATTTTATCACCGAGCGATTAATGGCAATCCGCGCTGCAGTGCCGCAGGCGACGTTAATCGTCGATGCCAACGAGTCGTGGCATGCTGAAGGGCTGGCGGCACGTTGTCAGCTTCTGGCCGACATCGGCGTGGCGATGCTGGAGCAGCCGTTACCGGCCGGCGAAGATGCTGGGCTGGAGAACTTTATCCATCCGCTGCCGATCTGCGCGGATGAAAGCTGCCATACACGTGACAGTCTTTCCGCGTTGCGCGGGCGTTATGAGATGGTCAACATCAAGCTGGACAAAGCAGGTGGACTGACTGAGGCGCTGGCGCTGGCTGACGCTGCTCAGCAGCAGGGATTTGCCGTGATGCTGGGCTGTATGCTCTGCACTTCACGCGCCATTCGCGCCGCGTTGCCGCTGGTGCCGCAAACCCGCTTCGCCGATTTAGATGGCCCGACCTGGCTGGCGGTGGATGCGGAACCGGCGATCAAAGTACAGAACGGCCAGCTGATTATTGCTGCCAGCGCAGCAGATTGACCATCATCTCAAGATAGATTTCCGTGGCTTCATCGACTGAAATCACCGGCATTTCTGCCGTCACGCACGGCAGACTGAGGTCCTTACACCAGCTGCCGAACGAGCCAGGCGTGTCATAACCGACGCTGCTGACGCGCGGCAGACCGGTCCGGGCCGACAGCCAGCCGCCGATCTCTGCCTGATGCGGATCGTCAATGCAGCCCAGCGGCTCATGCCACGAAACAATCCAGCGCGGCTTGAGCTGATGAATCAGGGCGCACAATGCCTGGGTTTCCGGTTCTGATGCCGGGTGGCTGCCGGTGGATAAAGCCACGTCGCGCGTTTCTGCCACGCTGTTCCAGCGATAAACGGTCTCACCCGATTGCCAGTTCGCTGCCGGAAAGTTGCGGTTCAGATCGACGCCATTGGCATTGGCACGCAATCCCAGCTGGCAGCCATCCGGATTCACCGCCAGCACCACATGGTGACGACGCAGCGCGTCGGGCAGCGTGCGTAATGCGCCGGAGAGCGTGGCTATCGCCGCATTCTCATCGCCGTGGGTACCCGCGAGGATCAGGCCGCTATCGGCATCGCCCAGCGGGGCCGGGAACCACAACAGCGGGGCACCCAGCACTGACCGGCCATATTGCTGATACGGAACGCCCAGTTTGCCGCGCAGCTGCCGTGGATGTAATGACGACATGGTGATTTCCTCTGAAGGGTTTTTCTAAAAGTAGCGGAAAAGCCGCGCGCGGAAAATAGCTATTTATCAATCAGCAATTTGCGATAAAGTGCCAAAAGACAAGCTGCATCGGCATTGGACCGCGGCAGCGCTTCTTTGGGGTAAAGGAGTGATGATGGTTAAGACCTTTCACATGACGCTGGCGGCGCTTAGCCTGAGCAGCGTCATCACACCCGCGCTGGCGGCAAATGTGCCTGCCGGTGCCCAGCTCGCCGACCAGCAGCAGATCGTTCGCCATATTAAAGATGAACCCGCCTCGCTCGATCCGCTCAAAGCGGTGGGGCTGCCGGAAATTCAGGTCATTCGCGATCTGTTTGAAGGGCTGACCAGTCAGGACGCGCAGGGCAAAATCGTACCGGGCGTGGCGCAGAGCTGGAGCAGCAGCGATAATAAAACCTGGATTTTCACCCTGCGTAACAACGCCCGCTGGTCGAACGGCGATCCGGTCACCGCGCAGGATTTTGTCTACAGCTGGCAGCGACTGGTGAATCCGAAGAACAGTTCGGCATTTGCCTGGTTTGCGGGGTTAAGCGGCATTGAGAATGCGGCCGCTATCACCAAAGGTGAGATGACGCCCGACAAGCTGGGCGTGGTGGCGCAGGATAATAGCCGGCTGAAGATCACCCTTGACCGGCCGGTGCCGTGGTTCCCGGCGCTGGTCGCCAACGTCGCCCTGTTCCCGGTGCCGCAGAAGGTGGTTGAACAGCAGGGCGATAGCTGGACCGCGCCGGGGAAACTGGTGGGTAACGGCGCGTATCAGCTAAGCGAGCGAGTCGTAAACGAAAAGATTGTGCTGACCCGTAACCCGCACTACTGGGATGATGCACATTCGGTGCTGACCAAAGTCACCTTCGTGCCGATTAATGAAGAGTCGAGCGCCACCAAACGCTATCGCTCCAACGACATTGATATTACCGAATCTTTCCCGAAAAACATGTATGCGCTGTTGAAGAAAACCTTGCCTGGTCAGGTTTATACCCCGGACCAGCTCGGCACTTACTACTACGCATTTAATACCGTGAAAGGGCCGACCGCCGATGTCCGGGTGCGCAGAGCGCTGTCATGGTCAATCGATCGCCAGGTTATCGCGGATAAGGTGCTGGGAACCGGTGAAAACCGGCATGGCATTTTACACCGGACGTTACTGCGGGTTTCAAGCCACTGCCGTCATTCATGCAGCAGCACGATCAAAACAGTCTGAACGCGCAGGCCAAAGCGCTGCTGGCGTCAGCCGGATACGGACCGGATAAACCCCTGCACCTCAAACTGCTCTACAACACCTCTGAGAGCCATCAGAAAATCGCCATTGCGGTGGCCTCAATGTGGAAAAAGAATCTCGGCGTCGATGTCACGCTGGAAAATCAGGAGTGGAAAACCTATATCGACAGCCGCAACAGCGGTAATTTCGATGTGATCCGGGCATCCTGGGTCGGGGATTACAATGAACCCTCTACCTTCCTTAACCTGCTGACCTCAGGCAATAGCAGCAATATTGCGCGCTTCAGCAATGCGGACTATGACGCGGTGCTGGCGAAAGCCAGTAAAGAGTCCAGCGATCAGGCCCGCAACAGTGATTACAATCGCGCCGAACAGATTCTGGCTCAGCAGGCGCCGATTGCGCCCATCTACCAGTATACCAATGGCCGTCTGATCAAACCCTGGGTCAAAGGCTATCCGATCACCAACCCGGAAGATGTGGCCTATAGCCGCGAACTGTGGATTGAAAAGCACTAAGGCTTATGCGGCCTGACATCAGGCCGCTGTCTGACATCTTTCTACACAGCCCAATGATTGCAACTCAACGCCGTCACGCTAGACTGTATCGTATTGATTTTGATAGCGAGGCACGGTTGTGGATGTAATCGAAGGAAAAGCATTACAGGTATCAGATGCCATCATTTCCTGCCAGCTGGACGGAAAGGGCGGCCTGATCCCGATTGCAGAAGATGAAGTGATTCATTGTGAGCGTCCCTGCTGGCTGCATCTGAACTATACCCACCGCCAGAGCGCCGAATGGCTGCAATCGACAGCCCAGATCCCCGATGCAGTGCGAGATGCCTTAGCGGGCGACAGCATGCGTCCGCGCGTCAGCCGGCTGGGTGATGGTTTTATGATTGTGCTGCGCAGCGTCAACCATAACAGCGATGCGCGTCCCGACCAGCTGGTGGCGATGCGGGTGTTTATCAACGACAAACTGATTGTCTCAACCCGGCGGCGCAAAGTGTACGCGGTGGATGAAGTGCTGACTGATTTGCAGAACGGCAATGGCCCCATCGATTGTGGCAGCTGGCTGGTAGATGTCTGCGATGCGCTGACCGATCACACCAGCGAGTTTATCGAAGTGCTGCATGACAAAATCATCGAAATGGAAGATGCCCTGCTGGATCAGCGGATGCCGGCACGTGGCGAACTGGGCTTACTGCGTAAACAGCTGATTGTGATGCGGCGTTATATGGCACCGCAGCGCGACGTCTATGCCCGGCTGGCCAGTGAGAAGCTGGGGTGGATGGACGACAGCGAGCGTCGAAGGATGCAGGAAATTGCCGATCGCCTTGGCCGCGGGCTGGATGATCTCGATGCTGGCGTGGCGCGCACCGCCATTCTGGCTGATGAAGTGGCTTCGCAGATGGCGGAGTCGATGAACCGTCGTACCTACACCATGTCGCTGATGGCGATGATCTTTCTGCCTGCCACTTTTCTCACCGGCCTGTTTGGTGTGAACCTCGGGGGTATTCCGGGGGGAGAATGGCGTTATGGCTTCACGATTTTCTGTCTGCTGCTGGTGATACTGGCGCTCAGCGTTGCGGGCTACCTGCGTAAACGGCGCTGGCTGTAACCTGCCGGCGGGAGCCATCAGCACCGTCTGGTGCAAAAATGGCATTAAGCTGACAAAAGCTGATCGACATCAATAACCCATAGCCCCGACTGACGCAGAATCTCTCTCGCAGGTGAATGCAACGTCAAGCGATGGGCGTTGCGCTCCATATTGTCTTACTTCCTGATTTAGAATTAATGCATAGCACATTTAATTCGAAACACGCCGGCCATTGTGCCGGCTTTTTTTTTGCCGCCTGGCTGTAAGGCGTTTCCTTTCCTATGCTTAAAGTCCATTCGCAAGAAAAGGAGCACGGCATGAACGCGATTCTTAACAGCGAGCCCATCCCCACGGATCCGACCCCGATTCCTGACCCGATTCCCCAGCCGCAACCGCAGCCCGATCCGCCACCGGACCCGGAGTTTCCGCCGGTAATGGATCCGCCACCGCACCGTAACATATAAAAAAGGGCGTGCTGATAACAGCACGCCCTTAATCAGGGTAAAAAGGCTTACTTAATCTGCACCACATCCAGACGTGCAGTGATCTCCGGCGCATCTTCCTCTTCCGCGCGCCAGCCAGCAGGCTGCAGCGGCAGCGTTTCACGGTCAAATGCGAGATCGCCGCCGTCTACGACCGCATCGCCATGTTTAATGCCTTTGAAATCGAACAGGTTGATGTCTGCCATGTGTGAAGGCACCAGATTCTGCATTGCACTGAACATGGTTTCGATACGGCCAGGATAACGCTTATCCCAGTCACGCAGCATATCGGCCACCACCTGACGTTGCAGGTTCGGCTGTGAGCCACACAGGTTGCAGGGGATGATCGGGAACTGACGCGCTTCAGAGAAGCGGATAATATCTTTTTCGCGGCAGTAGGCCAGCGGGCGAATCACAATGTGCTTGCCGTCATCGCTCATCAGCTTCGGCGGCATGCCTTTCATTTTACCGCCGTAGAACATGTTCAGGAACAGGGTTTGCAAAATGTCATCGCGATGGTGACCCAGGGCAATTTTGGTACAGCCGAGTTCGCTGGCGGTACGATAAAGGATACCGCGACGCAAGCGCGAGCAGAGCGAGCAAGTGGTTTTGCCTTCCGGGATCTTATCTTTAACGATCGAGTAGGTATCTTCTTCGATAATCCGGTATTCAACCCCTTGCGATTCAAGATACCCGGGCAGAATATGCTGCGGGAATCCCGGCTGCTTCTGATCGAGGTTAACGGCAATCAGACTGAAATTGACCGGCGCGCTTTTTTGCAGGCTGCGCAAAATTTCCAGCATGGTATAGCTATCTTTACCGCCTGACAGGCAAACCATGATGCGATCGCCTTCTTCAATCATATTAAAATCAGCGATTGCTTCGCCGACATGGCGACGCAGGCGTTTTTGCAGCTTATTAAGGTTGTACTGTTCTTTCTTGTCAACCGATTGATTATCCAGCATTTTTACCTATCTCTAAAACCAGAAAGCGCACCTGGTCAGCCCACTGCGGCTCGCGTTCAGGTGATCCACTCTCTGCGGTGTCACGAATATGCAGCGTATGGTACGTATTGTTGCCGCGCTTGTCAGCGCTGGAGTGAACTAATCAGCAGATAAACCTGTGCTACCCACAGAGAAGAGGGCACAGCAGCCGTTATAACGCCAGCCGCTCAGCGCGGCTGACCCGGGAGTGCGGATATCAGGCAAAACGCGCGGTTAGCCATCGCTATCCGGCACATTATTCCACTGACAATCGATCTCGTTGTCGTGTGCTGAACAGAAGGGCATAGAGGCCTGCCAGGCAGCACTGACCGCATCCACTTTTTTTGCGGCACATCCCGTATTAATAAACACAATAGAAAGAATAAACAGGTATTTCATGGCGGTCACCGCGTAAATAAAAGCAAACAGGGTGCGCCGGATAAATTCAATACGTTATAAACAGAAAATAATTTGCGGCTGAATGAACTGATGTGAATCAATGATAGATCTGTTTTTTATAAAAATTGTTATTCAGCGAAAGTCAGAATTTCTGCAACACCCGGTGACCCGATTTGTTTCGGTGACGGCAAAGTTGAATAAGGTCTGGCTGTTGAATCGCTGTTTATTAGCCTGCGCTATAATATTCTCCCTGACCCTTAAAGGGCGATTATGACCGGGTGATCGATAGTTATATTATCTGTGTCGGGAGACGTAATCATCAGACGCAGGATAAACAGGTAAATACGCCACGGTGAAAATTGAGTCAATACTCAATTTGGGTGAAAACATTCAATATCGTGCAACGAAATCGATGCTCTGCTTTGCGGTATAAGAATATGACTTTTCAGGGAATACATATAAATTCAAACTCAGCGTCACACTGATTTTTTTTTATAATGCTATGTTGCAATTATGTATTTAGGCGTGTTGCTATTGAGCAATCATAATGGCTTAATTCATTTTTTATGGCATTAACTCATCTCAGCTACAGGCTCTGACAATCCAGCGGTAGGCCTGGTGCAGAAACAGTTTGAGTGAGGCAAAAAATTCGTGAATACCATCCTCAACCAGATAGTTGCCGGTATCTAACGCATTGTTTACAGAATCCTGATCGCAAACCATCAGCATGACGCCGACCGCCAGGGCGCTGTAAACCGGTACTATCAATTTAAACATAACGCTGTAATTTTTACGCGTACCATCGGGCAGGACATCGTCAAAGTTATTCGGATTGAAAGGCATTAGTCTCCAGCCAAAATATCATCCAGATCAAATTCAGGGGGAATTATGACATTAATTCACCGTCGGCTCCATGTTTCAGGTCATTTAAAAAGAGATGTGAGAAGATAAACTCAGCGTAGTCGGGGGCGTTTTACCGCCAATTCGCAGCCATGACAGACTATTAACTTTAACCTATATTCTCATTGTTATTCAGTATTACGCACCGCAACCTGGCGAAGCTACATCATTTCCAGTGACTGTACCCCCTTGATCTCCATAACCTTATCGTAAAGGTGCGCGTCGTTGAATTTACGTGACAGCGTGACCTGAATACTGAGCTCACACAGTCCGCTCTCTTCATCGCGATTGACTACCGTCACGTTAGCGTAACGAATCCCTTCGCGCTGTATCACCAGCAACACCAGCGGGACGCTTTTGGGTTTAAGAAACACCAGCAGCGTATGATGCTTGCCGATAAAAAAATGGCTGAGACGGCGAAAGAGTTCCAGCACCACTAACGCCAGCACCGTGCCGTAGATGCCGATTTCATACATCCCGCTACCGATCAGCAGGCCAATTGCCGCCGTCACCCACAAGCCCGCAGCGGTGGTTAATCCTCTCACCACCTGTTTCTGAACCATGATAGTGCCTGCGCCCAGGAAGCCCATGCCGCTGACCACCTGTGCCGCCACGCGGCTCGGGTCCAGCGCGACATGTTCACTGTTCAGCATGTCAGCAAAGCCATATTTCGACACCAGCATGAATATCGCGCTGCCGATGCCGACCAGAATGTGAGTGCGCAGTCCCGCCTCTTTGGCCCGCATCTGGCGCTCCATTCCAATCAGACCGCCGAGGATGCCGGCCAGTGCGATGCGGATTAACATGTCCATTAACATGGCATTACTCCGATTTAAGAAAAGCAGGGGAAGTCTGACGATTCACTGATAGCAGGTAAACAAGATAATTCTGCTTGCAAATGACGCTGGAGAATTTTGTAAAAAGCTGTTTCTCCTCTCGATCCCTTGTGCCGCCTGACATATGCTGACCAGGCCTTTAACCTCAACTCCCGGAGTCCGATTGATGAAAGCAGCCACCTTATTGCTGGCCGGTGCCGCGCTGTTACTTTCTGCCTGCAGCAGCAACAGTGATGACAACGAGCCACCGCAACAGGCGACAGCCGCCCATATCCAGCCACGGGTGATGATGTCCTCGCTGGCCGAAAATACCTGTTCAAATGCAGGCGGCACGCTGGCTTTCTCACATCAACTGGACGGCTCCCGGGTCGGGATGTGCCAGCTGGTGAATGGTCGTCGTTGTGATGAGCA
This sequence comes from Pantoea conspicua, assembly GCF_002095315.1. Taxonomy (GTDB): domain Bacteria; phylum Pseudomonadota; class Gammaproteobacteria; order Enterobacterales; family Enterobacteriaceae; genus Pantoea; species Pantoea conspicua. The sequence goes on from NZ_MLFN01000004.1 coordinate 62,657, forward strand.
GGCGTTGATCGGCGGACGCTGCGCCCGTTAAGTGACAGGCCGGAGATTTCCGGCCCGCCTGTTCAGGCTGAGAGTTGATTCGGGCAATTTTCGCCGCGATCGAGCTGGTTGAGATTACTCAGGGTCGTTTCAGAGATGGCGGTCAGCGCTTCGGCGGTCAGGAACGCCTGATGGCCGGTAAACAGTACGTTGTGACAGGCAGAAAGACGGCGGAACACATCGTCCTGGATCACATCATTCGACTTATCTTCAAAGAACAGATCGCGTTCATTCTCATACACGTCCATGCCAAGCGAACCAATCTTCTGTTGTTTCAGCGCATCAATTGCTGCCTGTGAATCAATCAGGCTACCGCGGCTGGTGTTGATGATCATCACGCCATCACGCATCTGGCTGAACGCTTCGGCGTTAAGCAGGTGATAATTTTCTGACGTCAATGGGCAGTGCAGCGTAATCACATGCGATTCGGCAAACAGCCTTTTCAGATCGACATATTCGGCACCCAATGCCAGCGCCTCATCGCTGGGATAGGGATCAAAGGCCAGCAGATGCATACCTAACCCCTTCAGGATGCGCATGGTCGCGATTCCAATTTTACCGGTACCAATGACGCCAGCGGTTTTACCGTGCATATTAAATCCGGTCAGCCCGTCAAGTGAGAAGTTGGCATCACGGGTGCGTTGATAGGCACGATGGATTCGACGATTCAGGGTGAGCATCATACCCACGGTATGTTCCGCCACCGCTTCCGGGGAATAGGCTGGCACCCTGACGACCGGCAGGCCAAACTCCGCCGCGGCGGCCAGATCGACGTTATTAAAACCGGCACAGCGCAGGGCAATGTACTTCACGCCCAGCGATGCCAGCTCTTCCAGTACCGGGCGGCTGCCATCATCGTTGACAAAGATACAGACGGCATCACAGCCGACGGCATTTTTTGCCGTGCTCTCGGTGAGCAAAAAGTCAAAAAAGACCAGTTCAAAACCGAATTGCTGATTAACCTGCTCGAAGTACTTCTGATCGTAATGTTTGGTGCTGTAAACCGCGATCTTCATCGTTGTGCTCCTGCATACGGGTGTGAAACAAGGATAACGTTTTCTGGCAGACTTTGCTCTAACCGCTGATTTGCGCGCGGGCGGGACCTTCACCTTCCGGGCGTTACATGCCATCATCATTGTCAGGATACTGTAAGGAAAAGGATTATGGCTGTGATGCCACGGATTTTTCGGCGACGGCTGGCGGCCATTCTGGCGCTGATTCTGCTGCTGCTGGGCTTACTGCTGACGATCACCCAATGGCTGCCACGGTTAGTCGGCATCTGGCTGCCGCCAGAGACCCGCATTGCGCTATCCGGCTCGCCGCGCTGGCGGGATGGCGGCTTGTGGTTTCCCGGCATTCGCTATCTGGCCCAGGATTGTCTGCTGGCGGAGATCCAGTCGGCCTCGCTCGGCTGGCAGGATTCGCGCTGGAAGCTGAACGCAGCACAACTGACGCTGAACAGCGACTGCCTGCAAAAATTACCTGACGGTGATGGCCCGTCGGCGGCACCCAAAACCCTGGCCGAATGGCAGGCGATGCTGCCAGGCGCCGACGTTCATCTGACGAAACTGCTTGTCACGCCGTGGCAGGCTTACGCGGGCACGCTGGATCTGACCTTAGAAAAACAGCAGCAGCAACTCCGTTATCAGGGTGAGAATCTGCAACTGGCAGCGACGCTGACCGGACAACAGCTCGCCATCAATCGCCTGACGCTTAATCATCCCGCATTACCTGAACCGGTCACCCTCAGTGGCCACGTGGAATTGCCGACCTTCGCTAACGGCTTGCCGGTTAGCGGCGAAGTCGCCGGGCAACTGGCGCTGACCGCGCTGCCGCATCCGCTGCTGCTGACCCTTAACTGGCAACAGCAGCAGGGCGTGCTGAACGTGGCGATGCCGGATAACGATCGGCCGCTGCTGCGACTGCCGTGGCAGATCAGCGACGAGCAGATCCGCATCCAGCAGGGTCAGTACTTCTGGCCGCTGGCAGGTCAGCCGCTCTCCGGATTTGTCAATCTGACGCTGGATAACTGGCAATCGGGTCTTGAAGCCAGCCAGATCAGCGGCCGGATTAACCTGTTAACCCAGGGGCGCGGCGGTAAAGGCAACGTGGTGCTGGGTCTCGGTCCGGGTCATTTGAGTCTGACCGACAGCCATCTGCCCTTTCAGCTGACCGGCGAAAGCAAGCTGGCCGATCTGCAGCTGTATGGATCGATACCGGGTCTGCTCAGCGGCTCACTGATCGATCCTCAGCTGGTGCTGCAACCCAAATCGCTGCTGCGTCTGCGTGGTCGTCTGCTCTCTACACTGGAGGTGGATGAGGCGCGCTGGCCACTGGCCGGCGTCCGGATCTCGGCGCAGGGGATTGATGGGCGGTTACAGGCGATCCTGAATGCTCACGATCCCAGCTTTGGTCGTTTCCGGCTGCATCTGGATGGTCGTGCCACCGATTTCTGGCCGGATAAGGGCGAATGGAACTGGCGCTACTGGGGCGGTGGCGAAATGCTGCCGCTTCAGGCGCGCTGGGATGTCAAAGGCACCGGCGGCTGGCGTGATACGCTGATTCATCTGGATACGCTCTCCACCGGTTTCAATCACCTTGCTTATGGCAGCGTTCAGGTGGAAAAGCCCCGGCTGACGCTGACCGCGCCGGTCAACTGGCAGCGCGCTGCGCAGAATCCCTCTTTTAACGGCAGCTTCCGGCTACAGGCGGGCGCCACTCACTTCAGTTACGGCGGCAGGCTGGCAGATTCGACGCTCGACTTTGAAGCGAAAGGCCGCGATCCCGGTGACTTTATCTGGCGGGGCGCACTGAACGCCGGCAGGGTGGGTCCGGTACGGGTCAACGGTCGCTGGGATGGCGAACGGCTGCGCGGCGAAGCCTGGTGGCCGCAGCAATCGCTGACCGTGTTTCAGACCTTACTCAGTCCGGACCTGAAGATGCAGATTCGCGGCGGCGAGTTGCGGTCGCAGGTGGCGTTTTCGGCCGCGCGCGATCAGGGGTTCCAGGCGGGGGGGCACTGGACGGTCAACGCGGGCAGTCTCTGGACCCCGGACAGTGAGATAAATGGCGTCGATTTCTCGCTGCCGTTCCGGCTAAAAGATCAGCAGTGGCAGTTTGGGCAACACGGCCCGGTATCGCTGCGTATCGCTGAGATAAAAAACCAGTTTGCAATGCAAAATATTCGCGCCGATCTGCAGGGCGCCTGGCCGTGGAGTGAACAGGCACCGCTGACCTTGCAGGAGGTGAGTCTTGATCTGCTGGGCGGGCAGATCAGCTTACCGGCATTACGGATGCCACAGCATCAGCCGGCGCGCGTGTCACTGCGCAATATCAGCCTGAGTGAGCTGGTGACGGCGATCAAACCGAAACAGTTTGCCATGTCCGGACGGATCAACGGCGAACTGCCGCTGTGGCTGAATCATCCGCGCTGGCTGATCGAGAAAGGGTGGATCGCCAACAGCGGCCCGCTGACCTTCCGGCTGGATAAAGATATGGCGGATGCGATAACCCGCAATAACGTCGCCACCGGCGCGGCGCTGGACTGGCTGCGCTATATGGAAATCTCCCGCTCCTGGGCCACGCTGAATCTGAATACCGTGGGCGATCTCATTATGGAGGCAGAGGTGCAGGGCATCAGCCAGTTCAGTAACCGTCGGCAGACCGTGAATCTCAACTATCGTCATCAGGAAAATCTGTTTCAGCTGTGGCGCAGTCTGCGCTTTGGCGATAATTTGCAATCCTGGGTGGAGCAACATGCCACCCTGCCATCGAACAAGGACACCACACCATGAGCTTCAGGGCATTACTGGTTCTGGCAGCCGGGCTGCCGCTGATCGGCTGTGTACCGCGCATTGAAGTGACGGCACCGAAAGATCCGATCACTATCAACATGAACGTGAAAATCGAGCATGAGATTCACATCAAAGTGGATAAAGACGTGGAAGCGTTATTGAAAAACCAGAGCGATCTGTTCTGAGGAGAGCGAGTATGAAACGCATCAGCGTAGCCCTGTTACTTGCCCTGATGATCGCCCAGCCCGCCTGGGCGCTGACGCTGGATGAGGCGCGTCAGTCGGGGCGGGTCGGCGAAACCCTCTCCGGCTATCTGGCCGCGCGCGCGCAGGACAGCGAAACCCTGGCGCTGACGGAGAAAATCAATGCGGGCCGACAGCAGCAGTATCAGCGGGTAGCAGAGCAGAATAATTTACCCACCGCAGACGTTGCCAGCATTGCCGGTCAGAAACTGGTGAGCCGGGCCGCCGCAGGAGAATATGTGCGCGGCATTAATGGTCAGTGGCTGAAAAAAGAGTAACACCAGGCATAAAAAAGCCGGGCGCAGGGCCCGGCAAGTACAACGGCATCAAAAGATTAAGCAGTAACGATCTGCTGGATAGCGTCTTTGGCTTCCGCGGTCGCTTTGCTGGCCACTTCAGGACCGTAAGCGATACCTTCAGCGAATACGAACTCCACGTCGGTGATGCCGATGAAGCCCAGGAACAGCTTCACGTATGGCGTCAGCAGGTCGGACGCGGTGTCTTTGTGAATGCCGCCGCGGCTGGAGATCACCACCGCACGCTTGCCTTTCACCAGACCTTCCGGGCCTGCTTCGGTGTAACGGAATGTCACGCCAGCACGGGCAATCAGGTCGAAGTAGTTCTTCAGCTGGGTCGGGATGTTAAAGTTATACATGGGGGCAGCAATCACGATTTCATCATGGGCCTGCAGTTCTGCAATCAGCTCATCGGACAGCGCCAGCGCATCCTGCTGACGTGGCGACAGTGGCGCATCAGACGGACGCAGCGCGCCGACCAGTTCACCATCCAGTACCGGAATCGGGTTAGCAGCCAGATCACGTACGGTCACTTCTTTGCCCTGAGATTTTGCCTGCTCGAGATAGAAGTCAGCCAGTTGGCTGGATTGTGAGTAGCCTGCGAGGATGCTTGATTTCAGAACTAAAACTTTGCTCATGGTGATTTCCTGTCTGTACGCGGAAGGCTGTCCGCTCAATGGTTTACACTCTACGGTTATCAATGGCGCGGTGAAAGCGCAATATTTCGAGGTCGATGTTCGAATTTATTGAATAAGCGTAACGTGCGCCGTCCGCCGTCACAGGTCGAAATGTGCTATGATGCGCGCAATTATTTTATTGAATCAGCCGGTTATCCCGGCTTGCAGCGCGCTGCGACAGCAGCGACAGCGTCTGAGTAAGGTACGTCATTATTATGTCATCTCCCGATACCTCCCCACTGGCTTCACTCTGGTCACGGCTTGACGGGTTAATGCTGCGCGACCGCCAGCGCCTGCAGCGTCGCTTACAGGGTGCCAGGAAAGTTAAAAATCCGGCCGCACAGCAGGGCATCGCCAGCGAGCTGGAGCAGGATTTTAGCGCCGCCGAGCAGCGGGTGGCCCAGCGTCGCGCTGCCACTCCGGCTATCACCTTCCCGGAAAATCTGCCGGTCAGCCAGAAGCAGCAGGATATTGCTGAGGCGATACGCGATCATCAGGTGGTGATTGTGGCGGGCGAAACCGGCTCTGGTAAAACCACTCAGTTACCGAAAATCTGTCTGGCGCTGGGACGCGGCGTAACCGGGCTGATTGGGCATACTCAGCCACGCCGACTGGCGGCCCGTACCGTTGCCAACCGTATTGCCGACGAACTGGATACTTCGCTCGGTGGCTGCGTCGGCTATAAAGTGCGTTTTAACGATCAGGTCAGCGATCTGACCCAGATTAAATTAATGACCGACGGGATACTGCTGGCGGAAATACAGCAGGATCGTCTGCTGATGCAGTACGACACCATCATTATCGATGAGGCGCATGAGCGCAGCCTGAATATCGACTTCCTGCTGGGCTACCTGCGCGAACTGCTGCCGCGTCGGCCCGATCTCAAGGTGATCATCACCTCGGCAACCATCGATCCGCAGCGCTTTTCACGGCATTTCAATAACGCGCCGGTGATTGAAGTTTCCGGCCGTACTTATCCGGTGGAAGTGCGTTACCGGCCGGTGGCAGATGAGGCGGATGATGGCGATCGCGATCAGCTGCAGGCAATCTTTGATGCGGTGGATGAACTGGGCCATGAAAGTCACGGCGACATCCTGATTTTCATGAGCGGTGAACGTGAGATCCGTGATACTGCAGACGCACTGATCAAACGCGATCTGCCGCATACCGAAATACTGCCGCTCTACGCCCGCCTGTCGAATGCCGAGCAAAACCGGGTATTCCAGTCACACAGCGGCCGACGAATCGTACTGGCCACCAACGTGGCGGAAACCTCGCTGACGGTGCCTGGCATCAAATATGTTATCGATCCCGGAACGGCGCGCATCAGCCGCTACAGCTTCCGCACCAAAGTGCAGCGGCTGCCGATTGAGCCGGTGTCGCAGGCGTCGGCCAATCAGCGTAAAGGGCGCTGTGGCCGTGTGTCAGAGGGGATCTGTATCCGCCTCTATTCTGAGGATGATTTTCTCAGTCGCCCGGCGTTTACCGATCCGGAAATTCTGCGTACCAACCTGGCGTCGGTGATTCTGCAGATGACCGCGCTGGGTCTGGGCGATATCGCCGCGTTCCCGTTTGTGGAAGCGCCCGATAAGCGCAACATTCAGGATGGTGTGCGCCTGCTGGAAGAGCTGGGCGCACTAACCCTGAATGAAGACGATGGGCATTACCGGCTGACCGGTTCAGGCCGCCAGCTGGCGCAGTTGCCGGTCGATCCCCGTCTGGCGCGGATGGTGCTGGAAGCGCAAAAATTTGGCTGCGTCCGCGAAGTGATGATCATCACCGCGGGCTTATCGATTCAGGACCCGCGTGAGCGTCCCGCCGAGAAAAAACAGGCGTCAGATGAAAAACATCGGCGATTCGCCGACAAAGATTCCGACTTCCTGGCCTTCGTCAATTTATGGAATTACCTGGCGGAGCAGCAGAAAGCGCTGTCGGGTAACCTGTTCCGCCGCCAGTGCAAAAGTGACTTCCTTAACTATTTGCGGGTGCGCGAATGGCAGGATATCTACACCCAGCTGCGGCAGGTGGTGCGCGAGCTGGGCATTCCGGTCAACAGCGAGCCGGCGGGAATGCGTGAAATTCACTGCGCGCTGTTAAGCGGGCTGCTGTCGCATATCGGCCAGAAAGATGCGGATAAGCAGGAGTTCACCGGCGCGCGCAATACCCGCTTCGCCATCTTCCCCGGCTCCGGGCTGTTTAAGAAGCCGCCAAAATGGACCATGGTGGCGGAACTGGTCGAGACCAGCCGGTTGTGGGGCCGGACCGCCGGACGCATCGAGCCGGAGTGGATTGAGCCGCTGGCCCAGCATCTGATCAAGCGCAGCTACAGCGAACCGCACTGGGAGAAATCACAGGGCGCGGTGATGGCAACTGAAAAAGTAACGCTGTATGGCCTGCCGATTGTGGCGGCGCGCAAAGTTAACTATGGCGCTATCGATCCGACCCTGAGCCGCGAGCTGTTTATCCGCCATGCGCTGGTGGAGGGCGACTGGCAGACGCGTCACGCCTTCTTCCGCACCAATCAGAAGCTGCGCAGCGAAGTCGAGGATCTGGAGCATAAATCGCGCCGTCGCGACATTCTGGTCGATGACGAAACCCTGTTTGCCTTTTACGAGCAGCGTATCGGTAAAGAGGTGGTGTCAGCGAAGCACTTTGATAGCTGGTGGAAGCAGGCTAGCCGCGACAATCCGGAATTGCTGAACTTTGATAAGCAGATGCTGATTAAAGAGGGCGCGGATAAGGTCAGCCAGCTCGACTATCCCAACTTCTGGCATCAGCGCAACCTCAGGCTGAAGCTGAGCTACCAGTTTGAACCGGGCGCCGATGCCGATGGCGTGACGGTGCATATCCCGTTGCCGCTGCTTAACCAGGTGGAAGAGAACGGCTTTGAGTGGCAGATTCCGGGCGTGCGGCGCGAACTGATTATCGCGCTGATTAAGTCGCTGCCTAAACCGCTACGGCGCAATCTGGTGCCGGCACCGAACTATGCCGAAGCGTTTCTCGGCCGGGTTACCGCGATGGAGATGCCGCTGCTGGATGCGCTGTCGCGAGAGTTTCGTCGCATGACCGGCGTCACGCTGGAGCGGGAAAACTGGCAGTGGGAACAGGTGCCCGATCATCTGAAAATGACCTTCCGGGTGGTGGACGAACACAACCGCAAGCTGCTGGAAGGCAAAGATCTGACCGCCCTCAAGGCGCAGCTGAAAGGCAAAGTGCAGGAAACGTTGTCAAAAGTGGCGGATGACGGGCTGGAACAGAGCGGGCTGCATATCTGGAGCTTCGGTGATTTGCCACGCAGCTATGAGCAGAAACGCGGCAGTTATCAGGTGAAAGCCTGGCCGGCGCTGGTCGATGAGAAAGAGAGCGTTGCCATTCGGCTGTTCGACAGCGAACAGGAGCAGCAAAAAATGATGTGGCGCGGTCAGCGCCGTCTGTTGCTGCTTAATGTGCCGTCCCCGGTGAAATACCTGCACGAAAAGCTGCCGAACAAGGCCAAACTCGGTCTCTACTTTAATCCGTATGGCAAAGTGATGGAGCTGATCGACGACTGTATCGCCTGTGGCATCGATAAGCTGATCGCCGACGCGGGCGGACCCGCCTGGGATCAGGCCGGATTTGAGCAGTTGCGGGATAAAGTGCGCGGTGAACTCAATGAAACCGTGGTGACCATTGCTAAGCAGGTCGAGCAGATCCTGACGGCGGTATTCAACATTAATAAGCGGCTGAAAGGGCGGGTCGACATGACGATGGCGCTGGCGCTATCCGACATCAAGGCGCAGCTTAGTGGACTGGTCTACCGCGGTTTTGTCACCGGCAACGGCTGGCAGCGGCTGGGCGACAGCTTGCGCTACCTGCACGGCATCGAACGGCGACTGGAAAAATTGCCCGCCGATCCGCACAGCGATCGGGCGAGGATGTTGAAGGTGCAGGCGGTGGAGCAGGCCTACCAGGCGTGGCGGAATAAGTTGCCACCGCAGCGCCAGGATGATGAAGAGGTGAAGGCGATCCGCTGGATGATTGAGGAGTTGCGGATCAGCTATTTTGCCCAGCAGCTCGGCACGCCTTATCCGATCTCTGACAAGCGCATTCTGCAGACCATGGAGCAGATTGCGGGCTGATAAAACGGGGGCGCGTCAGTGATGACGCGCCCCCGGCTTCTGTTGCCCGTGAAGATGCTGTTACTGCGCTAAGGCTTCCAGTTCATCTCTGAATGAGGTAACGGCAATCGCCCGGTTGTCGGCCAGATAGCGATCTTTGGCGGCGGGTGCCGAGCTCTGGACCGCAATTAACTGCCAGCCGTTATCCCCGTTCAGCAGCAGCGGCGAGCCACTGTCGCCGGGCAGCGTATCACACTGATGCGACAGTACGGCGCGCTGCGCCCAGCCGGTAATCAGACAGTCACTGTGAGAATAGAGCGTATCGAGATGATCGGCCGGATAACCCGCCTGGGTCACTTTGCGGCCGGTCTGTTTCAGCGCCGCGGTTAAATCACTGCGTGAGCCGTCAAACAGCGGAATCGGCGTAATAGCGGAGGGCGGATTGCGCAGAATCACAATGCCATAATCAAAGGGTGCGGCATTACTCGGCACGATCCAGCCTTCACCATCCGCTTTCAGTTTCGAAGCCAGCGACGGTTCGACGCGGGCATCGATATCGTGAATTTCATAACGCCAGCCTTTATCACTGGCCATAAAGCGCAACGCAACCGGCTTGTCGAAATTGCCCGGTGGCGCGAGTAAGCAGTGTCCGGCGGTCAGGGCCAGATGCGGTGAAATCAGCGTGGCGGTGCAGAGGTTACCGCTTTCGGTTTCCAGCTGACCAATGGCATCCCAGGGTGCCGCGGTGATATCGGTAATGGCTTGTCGATGATCCTTGCCGAAAAACAGCATTTTGATTTCAGCCGCGGTTGGCGTGTCGTCGTCGTCATCGGCATGAGCAAAGGAGGTAAAGCTGAAAAGTCCAACCATTAACAAGATAGCCAGGCGCATAGAACTCTCAATGGCGAGAAAAAAGTAACGTTATTGTTATCAGGCAACTGCGATAACTATAGTCGTTAGGCGCTAAAAAAGGGAGTTTTATTGGTTAATCAGTACGCTACAACCGTTAAATAAAAAAGCTCGCTGCCACAATGCCACACAGGATCATAATCAGCAGAATAATTTCGAAGCGATAGCGACGCACCATTTCATCCACTCCAGTAAAGAAACACCCGGTATAACCGGGTGTTTTTAATCATTAACGCGTGGCCGGGCGCGCTATGGCGACCTTAGTTTTTAGCCGCGGGCTTAACGACTTTTTTGTGATGAACTTTTTTAGCGGCCTGGGCTTTCTGTGCAGGTTTTACGACTTTCTTGTGATGAACTTTTTTTAGCCGCCTGCGCTTTCTGTGCAGCAGGCTTAGTCACTTTCTTGTGGTGAACTTTCTTAGCGGCCTGAGCTTTCTGTGCAGCAGGCTTAGTCGCTTTCTTGTGGTGCATTTTCTTAGCAGCTTGCGCTTTCTGCGCAGCCGGTTTTACTGCTTTTTTGTGGTGAACTTTTTTTAGCCGCCTGCGCTTTCTGTGCTGCGTCTTTTTTCACCGCTTTTTTGTGTTTCTTGTGTTCAGCTTTGTGTGCAGTTTTTGCTGGCGCCGCTGTGGTCGTTGAGGTCGCAGGTGCAGCGGCAGGTGCAGCCGTTGTTTCAGCAGCGAAGGCAACAGAAGAGATACCCATAGCAGCGGCGACAACCAGTGCAAATAATTTTTTCATTGCAAATTCCTCGGACATTTTTTTCATGTGTAGCCCACTGCGGGGCCGGTGAAGAGACTATAGGGAAATCGGTGCAGGGCGTCCGTGGGTGTTTGGTATCGGCGTGTAACCGATTGTACAACGCGAGGAAAGGGCGGTCAGATGACCGCCGCGCAGCTTAGTTATTCAGATAGCGTTGTTCAAGGTGCTGACGGAAAAAGGCCGGATTCAGCGTCTCGCCGGTAGCGTTAATCAGCAGCTGATCGGTAGAGAAGCGGCTGCCATGCTGCCAGATGTTCTGTTGCAGCCAGTCAAATACCGGCTGCAGTTCGCCGTGCTGAATCAGCTCACTGAGTTGCGGAATCGCTTTTTTTACCGCCTGGAACAGTTGGGCGGCGTACATCGCGCCCAGCGTGTAGGTCGGGAAGTAGCCGAAAGCACCGTCGGTCCAGTGAATATCCTGCATACAGCCATCACGGTAATTGCCACGGGTATCCAGACCCAGCGACTGCTGCATTTTCTCATCCCACAGCGCCGGAATATCCTCAACCTCAATCTCGCCTTCAATCAGCGCCTGTTCAATCTCATAACGCAGAATCACATGCGCCGGGTAGCTGAGTTCATCGGCATCGACCCGAATCAGTCCCGGTTTTACCTGCTGGGCCAGCCGGATGAAATTGTCCGCCTGCAGCGCCGGCTGATCGCCGAAGGTGGTGATGATTTGCGGCAGAATGCGCTGCAGAAATTCGCGACTGCGGCCCAGCTGCATCTCCATAAACAGGCTTTGTGATTCATGAATCGCGGTTGAACGGGCCAGCGCCACCGGCTGGCCACGCCACTGCTGCGGCAGATTTTGCTCGTAGCGCGCGTGGCCGGTTTCATGGATGACGCCCATCATGGCGCTGAGAAACTCCTGCTCATTGTAACGGGTGGTAATGCGGACATCTTCTGGTACGCCACCACAGAATGGATGCGCGCTGACATCCAGCCGCCCGTGGTTAAAGTCAAAACCCAGCGTTTCCATGATGCTCAGGCCCAGCTGACGCTGCGCCGGCAGGGCAAAGGGCCCCTGCGGCAGCGCAGCTGGCTGCTGCGCCTGCTTCTCCACCACCTGTTGCAACAGCTGCGGCAGCCAGCGCTTGAGTTCGCCAAAGGTCTCATCCAGTCTGGCGCGGGTCATGCCGGGCTCATACAGATCCAGTAACGCGTCATAGCGTGAACAGCCGTTAGCATCAGCGCGCAACTGCGCTTCCTTGCGGCTCAGGCGCACCACCTCTTTCAGATTGGCGGCAAAACCCTGCCAGTCATTGGCGGGACGCTGCGTGCGCCAGGCATGTTCACAGACCGAACCAGCCAGCGACTTAGCCTCGACGAAAGCATCCGGCAACAGGCTGGCCTGCTGATAAGCGCGCTTCATTTCATTGAGGTTGGCGCGCTCCACATCGTTCAGGTCCTGCTGTTCTGCCTGTTGCAGCAGTTCGCCAATCTGCGGGGCGGTCAGAATCTGGTGCTGCAACACGCTCATCTCAGCCAGCGCTTCACCGCGCGCCTGGCTGCCGCCTGGCGGCATGGTGGTTTGCATATCGCAGCCGGCGATGGCGGTGACGTGATTGAAACGCGACAGGCGCTGAAATGTCGCGCTAAGTTGTTGATACGCTGAGGTCACGCAAGACTCCTTGTAATAATTAACGTAGCGGAATTTCCCGCAAGGGTAGATCAACCGGCCAGCAAAAGCGAACGCTGGCCCCGCCAAGCGGACTGGACTCAATCGTCACCTGACCACTCAACGCCTGGGCGATAGAGTGCACTATCGCCAGCCCGAGTCCGCATCCGCCGGTTGCCCGATCGCGGCTGGGATCGAGCCGGACAAAAGGTTCAAACACCCGCTGGCGTTCTTCCGCCGGAATGCCAGGCCCATCATCTTCCACCTGCAGGCAGCCAACGGGCCCGTCAAACCACAGGCTGATACGCAACCGCTGACTGGCATAGCGCAGCGCGTTGTTCACCAGGTTATCCAGTACCCGCTCCATCAGCCGGGTATCGGAGATGCCGGTGTTTTCCCGCTGTGGCAGATCAAGATCCATCTGAACCTGCGGATTGATGGCACGAAAGTCGTCGAGCCGCTCGCGCAGCCAGTTCGCCAGATCCAGCGAACGCAGATTAAGATCAACACGCGGCCGGTCGAGCCGGGCATAGGTCAGCAGCTCTTCAATCAAACTTTCCAGCTGGCCGATATCGCGGTTGAGCGCCACCCGCTCGCCATCCGTCAGGTTATCGCTCATCTCCAGCCGGTAGCGCAGACGAACCAGCGGCGTACGTAACTCATGCGCAATGCCATCAATCAGCTGCTTCTTACTGGCAACCAGCGTATTGATGTTCTCCGCCATCTGGTTAAAAGCGATGCCGAGCCGGAACAGGCTGGAGGTGCTGTCAAAATGGGTACGTACGTCGAGTTCGCCACGGCCAAAGCGCTGCGCCGCTTTTTCCAGCCGCTGCATCTCTTTCCAGTGCGGACGCATCCAGATAAACACCGGCAGCGCCAGCGACATGCCAATGAACACCAGCAGCGCAATATCCAGTAGCCGCATCTGATGCAGGTAAAACAGATAGGGGATCGGTCCGACCGACAACACATAATGGCTACGCGGAATATGCTGCAAAAAGGTGTATTGATCGTCGAGCGCCACGATTTCACCGGCGCGCAACCGACGCATATTACCGTCATCGAGCTGATACTTGCTCATGGGCTCAATGTGCAGATCGAACGAGAGCCCAAGATCGAGGCTCTTGATGGTTTTATTCCAGTCGCGCGGCGGAATCTCCCGCAGTTCACTGCGAATCAGATAGAGCGAACTGGCCATCAGGTCATTCATCGACTGGCGGCCAGCCCGCTCCGCGGTGAATTTGTAGACCAGACCGACCAGCAGCGTCATCACCAGAAAGCAGACAAACAGCAGCAGGTAGAATTGTATAAAAAGCTTTCTCATAGCACGGGAGTATCCCAGGCCTGTGGCGCAAACAGATAGCCTTTGTTACGAATCGTTTTGATACGGAACGGCTCGGTGGCGCTGTCGTGCAGTTTTTGCGCAGGCGCGAAATAGCGACGTCAATGCTGCGGTCGAGACCGTCATAGCTGACGCCGCGCAGTGTTTTAAGCAGCGCATCGCGATTCAGGATCTGACCGGCGTGGCTGGCCAGAACCCATAACAGGTCGAAATCGGCGGTGGAAAGGGCGATCTGCTCGTCAAACAGCGTGACCTGACGATTCAGTGCGTCGATGGTCAGCGAGCCGAAACGCAGCATCCGATTGGCGGCTGGCGCAGGCGGTGTATCATCCGGCTGTCCCTGCTGTGACTGGCGTAAATGCAGACGCAGACGCGCCAGCAACACTGCGGGTGGGGTGGTTTTCAGAATGTAATCCTGTGCCCCCATCTCCAGTGCCAGAATATGGTTCATGTCGCTGTCGAGCGAAGTCAGCAACACAATCGGTCCCTGCCAGTTAGCCCTCAGGTCGCGGCAAAGGGTCATGCCATCTTTGCCTGGCAGCATGATATCCAGCATCACCAGGTCCGGCTGTTGTTCAGCGATTACCGCTTCGGCACGATCGCCGCGCGTCTCGACAATCACGTCAATATCATGACGTCCCAGATAAGCGGCGATCAGCGAGCCCACTTCGGGTTCATCTTCTACATAAACGATTTTGTTCATAGTTCACTGCGCGGAATGGGGATGAATGAAAGCATATCTTTTCCTGGTCCTGAGCTCTACGCTATCGCACGAAATATCCTTATCTCACTGGTATATAACCGGCAAAATGTGCCATCATAACCGCGGCCTTTTTGCGCCAGGGTCGGAACCGTAATGATTAATATGAGGAGCGTGAGTGTGTCTGATAAAGAGCTGGCATCAGCCATATACAGTGACCGCATCTGCTTCAATTACACTGATTTTCTTTCCGCTTCCTGCAAAAAACGCTGGAGTTTCGTCGATGCGATCTATGGTGTGATGCCGATTTTCGGCATGGTGACCCGTAAATCTGCGCACAGCTTACAGGCGAGTGATGACCCGCTTAAAGAATTGGCATTACAAATCATTTCTACCCAGGTCAGCGACGAAATTAACATTGCCCGTTTAATTACGCTGGCTGAACAGCAACAGATTAGCCGCTTTGATATTCAGCTGCCTTATCCGCTTTCTGCAGAGCAGCTGGATGCCATTCATCAGGAATATCGCAAGCCGCTGAGTCTGACACAGCAGGATGACCTGCTGTGCGTCTCCATTCCGCTGCAATCCCACTAAGTCGTCAGCTGCCACACCGCAGGCAACGTTGCCGCAATCAACAGTCCCATCGCAATCCGTTCCAGTGAGCTCAGCGCAATATCCGCGCGGCCGCCGCGACGTGCAAACAGAAACAGCAATAACCCTGGCGCATACAGGACGACTGAGGTCATCAGATGAAGCGGGCCGGATGCGTAAAGCAGCCAGATGCCGTACAGGCTGGCACCCAGGCCCACCGCCATGGCCAGCGGCTTACGCTGGCCGCGAACCACTTTGATCAGGTAGAGGCCGACCAGCAGATAGGGCACCAGGATCATCTCTGAGGCGATAGTCAGCAGGTTGTTGTAATTGGCGCCGGTCACCGCGATCAGGATCAGACAGAGCTGAATGCTGCCGTTGGTCAGCCACAGCGAGGCAGCCGGTGCGTTATGGATATTCTGCCGGGCAATGCTGCGTGGGAAGGCACCTTGCTGCGCAGCAATTAACGGCACTTCGGCCGCCATAATGGTCCAGCTCAGATAGGCGCCACAGACTGAAATGATCAAACCGATGGCAATCACCGCATCGCCCCAGTTCCCCATCAGGCGGGTCATCAGTCCCGCCATCGACGGATTGCGCATACCGGCCAGCTCAGCACGCGGCACCACGCCCAGTGACAACAACGTCACCAGCAGATAGACCAGCAACGCCGCCAGCACCGCCAGCAGCGTGGCGCGCCCCACATCCTTTTTCTGACGTGCGCGCGCTGAGACCACCACCGCACCTTCCACCCCAATAAACACCCACAGGGTGATCAGCATGGTCTGCTTAATCTGTTCCCACAACGGTTGCCCCAGCGTGACGCCGGAGAAATCGAAACGGAACCGATCGTAGTTAAACGCCAGCACCGCCAGCACAATAAACAGCAGCAGCGGCACCAGTTTGCCTAACGTCGCCATCAGGTTAATGCTGGCGGCCGTTTGCACGCCGCGCAGCACCAGCCAGTGTACCAGCCACAGCAGGACTGATGCGCCGAGCATCGCCTGCCAGGTATTACCGTCACCAAAAACGATATGGCCTGGGCTGTCCGTGAAGAAGCTGAGCGCGGAAAAGACGATCACCAGATAGGAGACGTTAGCAATGACCGCACACAGCCAGTAACCCCAGGCGGAACAGAAGCCCATCAGCTCGCCAAAGCCGGCACGCGCGTAGGTAAAGATGCCACCATCCAGATCGGGTTTGAGACGGGTCAGCAGCAGCATCGCCAGCGACAGAAAAATAATGCCGACGCCGGTAATCAGCCAGCCAATCAGCAGTGCGGCCGGGCCAGCCACCGCGGCCATATTTTGCGGCAAACTGAACACACCTGCGCCGAGCATTGAACTCAGTACCAGTGCAGTCAGGGCACCGAGACCTAATTTTTTCTCCAAAACAACCTTCCCGCTAGCATATATGGCTGGGTAAACCAGAATTCATCTCAGATATAACGTCGCCGTCAGGCAAATAACGATGAGAATATCCGGTCAAACAGGCGGCAGATTTTACGGAGTGCGGCAGGGGATGGCAATGCGTGAATATGCAAAACAGCACAGGAATTATGCAAACAGCAGGGCGGCGGACGCCGCCCTGACGGGATTACTTAAAGATATCCGCGGTTACGGTCAGGTTACCGCCACTCTGGTTCTGCCACTGACGGGTGACGTGGTAGTACTTGGCCCCTTTATCCGCGGCGCGTTTCGCCACTTCTTCAGAGATCTCGGTCGGCGTGCCAAAGTGTCCGGTAAAGGTAACGGTGTCAAACGGCTGCATCTGGGCGGCAGTGATGGCGTTAACTTCCTGCACTGATTTGCCGTTTGGCAGATTGACGGTATAGCGTTTGCCGGTTGAGCTTTGGGTCTCATAGAAACGGCCCACGCTTTTGGTTGGGGTTTCTGACGAGGCAACGCCCGGAATTTCAACGTTAGCTGCCGCGGCACCCCCGGCGGCCAGCGCGGCTTTGCCCGCTTCTGAATCGGCCGGGATGGCGTTTGGCGTCTGCACCTTACGCTCTTTGGCATCCGCCTTGTAGACGTAAGCGGTGACGTACTGATTGCCGCCGTTGTTGGCGTCAATCTGGCGCACAATGAAGAAGGAGGCTGCGCCTTTCTCTTTAGCCGCTTTGGAGACCGCATCGTTGACGTCAGGCTGGCTGGCGAAGAAACCGCTGACGGAAACCGTGTCGAAAGGTTCAAGTTTATAGGCTTCGGCTTTGGGTAACTCGTTGATGCCGTTGAAACGACGGTAGCGGGTTGACACGGTTGCTTCCGATGCATCGGCTTTATACAGGTCGGCAGTGACGCGCCAGTTGCCACTGTTGCCGTTAGTGTCGTTAATGCCCTGAATATAGTAAGAGGCCGCGCCCATTTCATCAGCACGCTTAGACACCGCATCGGCAGCATCGCCAATCGCGTTGAACCGGCCGGTGATATTAATACGTTCGAATGGCTTCAACGCGGCCGCTTTTTCTGGCGTTAACTCCTGCGCAGCAAATGCATTAGCTGCCAGCAGCGATAACAGGGTGGACGCCAGAATAGTGTTCTTCAGCTTCATAAAAATAATCCTTCGCCTTACGCAAAAATGAGTACGAAAACGTGCTGGACTCTTGATGTATAACAGATTAGCCGCTGATTATTGCATGTTATAAACAGACTGTCGCAGCGATTTTTTGTGTCTGATCGCGTTATTCAACCGGGCTTTATTCATTTGATTGTCACGAATGACGTTTATGGCCCGATTAAGGTACGGCTTACCGCTAATTCTGGTAAGCGATAGTGCTATAACAGTTAATGCATTGTTAAATAAAGGTTTTTGTTAACCGTATCTGCGCCCTGACACGATTATGCATAGCAGATTATCTGCTGATGACGCTGTTTAGTAGTGGGATAACACGGGTTTTTATCTTTAACGCTGAATAATTGGGTGAATGTCTCTACTCTGCCAGGCCGAACTGGATCGGTTGTCACATTTTCAGTAGGTTATAAATACTTTGAAATAAGTGCATTTCGTTCATAAGCAGCTGAAACAGTGTTTCAGCTGCGCTGAGGCCGTGCGGGCTTCAGGCCATCATCCTTTAACCGATGAAAGGAAACACTATGTTAATTGGAATACCCAAAGAACGATTGCCAAACGAGTCACGCGTAGCCGCTACGCCGCAGACCGTCGGGCAACTGATCAAGCTGGGTTTTAACGTCACTGTGGAGCATGACGCTGGCCTGGGCGCCAGTTTCGATGACGACAGCTACATCGCTGCAGGCGCAACCCTCAGCGACAGCCAGCAGGTCTGGCAATCGGATATCGTGTTCAAAGTGAACGCGCCGGACGATGATGAAATTGCGCTTACGCGGGAAGGCAGTACGCTGGTGAGCTTTATCTGGCCGGCACAGAACCCGGCATTACTGGAAAAACTGGCGGCACGCCGCGTCACGGTGATGGCAATGGACTCGGTGCCGCGTATTTCACGCGCGCAGTCGCTGGATGCTCTGAGTTCGATGGCCAACATTGCCGGTTATCGCGCGATTGTTGAGGCGGCGCACCAGTTTGGTCGCTTCTTCACTGGTCAGATCACGGCGGCAGGGAAAGTGCCACCGGCGAAAGTGATGGTGATAGGCGCGGGTGTTGCCGGGCTGGCGGCGATCGGCGCGGCGGGCAGCCTGGGCGCGATTGTCCGGGCGTTTGATACCCGACCGGAAGTCAAAGAACAGGTGCAAAGCATGGGCGCCGAATTCCTTGAACTCGATTTCGAGGAGGAAGCCGGCAGCGGTGATGGTTACGCCAAAGTGATGTCTGAGGCGTTTATCAAGGCCGAGATGGCGCTGTTCGCCACCCAGGCCAGGGAGGTAGACATTATCGTTACTACCGCGCTGATCCCTGGCAAACCGGCACCGACGCTGATTACCGAAGAGATGGTTGCCAGCATGAAGCCGGGCAGCGTGATTGTCGATCTGGCCGCGCAAAACGGCGGCAACTGCGCGCTGACCGTGCCCAACCAGGTGACCGTTACCCCGAACGGCGTGAAAATTATCGGATATACCGATCTGCCCAGCCGGTTACCGACCCAGTCGTCCCAGCTCTACGGCACCAATCTGGTTAACCTGATGAAGCTGTTGTGCAAAGAGAAAGATGGCAACATTACGGTCGACTTTGACGATGTCGTCGTCCGCGGCGTCACGGTGATCCGCGACGGCGAAGTCACCTGGCCAGCACCGCCCATTCAGGTGTCGGCGGCACCACAGGCCGCGCCGGCTGCGGCTAAGAATGTGCAGAAAGCGGCGGTAAAACCGGTCTCACCCTGGCGGAAATACCTGCTGATTGCGCTGGCAATTGTGCTGTTTGGCTGTCTCGCCAACGTCGCGCCTGCTGATTTCCTGTCGCACTTCACCGTCTTCGCGCTCGCCTGCGTGGTCGGCTACTACGTGGTCTGGAACGTCAGCCATGCGCTGCATACGCCGCTGATGTCGGTAACCAATGCCATCTCCGGCATTATCGTTATCGGTGCGGTGTTGCAGATGGGGCACGGAGGCTGGGTCACGTTTATCTCCTTTATTGCCGTGCTGATTGCCAGCATCAATATCTTTGGTGGCTTCACCGTCACCCAGCGCATGCTGAAAATGTTTCGTAAGGGGTAATTCATGTCTGGCGGATTAGTAACTGCAGCCTATATTGTCGCTGCGATTCTGTTTATTTGTAGCCTCGCCGGTCTCTCCCGACATGAGACCTCAAAACAGGGCAATCTTTTCGGTATCAGCGGCATGGCGATTGCGCTGGTGGCAACCATTTTTGGACCCGACAGCGGCAACGTGGTGTGGATCCTGCTGGCAATGGTGATCGGCGGCGCGATTGGTGTGCGTCTGGCGAAGAAAGTCGAAATGACCGAAATGCCGGAGCTGGTGGCGATTCTGCACAGCTTTGTCGGTCTGGCGGCGGTGCTGGTGGGCATCAATAGCTATATCGATCATGCCCCTGGCCTGCCGGCGGTGCTGGAAAATATCCACCTGAGCGAAGTGTTTATCGGAATCTTCATCGGTGCGGTGACCTTTATCGGTTCGCTGGTGGCGTTCGGCAAGCTGTGCGGCAGGATCTCCTCCCGGCCGCTGGCATTACCCCATCGGCACAAGCTTAATCTGCTGGCGCTGGTGGTTTCGTTTCTGCTGCTGCTGTGGTTTGTTAACACCAGCAGTACCGCAGCGCAGGTGTTTGCCCTGTTGCTGATGACCCTGATTGCGCTGGCGTTTGGCTGGCATCTGGTGGCTTCTATTGGCGGAGCGGATATGCCGGTAGTGGTGTCGATGCTTAACTCTTACTCGGGCTGGGCAGCCGCAGCCGCGGGCTTCATGCTCAGCAACGATCTGCTGATAGTCACCGGCGCGCTGGTTGGCTCATCCGGTGCGATCCTCTCTTACATTATGTGTAAGGCGATGAACCGTTCCTTTATCAGCGTGATTGCCGGCGGTTTTGGCACCGAATCCGGCAGCAGTGATGAGAGCGAAGCGGCGGGTGAGCACCGCGAGATCAGCCCGGAAGAAACGGCTGAGATGCTGAAAGCCTCTTCTTCGGTGATCATCACGCCCGGCTACGGGATGGCGGTGGCGCAGGCGCAGTATCCGGTTGCCGAAATCACTGCCAGACTACGTGCGCTGGGTATCAACGTCCGTTTTGGCATCCATCCGGTTGCGGGTCGTTTACCGGGACACATGAACGTGCTGCTGGCCGAAGCCAAAGTGCCCTATGACGTGGTGCTGGAGATGGATGAAATCAACGATGATTTCAGCGAAACCGATACCGTGCTGGTAATTGGGGCTAACGATACGGTGAATCCCGCCGCGCAGGACGATCCGCGCAGCCCGATCGCGGGTATGCCGGTTCTGGAAGTGTGGAAAGCCCATAACGTTATCGTCTTTAAACGCTCAATGAATACCGGCTATGCCGGGGTGCAAAACCCGCTGTTCTTCAAAGAGAATACCCAGATGCTGTTTGGTGATGCCAAAGCCAGTGTCGAAGCGATTCTGAAAGCGCTGTAATAAAAAAGGCGGCTGATAAGCCGCCCGATTCTTTTCTGAGGAGGGTTAATCCTCCTCATCTTCTTCATCATCCAGATCGATTGGCGATTTAAAATCGTCTGGTTTGATCGCCAGCAGATCGCAACGCAGATGATCAATCACCTGTTCCGCCGTATTGCCGAGAAAAGCGGCTGACAGGCCGGTACGTCCGATAGTCCCTAACACCACCACGCCCGCACCCAGGTGCACGGCCAGGTCGGGAATGACCTCTTCTGGTAACCCTTTAGCCACATGGGTGAACTCTTCACCAATAGCGAACTTCTGCCGTAGCGCTTTCATTGCCACCAGATGCTGGCCGCGGATAGCGTCGTTGTAGACGCTGGGATCAAAATCGGGTAGCTCGATAGCGATATTGATGGGTGTAATCGGGTAGGCACCCACCAGATGCACTTCGGTGTGATTCACGGTTTCCGCCAGCCTGACCGTTTCCCGGATCAGCTTCTGATTCAGGCCATCATGATGCGGTTCTTCACTGGCAAGATTGACCGCCACAATCGCTTTACCGCCTTCCGGCCACGGCTGGTCTTTTACCATCCAGACCGGACATGGGCATTTCCGTAACAGATGCCAGTCGGTGGGGGTAAAAATAACCGATTCCAGCCGGTCATGCTGATGCGCCATTTTCAGCACCAAATCATGCTGATGGGCCAGCACTTCCTGAATAATCGCCTCATACGGGCGGTTATGCCAGATCACTTTAATTTCGATCTCAACGCCAGCATCCAGATAGGCGTGTGCCTGCTCGCGAATCCACTCGGTACGCTGACTGATCACCCCCTGACGCATCGAGGCGCGTTCATCAGGCGAGAGCAGGGTGGTCATTTCGTAGGAGAAATCATAGATGGGCAAAAAGGCTTTGATTTTGCCGCCGATGAATTGATTCAGATAGACCGCACGCCGCAGCGCAGGCTGGTCGTCTTGCTGGGCATCGATCGCGACCAGAATATTTTGGTACTGGGACATGAGGAACTCTCCTTAAACCAGAGCGACTGGATTAAAGATAGCCTATGTTGCACAGCGGAAGAAGGGAAAAAGTTACTGCCGGATCAATAAAATAACAATTATTGATCGGCCCGGTATCAGGCAGCCTGATGGCTCTGACCCGCTAACTCTTCCAGTAAGGCGTGGTTCTCAATGGTAATGTATTTACCTTTAACCGCCAGCATGCCTGATTTCTGGAACCGGCCCAGCAGACGGCTGATGGTTTCTACCGTTAAGCCCAGATAGTTACCGATATCACCACGGGTCATGGTCAGACGGAATTCGCGCTGGGAAAAACCACGCTGACCAAAGCGGCGTGACAGATTCCAGATAAACGCGGCCAGACGCTCTTCAGCATTTTTCTTCGACAGCAGTAAAATCATGTCCTGATCGCCTTTGATCTCACCGCTCATCAGTCGCATCATCTGCTGACGCAGGGCAGGCATTTTGCCTGACAGATCATCCAGGGTTTCAAACGGAATTTCGCACACCATTGCGGTTTCCAGTGCCTGAGCAAAGCTCGGATGGCTGGCACCCATAATCGCATCAAAGCCGACTAAATCCCCGGCCAGATGAAAACCGGTAATCTGCTCATCACCCTGTTCGGTGATGGTGTAGCTTTTGATAGTGCCGGAACGAATGGCGTAGAGGGATTTAAGGTCGTCACCCGCTTTAAAAAGGGTTTGCCCTTTCTGAATCGGTTTTTTACGCTCAATGATATTGTCGAGCTGATCCAGCTCATGTTCATTTAGCGTAAAGGGAATGCAGAGCTGACTGATGCTGCAATCCTGGCAGTGAATGGCACAACCGCCCGACTGAATACGACGAATGCTGCGTTTTTCAGGGATCATAATGGTTTGCTCGACGATTATTGACTGGGGTCAATTTTAACATTTTTTGTGCTGAAGGGAACTCATCCGAGCAGTTTTAGGCTTACAAAAAGTATGGACGTGAGAGAGGGCGCTAAACGCAGATGTGACGGGGTTCTCAGAATGGCGCATCCTCTCACTGTCACGAAAAGTTGCCGCTTTTATGATCTGCTACCGGGATTTGATTTGACCTGCGACAGCGAAAAACAGGATTAGCGCAGTGCCGTCAGCTTTTGCTACGCTTTCAGACTGAGCCTGTTTTGCCCTCCATCAATTTTAATCAGGTGTGAGAAAACCATGAACCTTGATGATAACGATCTTTTTCGAGACGCCATGGGAGATGTCACTCCGTTAAAAGACACCACCAGTACCTTGTGGCTGAAATCCCCTTCAACCAAAGCGCCGCGCCATCCGCCGCGCGATCCCGAACAGGAAAATTTCCTGACCCGTGGCTATCTGGATATCGTGCCGCTGAACACGCCACTGGAGTATAAGGCCGACGGTATCCAGCAGGGGGTGCTGGATAAACTGCGTAAAGGAGAGTATCGGCTGGATGCCAGCCTGAACCTGTTGCGTCAGCCGGTAGAGACCTGCAGACAGGCGCTCTTCAACTTTATGGTGCAGGCGCATAAGCAGGGATTACGCAATCTGCTGATCATCCATGGCAAAGGCCGTGAGGATGAGTCGCACGCCAACATTGTGCGCAGCTATCTGGCACGCTGGCTGACGCAGTTTGAGGATGTGCAGACTTTCTGCGCCGCACAGGCGCAGCATGGCGGCGCAGGCGCGCTGTATGTCGGGCTGCGCAAGACCGATAAAGCGCGGCTGGATAACCGCGAGCGGCACGCCAAACGCAGTCGTTAACTGTGGAATTTGCGCATCGTTGACATCAGGACTTCGGCGCTCAGGCTGAGCGGGCTGCCGGTGCGGGTAATAATCCCCACCGGCTCGCCCGGACCAGAGGAGTTGATCGGCAAGGCGCAGACAGCGTTGTGGTTGAGATCTTCTTTAATTGCACCCGACGGCACAAACCAGATGTAGTCGTAACGTAACGCCAGCTGGCGGGCCAGTGAGGTTGACGAGGTCTCGATACAGTGCGGCGGCAGCGAACAGCCCTGTTCGTCCAGCATTTGCTGAGCAATACGGCGGGGCGCGGTGCCTTCCGGTGAGATCACCACCGGCCACTGCATTGCGCGGGATAGGGTGACGTTGTCACTTAACAGGGGGTGTTCAGGCCGGACCACCAGCTTCAGTGATTCGAGAAACAGCAGTTCATAAGTCAGCCCGGTCATCATTTCACTGTCTGCCATCCTGCCGATACCAATGTCGAACTCACCGGCCCGTAAGCCTGCTAACAGCACATTATTATGTAAGGTTGCCACCTGAATGGTGGTGTTGGGTTGTATCTGATGAAAACGATCCAGGATCTGCGGCAGCATACCCATGGCGGCCGTGGTGAGCGCTCCCAGCCGGATAATTGTCGGCTGGTCGGTGGGCTGCTCATTGAAGCTCTGTCCGGCATGGTTGAGGGCATCCAGTACCCGTACAGCATGCGTCAGGAACTGTTCTCCCATTGTGGTCAGTTGCGCACCGAGCCGGCCGCGCTCAAACAGCCTTACGCCGGTCAGCTCTTCCAGCTCATTCAGGGTTTTCGACAAGGCAGGCTGGCTCAGGCTAAGGGTTTCAGCCGCCCGGCCCAGCGTGCCTTGCTGCGCGACCGCAACAAAGGTATGTAAATGGCGCAATCGAATGCGCTGATTGAAAAGGATATTTTTTTCCATCTCTCAAACTTAATGAGGATCACCGGTCTCAGGCAACCATTTAAAATGGATTTTGTTAACTTAGCTGCAAAATTATATTAACAAATAAAGATGGGCGATGACTTAGGGGAGTAAGCCGCTGAAAAGAAACGTATCATATGAGAATGCGATGAAAACGGTCCAAATCGGGGATGTGTCAGATCAACCGCTTAGCAATAAAAAGTTGAATAATTCTCAATAGCATATAAAAATCTGACGTTATAAGGGTAACGATCGGCTATCATTGGCACCGTTTTTTTTACTAAAACTGATGACACATCCCGGTGCCAGAAAGGAGTTTTTATTGTCCAGCGTAGAGGCGATAGATGTACGCCAGCTCATTAACCAGCAAGCGCTGAGTCGCTGGCAAAAGCGGTTAATTGCGCTCTGCTTTGTTGTGGTGGCGCTCGATGGTATGGACATCGCTATTATGGGCTTTATTGCGCCCACCCTCAAAACCGCCTGGGGGGTGACTAATCATCAGCTCGGTATGGTAATTAGCGCCGCGCTGATTGGTCTGGCACTCGGGGCGATGGTGGCGGGGCCACTGGCCGATCGCTACGGCCGCCGGATGATGATTATTCTCAGCGTCTTCTTTTTTGGTCTCTGGACGCTGGCAACGGCGCTGTCACAAAATATCGAACAGATGATGCTGTTTCGCTTTCTCACCGGGCTGGGACTGGGTGCTGCGATGCCAAACGTCGGGACGCTGGTGGCCGAGTACGCACCAGAGCGACGCCGGGCGTTCATCATCACCGTGGTGTTTTGTGGTTTTACCTTTGGTGCCGCCAGCGGCGGATTTGCGGCCTCCTGGCTGTTACCCCGTTATAACTGGCATTCAGTCTTGCTACTCGGCGGGATCTTACCGTTGCTGATCCTGCCTTTGCTGATCCGGGGTTTGCCGGAATCGGTGCGTTTCCTGATAAGCCGTGGGGCGCCAGCGGTGCGCATTCATGCCATCGTTGAGCGGATGATGCCGGGCACCACTCAGCCGGATAGCGCGTTTCATGCGCCGGAAGCCAGCGTCGTGGCACAGGGGGCCATCGGCACCGTGCTATCGCGCAGCTATCTGTTTGGCAGCACGATGCTGTGGGGCGGCTACTTTATGGGCCTGTTTCTGGTCTACCTGATCGGCAGCTGGCTGCCGTCACTGGTTAACACTCTGGGGATGTCGGTGACCGAAGCGGCGATTATTACCGCCATGTATCAGGCTGGCGGAACCCTGGGGTCACTGTTTGCCGGCTGGCTGATGGACCGCTTCAATGCCAACCTGGCGCTGGCGGTCATCTACTTCTGCGGCGGGCTGTTTATTGTGGCGCTGGGCTTTTCACCGGCGGAAGTGGGTATCATGAGCGGTATCGCTTTCTGTAGCGGCTTCTGCTTTAACGGGGCCAATACCGGCATGAACGCCTTGTCTGCCAGTTACTATCCCACGCATGCCCGCGCCACCGGCTCCAGCTGGATGCATGGCGTCGGCCGTGTCGGTGCCATTCTGAGCGCTTTCGTGGGCGCAGAAATGCTGTCGCTCGGCTGGTCGTTTAGTTTTATCTTCCTGCTACTGGCCATTCCCGCTGTGATCACCACCCTGATGCTGGTGCTGAAAAACCGCTACGGCTTTAAGCCGATCACAAATTCATGATTTTTTCCGCTGCTGCCAACGCGTTGCATTACATTAGCAACAACGCTCACGGTGTCAGGTGGAACAGATGGACAACTTTCTCAGTGCGGATGCAATCCGCACCCGCTTCTCTCAGGCCATGTCTGCGATGTATCAGCAGGAGGTGCCGCAATACGGCACGCTGATGCAACTGGTGATGGCGGTTAATGACCGCACGCTGGAGTCCGATCCCGCGCTGAAAGATCGTCTGGCGGCGGCAGATGAGCTGAACCGCCTTAACATTGAACGTCACGGTGCAATCCGGGTCGGTAGCGCCAGCGAACTCGCCACGCTGCGGCAGATGTTTGCGGTGATGGGAATGTATCCGGTCGGTTATTACGATCTCTCACAGGCGGGCGTGCCGGTGCATTCCACCGCTTTCCGGCCGGTCGACGACGCTGCGCTGCGGCGTAACCCTTTCCGCGTCTTTACCTCTCTGCTGCGACTCGAACTGATTGATGATGTGACATTACGTGAAAAAGCGGCGGCGATTCTGGCGTCGCGCGACATTTTCACGCCGCGCTGTCGGCAACTGCTGCAACTGCATCAGCAGCAGGGCGGATTCACGGCTGAGCAGGCGGCAGAATTTGTCAGCGAAGCGTTGGAAACCTTCCGCTGGCATGCGCACAGCAGCGTTGACAGCCAGACCTACCATGCGCTGAATCAACAGCACCGGCTGATTGCCGACGTCGTCTGCTTCCCGGGTTGCCACATTAATCACCTGACGCCCCGCACGCTGGATATTGATCGGGTTCAGCAACTGATGCCGTCACGCGGCATCGAACCCAAAACCCTGATTGAGGGGCCGCCGCGTCGTCAGGTGCCCATTCTGTTACGTCAGACCAGTTTCAGGGCGCTGGAGGAGGCGATTATCTTTAAGGAGGGGCATCAGGGCAGCCACACGGCACGCTTTGGTGAAATCGAGCAGCGCGGCGCAGCGCTGACGCCGGAGGGGCGGGCGCTGTATGACCGGTTACTGCAACAGGCGGGCAGCGGCCAGGATAACCAACAGCATCAGCAGCATCTTGCTGATGTGTTCCGGGATTTCCCCGACGATGAACAGACGCTGCGGCAGCAGGCGCTGGCGTGGTTTCATTATCGCCTGAGCGAAAAGGGCATCGCGACGCCGCCAGCCCGGGGCGAAACGCTCGACAGCCTGATCGCAGAAGGACGCATCATTGCCGAACCCATTATCTATGAAGATTTTCTGCCGGTCAGCGCAGCAGGCATTTTTCAGTCAAACCTCGGCGATCACGCGCAGGTACGCTCGACGGGCCAGGCCAGTCGTGCGGCGTTTGAAGCGGCGCTCGGCAGTGCGGTGATAGATGAAATGACGCTTTATGCGGAACGACAGCAACGTTCGCTGCTGCGTTGTGGGATGATGCAGTGACAACGCTGAAATGATAACGGGACAATCGTCGGTTGTCCCTTGTTAACCGGTGCACATCGGCAACCGATCTGTACATTCTCTCTGACTCTGCATAGCACTATCACTGCGATAACTCGTGTTATTAATGACCTGATAAGCAAGCGATACTTAAGATTATCTGTACGGCGGGTATTCCCTGATGCTGGCGTAAAATAATAAAATAAATTTAACTGTAAAGGCGATAAATGGCAGCGCAATTGCTGTGCTACGCCGATATGACTTGTTGTAATTAACTGTGTGCAGCCTTTTTTTATAGTGCCATCTCTGTTTTACAGCCCCGTAGCGCTGCCGATGTTAGCAGGAAAGCGTTAATAACTATAAACAGAAAGCGGGCGAATGCCTATTCAAACCTTTTGATAATGTTGTTCAGTACTTTGCATTAACCTTCAGCATAATCTGCAAATCTGTTCCGGACATGGACAATGTCTCAAGGCCTGCAAATAATGGAGAGACGTTTGAACAGGGAAACAGGAATGAAAAACGAAACAGGTCTGCGGATCATGACGGCAGAGGGTGAGTTGCGTGGATGCATGGATGACGACCTTTTCGTATTCAAAGGCATACCTTATGCCGCAGCACCGGAAGGGGCGTTGCGCTGGCGTCCGCCGCAGCCGGTAACCCCGTGGAAAAGCGTGCGTGATACCACACAGTTTGCCGCTTCAGGCTGGCAAAACCGTGATTATTGCCGGGCGGTAGGTGGCGGCGATCCGGGCGAATTTAGTGAGGATTGCCTTTATCTGAATGTCTGGACCCCGGACGTTGAACCGGCCACCCCGCTGCCGGTGATGGTCTGGTTACACGGTGGCGGATATACCATCGGCGCGGGCGGTCTGGCACCTTACAGCGGTAAACCGCTGGCCTCGCGCGGCGCGGTGGTGGTGACCATCAATTACCGGCTCGGCCATTTCGGCTTCTTTTCCCATCCGGCATTAGATGCGCAATATCCGGTTGCCGGTACGGTCAATAATTTTGGTCTGCTTGATCAAATCGCCGCGCTGCAGTGGGTGCAGCGTAATATTCCCGCGTTTGGCGGCGATCGCCGTAATGTCACGTTGTTTGGCGAATCGTCAGGCGCTCGTAGCGTGCTGTCACTCTGCTGCTCGCCGCTGGCGGAAGGGCTGTTTCACAAAGGTATCGTACAGAGCGCCTACAGCTTACCGGATACACCGCTGAAAAAAGCGCGGCAGCAGGGCATAGCTGTGGCTCGCCATCTCGGCCTGTCGCCCGATGCCAGTGCCGATGCGTTGCGCGCTTTGCCCGCCGATGCGTTCTGGTCGCTGGAGGGGCCACTGGCCATCCAGCCGGTGCCTATCTCCGGCGATGCGGTGCTGCCTGAGCCGATGCTGAAAACGTTTCTGGCGGCAAAGCAGCATCGGCTGCCGTTAATGGCTGGCAGTAACAGCGATGAAGCCAGCGTGCTGGACTATTTCGGCGTCGATAGCACCGCCATGCTGCATCAGTTGCGCGATAAAAATCGGGTGATTTACCGGATGCTCAAGTGGATGTATGACATCCATGACGATCGGCGTCTCGGTCGTGCGGTGGCGCGCGACATGGCCTTCAGTGTGGTGCCGTGGCTGGTGATGCGCGCCCAGCATAATACCGGGATGCCAGGCTGGCGTTACTGGTTCGATTATGTTTCGGAGAATGCACGCGATCTCTATCCGGACGGTACCTGGCACGGCAATGAAGTGCCCTATGTGCTTAATACCCTAAGTCAGATGCCTGACCCCAGTGAAAATCGGCCTTTCAGCGAAGGGGATCAGGCGTTCGCTGCGCGTGTCAGCGATTACTGGTTTCAGTTTGCCCGCGATGCCAGTGAATATAAGCATCTGCTTGAAGGAGAGGTGGTCTGGCCGGCCTGGCACCCCGGCGAAGATGTGACAATGTCACTGGGTGATAATCGACGCAGCGGTTTTGTCCTCAAAAGGAACTTTATGCGCGCCAGAATGCGCCTGTTCCGCCTGCTGATGACCAAAATGGTGCGCCTTTAGTTAGCGTGCTAACCATCAAATTGCGCGAATGGAATTAATAAGACTATTTGCGCATAATTCATTGAAAAGTAGTGTAATTAACACAAACCCTCGTTAAAGACGCTGTAAAATTTTAGTTAACAAAAGAGTTACACCTTCACTATCCCCTGCCGATAGATCTCCTATGCCCGACACTTACGGGTCAACGTGTATAGGATTTTGGTATGGGAATGCTCAAAAATTTCACCATTCGCGCTGTGATGCTCACCATTCTGGGTCTGTTCTGCTTATTGTGGAGCGGTGTCGGACTATTCAGCATCCATTCTCTCGGTGCGCTGAGCGAAGGGAATGATGTTGACCGTCATCTGGTGGAGCAAATGACGGTGCTCAGTAAAGGTAACGATCAATATTTCCGCGTTATCACGCGCCTGTCGCGCTTAATTGACAGCAAGACTGACGGCAAAACGCTGCCCGATGCCGCTTATGCGCCGGTGCAGCAGGCACTGGATAACATGACCCAACAGCTGGCGAACTTTAAACAGCTGGCACCGGGACCGATGAACCCGGATGTGGTCGACAGCGTGGTACAGAGCTGGCAGAAACTGCTGGATGAGGGCGTGACGCCGCAGTTGCAGCTTGCCCGTCAGGATTCAGCCGATGCCTATCGTCAGCAGGCCAATAATGTCACGCCGCAGCTCAGCCGGGCATTTGGCGCCAGTGCTGAAAAATTCAATCAGGGCGCTGCACAGGTCCTGGATCATACCCGGGTTGAAGTTGACGGCTTAACCGCATTGACCAAAATGATTATCACTGTGACGGTGATTCTCGGCCTGCTAATCCTGCTGTTTACCGATCGCTACCTGGTGGCCATGCTGGTCAGGCCGCTGGAAACCATCCGCAACCAATTTGCCACTATCGCCACCGGCGATCTTAGCCAGCCGGTGGCTGACTTTGGACGCAACTGTGTCGGCAAACTGGTGCCACTGTTAAGCGCGATGCAGGATAGTCTGCGTGAAGCGGTCAATGCGATTCGCAGCGGCACCGAGAATATCTCGCGTGGTGCAGCAGAAATCTCGGCCGGCAACAATGATCTCTCTTCGCGTACCGAAGAGCAGGCGGCGGCGCTGGAGCAGACCGCGGCCAGTATGGAGCAGCTGACGGCCACGGTGAAATTCAATGCCGACAATGCGCGTCAGGCGAGCCTGCTGGCGGAAACCGCCACCACCACCGCGCAACAGGGCGGCCAGCTGGTGAGCGAAGTGGTCAGCACCATGAACGGCATTTCCGGCAGTTCGAAGAAAATTGCTGAGATCACTAACGTGATTAATGGCATCGCCTTCCAGACCAATATTCTGGCGCTGAACGCGGCGGTAGAAGCCGCTCGTGCCGGTGAACAGGGGCGCGGTTTTGCTGTGGTGGCCTCTGAAGTGCGTAATCTGGCCCAGCGTAGCGCCAACGCAGCCAAAGAGATCGCTACCCTGATCGAAGATTCCGTTCAGCGGGTCGGAAAAGGGGCCGAGCTGGTCGCACCACCGGTGGCACCATGAATAACATTCTGAAATCGGTACAGGATGTGGATGCGATCATGAAGCAGATTGCCGCCGCATCGGAAGAGCAGAGTAAGGGCATCTCGCAGGTTGGCGCCGCCGTAACCGAAATGGACAGCGTGACGCAGCAAAACGCCTCGCTGGTTGAGGAAGTCTCCGCCGCTGCCAGCGCCCTGGCGTTGCAGACCGAAGCGTTGCAGGCCTCAGTGGCGAAGTTCCGCCTCTCCGGCAATGCGACCCAGGCTGCGCCCGCCGCACCGCTGAGGCCGAACGTGCCAAAAGCGCCGGCGCTGGCGAACGCTCAGACTAAGCCTGCTGATAATGGCGACTGGGTTACGTTCTGATCCTGGCCCAGCCACGCCACCAGTTCCGCCAGTAACGGTGGGGCTTCTCCGGGCGGCCGCTGCAGTAAACTGTAAGCCGCCCCGGTTTTTACTTCGCCAGTGAAGGGTTTAACCAGCCTGCCGCTGGCGATATCACTCTCCACCAGATTGCTGTCAGCAATCGCCACGCCAAATCCCTGAATCGCCGCACTAATCGCCAGGTCCATGGTGGAAAAATGCTGGTTGCGCTGCATCGTCACTGCGATCCCTTGTCCCTGTAGCCAGCATTGCCAGTCGCGCATGTCATCGGTGGGATGCAAAAAGGTCATGCCGGCCAGTTCCGCGGGTGAAGCGGGTAGCGACGTTCCCGCCGCCATCACCGGCGTCAGTGACTCGTCAAACAGCGTTATTGCATCACGGTGTGGTTTGCCATAAACGATCGCGGCATCAAAATTATCAAGCTGAGAAGCATGGTCCAGCGTGGTGGTCAGCGCCACATGCAGTTCCGGCTGCTGTTGCTCCAGCGCCATCAGCCGTGGCACCAGCCAGCGCATCGCGCAGGTTGGCGCTTTGAGGCGAATACTGGCCTGGGTGCGGCGTGCTTTTTCGCTGGCCTGTGCCATCAGTTCATAGCCCTGACGTAATTCAGGCAGCAGCGCCGCGCCCTGCGGGGTCAGACGCAGGCCACGGGCGTGTCGGTCAAACAGACTCAGGCCGAGCCAGTGCTCCAGCGCCGCAATCTTACGGCTGACCGCGCCCTGGGTAATGCACAGCTCCCGGGCGGCATGAGTCAGATTGAGGTGGCGGGCCGTCACCAGAAAAGCGTGAATAGCGTTAAGCGGCAGGGTTGTACGCGACACTGTGAACCTCAGCTATGCATTTTTATCATGGCTATTATGACGACAATTCGCTTGCCGACTCAAGTCTCAGCCCGTTGAATAGCCATTTACTGCATTCGCTTATCTATGCCTCTGACGGAGAGATCATGTCCCTGAACACGCCTGTCGCCATTAACTCAAAGTTGCCAGATGTTGGCACCACCATCTTCAGCGTTATCGGTCAGCTCTCAGCGCAGCATCAGGCGATTAACCTGTCGCAGGGCGCGCCCAATTTTCCCTGCGATCCGGCGCTGGTCGAGGCGGTCAGTCAGGCGATGCGTGACGGCCATAATCAGTATGCGTCGATGACCGGCTTGCCAGCGTTGCGTGAAGCCTTAGCCAGCAAGGTCGCGTCGCTCTACGGTCAGAAATATGATGCGGCCAGCGAAGTGCTGATCACCGGCAGTGCCAGCCAGGGCATCTATATGGCGATTTCCGCGCTGGTGCATCCGGGTGATGAGGTGATTTTTTTGAACCGGCGTTTGACAGCTACGCACCGGTGGTGCGGTTGCAGGGTGGCAAGCCGATTGGCCTTAAGCTCCAGGTGCCGGCATTTGCCATTGACTGGCAGCAGTTGCGCGCCGCGATTACGCCACGCACCCGGATGATCATCATCAATACGCCGCATAACCCCAGCGCTCAGGTGCTGACGCCAGAGGATCTTAATCAGCTGGCGGCACTCACGCGCAACAGTGACATTGTGGTGTTATCTGACGAAGTTTATGAACATATCCTGTTTGATGGGCGAAAGCACTGCGGCATGGCGACCCATCCGGAACTGGCGGCGCGCAGCGTTATCGTCTCTTCGTTTGGCAAAACCTTCCACGTCACCGGCTGGCGGGTCGGCTACTGTCTGGCACCGGCAGAACTGATGACGGAGCTGGTGAAAGTGCATCAGTTTATGATGTATGCCGCCGACACACCGATGCAGGTGGGCTTCGCGCAGTATCTGCAGAACGCAGAAAACTATCTGTCACTGTCGGCGTTTTATCAGCAAAAGCGCGATCGGCTGGTTGCGCTGATGCAGGATTCACCGTTTGAACTGCTGCCGTGCGCCGGTTCCTTTTTTATGCTGGCCAGCTACGGACATTTCAGTGACGAACCGGACAGCGAAATGGTAAAACGTCTTATCGTCGATTATCGGGTCGCCACTATCCCGCTATCGGCGTTTTATATGGATGGCACCGACAACAAACTGATCCGTCTCTCCTTTGCCAAAGATGAGGCGACGCTGGAGGCTGGCGCGGCGGCGCTGTGTGCCTTCCCGCAGTAACAAAAACGTTGCCTGACGGCTGCACTCAAAGCAGGACAGCGATCGGCTAAAACAGTAATTTCGGGGTAAGTAATGAAAAAACGCAACGCACTATTTCTGGCACTCGGCATGATGGCGTCGGTACAGGCACTGGCGCAGGATTTACGTTATGGCCTGGAGTCGCAGTATCCGCCTTTTGAAAGCCGCAATGCCAAAGGAGAGCTGGAAGGTTTTGATATCGAGCTGGGCAATGCCATTTGTCAGGCCGGTAAATTCAGCTGTCACTGGGTGGAAAGCAGCTTTGACGCATTGATCCCGGCGCTGCAGGCGAAGAAGTTTGACGCCATCAACTCGGCGATGAACATTACCGAAGCGCGAGCCAAAAGCATCGGCTTCACGCAGCCAATCTACCGTATTCCTACCATGCTGGTGGCGAAAACCGGCGAGAAGCTGGCGCCGACGGCCGAATCACTGAAGGGCAAGAATATCGGGGTGTTGCAGGGTTCGATTCAGGAAACCTATGCCAAAAAACATTGGGAATCACAGGGCGTGACCGTCACCTCCTATCAGGATCAGAACCAGGTCTATAACGACATGGTCGCCGGGCGACTGGATGGTACGCTGGTGATGTCGGCCGCCGGTCAGTCGGGCTTCCTCGACAAACCGCAGGGTAAAGGCTTCGGCTTTATTGGAAAGCCGGTCGAAGATGACGCAATTCTGGGGTCGGGTATCGGTTTTGGTCTGCGTAAAGATGATACCCAGCTCAAGCAGTCGCTGGATGCGGCGATCGCCAAAGTGCAAACCGATGGCACGCTGAAAAAGCTGGCGGAGAAATACTTTCCGGGTATTGATGTCAGCGTGAAGCCGTAAACCAGAATCGGGCGCAAAATGCGCCCGATTTCTGTGTTACTCCGTCGCCAGATAACAGAGCTTCTCGGCCACCTGATAAGATTTTACAAATGACGTCAGCGGCAGGAACTCAAAGCGCGAATGAAAGTTGTGCGCGCCGGTGAAGAAATTCGGCGTCAGCAAGCCCTTAGCCGACAGCGCCGCGCCATCAGTGCCACCTCGCATCGGAATCACCTTCGGTTCGATATCCAGCGCGCTAAGCGCTTTAAAAATCAGGTCAATCGCCCGACGATCCTCGCCCAGGGCATTGCTGATATTGCTGTAGATATCGGTGAGGGTAATGTCGACCTTACCGGTTGGATAGCGGGCGGCAATCGCCTGCGCCTGCTGCTGAAGCAGCTGCTTGCGGGCGGCAAAACTGGCGAGGTCAAAGTCACGAATCGACGCTTTCAGGATCGCCTGGCTGGCATTGGCCTGCATCTCATTGAACCAGATATAGCCTTCACGCCCCTCGGTCTGTTCCGGCGTCTGCTGGCGATCAAACTGACTGATAAAATCGTGGGCCATCAGCAGCGGATTAACCAGCACCCCTTTACCTGACATCGGATGCGCCGGTACGCCAGTGAAGCGAATCTCAGCGGCGGCTCCGTTAAAGTTTTCATACACTACTTCGCCCAGTTCGCAGCAGTCGATGGTCCAGGCGAAGTCCACGTTGAATCGGGTTTCCAGATCGAGCGCTTTGGCCCCGCGCAGGCCAATCTCTTCATCGGGTACAAAGGCCACCACAATATCGCCATGATCGCCGTGGAGGTTTTCCATCAGCGTCATCACTACCGTCACCGCCGCTTTGTTATCGGCGCCCAGCACGCTGGTGCCGTCACTGAAAATGACCTCCTGACCGATATAAGGGGCGATCTCCGGATGCTGGTCGCGGCGCAGCCAGATATCCTCATCGGCATTCAGGCAGAGATCTTCATCCTGCCAGCGCAGAATTTGCGGTTTGATATCGGGGGAGAGGCCGACGTCAACGGTATCGATATGGGTAATGAACCCGATGCGAGGCGCATTGGGACGGTTACCGCGTTTCACCGCCGTTACCGTGGCATGCTGATCAATCACTACCTGTTCCAGCCCCAGCGTACGCAGCTCAGCCGCCAGCAGTTCAGCCATCGCGTGCTGGCCTGGGGTACTGGGCAGGCTGGTCGATTTCGCATCACTCTGACTGCTGACGGCAAGGTAACGGAAAAAACGCTCGGTGAGTTGGGTCTCAAGTTTGTCGGTCATCACTATTCCTTATTAGTCAGCCATGTGCGGGGTTCGCTATGGTGCCGAATCGTGCTATCAATGAAGCATCTGAATGATTCATTTAGATATTCTGTTCACCGGAAGTCAATACAAAGCGAGGATGATAATGAAAATGAAGATAGCCACCTTAGCGCTTGTTACGGCTGGGATGACGCTGGCGGCCAGCGTTAACGCTAAAACGCTGGTCTACTGCTCTGAAGGATCACCAGAGAACTTTAACCCGCAACTCTATACCTCGGGCACCAGCGTTGATGCCAGCGCCGTACCGGTGTTTAACCGTCTGGTGGACTTTAAACCGGGCACCACCGAGCTGGTGCCCAGCCTGGCGGAAAGCTGGGAGATCAGCCCGGACGGCACAGTCTATACCTTCCATCTGCGTAAAAACGTCAAATTCCAGAGCAACAAACAGTTCAAACCGGGCCGCGACTTTAACGCTGACGATGTCATTTTCTCGTTTATGCGCCAGATGGACCCGAAGAACCCGTATCACAACGTCTCGGGCGGCACCTATTCCAACTTCGAAAGCCTGGAACTGTCGACGCTGATCAAACAGATTGACCGGGTAGATGACCATACGGTGCGCTTCACTCTGTCGCACCCCGAGGCGCCGTTCCTGGCCGACCTCGCCTGGTATTTCGCCTCGATTCACTCCGCTGAATATGCCGATCAGATGCTGAAAGCCGGTACGCCGGAGAAAGTTGATATGAACCCGATCGGCACCGGTCCGTTTGAGCTGGTGCAGTATCAGAAAGATTCGCGCATTCTGTACCGCGCCTTTCCGGACTACTGGCAGGGCAAGGCGAAGCTGGATCGGCTGGTGTTCAGTATCACCCCGGATGCCTCGGTGCGCTATGCCAAGCTGGAGAAGAACGAATGCCAGGTGATGCCGTTCCCCAATCCGGCCGATCTGGAGAAAATGCGCGCCAATCCGGATATTACGCTGGAACAGAAGGCCGGACTGAATACCGGTTTCCTGGCGTTTAATACCACCAAAGCGCCTACCGACAACGTTCAGGTGCGTCAGGCACTGGCGATGGCAATCAACAAGCCGGCAATCATCGACGCGATTTTTAAAGGTACCGGCACGGTGGCAAAAAATATTCTGCCGCCGGGCGTCTGGAGCGCCGACAAAGATCTGAAGGATTACGACTACGATCCGGAAAAAGCCAAAGCGTTACTGAAACAGGCGGGCGTTAAACCGGGCACCGAGATTGCGCTGTGGGCGATGCCGGTACAGCGGCCCTACAATCCCAATGCCCGTCGCATGGCTGAGATGATCCAGTCGGACTGGGCGAAGGTGGGCATCAAAGCCAATATCGTCAGCTATGAGTGGGGTGAATATCTGAAACGGGTCCGCAGCGGCGAGCATCAGGCGGCATTGATGGGCTGGACTACCGCTACCGGTGATCCGGATAATTTCTTCGGCCCGCTCTACAGTTGCACCTCGGCCCAGGGCGGTTCGAACTCGTCAAAATGGTGCTATCAGCCGTTTGAAAAGTTAATTACCACCGCCCGCGCCGAACCGGATCAGGGCAAACGCACCGCGCTCTATCTGCAGGCGCAGCAGATGATGCACGACCAGATGCCGGCCGTGATGATCGCGCACTCGACCATTTTTGAGCCGGTACGCAAATCAGTCAGCGGTTACCAGGTCGATCCGTTCGGTAAACACATCTTTTATCAGGTCGACATCAAACAGTAACACAAACCCTGTTGCTCGCCGGGAGGCGGACAACAGGGTGCCTGAATTGGCTAATCCTGCCGCAGTTGCCGATCGATTTCGCTTAACCGCTGCTGTAAAAAATCCAGAAACAGCGACAGGGCAGCCGAACGCTGGCGGCCTGAT
The DNA here is from genome assembly GCF_002095315.1 of Pantoea conspicua. GTDB lineage: Bacteria > Pseudomonadota > Gammaproteobacteria > Enterobacterales > Enterobacteriaceae > Pantoea > Pantoea conspicua. The sequence goes on from NZ_MLFN01000004.1 coordinate 100,489, forward strand.
ACCGTTTGCAGCTGCAGGGTTCGCTGGCTGAGCTGATCGACGCCCATCGTCCGCAACACCAGATTTTGCGACTCGCGCTCAAACAGCAGGGTAAACGCGCTACAGATGGTGACCGCCTGCGGCGTACGCAGCAAAAAGTGATACAGCGTCGCGAAATAATCACAGGTCAGCACCGGCTCCACCACGCTGCCATTCATCTGACAGGAGAGATCAAACAGTTGCCGCACCGTGGTGTGCTGACCCGGCAATGCCAGCGGCCAGCGGTGGAGATCGGCCAGCGTCACCTGGCGTGACGCCAGCGGGTGGCTCTGATGCATCGCCAGCAGCACCGGCGCTGGCCATGAGCCGAGCACCTCCACGCTGCGTTCCGGATGCAGACTGAACTGCAGCGCGACGTCGCATTCACCGGCCCGCACCGCTTCGGCCACCCCCTGTGAATGCGTGACATTCAGCGCAAACAGCACGCCCGGATTGGTGAGGCGAAATTCAGACAGCAGGCCCGGCAGCAGGCTGAATGCCATGCCATCGGTACAGGCGATACGGATGCGGGTTCGGCGTACCGCTTTCAGTCCCTTGATCTCTGCCAGCGCATATTCCATATCCAGCTGACTCTTGCGCACATGATGCGCGAAAATTTCACCGGCCTCATTCAACACCATCCCACGCGCATGACGTTCAAACAGCGGTACGCCCACCTGCGCCTCCAGCCGCTGGATCTGGCGGCTGATGGCCGAAACGGCGACATAGAGCTGCTCACTGGCGGCGCTGAGCGATCCGCCGTTCACTACCGCCAGAAAATAGCGGATTTCACTGCTCAACATGGTGACTCCTTTCCGACCGGACGCATTAAAAAGGGGCAGGGTGGCATTGCTTTAAAAGCAAGGCTCACTCGATAAATTGATAATTGTGGCAAAGCCAGAAGTTTGTCAAAGATAACTGACCATTAAAAAAACAAACAGGGCAAACATGACAGAGCAACAGGCGGTAAATCAGGCGATGCGCTATTTCGACAGCGGGGCGTTTCAGCAATTGCTGGCCCGCCGTATTGCCTGTATCACTGAGAGTCAGCATCCTGGTCGCCAGGCGGAACTGCAGCACTATCTGCAGGCTGAGATTGAGCCTCAGCTTGAGGCACTGGGTTTTACGCTTCACCGTTTTGATAATCCACAGCCGGAGAGTCCACCGTTTCTGATCGCTGTGCGGATAGAAGATCCGGCGCAGCCCACGCTGCTTTGCTACGGGCACGGTGATGTGGTGTCAGGCGATGCGGAGAACTGGCGGCAGGGATTATCACCGTGGCAGCTGACCGTGGAAGGCGATCGCTGGTATGGCCGGGGCAGCGCGGATAACAAAGGTCAGCACTGCATTAATCTGGCGGCGCTGGAACAGGTGATGGCGGCACGCGGCGGCCGGCTGGGCTTTAACTGTAAGTTCCTGTTTGAGATGGGGGAAGAGATCAGCTCGCCAGGACTGGCGCAGATTTGCCAGCAGCAACAGGCACTGTTAGCCGCCGATCTGTTTATTGCCTCCGACGGCCCGCGGCTGAATGCTGAGCGGCCGACGCTGTTCCTGGGCTCACGCGGAGCCGCTAACTTTCGTCTCACCATTACGGCACGCGATAACGCCTACCACTCAGGAAACTGGGGGGGATTATTAAGTAATCCGGGTACGCAACTGGCGAATGCGCTGGCCTGCCTGGTGAATACGCAGGGCGTGTTGCAGGTAGCGGCGCTGAAGCCCGACTCACTGACGCCAGCGGTGCGCGATATTCTCAGCGATATCGAAGTGGGTGGCATGCCGGGCGATCCGGCGCTGGCTGAAAACTGGGGTGAACCGGGGCTTACGGCAGCTGAACGGTTGTACGGCTGGAACACGCTGGAGGTGCTGGCGTTTGAAACCGGTCACCCGGCGCGGCCGATGAATGCCATTCCGGGCCGGGCCACCGCGGTCTGCCAGCTGCGATTTGTGGTTGGCACCGACTGGCAGAATCTGACGCAGCATATCGACCAGCATCTGCGCCAGCACGGTTTCGACAATGTCAGCGTGGAGTTTATGCGCGGCTCGCCGGCGACGCGGCTGAATCCGCAGGATCCGCTGGTGGCATGGGCGCTCAGCAGCCTGGCCCGCAGCAGCGGTAAAAGCCGGCGCTGTTGCCCAACCTCGGCGGGTCGCTACCCAATGAGGTGTTTGCCGATATTCTCGGCCTGCCAACGCTGTGGGTCCCGCACTCCTATCCGGCCTGCGGCCAGCACGGGGTCAATGAGCATATGCTGACCTCAATCGCGCGCGAAGGGCTGGAGATTATGACCCGGCTGTTCTGGCAACTGGGTGAAGAGGGCCAGCAGCTGATCGCCCGTCACCGTGACTGGCAGGAGAGTGGACAATGAGTAGCATCGCGCAGAGCACGCCACGGATCACGCCGAGCCTGCATAAAACCCTGTTTGCCACCTGTATTGGTAACGCGCTGGAGTGGTTTGATATCGCGGTTTATGGCTTTTTCGCCAGCTATATTGCCCACGCTTTCTTTCCGGTCAGCGACCCCTCGGTGTCGCTGCTGCTGACGTTTGGCAGCTTCGGTATTGCGTTTCTTATCCGCCCACTGGGTGCGCTGGTATTAGGTAACTACGCCGATCGCCACGGTCGTAAAAAGGCGCTGCTGCTGTCGATCAATCTGATGATGCTGGGCGGGGCGATCATCACCTTTATGCCGGGTTACGCCACCATTGGGCTGGCTGCGCCGCTGCTGATTATCCTGGCGCGGCTGATACAGGGATTTTCTGCCGGTGGAGAGTTTGGCAGTTCCACCGCTTTTCTGGTGGAGCACTTTCCGGAACGGAAAGCGTTTATCGCCAGCTGGCAGTTTGCCACCCAGGGCGCGAGCACGCTGATGGCTTCGGCGTTTGGGCTGGGCCTGACGCAGTGGCTGAGTGAAAGTGAAATCCAGGACTGGGGCTGGCGAATTCCATTTGCCTTTGGCTTACTGATTGGTCCGCTGGGTGCCTGGATTCGCCGCCACGTTCACGAGCCTGCCAGTTTTTTGGCACAGGAGAAGCACAGTGCGCCGCTTAAAACCCTGTTCGGCCGGCAGAAGGCGCTGATCACGCTGGCGATTGGGGTGATGGTGATTTCAACGGCGATCAACTACATGCTGAACTACATTCCGACCTATGCCACCAAAACGCTGCACTTGTCGGGATCGGTAGCCTTCACCGCGACGCTGATGGCGGGGATCATCTTGACGGTCGTCACGCCGATTATGGGGCTGTGGGCAGAGCGTATTGGCCGTCTGCCGCTGATGTGGGGATCGCTGTTACTGCTGATGGTGACCATCTATCCGGCCTTTAAAGGCATGGTCGATCACACCACGCCGACCACGCTGATTCTGCTGGTGGCCTGGATGGCGCTGCTGAAGTCCGTTTACTTCTCGACGGTGCCTTCGGTGATGGCCGATCTGTTTCCTGCCACCACCCGGGCCAGCGGTATGGCAATCAGTTATAACGTGGCGGTGACGGTGTTCGGCGGTTTTGCGCCGTTGATTTGCAGCATGTTGATCGCCGCCACCGGCAGCAGCCTGGCGCCAGGCTATTATCTGATGGCGGTCGCCGTCCTGAGCGGTGTGGCGCTATCGCGCAGCCGTAAGCATCTGGGATAATAAAACGGGCCGCGCTAACGGCCCGTTTTTGCTGTTTAGCTGAACTGAAGATAGGCGACGTGGGTCTGCAGATACTCTTCCAGCCCATGTTTGCCGTCGGCACCGCCCACGCCCGATTTACGCCAGCCGGCATGAAAACCCTGCATCGCCTCGAAGTTTTCGCGGTTGACGTAGGTTTCGCCAAACTTCAGCTGACGCAGTGCCTTCATCGTGGTGTTAAGATTCTGCGTATAGAGCGAAGATGTCAGACCATACTGGCAATCATTAGCCAGCGCGATCGCCTCGTCCAGCGTGTTAAAGGCCATCACCGGCAGCACCGGACCAAAGATTTCCTCCTGCATAATCTCCATCTCCTGATGCACGCCGGTGATCAGCGTCGGCTCATAAAAGAAGCCTTTATCGCCAGACCGTTTGCCGCCCAGTACCACCGTTGCACCTGCTGCCACCGCATCCGCCACTTTCTGTTCGACGCGCGCCAGGGCCGCAGCGTTAATCAGTGGTCCCATATCAATATCGTTATGCTGAGCCGGGTCACCCAGTTTCACCTGCCGGAAAGCGGCGGTGAGTGCAGTGATAAATTCATCGTAGATGCCCTGCTGAACATAGACGCGTTCTGCGCAGTTACAGACCTGGCCGCTGTTGATCATCCTGGAGTTGACGATGGCCCGTACTGCGAGATCGATATCGGCATCATCCATCACGATGGCCGGTGCTTTACCTCCCAGTTCCAGTGACACCTTAGTGACATTTTTCGCCGCCGCCTGCATGGTCGCAATGCCGGCACCCACGCTGCCGGTCAGGCTGACCAGGCCCACTTTCGGGTTCGCCGCCAGCTCCTGTCCCACTTCCGGGCCATAGCCATAAACAAAGTTGATGACGCCGGCGGGCAGCTCAATCTGCTGTAAAATCTCAGCAAAAATGGCGGCGTTATTCGGGGTCAGTTCACTGGGTTTGATCACGATGGTGCTACCCGTGATCAGCGCTGGCGCGGCTTTACGCGCAATCAGGAAGAACGGGAAGTTCCACGGCAGGATACCGGTGGTGACGCCAATCGCTTTTTTAAACAGGAAAATATTCTCATTGGCGCGGTCGCTGTTGATGATTTCACCTTCATAACGGCGAGCCCATTCAGCCATATAGTCGAGATAGTCTGCGGTGAATAGCACTTCAGTCTGTGCCAGCCCCTGCGTTTTTCCCCCTTCCGCTACAATGGTCGCGGTCAGCTGTGGTTCGCGTGCGCGAATTGCCGTGGCGATCTTATGCAGCCAGAGGCCTCGCTCCACGGCGGGCAGGGCTTCCCATGCTGGCTGCGCCGCTTCGGCAGCGAGAATAGCGCGCTGTGCATCCTCTTTGTTGCCCTGCGGGATGCGCGACAGCAGCGCTTCGGTGGCGGGATTAATCACCTCAATCCACTTATCATTATGATCGGCGACAAACGCGCCATTGATGTAATGTTGATGATGTGTTGTCATTCGCAGGACTCTCCGCTAACGGTACGTTGCAATAATGTAATAGCAGGGTGAAACAGATCCGGCGGGTCTACCTTTTCCTGATTGCCAAACGCGAAGAACTGCTGGCAACCAATCACAGAAATCGGCGAGTTTTACGGCAAAAACAGCAAATTGTTATAGATTTAAAGGAGTGAAGCCGTAACAGGAGAATCACATCATGGCAAACGGATGGGCGTCGGAAGGCGCAGTACAGGAGCAGATCGACAGCACCGTCAACGACGGCATTGAACGTGTCCGGCAGTCAATCGGTCAGGGCGAAAGCGCCATCGAATGCGAACTCTGTGGCGAACCCATACCTGAGGCGCGCCGCAAAGCGCTGAAAGGCGTACGTTACTGCGTATCCTGTCAGGAGAAAAGGGACAAGCAGCAGCAGAGCAGCAGTTTGTTTAACCGCCGGGGCAGTAAGGACAGCCAGCTGCGCTAGGCGTCAGGAGCCCGGCATCGCCAGACCACTGCCAATAAACCAGGCCAGAAAGGCTACGCCCGCCACGATAATGGCGATAGGAAAGAGGATGCCAATTCTCATTATTTTCCTGCTGATAACAGAGAGGGTCAGGCGGGCGATCTTATCACGACAGCTGTAACACTGCGCGGTGGGTTTTCAGCAGGGTGAACAGCTGGAACTGCGTCGCATCAGTGACCTCACGCAGCAGTTCTCCTTTTTTAAATAAAATATGCTCAACGTGTCCCAGCTGACGCCACACGACAATGGCTGCGGCGATTAAGGCACAGTGTTGTTCTGCCTGTACACATTCAATGGTGGCATAGTGCGTTTCATCCAGTCCGTTGACAAAAACCTTCATGGCATCGGCGGGCAAAATCGCCCGCAGATCATCCAGCATCACCTGGCTCACTGAGCGTGAAAGAAACAGTGTTAACCACTTCGTCGTCATCCCAATCCCTGAATCCGATCAATTTCCCCCAGTTTATACGAACCCCGGCACCGTAAGGAAAGGCTTCTTTGTTCTTTTGCCAAAATGATCGTGCGCATGGCAGTCAGACTGATAATGTGCTGCGTCACACAGCAAAATTATAAAAAATACAGAATAATAAGCCACTTAGACAAAAATCCGTCCGGCAATCTGACAAAGAAGATTTTGTGATCCCTGGCGGGATTAATCGGACGATTTTGCCAGTCCGTTGCGGTATCCGGCATTCATTCAAAGGCTGAGGAATTCCTGCAAAACGTAGACTGCCTGCTAAGCGGAAATCGTCTGGTTTCCGTCAGGCCTCAACCTAACCAGGAAAAAACAATGAACAGTGCCATTATTGCAGGAATCTTCTGGCATTTTGTCGGAGCTGCCAGCGCCGCGTGTTTCTACGCGCCTTTTAAACAGGTGAAAAGATGGTCATGGGAAACCATGTGGTCGGTGGGTGGTGTGATGTCGTGGCTGATTCTGCCCTGGGCGGTGAGCGCTATTTTGCTGCCCGACTTCCACGCCTATTACAGTAGCTTCAGCCTCGCCCAGCTGATGCCGGTATTTCTGTTCGGCGCGATGTGGGGAATCGGTAACATTAACTACGGTCTGACGATGCGCTATCTCGGCATGTCGATGGGCATCGGCATTGCCATTGGTATTACGCTGGTGGTCGGCACGCTGATGACGCCGCTGCTGCAGGGTCGTTTTGGTGAGCTGTTCGCCTCGGCCGGGGGCCGCTTAACCCTGCTCGGTGTGCTGGTGGCGCTGATTGGGGTGGGCATAGTGACCCGCGCTGGCCTGCTAAAAGAGCGGGCGCTGGGCATTAACGCGGAAGAGTTCAATCTTAAAAAAGGGCTGGTGCTGGCGGTGATGTGCGGTATTTTCTCCGCCGGTATGTCATTTGCGATGGACGCCGCGAAGCCGATGCACGAGGCCGCCGCGCAGTTGGGTATCGACCCGCTCTATGTCGCGCTGCCGAGTTATGTGGTGATCATGGGCGGCGGAGCGCTGGTTAATCTGGCGTTCTGTTTCTACCGACTGGCCACCCGACCCGAACTGTCAGTACGCCGTGATTTCTCGGTGGCAAAACCGCTGCTGATGGCGAACGTGGCTTTTGCCGTCCTCGGCGGCACCATGTGGTATCTGCAATTCTTCTTTTACGCCTGGGGACACGCCCGAATTCCAGCGCAGTATGACTATGTCAGCTGGATGCTGCACATGAGCCTCTACGTACTGTGTGGCGGTCTGGTCGGTTTACTGATGAAAGAGTGGAAGTCAGCGGGGCGACGGCCGGTCAGCGTTTTATCGATTGGTTGCGTGGTCATTATCATCGCCGCCAATATCGTTGGGCTTGGCATGGCAGCCTGATCGGAAACAGCAGGGAAGCGCGAGCCTGCGATGCGGGCTCGCGCTATTGTGATTCAGTATCCGCGTTTTTTAATGCCTGAGCCAGTGAAATAAAGCGCTGACGCCAGGCGCTGGGAGTCAGACCGGTATCGCGGGTAAAGACCACCGAAAAGTAGTTACTGTCATCAAAGCCGCAGCGCGCTGCCACTTCACTGATCAGACAATCCTGGGTACGTAGCAGATACTTCGCCTGGCAGAGCTGCAGCTGGCGCAGATAATGGCCGATGGTCATCCCGGTTTGCTGGCGAAACAGCTGCCTGAGCGCCCGCTCGTTAAGCTGGTTATGCTGGCAAAACTCGGCAAGGTCAAAAGGTCGGGCAATCGCGCCCTGTAATGCGGACATCAGCAAATCTAACTGCTCGCCCTCCGGCAGCGCCCACGGGCGATCGGCAGCATAGCCATGTCGGCGAAGAATCAGCGCCAGCTGCAAAAACAGCGCCTCCGACAGCTGCACTGACAGGGAATCGCTTTTGCGGCTTTCGCGTTCCAGCTGACTAATCACACCGCGCGCCAGTGCCATACCGCGCGTGGTCAGACGCCAGCAGCCGGGCGCATCGGCACCCTGTGGTGGTAGCAGCTGATTCCAGTCAAGTCCGAGGGTGAAGCGATCACGACAGTAGAGGATATTATCCAGCACCAGGTCGTTGACGCTGTCATAGCTGTGGCAGTCATTGTCGCCGATATAAAAAACGTCGCCACAGGTGATCAGCCAGGGACGATCGTTGAGGAGATGCAGACCATTGCCGCGCCAGACAATGACGATTTCACTAAACTCGTGCCTGTGCGGCGGGAAAGAGGGTTGAGGCATCCGTTCGGCTACCGCCACCGGTAAGCTGGTGGCAGGAAAATAATCATCCCGGCTGAGTATCAACGCCATACTGTGCTCCTTTACAACATCTGCTGGCGCTCCGCTCGTGGTGCGCAGCCAAATTCGCGCCTGAACAGGGTAGAGAAGTGGTTACTGTCACCAAATCCACACTGAAAGGCGATATCGGTAATTCGCATATCACTGTGACGCAGCAAATGGCGCGCCTGCAATAACCGCAGCCGGTTGAGATAACGCTGCGGCGTGCTACCGGTTTGCTGCTTCATTTGTCGGTGCAGCGTGCGCAGCGACAGGCAAAAACGATCGGCCAGTTCATCCCAGACGACCTCATCACTGTAGTGCTCGTTCAGCCAGTCGAGCAGGCGATGCAGACGTGCCTCCTGATCCTGGCTCTGTTCGTCACGGCACGCTTCACGCAACAGCACCAGCAGTTGCAGAAACAGCTGCTCCTGGCGTGCCTGCTTCTCCAGTGACCAGACCTCATCCTGCCGCATCTGAGTCGCCACACTCAGCGCCTGGGTCATCACTTTGTGATTAATACGCCAGTGCGACGCATAGTGCCCATCTTTATCACAGGGCAACAGCGCCTGCAGTCCGGAGAGAAAACGAAATGCGCCTGGACTGCGATACAGCACGTTAGTCAGGCAGAGGTTTTCAGTCTGTTCATAAAGGTGACGATCGTGATCGCGCACAAAGCAGACGCAGCCGGCGCACAGCGTTTGCGGCTGACCGTTGAACACGTGAATGCCTGACCCATGCTCAACCAGCACAATTTCATGAAAATCATGATGGTGTTCCGGAAAAGCCTGCTGTGGAACACGCGGCTCAATAGCGATTGCATAATCGCCTTCCGGGAAGAAATCTGCACTGTGCAAAATGGTCATCATTGCCTCTCGCCACTGTTAACAAAACTGTAACGAAGTCTAATCAGGACAGTGTCACCTTACCTTGAATTTTCTGCTCATCTCAGCAGTAATCCTGCTGATTATTCAAGAAATCCTCAGCAGTTAACAAATTTGCGGCAGGGGTCACATCACCTTTGCTGCTGTCTCTGTGATCTCTCTCACGAACTTCTTTGCCAGTCTGCCAGTGACCTTCGCCCGCTGGCACTGTCGGGAAGGTGGCGACCCGGCAGGATTTTTACTCTGTGACCATCAAATCACAGGAAAAAATGCTGCCATGACCAAGCGAAATATTGTTGCTATCGATCTCGGCGCATCCAGCGGACGGGTGATGCTCGCACACTGGGATGCCGCTCAGCGCCACCTCAGCCTGCGCCAGGTACGGCGTTTCGCGAATACCCGCCAGCGTCGTGATGGCTATGACTGCTGGGATGTGGCAATGCTGGAGCAGGAGATCCGGGCCGGACTGGCACAGCTGGACGCCGAGGGCGTGGTGCCGGACAGCATCGGCATTGATACCTGGGGTGTGGATATGGTGCTGCTCGATGCCAGCGGCGAGCAGGTAGGAGAAGCGGTAAGCTACCGGGATGCCCGCACTCACGGCCTGATGGAGCAGGCGCAGCGCGATCTGAGCCACAGCGCAATTTATGCCCGCACCGGCATTCAGTTTCTGCCGTTTAATACGCTCTATCAGATGCGGGCGCTGCAGCAGCAGCAGCCTGACTGGCAGGCCCGCGTCGCGCATGCGCTGATGATCCCGGACTATCTGCACTATCGCCTGACCGGCAATCTCAATTGGGAATACACCAACGCCACCACTACGCAGATGCTGAATATCGACAGCGGCGAATGGGATCGCGATCTGCTCAGCTGGGCCGGTGTCGATGCCGCCTGGTTCGGCCAGCCACAGCCACCAGGCAATACCGTCGGCCACTGGCTAAACGCCCGCGGTGAGCGCATTCCGGTGATCGCCGTCGCCACCCACGATACCGCCAGCGCGGTACTGGCGACGCCGCTGATGCAGGAGGATGCCGCCTATCTCAGTTCCGGCACCTGGTCATTAATGGGCTTTGAAAGCCTGCAACCTTACGCGTCGGAAGCGGCACGGCATGCCAATATCACCAATGAAGGCGGCGCGGAAGGCTACCGCGTACTGAAGAACATCATGGGATTGTGGTTACTGCAGCGCGTCTGCGATGAGCTTCATATCGACGATCTCAGCCCGCTGATTGCCGACACCGCCCGACAGCCCGCCTGCGTGTCATTGATCAGCCCGAACGATGCCCGTTTTATTAATCCGGACAGCATGGTCACCGAGATCCAGAATGCCTGTGCGGAGCAGGGTATGCCGGTGCCGCAGTCCGCGGCGACGCTGGCGCGCTGCATTTTTGACAGCCTGGCGCTGCTCTACCGCGAAGTGATCACGGAACTGGCGCAACTGCGCGGCAAACCCTTCAGCCAGCTGCACGTCGTGGGCGGCGGCAGCCAGAATCATTTCCTCAACCAACTGTGCGCTGATGCCTGTCAGGTTCCGGTATTAGCAGGACCGATCGAAGCATCAACTCTGGGCAACGTAGGCTGTCAGCTGATCGCGCTCGGCGAGCTGACCGATGTAGCCGATTTCCGCTGCTGCGTGGTCAACAATTTCCCGCTCAAAAAATTTGAACCGCAAACAACCAGCGCTTTTGGTGCCAGTCAGGCACGCTTTACTGCGCTGAGTCAACCCGCTAAGGAACTCGCTTATGACTAAGCAGATTGAACAGGCTTTTGAACTGGCTAAACAACGTTACGCCGATATTGGGGTTGATGTTGAACAGGCCATCCGCCAGCTGGATAGTATCCCGGTTTCCATGCACTGCTGGCAGGGTGATGATGTCCGGGGCTTCGAAAACCCGCAGGCGCGTTAACCGGCGGTATTCAGGCAACCGGCAACTATCCGGGACGCGCCCGCAACGCAGGCGAGTTGCGGGCCGATCTTGATAAAGCGATGTCACTGATTCCCGGCGCTAAACGCCTGAACCTGCACGCCATCTATCTGGAAAGTGACAAACCGGTGGCGCGTGATGCAATTGAGCCGGAACATTTCGCTAACTGGGTCAGCTGGGCCAAAGAACACAAGCTGGGCCTCGACTTCAACCCCAGCTGCTTCTCACATCCGCTGAGCGCAGACGGCTTTACGCTTTCCCATGCCGATAAAACCATACGTCAGTTCTGGATCGATCACTGCAAAGCCAGCCGCCGGGTCTCTGCCTCATTTGGTGAGCAGCTGGGCACGCCTTCGGTCATGAACATTTGGGTACCGGATGGCATGAAAGATATTACCGTTGATCGCCTGGCCCCGCGTCAGCGTCTGATGAGCGCGCTGGATGAGATCATCTCAGAAAAACTCAATCCGCAGCACCATATCGACGCGGTAGAGAGCAAGCTGTTTGGCATTGGTGCTGAGAGCTACACCGTGGGCTCTAACGAGTTTTATCTCGGTTACGCCGCCAGCCGCCAGACGGCACTATGTCTGGATGCAGGTCACTTCCATCCGACCGAAGTGATCTCCGACAAAATCTCTGCCGCCATGCTTTATGTCCCGCGTCTGTTACTGCACGTCAGCCGTCCGGTGCGCTGGGACAGCGACCACGTGGTGCTGCTGGATGATGAAACTCAGGCGATCGCCAGCGAGATTGTCCGTCATCAGCTGTTTGACAAAGTACATATCGGCCTCGACTTCTTTGATGCCTCAATTAACCGCATCGCAGCCTGGGTTATCGGCACCCGCAACGCCAAAAAAGCGCTGCTGCGCGCTTTGCTGGAACCCACCGATCGTCTGCGCCAGGTGGAAGCCGAAGGCGATTACACCGCACGACTGGCACTGCTGGAAGAGCAGAAGTCACTGCCGTGGCAGGCGGTATGGGAAGCCTGGTGTCTGCGTCACGATGTGCCCGCCGATGCCAGCTGGCTGAGCGATGTCCGTCACTATGAACAACAAATCTTGAGTCAACGTTAAGGATTCACTATGCAAAGCATTCTTTCTTCCTGGTTTGTTCAGGGAATGGTTAAAGCAACCAGCGATATGTGGCTGAAGGGCTGGGATGAGCGCAACGGCGGTAACGTCAGTCTGCGTCTGCTGGAGGAGGAGGTGAAACCCTTTGCTGCCGATTTCTATGCACAACCACGCTGCATTGAACTGACGCAGCCCGCACCCGCGCTGGCAAACTGCTGGTTTCTGGTGACCGGGTCGGGCAAGTTCTTCCGCAATGTACAGCTCGACCCCGCCGATTGTCTGGCGCTGCTGCAGGTGGATGACCAGGGACTCTCTTTTAAAATTCATTGGGGATTGTCGAATGGCGGTCTGCCCACCTCTGAACTGGCCTCCCATTTCCAGTCACATAGCGTGCGTAAAGCGGTCAGCAACGGCGCGGATCGCGTCATCATGCACTGTCACGCCACTAACTTCATGTCCCTGAGCTATGTGGTTGAACTCGATTCAGCCCGCTTTACCCGTCTGTTGTGGGAAGGCAGTACCGAATGTCTGGTGGTGTTCCCGGATGGCGTCGGCATCCTGCCCTGGATGGTGCCTGGCACCGACGGTATTGGCGCTGCCACTGCGGAACAGATGCAGTCGCACAGCCTGGTGATGTGGCCGTTTCACGGCATCTTTGGCAGCGGACCGACGCTGGACGAAACCTTTGGTCTGATTGATACCGCAGAAAAATCCTCTGAAGTGATCGTTAAGGTGCTGTCGATGGGCGGAATGCGGCAGAGTATCACGACCGAACAACTGGTAGCGCTGGGCGAACGCTTCGGGGTGAATCCGTGGCAGGCGGCGCTGGACGTGGGGCCAGCCAATGCTTCGTAAAGCCTTTGTGATGCAGGTGAATGCCGACTGTCACGCAGAGTATGAACGTCGTCATTCCCCTATCTGGCCAGAACTGGCCGAAACGCTGAAGGCGCATGGCGCGCACAACTATGCCATCTGGCTGGATGCGGAGCGCAATCTGTTGTTCGCCAGCGTTGAGATCGAGTCAGAGGCGCGCTGGAATGCTGTTGCTGAGACGGAGGTATGCCAGCGCTGGTGGGCATCGATGAAAGACCTGATGCCCTCTAATCAGGATAACAGCCCGGTGAGCCAGCCCTTAAAACCGGTTTTCTTTCTCGACTGATCGCCTCCGGCTCACAGACAGGCTAGCGGCTCACCAACCATCAGGGCGTTGTTGTCACCGCCCTGATTTTTTACGCTGATTATTACGCTTTGTGCTGACACAAGCCGGTCAGCGTCGGCCACATCGCCATCAGCGTATCAATGATGCTGTCCAGATCGTCCCGCTGCGCACCTTCGCGCGCCCGAACAGACATACCCTGCAGCATACAACCCAGATAGCGCGCTAATGCCGCAATGTTTACCGATTCGCTCAGTTCACCACGCTGCTGACGGGTCAGCAGAAAATCACTCAGCGTGCTCTCCTGTGACTGATGCTGCTGCTGCAACATTGTGGCGATCTCGGCAGAGGCCGCTGACAGGGTGGTAGACGTACAGATAAAGAAACAGCCACCGGGCGAATCGCGGTCGGTAAAGCAGGCCGCCGTGGCGCGAAAGTAGCCTTCGATCGCCTGATCGACCGGCAACCCATCGTTACCCAGTGACGTATCACGCCAGGCGCTAAATTTCTCCACGTAGCGCTCCATTGCTGCCCGGAACAATCCCTCTTTATTGACGAATTCAGCATACAGTGTGGGCGCTTTTGCACCGGTCGCCGCCACCAGGTCGGCCAGCGACGTGCCCTCGTAACCGTGGGTCCAGAACAGGTTCAGCGCCTTATCGAGCGCAGCTTCACGGTCGAAAACTTTGGGACGACCGCGGCACTTCTTCACGTCGCATTCCTGAAGCTGGTTCATAAATCCTCTTGGGTGGTGAAACACCCTATTAAATTACCGATCATTAATAAAATGTGCAAGGCCCGCTTCATTTAGCCGAGATCCCCCTTGCCATTTTGTGCGAAGGCGCTCGCTTATCGCCCCTAAGGTTAAGTGAAAAAGGGGGCTGAAGCCCATAATCACGCCACTTCGCGAATAAAATAACGCTCATTAAATAAATATTGACGGCGTGCCACAAAGGGTTCTATCATTTAGTTAATGATCGTTAATTAAATAACGACACACATTTTTCCATTACAGAATATGAAGAGAGAGAAACTCATGAAAAGCATCAAACTCAGCCTGGCCGCCATCGCACTGACTACCCTGACTTTTGGCGCATTCGCCGCTGAACAGGTCAGCAGTGACCCGATCAATCAGCAGCCTGTCGGCACCATTTCAGTCCAGGGCGGCACCAACCTGAATTCCGTTGAAGCGCAGTTAAATGCCAAAGCGGATGAAGCCGGTGCTAAATCATTCCGTATCACATCAACCAGTGGTCAGAACAAATTGCACGGCACCGCCGTGATTTATCAGTAATTGATGGTTGAAGAGGGGTTCGTTATGAAAAAGTTCACTATCATGGTGGTGGCTGCACTACTCAGCAGCCTCTCCTTTGCCAGCGTTGCGGCCCAGCAGGTTATTCATTCGCCGCTGGATCAGCAAAAAATCGGCGTCATCAGCGCGACAGGCAGCACTAACCTGACCTCGCTGGAACAGCAATTGTCAGAAAAGGCCAGCGATGTCGGCGCAAAGTCTTTCCGCATCACTTCGACCTCTGGCAACAACAACCTGCATGGCACCGCAGTGCTTTATAAGTAAGCTGAAACAGGCTTCAGATAAATTCCTGTCTGAAGCCTTTTTTCTATCCATTGCTGCGTAATTGCGGGTAGCGGCGAAAAATATAGACGCACCAGAGCAGCGCGACCAGACCAATCATCCCGCCGACATTGCCTACATCGGCCATCCTGAAATGCAGGCTGACCTGATTCCCCAGCAACGCACCCGCGCCAATACCAATATTGTAGATACCCGACATCAGCGACATCGCAACGTCTGTCGCGTCCGGTGCCAGAGAGAGTACCCGTATCTGCATGCCCAGGCCGATCATCATCATCGCCATTCCCCAGACAATGCACAGGATGGAGATCGCCGCGGGACGAACCGCAGCGAAAATCAGCAGCCCCATGCAGAGCGTAATCAGCGCTATCGCGGCAATCAGCAGAGCTGAAGGGAATTTATTGCCCAGCGAACTGAACAACAGGCTACCGATAATGCCCGCCGAACCAAACAGCAGCAGCAGCAGGGTGGTGAAGTTCTCGTCTGAATGCGCAACTGCCTGCATAAAGGGTTCGATGTAGCTGTAGGCGGTGTAATGCGCCGTCACCACCAGCGTAACCAGCAGATACATGCTGACTAACGCGGGTCGACGGAACAGCATCGGTACGCTGCTCAGTGAGCCGGTGTGTTCACTCGGCAGACGCGGCAGAATCCGCACCAGCATGATCATCAGCACCAGCGCGGAGAGGCCGATAGCCCCAAAGGTCGTACGCCAGCCCAGATACTGACCGACCACGCGGCCAATCGGTACGCCCAGCACCATGGCAAGCGCCGTGCCGGTGGCGAGCATACTCAGCGCCTGGGTTTTCTTACCCGCCGGGGCCACACGGATCGCCAGCGAGGCGGTGATCGACCAGAATACCGCATGCGACAGTGCGATGCCGATGCGTGAAACAATCAGCGAGCGGAAGTCCCAGGCTACCGTTGAGAGCACATGGCTGGCGATAAATATCAGGAACAGCACACCGAGCAGCATTCGTCGCTCAATATTGCGGGTCAGCAGCATCAGCGGCAGAGAGAGCAGCGCGACCACCCAGGCATAGATGGTCAGCATGATGCCAACATCAGCGGTCTGCATCGAAAAATCAGCGGCGATATTGGATAGCAGCCCAACCGGCACAAACTCAGTGGTGTTGAACACAAAGGCGGCAATAGCCAGCAACACCACGCGAAGCCAGGCCGTTTTACGTGAAACAGTAGTTGATTGCATGAGGAGTCAAGTCAGTCAGAACAGCGAATCGGATGTGGCAGAAACATCCGGCGAAAGTGACCTGCGTCACAAATTACTGACTATTGTAGTGAATAAACCCGGAAGGGGAACCTTATAAACCGTTTTTAATCCTGATTATTTTTTATCGCCCTGTGGCAGGGCGATAGCCTGAGGTTATTGACCGCGTCGCCGTGCTGGCATCATTCGCAACAACGTATTGTCCTTCAGCAGATAATGATGAAACAGTGCCGCCACAGCATGCAGTCCGATAAGCCAGTAACCGAGTGGTGCCAGCGTTTCATGCCAGTCAATCAGCCAGTCGGCGAGATCAAAATTGGGTATGGCTGCCACCGGCATACTGATGCCGAACAGCCACCACTCGCGGCCTTTCAGATAGCGTGACGTCAGACCCAGAATCGGCAGCGTGATAAACAGGGCATAGATAAGCGTATGCGTCAGATGCGCCAGCCCGTTTGCCAGCGACGTATAGCCGGCGTAATCGCGGGAGCGCGATGACGGGTGCGCAGCACCAGACGGGTAATCATCAGCACCAGCACCGACGCGCCTGCGCTAAAGTGGGTAATAATCATCGTATAACCCTGCCACGAACCGCGCTGAGTAAAACCGCGCAACTCGATAGTGGCATAGGCGATGACCACCAGCACAAAGGTCAGCCAGTGAAGGGCAATTTGTGATCCAGCATATTTTTCCCGCATGGTAAAACCCGCTAAACAGAATCAGGCCTTCTAACATAACGGAAAATAGCGGCAAATCTTAACAAATTAGCGCAGCGGGATAACTTTTCCGCCGCCACGACGCTAGCGTGACGTCAGGGTATGTTTCAGGGCCACGCTTTGCTGTTGATCAGGGCCGGATTTACCGTTTAGCGGACAGCAGGTATCACAGCCCATCGCGCGTGGGTAGTACTTTTTCGCCTGTAAAATAGCCGCGTTGACCTGATAAAAACTGCCGAGAAACAGTCTGTCAGCGGGCCCCGGCAGAAACGCACAGCCCGCGGCATGTACCACATGGTTTTCGTTATAACCCGATAGTTTGTTTACGTAATAATAGAGAGCCACAGGCGGTCCTTTTTGCTGTGTTAAGCGACAAAAGTAAGCAAATGTCACAATCAGACCGATTATAGCGGGAAAAGCGCATTTTGTTCCTGCTGGACCTGAAGGTTCTGGTACCAGCGGCAAAACCAGGCCCGGAAACTTTTCCGGACCGCGTGGGCAGCAGGGCTGACTTCAGAGCTGTTTAGATTGCAGTCGCCAGGCGACCATCAGCGCCAGCAGCAGCAGGGCGCTGATAAACAGTGTGATACCGGACCAGCCGTAATTGTGCCAGAACAGCCCACCGAGCGTGCCGGCCACGCTGGAACCGACGTAATAACTGAACAGATAGAGCGACGAGGCCTGACCCCGCGCCCGACGCGCTCGCGGACCTATCCAGCTGCTGGCAACCGCATGGGCGGCAAAAAAGCCGGCGGTGAACAGCATCATGCCAGGCAAAATCAGCCACAGCGAATCAAAAGCAGTGAATAACAGGCCTGCCAGCATAATCGCGGTGGCACCGAACATCACCGGCCCGCGTCCCATCCGGCTGGTTAACGCGCCCGCTTTGGGTGAACTCCATGAACCGGTAAGGTAGACAACTGACAGCAGGCCCACAACGGCCTGACTCAGATGCCAGGGCGCCGCCAGCAAGCGATAGCCGATATAATTAAACAGAGTAACGAACGCGCCCATCAGCAAAAACCCTTCGGCGAACAGCACGGCAATCCCGGGTCGCGCCAGTGCAGGCGAAAATTGATCAGCAGGTTGCGCGGGCGCAGCGAGGTGGCGCGAAAATGGCGCGACGGTGGCAGGATTTTCCAGAACATCAGCGCCGAGGCCAGTGAAAAACAGCCGATAACCGCAATCGCGACGCGCCAGGAGTAGAAATCGGTCAGAACACCACTCAGCAGGCGACCACTCATGCCGCCGATTGAGTTGCCGCTGATATAGAGTCCCATCGAAAACGCAACGATCCGGGGTGACATCTCCTCGCTCAGATAGGTCATGCCGACCGCCGCGACGCCGCTCAGTGACAGCCCCATCAGCGCCCGCATAATCAGAATGCCGTGCCAGCTGGTCATGGTGGCGGAGATCAGCGTACAGATTGCCGCCAGCATCAGGGCGGTCACCATCACAGATTTACGCCCGACAGCATCAGAGAGCGGCCCGGTCACCAGCAGGCCGAGTGCCATCAGCCCGGTGGAGATGGAGAGTGACAGACTGCTGGCCGCCGGCGACACGCCAAACTGCTGCGACAGCACCGGTAAAATCGGTTGTACACAATAGAGCAGGGCAAACGTCGCCAGACCGGCTGAAAAGAGTGCCAGCGTGACACGCATAAATTGCGGTGTCCCCCGGGTGATCCAGCCTGATGAGGCTGGCGAAACTAACGGTCTGCCTGCGACCTGATTCTCAACGGTAGCGGCCTGAGTAGTGCGGCTCACAATCTTTCCTCAGTGATGAAAAACCTGTCGTCAGCTTAAAAAAGGGTGATTATGATGTCTAATATATTAATAATCTCAAATGAGACGTTGAACATATGAATATTGAGCTGCGTCATCTGCGCTACTTTATCGCCGTGGCCGAAGAGTTGCATTTTGGCCGGGCGGCGTTGCGGCTGAATATTTCCCAGCCACCCCTAAGCCAGCAGATTATTCAGCTGGAAACAGAGACCGGTGCCCGTTTGTTTAATCGCACCAACCGCAGCGTGCAGCTGACGGCCGCCGGTCATCAACTGCTGCAGGATGCCCGCGCAATCCTGCTGCAGGTTGAACAGGCCTCAGATCGGGCGGCGCGACTGCACCGCGGTGAAGAGGGTGAACTGCGCATCGGTTTTACCTCTTCCGCACCCTTTACCGCAGTGGTGTCAGATGCGCTCTACCAGTTCCGACAGCGCTGGCCGCAGGTGCATATCCAGATGCAGGAGATCAATACCCGTCAGCAGCTGGCACCGCTTCATGATGGACGGCTGGACCTCGGGGTAATGCGCAACACGCCGTTACCGGCGGATTTACGCCACCAGCTGCTGCTGAGCGAGCCGCTCTATGCGGTGGTGCACTGGGCGCATCCGCTGGCGACGGCGGAAAAAATCTCCGTCGCCGCGCTGGCGGCTGAGCCTTTTCTCTTTTTTGATCCCCAGGTCGGCACCGCCCTCTACAGTGAGATTCTGGCGCTGCTGCATCGTTATCAGATCAAGCCCTACATCACCCAGGAGGTGGGCGAGGCGATGACCATTCTGGGTCTGGTGGCGACCGGGTTAGGCGTGTCGATTTTACCCGCCTCTTTTCGCCGGGCGCAGCTGGCGGATGTGGTCTGGCTGCCGCTGGAAGAGCGCGATGCCCTTTCCGAGCTGTGGCTGGTCTGGTCCGCAGAGCGCGAAATAAATAACCAGATGCGCCATATGATGGCGTTGCTGCAGCAAAATAAGGCGTAACTTCGGCCAGTCGTCACGACAATGTGTGCGATAAATCACATTTCTAATCAAATATTT
This sequence comes from Pantoea conspicua, assembly GCF_002095315.1. GTDB lineage: Bacteria > Pseudomonadota > Gammaproteobacteria > Enterobacterales > Enterobacteriaceae > Pantoea > Pantoea conspicua. The sequence continues at coordinate 120,208 of NZ_MLFN01000004.1, forward strand.
GACGCTGCCGCCTGTTCTGCATCACCATGACGCATGTTTATTTAGAAGCGCGAAAATAACCGGGAGCAGGGTTGTGAATCTGGACAGTCAACCTGGCCATATTGACCAAATTAAGCAAACAAATGCAGGCGTCGTTTACCGATTAATTGATCAACATGGTCCTATTTCGCGCATCGAACTTTCCCGACGCGCCCAGCTTGCGCCGGCCAGTATCACCAAGATTGTCCGTGAAATGCTGGATGCCCATCTGGTACAGGAAACGGAGTTTCAGGAGCCAGGCAGCCGGGGACGTCCGGCGATTGGGCTGATTCTGGATACCGATGCCTGGCACTATCTGGCGATTCGCCTTCATCGCGGTGCCATGACCTTTACCCTGCGTGACCTCAGCAGCCGCGAACTGGCAGAAGATACGCTGCCGCTGCCGGACGAATCGGCCAGGCCGTTATTGACCGCGCTGATTGAACAGGTTGACGCCTTCTTTATTCGTCATCAGCAGAAGCTGGAACGCCTGACGGCCATCGCGGTGACCCTGCCAGGCTTAATCAACGCCGCCTCTGGCGTGGTGCATCGCCTGCCGGGTTACCAGGTGCGTGACATGCCGCTGGGTGACGCGCTGGCGGCCCGTACCGGTTTACCGGTCTTTGTGCAGCACGATATCTCCGCCTGGACGCTGGCCGAATCGCTGTTCGGTGCCTCACGCGGCGCGGAAGATGTGATTCAGATTGTAATTGATGAAACGGTGGGCGCCGGCGTCATTAGCGGCGGTCAGTTGCTGCATAAACGCGGCCGGGCGCTGGTGGAGATCGGTCATACCCAGATCGATCCCTACGGCCAGCAGTGTTACTGCGGTAATCATGGCTGTCTTGAGACGGTCGCCAGCATCGGCAGTTTGCTGGCGCTGGCCGCTCAGCGTCTGCCAACACAACCCGACAGCCTGCTTCATCAGCAGCCGCTGACGCTGGCGTCGCTCTGTGAGGCGGCCCAGGCGGGCGACCGGCTGGCACGCGATACCATTGCCAGCGTCGGGCATCACGTCGGGCGAATCCTGGCAATGATGGTAAATATCTTTAACCCGCAACATATTCTTATCGGTTCGCCGCTGAATGCCGCGGCAGATGTGCTGTTTCCGGCAGTCAGCAACACTATTCTGCAGCAGTCTCTGCCAGCTTACAGTGCTGTTATCCAGCTGGCACCTACCGCCTTTAGCGAGCCTGGCACGCTGGGCGGTGCGGCGCTGATTAAAGATGCCCTCTATAGCGGATACCTGTTAGTGAAGTTATTGCAAGGTTAAGCAAGACTAATCTTGCGCTAACGCAATCTGTTCTCATCAGCCATTCCTTAAAATGCCGTTTATCCGCAGGGTTAATCGCCGATTAGCCATAAACGGTTTAAGAGGAGAGGGGAGTGAAAAAACTATTTGTTACCGGCACCGATACTGCAGTGGGTAAGACCGTGGTGTCACGTGCCCTGTTACAAAGTTTTATCAAAGCAAACTTCAGTGCGGTCGGGTACAAACCCGTGGCGCGTTGCGCAGTAAAAACCGCTGACGGCCTGCGTAATAAAGACGCGCAGGTGCTGCAAAGCGCGTCCTCTGTTGCGCTGCCGTATCAGGCCATCAATCCGCTGCTGTTTGAGGAGCAGGAAATCTCAACCCACAGCGGCCAGATTATTCATTATGACGCCCTGACTCAGGGCTTAACAAACCTGACGCAGCTGGCGGACCGGGTGGTGGTAGAAGGCACCGGCGGCTGGCGTAGCCTGATGAACGATGCGCGGCCGCTCTCCTGCTGGGTCATCGAGCAGCAATTACCCGTGGTGCTGGTGGTCGGCATCCAGCCGGGCTGTATCAGTCATGCGCTGTTAACGGCAGAAGCCATTCGGCAGGATGGATTACCGCTGGTTGGCTGGGTTGCCAATCGCATTAATCCGGGGCTGGCGCAATACAGCGACATTATTGAAGTGCTGCGTGAAAAAATTTGTGCGCCAATGCTGGGTGAGCTGCCTTATCTGCCGCGCGCAGAACAACGCGATCTGACGCCGTATATCGATATCTCACTGCTTGATCGGCCTGACCTGCACGCTGTGAGTGCAAAGACTGCCTGATCATGAAACAAAATAAATCATATCTGCCGGTAATGAACGTAAAGTTGCAGGTTGATTACCGGCGTAACGCAAAAAATTTATCTTAATTATTCAAGCACCTGGCTAGAAGCGCGAGGTGAAACTGACACGATGGTGTAAAAAATGCATTAACTCCGCTAATCACTGTTACCGGAGCACCATCATGTCGCAATCGCACGAGAAAGGTTTGTTGTACGGACTTGACGCCCGTATCGGTCCCGTCCCGGCATTTTTCGCCGCCTTACAGCATCTGCTGGCCAGCGTGGTCGGGATCATTACGCCGCCGTTGATTATCGGTTCAGTGCTGGGTCTTCAGGCCTATATCCCTTATCTGATTAGCATGTCACTGTTTGTTTCAGGCCTGGGGACGTTTCTGCAGGCCAGGCGTTTTGCCGGCGTCGGGGCCGGCATGATCTGTCTGCAGGGCACTAGCTTTGCCTTTCTTGGGGTCCTGATATCGGGCGGGATGATGATGAAAGCACGCGGCGGATCGCCTGAAGAGATCCTGGCAATGCTGTTCGGCTGTAATCTGGTGGCGGCACTGATCCCGATACTGATCAGCCGCTGCGTGGGTCAGTTACGAAAAGTGCTGACGCCAGTGGTGACCGGCACGGTGATTACCCTGATTGGCATCAGCCTGATTAAAGTCAGCATGACCGACTGGGCTGGCGGACACAACGCCCGCGATTTTTGGCGCGCCGGGCAATCTGGCGCTGGGTGCGCTGACGCTGCTGGTGATCGTGGCGCTTAACCGTTCCCGCAACCGCTGGGCTCGCCTGATCGCGGTCGTGACCGGCATTGTGGTCGGCTGCATTGCGGCGGCGTTAACCGGCCATCTGCAGCTGAAAGCGCCTGACAGCAGTGACTGGGTGGTGCTGCCCGCCTTGTTTAAGTTTGGCTTTGCCTTTGACTGGACCCTTTTCCTGCCGATTGCGCTGGTCTCGGTCATTGCAGTGATTGAGGCGGTAGGGGATCTCACAGCGAATTGCCTGATTTCACAACAGCCCATCAGCGGCGCGGCGTTTCAGCAGCGGCTGCAGGGCGGCATCGTCGCCGACGGCCTGAGCTGCGTGCTGGCTGCGATCTTCTCAGCCTTTCCCAACACCACCTTTGCGCAAAACAATGGCGTGATCCAGATGACCGGGGTCGCCAGCCGTTATGTCGGTATGGTACTGGGCGTGATGCTGGCGCTGCTCGGCCTGTTCCCGGCGATTGGCGCACTGCTGCAGCAAATCCCGCCACCGGTGCTGGGTGGCGCAACTATCGTGATGTTCGGCAGTGTGGTCGCAGCGGGCATCCGGGTGATGACGCAATCGCCATTAGGTCGTCGTGAGATGCTAATCGTCGCGGTTTCATTTGGTGTTGGTCTGGGTGTCGAAGCGGTGCCGGAGGTGCTGAAGCAGCTTCCGCCGCTGATCAATACCTTATTTGGTCATGCGGTGACCACCGGCGGACTGCTGGCGATCCTGCTGAATATGGTACTGCCGGAGGAGGCGCGTGCCGTAACGGCGTCAGAGGCGTCAACGCTGAGTGGTAACGAAAAGCAAGCGTAAAAAAAAGGGCCGTGATGGCCCTTTTTCCGTCAGGGGTTCAGGCGGCGGCGGGTCCGGCCTGAACTCAGGTAATCCGCAATATAATCCTGCGAAATTTCACCGCTGTAGCGGCCATCTTCATCGACGATCGGCATCCAGACGGTATTGTGTTCATACAATTTTGACAGTACCACGCGCAGGTTCTCTTCCGCTTTACCGGTCACCTTAAAGGTATGCAGACGTTCTTCACAGCGGCCGCTGGCGTGACGTGCCTCACGACGTTTCACAAAGCCGAGCGGTTTGCCATCCTCATCCACCACGGTAATCGAGCGCATGTCATTCTCATCCATGGTGCCGAACGCCTCCTCCAGTGAGGTGGAACGCCGGACGGTGATGGTCGGTTGCTGATCGGTCACGTCACCCGCCTGCACCAGCAGCAGGCGCTTCAGCGTCCGGTCCTGACCGACAAAGGAGCCAACAAATTCATTGGCCGGCGTTGCCAGCAGCTCATCCGGACTGGCGCACTGCACGATTTTCCCCTGACCAAAGACCGCAATCCGGTCGCCCAGTTTCAGCGCTTCGTCGATGTCGTGACTCACCAGCATCACGGTTTTCTTCAGCTGACGCTGCATATCGAGAAATTCATTCTGGATCACTTCGCGGTTAATCGGGTCAACGGCACCAAAGGGTTCATCCATCAGCAGTACCGGTGGATCCGCCGCCAGCGCCCGAATCACCCCGATCCGCTGCTGCTGGCCGCCTGACATTTCACGCGGGTAGCGATGCAGAAACTTGTTCGGGTCAAGCGCCACCATACTCATCAGCTCGGTGGCGCGCTCCCGGCAGCGCTTTTTATCCCAGCCGAGCATACGCGGCACCACGGTAATGTTCTCTTCGATGGTCATGTTAGGAAACAGACCGATCTGCTGGATCACGTAACCGATGTTGCGGCGCAGGGTAGTCGTATCCTGGGTGCTGGTGTCTTCGCCATTGATCAGAATACGGCCGCTGGTGGCGGGGATCAGGCGGTTAATCATCTTCAGGGTGGTCGTTTTGCCGCAGCCCGACGGCCCCAGCAGTACGCACATCTCACCGGCAGGGACTTCCAGGCTGACATTATCCACGGCTTTCATGGTGGTGCCGTTTTTCTGGGTAAAGGTTTTCGTCAGGTTTTCCAGTGTAATCATTATCGAATTCCCTTAGGAGTCAGCGCCTGCTGCAAACGGTGCAGCAGCCAGTCAAGTACGATCGCCAGCAGGCAAATCATTAACGCCCCGGCAATCAACATACGAATATCACTGCCGCTGATGCCATCCAGCAGCAGCTGGCCCAGCCCACCGGCGCCAATCACTGCGGCGATCGCCATCACGCCGACGTTCATCACCACCGCGGTGCGGATGCCGCCAAAAATCACCGGCAGGGCCATTGGAATTTCAACCCAGCGTAGTCGTTGCCAGAAGGTCATGCCGATGCCGCGACCGGCTTCGCGCAGGCCGCCGGGCAGGTTCTCCAGCGCGGTGTGGGTGTTACGCACAATCGGTAGCAGCGAGTAGAGAAACACCGCGGTAATCGCTGGCAGCGCACCAATGCCCTGACCAATCAGCGAAAACAGCGGGATCATCAGGCCAAACAGCGCAATGGTCGGGATGGTCAGCACCACGGTCGCGATACCGAGGATCGGCGTGGCCAGCCAGCGCACCCGGACAATCAGAATACCGAGCGGCACGCCAATCACAATCGCCAGCCCGACGGCCACCAGCACCAGCCAGGTGTGCTGCCAGCTCAGCGTCAGCAGGCTGCTCCAGTTATCCATGATGTAGTGAAGGGTATCCACAGTGCCTCCTTACAGCATGTTTTTGGATTTAAGGAAATCACGCGCCACCTGTTCCGGTGACTGGTGATCGATATCGACCCGCTTGTTCATCTCGGTGATCGACTCGTCGGTAATCAGCGGTGACAGCTGATTCAGCGCCGCTTCCAGACCGGGATGGCTCTCCAGCACATCTTTACGTACCACCGGCGTGACGTTATAGCTCGGGAAGAAATGCTTATCATCCTCCAGCACTTTCAGGTCGAAGCCTTTAACCCGGCCGTCGGTGGTGTAGATCAGACCTGCATCAACAAAGCCATCGCGGATGGCGTTATAGACCAGACCTGGGTCCATCTGGCGAATCTGCGGGCGGTCCAGCGTCAGGTTATAGGTCTTCTGTAGCGGTTTCATGCCGTCTGAGCGGCCGGAAAACTCCAGATCCAGCCCCAGCCGCCAGTTATGGTCCGGATCGCGCTGACGCACCTGTTCAATCTTTGCCACCAGCTGCGACATCGTGGTGATACCCTCTTTCTCCGCCCGCTGCCGGGTCATGGCGAAAGCATAGGTATTGTTCATCGGGGCCGGTTTAAGCCACACCAGACCCAGTTTCGCATCGAGTTTTTTAACCGTGTCATACGCCTGTTCTGAGGACATCGGCTGGTTGATATGGTTAAAAATGATCAATGAGGTGCCGGTGTACTCCCATGTCATATCGAGCTGCTTATTCAGCAGCGCATTACGGCCAATGGTGGTGGCGATATTACGCTTGGGGATCACCTCAAAACCTTTTTTCTGTAACCACAGCACCGTCATCGCCGACAGGATGTGCTGCTCGGTAAAGCTCTTGGTGGCCATCACCAGCGGGGTAGCCGCCTGGGCCGTCTGGCTCAGGGCCAGCGTCGCTATCAGGGTCAGGGCACTCTTTTTTATCCAGCGCGTGAGCATCGCAAAATTCCTTATTGTTATGCCGCAGCGTGCGGACTGAGAAAGCGGCCAAGCGCGGCCAGCAGCATATCCAGCACCAGCGCCACCAGCGCAGTCGCCGTTGCACCCAGAATCAGCGTCGGGAAGTCGTTGAGGTAGATGCCAGGGAAGATCAGCTCACCAAAGCTGCTGGCACCAATCAGAAACGCCAGCGGCGCGGTACCAACATTAATGGCGGTGGCAATACGCACGCCCGCAAGGATGACCGGTAGCGCATTGGGCAGTTCAACCTGGCGCAGACGCTGCATTTTAGTCATACCAATGCCGTTGGCAGCTTCGATCAACGAGGGGGGGACCGCACTCAGACCGGAGAAAGTGTTACGTACGATAGGCAGCAGAGAGGCGAGAAACAGTGCAATCAGCGCGGGACGGTCACCGATGCCGATGATCACCATCGCTAATGCCAGCACCGCCAGCGGTGGCAGCGTATTACCGACGTTAAATATCTGCATGACATATTCGGCCCAGCGACGGGCGAAAGGCCGGCTGAGGATAATGCCGCTGGGAATACCGACCAGCAGGGCAAACAGCATTGACCAGAAGACCAGAAACAGGTGTTGCTGACCGAGATAGAGCAGATCGACTCTTCTGGCGACTAACTGATCCCAGCCGAGGCCCCAGACTAGCGCACCCATCACCGCGGCCACAGCCAGCAGCGCGAGACCAGCGCGACGGGCCAGTGAAGCATTTTGCATAAGGGACTCTCCCTGATTACGATCTCAATTGTTATACCGATCATTAGCAGCCCGACAGAAGCAGCAAAACCCGCCGCCGCTTCCAATACCGTAACTGCGATAAAATGCAGATCAAATGGCTGTTTATCGACGAATTTTAACTGAACGCTGAAAAACAGGCTTTAATGCTATAGCAGCCCTCAGCGAGGCGCGCTAGCTTTAACGCGCGAAAGCAGCCGGTGAAAAACAGGTTAAAATAGTGTTAAAGCCGCATGGAGATTGGGCTAACGCATCAATGAAAATTTTTCATCGACTTTGGGTGACAACGTCACAATTTGTGCCACTAATGCGCACTGACGGGAAACTGCATTCGCTTAATCTGCGCGAGTGTTGCAGCTTAAAAAAGGATCTCTATGACTGAAAGCGCACAGCTCCAGACCGGGCACCGCCACTGGATTTTAATCGCCTGTATGCTGGCGATGTTTATGGCGGCGATTGAGGTCACCATTGTGGCCACCGCGATGCCGACCATCATTGCCGAACTGGGCGGTTTTTCGCAGTTTGGCTGGGTATTCTCCATTTACCTGCTGACTCAGGCGGTCAGCGTACCGCTCTATGGGCGACTGGCGGATATCTATGGACGTAAGCGCATGTTTTTTATCGGTACCACGCTTTTCCTGATCGGCTCGGTACTGTGTGGATTTGCTCATACCATGACGTGGCTGATTCTTTTCCGCGCGTTTCAGGGACTGGGAGCCGGTGCCATCATGCCGCTCAGCTCAACTATCGTGGCAGACATTTACTCACCGCGTGAGCGCGCCAGCGTGCAGGGCTGGCTCTCCAGCGTCTGGGGCGTGGCGGCCATCGTCGGTCCGCTGACCGGTGCCTGGCTGGTGCAGCACTTCAGCTGGTCAGTGATCTTCTGGGTCAACCTGCCGATAGGGCTGATCAGTATGCTGATGCTGGCGCGCTGGTTACCGGCTCATCAACAGGAGGCGCAGCCGCAGCCGCTGAATCTGGCGGGCAGTGGCTGGCTGATGCTGTGCATCAGCGCACTGCTGATTGCGCTGCTGCAGGCTGAACAGCTGGGCTACTGGCTGATTCCGTTCCTGCTCTTTTCGCTGTTCGCCGGCTGGCGGCTCAGTCGCCACGAGCAGCAGGCTGACGCACCGCTGTTTCCGCTGATTATCTGGCGCAGCCGGCTGATTATTGCCGGTAACGCCGGCAACCTGATCATCGGGGCCGCCATGATGGGGATAAGCGCCTTTCTGCCGACCTGGATTCAGGGGATCGGCGGTGGTTCGCCGTTGCAGGCGGGCAGCGCGCTGGCGATGATGTCGATTGGCTGGCCACTGGCCAGCACCCTGAGCGGGCGACTGATGCTGCGCACCTCTTACCGCTTTACCGCGCAACTGGGGGCGCTGTTGCTGATTACCGGCAGTGCGCTGCTGCTGCTGCTGCAGCCTGACAGCTCGTTGTATCAGGCGGGCTTTACCGCTTTTGTCATCGGAACCGGGATGGGCATGACCAGTACCACGTTTCTGGTGTCGGTACAGAATCAGGCGGATTATCAGATTCGCGGCATCTGTACCGCCTCGATTATGTTCAGCCGGATGATGGGATCGGCAATTGGCACCGCCATCATGGGCGCGGTGCTGAACCTCAACCTGCTGTGGCGACTGCCGCAGGCGCAAGACCCGGTGCAACAGATTATGGCGGATGAGAGTCGGCGTCAGCTGGCTCCGGAGACGCTGCAACAGATGGTGCAGGCGATTGCCGGCTCACTGCACTGGGTGTTTGTGGTGGCACTGGTAATTGCGCTGTTTGCGCTGGGCGTGGCGTGGATGATGCCGCGTCAGCGGCCGGAACATGCAGAATAGCGAGCAGGGCGACAGCGCGTCGCCCTGATATCATTTACTGTGCGGGCGCGTCCTGTGAGCTGCCGGCACTGTCTGGCACGCTGGCGTCATCGTCACGCCCCATGCGCTTGTAAACAATCTTTTGTGTGTCGTTCTCACAATGTCCCACCACCTGACCGCCAGCCTGATCAACCTGATCGTTGGCGACGATGTCGAGACTAAAACCCGATTCGGGCACACCGTTCTGAATAATTTTCTGGCTGATCTCGGTTTTTACCGATTCACAGGATGCCTGTGCCAGTACGGGCAGCACAAACAACGTCGCGGTTAACAAAACCCTCTGTAGCTTCATCACGTATTCCTTATGTTAGTCGTCCGTCATTACTATAGCTGAAAATCAGGGTGCAACTGGCCGGCCGGAGCGGCGATCCAGACAACGCAGGGTGTTCGGCTCCCAGTAGGCGTTGAGATTCAGGCTCTGCTCACACTTATCGCGGGTATCAAAAGCACGATCGGTCTTATCAAACTCCTTCTCGACGCGGCTGTTCACCTTATTACGCAGCATACGTGTGTCATTCCACTGCTCTTTATCCTGACGCGCCGCTTCATTACTGGCGGCGCTGCTGCCATCTTCAATAATCAGGCGATTAGTGGTCGCACTGGCATTGAATGCTGCCGCTGACAGCAGGCTCACCAACAGGACCGGGATAAATTTTTTCATTGCGCTTTCCTTCAGTTAACGCAGACATCACCAATGGGAACGGCTGTTGCCGCGGGTATCGTTAGTATATCATCGCCGTTTCTTTGCTCACCAGCCGTGTGTGGTTTGTTTACGTTTATGAGAGGTCGGGTTGCTGATTAAAACCGCTTTGCTGTTTTTTATTACCGCGCTGGCGGAAATCATCGGCTGCTTCCTGCCGTGGCTGTGGCTGAAAAAGGGCGGCTCTGTCTGGTTGCTGCTGCCCGCCGCTGCCAGCCTGGCGCTGTTTGTCTGGTTACTGTCGCTGCATCCCGCTGCCAGCGGACGGGTTTATGCCGCCTATGGCGGTGTCTACGTGCTGACTGCACTGCTGTGGTTACGGGTGGTCGATGGGGTGAAACTCAGTGCCTGGGACTGGAGCGGGGCGATCGTCGCCTTTATCGGTATGCTGATTATCGTGCTGGGCTGGGGACGCGGATAGAGCCAGCCGGTGCGGCTGGCCCGGAGGGTTACGGCTTATGCACCTTGAGACCGGCCAGCGTCTGACTGACGGGCATCATCTCAAGGGTATTAATATTGACATGCTTAGGCAGCGTGGCGACCCAGTAGACCGCTTCGGTGACATCCTCCGGCGTTAAGGCAGTGGCACCTTCGTAGACCTGTCCGGCTTTATCATCGTCGCCCTTGAAGCGCACATTAGAGAACTCGGTGCCGCCGACCAGTCCTGGCTCGATATCGGTGACGCGCAGTGCGGTGCCGTGCAGATCGGTACGCAGATTCAGGCTGAACTGGCGGACAAAGGCTTTGGTCGCGCCATAGACGTTGCCACCGGCATAAGGCCAGCTGCCGGCAATCGAACCGATATTGATCACATGCCCGACATTACGCTCAACCATCTGCGGCAGCAGGGCACGCGTCATATAGACCAGTCCCTTGGTATTGGTGTCGATCATGTTTTCCCAGTCTTCTACATTGGCGCGGTGGGCTGGCTCAATCCCCAGTGCCAGACCGGCGTTATTGACCAGCACGTCGATTTCGCGCCAGTCGGCAGGCAGCTGATTCACCGCCTCTTCAATGGCCGCACGGTTCCGCACATCAAGCTGCACGGTATACAGATGCTCACCCAGCTCATCTTTCAGCGCTTTCAGGCGCTCGGCACGTCGTCCGCTGGCAATCACTTTGTGACCGTTTGCGATAAAGCGACGGGTGATGCTTTCACCAAAACCGGCGGTCGCGCCGGTGACAAAAATAATCATCTCACTGTTCCTTATGCCATTTTCAGAGTCGATGGCTTCACCATAGCATTTCATTTCCGCTTGCGCCCGCCGAAAAACCGATCGGGTTGTAAAGGCATTTTACCGTCACGGCAGCTGCGCTGTTTTGGGGCGCACTGCACGCTAACGGGGCAGTGCAGGCGAAGGATCAGCCGGTAAAACGCACCCGATTCTGCATTCGCTAATCAGGCAACCGGTTGCTATTGCAAAGCAATCGGTTGCGGGGGCATTTCGTGCCGTATAAGTTGCGCAACAAGTGGTTTTTAATTTAACTGATTGATATTACAGTTAAAAATAATCATTTCGTTCTGGCACGGCAGTTGCAATGTGGCATTAAGGCAATCATCTGCATAATTAAAAGAAAGCCGCAGTGCTTTCGGTAAGGAAAAGTCATGTCATCAGCGACAGATACGGCGATACGCGCCAGTTTTTTTGACTTCACATCGGTGGTGGACCAGCCCGACGCGCTGCTGTCTGCCGCGCGCTATCTGGAGGATGGGGTGCTGCAACTGCGCGACGGACGCGTGATCGGGTTAGCGCCGTGGGAGGCGTGCAGTGCCGGACTGGCGGGGCAGCCGGTCATTGACCTGCGCGGCAAGCTGATCGTGCCGGGTTTCGTCGATACCCATATTCACTACCCGCAGACCGAAATGATCGGCGCGTTTGGCGAACAACTGCTGGAGTGGCTCAACAACTATACGTTTCCGGTAGAGGCGCAATATCACTGCCCGGACCACGCTGCCCGGATGTCGGCCTTTTTCCTGCATCAGCTGCTGTCGAATGGCACCACCAGCGCACTGGTGTTTGGCACCGTGCATCCCCAGTCGGTTGAGGCGCTGTTCAGCGCGGCGGAAGCGCTGAACATGCGGCTGATTGCCGGCAAAGTGATGATGGATCGTAACGCGCCTGACAACCTGACTGAAACACCGGAACAGAGTTATCAGCAGACCCGCGCGCTGATTGAGCGCTGGCACCAGCGCGGACGGCTGAGCTACGCGCTGACCCCGCGTTTCGCCCCGACCTCCTCGCCACAGCTGCTGGAAAAAGTGCAGCAACTGCGGCAGGCGTTCCCGGATACCTGGCTGCATACTCACCTGAGCGAAAATCCGCAGGAGGTCGCCTGGGTGAAGCAGCTGTTTCCTGAACGCGCCGGCTACCTTGATGTCTACCATCACTATCAGCTCACCGGTCGTCGCAGTGTGTTTGCGCACTGCGTCCATCTCGACGACAGCGAATGGCAATGCCTGCACGACACCGATTCCACCATCGCTTTCTGCCCGACCTCAAACCTGTTCCTGGGCAGCGGGCTGTTTAACCTTAAACGCAGCTGGCAGCAGGGCGTCAAAGTGGGTATTGGCACCGATGTGGGTGCCGGTACCACCTTCAGCATGCTGCAAACGCTGGGTGAAGCCTACAAAGTGGGCCAGCTGCAGCAGTATAAGCTGAGCGCCGCTGAAGCCTTTTATCACGCCACGCTGGGCGGCGCGCGGTCACTGGACCTCGATCATGCCATAGGCAATTTCAATCCGGGTAAAGAGGCGGATTTTGTGGTGCTCGATCCGGCCGTTTCCGCCTTACAGACTTTGCGCATCGGCAACAGCAAAGATATCTGGGAAAAACTGTTTGTTCTGATGACGCTCGGCGATGATCGCAACATTGCCCAGACCTGGGTTAACGGACGTCCGGTATGGCAGCGCGACGCGGGAGAGCAAGCCGCATGATCCAGTTCCTGTTAAATAATCAATTAGTCACCGAAGCGTCGTTAGATCCTAATCTTACGGTGCTTAACTATCTGCGCGGTCATCTGCGCCGCACCGGTACCAAAGAGGGCTGCGCCTCGGGCGACTGCGGTGCCTGTAGCGTCACGCTCGGTAAAGTGGTCGATGGTGCGATGCAGTATGAAACGGTCAACAGCTGTCTGACACTGGTCGCCACGCTACAGGGCAAGCAGCTGATCACTGTCGAGGATCTGCGTCACGGCGGTGCCCTGCATCCGGCGCAGCAGGCGATGGTTGACTGCCACGGCTCGCAATGCGGCTTCTGCACGCCTGGCTTTGTGATGTCGCTGTTCAGCCTGCAAAAATCGGCCAGCGGCTGGGATCGCCATCAGGCGGAGAGTGCGCTGGCCGGCAACCTCTGTCGCTGTACCGGCTACCGGCCGATCATGGCGGCTGCGCAGCAGCTCTGTTCACAGCCGGTCAGCGACCCGTTTGATCAACAGGCTGCCAGCGTAGTGCAACGACTGGCAACGCTGTCGAATCATGAGATGCAGCAGCTGAACGGCGATGGGCGGCGCTGTTATCTGCCTAAAACCCCGACTCAGCTGGCGCAGATCTATCTGGAACATCCTACGGCGCGGCTGATTGCCGGTGGCACCGATCTGAGCCTGACGATCACCCAGCAGCATCAGCGCATACCGGTGCTAATTGCGCTGGAGCAGGTCACGGCGCTAAAAGTCTGCAGTGAATTTGACGATCACTATCTGCTCGGTGCGGGCGCCTCACTGCAGCAGGTTGCCGATTTTCTGACCGACCGGATTCCGGGTATCAGCGAAATGCTGCAACGTTTCGCGTCATTGCAGATTCGCCTGCAGGGCACGCTGGGCGGCAATATCGCCAATGCCTCGCCGATTGGTGATGCCTCGCCAATGCTGCTGGCGCTGAACGCCAGTCTGCTGCTACAGCAGGGTGAGCAGCAACGTACGCTGTCGCTGGACCAGTTTTTCACCGGTTACCGGCAGACCCGATTGCAGCCAGGGGAATTTATCCGGGCGATTCGTATCGACAAAGTGACGGTGTCACCGGATTTTGTGGCCTGGAAAGTGTCGAAGCGGCTGGATGATGATATTTCCGCGGTGTTTGCTGCCTTTAATCTGGAAATTGAACAGGGGCAGGTACGCGCGGCACGGATCGCCTTTGGTGGCATGGCCGCGACGCCAAAGCGGGCGACGCATTGTGAACAGGCCCTGCGGGATCAACCCTTTAATGCCGTGACGGTGTCACGTGCCGCGGCCGCGCTGGCGGCAGATTTCCAACCGCTATCTGATTTCCGCGCCAGCGCTGACTACCGCCTGCAGGTGGCGCGTAATCTGTTGCGGCGCTACTACCATCGCTACAACGGCGAATTAACCTGTGTTGAGGTGACCCGCTATGTCTCATAATCGTCCTGAACTGAGTGAAGAGGTGCGCAAAGCGCAGCATAGCGCCGGGATCCAGAGCGGCGTTGGCCGCAGCAACAAGCATGAAAGCGCTGAGAAACATGTCTCCGGCGAGGCACGGTTTATCGACGACAAGCCTGAGCTGCCGGGCCTGCTGCATCTCTGCCCGCGGCTGAGTGAGCATGCCCATGCGCGCATTACCCATATTGATGTTCAGCCGTGCTACGCCATTCCCGGCGTAGTCAGCGTGCTGACCTGGCAGGATGTGCCCGGCATTAATGATGTCGGTCCGCTGGAACCAGGCGATCCGCTGCTGGCGCACGACAAGGTAGAGTATCTCGGGCAGATTGTGATTGCGGTGGCGGCCGATTCCCCGGACGCTGCCCGGCTGGGCGCCGCCGCTGCCGTAATTGAATATGAGATGCTTGAGCCGTTGCTGGATGTTGAACAGGCGCTGGCGCAGGGCAGCTTTGTGCAGGAGCCGCACGTTCATCAGCGCGGCGATGTCGACGCCGCGCTGGCACGTGCCCCGCACCGCATCAGCGGTTCCTTCCATATTGGCGGTCAGGAACACTTCTATCTGGAAACCCAGACCGCGCTGGTGATCCCGGGCGAAGATCAGCAGCTACAGGTTTTTTCCTCGACCCAGAATCCTACTGAAGTGCAGAAGCTGGTGGCGGAAGTGATGGGCATCAGCCTGAATCAGGTCACCATCGATATGCGGCGGATGGGCGGCGGTTTTGGTGGCAAAGAGACCCAGGCGGCGGGCGTGGCCTGCCTGTGCGCCATCGTCGCGCGCCAGACTGGCCGGGCGGCGAAGATGCGGCTTTCCCGTCGTGATGACATGCGCATTACCGGCAAGCGTCATCCCTTTTTTGTCCGTTACGAGGTTGGCATCGAAGAAGATGGCCGTCTGTGTGGTGTGAAGATCGATCTGGCGGGTAACTGTGGTTATTCACTTGATCTCAGTGGATCGATTGTCGATCGGGCGATGTTCCACGCTGACAACGCCTATTACCTGGGCGATGCCCGGATTACCGGTTACCGCTGCCGTACTAATACCGCCTCGAATACCGCCTACCGCGGCTTTGGCGGTCCTCAGGGAATGGTGGCGATTGAGCAGATCATGGACCACATCGCGCGCGATCGCGGCCTTGATCCGCTGGCGCTGCGCAAGCGCAATTACTACGGTAAGCAGGATCGCAATATCACCCATTACCATCAGCAGGTTGAGGATAATCTGCTGGACGAAATCACTGACCAGCTGGAACGGAGCAGTGATTATCAGGCGCGCCGGGCGGAGATTCAGGCGTTTAATGCCCGCAGCCCGCTGCTGAAACGCGGTCTGGCGCTGACGCCGGTTAAATTCGGCATCTCGTTTACCTCCAGCTTCCTTAACCAGGCAGGCGCGCTGATCCTGATCTACACCGACGGTACGGTGCAGCTCAACCACGGCGGCACCGAGATGGGCCAGGGGCTCAACACCAAAGTCATTCAGATCGTGGCTGAAGTGCTGCAGATTGAGGTTGATAAGATTCAGATCACCGCCACCGATACCGGCAAAGTGCCGAACACCTCACCGACGGCGGCCTCCAGCGGGGCCGATCTCAACGGTAAGGCGGCGCAGAATGCGGCGGAGATTCTGCGCGAGCGCATGACGCAGATGCTCTGTCAGCTGCATCACTGCGAGGCATCGGCAGTCAGTTTCCGTAACGGCATCGTGCGCGCCGGGGAAAAACATTACACCTTCGCAGAAGTGGCGCAGCTGGCGTGGTTCAATCAGGTGCCGCTATCCGCCACGGGTTACTATCGCGTGCCGGGCATTCATTACGATCGGCTGGCCGGGCGCGGTAAGCCCTTTTACTACTTCGCTTACGGCGCAGCCTGCTGTGAAGTGGTGATCGATACCTTAACCGGCGAATATCGCCTGTTGCGCGCTGACATCCTGCATGACGTGGGTGCCTCGCTGAATCCGGCCATTGATATCGGTCAGGTTGAAGGCGGTTTTGTGCAGGGCGTTGGCTGGCTCACCTGTGAAGAGCTGGTGTGGAACCCGAAGGGACAATTGCTGACCGATGGCCCGGCCAGCTACAAAATCCCGGCCATTAGCGATGTTCCGGCCGATCTGCGGGTGACGCTGGTGGAGAACCGCAAAAATCCGCAGGATACGGTTTTTCACTCGAAAGCCGTCGGGGAGCCGCCCTTTATGCTGGGCATCGCCGCCTGGTGTGCGTTACAGGATGCAGTGGCCAGCGTGGCCGGTTATGCGCAACATCCGCTGCTGGATACGCCCGCCACGCCGGAACGGGTGCTGAACGCGGTGCTGCAGTTGTCAGGAGTCTGTGATGATCTACCATGACTGGATTAGCGTGCTGCATCAGTTGCGTGAAAAGCGCCAGAGCTGCGTGCTGATCACCGTGCTCAGTGAGCGCGGTTCGGTACCGCGCGACAGCGGCAGCAAGATGGTGGTCACGCTGCAGGAGAACTTTTTGACGATTGGTGGCGGTCAGCTTGAGTTTCAGTGCATTGCCCAGGCGCGCGCTATGCTACAGAGCGGGGCTTGCGCGCCGCACACCGAAGAGTACAGCCTCGGCGCACGGCTGGGTCAGTGTTGCGGCGGCAAAACCACGCTGCTGTTTGAGCCGCTGTTGCAGTGTCAGCCGGAGATCCTGCTGTTCGGCGCTGGTCATGTCGGCCAGGCACTGGTTAACCTGCTGGCTACGTTACCCTGTCACATAACCTGGATTGACAGCCGTCCCGATCAGTTTGACCGGGTACCGCCAGGCGTGGTTACGCTGCAACCGGAGGATCCGCTCGACTGTGTGGCGCGGGCGGGACCCGATAGCTATTTCATCATTATGACCCATCATCATCCGCTCGATTTCGAGCTGTGTGAGGTGGTGCTGAAACGCGGCGATTTTCGTTATGCCGGTGTGATTGGCTCGCAGACCAAAAGCCAGCGCTTCCGCTACCGGCTGGCGGGCAAGGGCGCACAGGCCGATCGGCTGGCGCGACTGCGCTGCCCGATTGGCCTGCCGGACGTCAAAGGCAAGCTGCCCGCCGAGATCGCCGTAGCGATTGCCGGTGAAGTGATTAGCGTTTATCAGCAGCACCTGACCTGAGTTGTTCAACCGCCCGCAACCTGCCAGGATAAGGCTTTGCGATGCCCATCCAGGAGCAAATCATGAACGCCCATCAGAATCCTTTCTTTAGCGTCAGCACGCTGCCTTATCAGGCACCGCCGTTTGATCAGATTCAGCAGCAGGATTTTCTGCCCGCCTTACAGGCAGGCATTGAAGAAAAGCGTCGGGAAGTTGAGGCAATCGCCACGTGCAGTGACGAGCCGACGTTCCTCAATACGTACGAGGCGCTGGAGAAGAGCGGGCAGCTGCTGAACCGGGTCAATCTGGTGTTTAGTGCCATGACCTCGGCGCACACCAGCCCGTATCTGCAACAGGTGGATGAAGAAATCGCTCCGCAGCTGACCGCACTCAACGACGAGATCATGCTTAACCGGCCACTGTTCTCGCGTCTGGATGCGGTCTATCTGCAGCGCGCCCAGCTTGACGCTGAATCCAGGCGGCTGGTTGAGGTGATCTGGCAGCGCTTTCAGCTGGCGGGTGCCAATCTGCCTGAGGCGCAGAAACAGCAGTTAAAAGCCCTGAATCAGGAAGCGGCGCGTCTCAGTACCCGTTTTACCAACAAGCTGCTGGCCGCCACCAAAGCGGGCGGTCTGGTAGTCGATCAGGCAGAGAAACTGGCGGGACTTTCTGCCGCTGACCTGGCGGTGGCGCAGGCAGAAGCACGTGCCCGCGGTCTGGAGAATGCCTGGCTGCTGGTGCTACAGAACACGACTCAGCAACCTGCACTGCAAAGCCTGAGCAATCGCGAGACCCGCGAGGCACTGTTTAATGCGGGCGTGACCCGAACCGAAAAGGGTGACGAAAATGACACGCGTGAGCTGGTGCTGCGTCTGGCTCAGGTGCGGGCGGAGCAGGCCAGGCTGCTGGGCTTTGCCAGTTATGCGCAGTGGAAACTGCAGGACCAGATGGCGAAAACCCCGGATGCTGCGTTTGCCTTTATGCGTAACATCGTGCCTGCCGCCCGTGCGCGTGCTGAACGTGAAGCGGCGGCTATCCAGCAAACCATCGATCGCCAGCAGCAGAGTTTTACTCTGCGCGCCTGGGACTGGAATTTTTACGCCGAACAGGTGCGTCACGCGCAGTACGATCTCGATGAGAGCCAGATTAAACCTTATTTTGAACTGAACTCGGTACTGCAGAATGGCGTGTTCTGGGCGGCGACACAGCTGTATGGCATTCAGTTTTCGCCACGACAGGATTTGCCGGTTTACCATCCCGATGTGCAGGTATACGAAATTTTCGATGCCGATCAAACCCCGCTGGCGCTGTTCTATGCCGATTTCTTCAAGCGCGACAGCAAAGGCGGCGGGGCGTGGATGAGTAACTTTGTTAACCAGTCGACGCTGCTGGAGAGCAAGCCGGTGATCTACAACGTCTGTAACTACACCAGACCGCCAGCCGGTGAACCGGCGTTGCTGAGCTGGGATGAAGTGATCACGATGTTTCACGAGTTTGGGCACACGCTGCACGGCCTGTTCGCCAGCCAGCGCTATCCGAGCCTGTCAGGCACCGAGACGCCGCGCGATTTTGTGGAGTTTCCGTCGCAGATTAATGAGCACTGGGCCAGTGAGCCGCAGGTGTTCCGCCATTTCGCCCGTCACTATCAGAGCGGGGAACCGATGCCCGCCGCGCTGCACGAAAAAATTATCCGCGCCGGAAAATTCAACAAAGGCTACGAGATGAGCGAGTTGCTGGCGGCGGCGTTGCTCGATCTGCACTGGCACAGTCTGGCGGGCGACCGGACACCGCAAAGTGTGGACGGTTTTGAACAGCAGGCGTTGCAGAGCGACAATCTGGCGTTAGCGGCCGTACCGCCGCGCTATCGCTCCAGCTATTTTCAGCACATCTGGGGCGGCGGCTATGCTGCTGGTTACTACGCCTATATCTGGACCCAGATGCTGGCCGATGACGGTTACCAGTGGTTTGTTGAACAGGGCGGGCTGACACGGGAGAATGGCGAGATTTTCCGGCAGAAAATTCTGTCGCGTGGTAACAGCAGCGACCTGAAAACTCTCTATGAAAACTGGCGTGGCGGCCAGCCACAGCTGGAGCCGATGTTGAAAAATCGCGGCCTGGCGGAGTAGTTAATCAGCGGGCGTTTGCGCCGCCCGCTGATGCATAAAAGTGCAGGCTGACTAACCCAGCGGTCCGCCTTCAATGGCTTCACACATTCCGGCCAGCACCCGCTCGCCGGTTTCACTTTTCAGCGATCGATACCACTCTGCGGTCACCGCCGGATCTTTCGCATGGGTAACGTCACAGCGCTTACGCGCTTTCAGCACCAGATCTTTTACCCGCTCAACCCGGCGCGCCTGGTAACGCAGCAGGGCATCTTCGATGCCGAGCGAATGCGATGCCAGCGTCGAGGCCAGCACGATAGCATCTTCCATCGCCGCACAGCCGCCCTGGCCGATATCCGGTGTAGTGCTGTGGGCCGCATCACCCAGCAGCGCAACGCGTCCTTTAACCAGGCGGCTGAACGGTTCAATATCGTGGATTTCGACCCGGTTGGTGGTGTCGGGGTTGATCGCAGCAATCAGCTTCTGCACCGGCATGGCCCAGCCAGCAAAATAGCCGCTCAGATCGGCTTTGACGGTGCTGCGATCCTGCGGCAGCCCTTTCGGCAGGGGCACGTCGAAGAAAAAGTAGAAGCGGTTATCGCTCACCGGCATCAGTGATACGCGTTTGCCGTCGCCAACGAACGTGGTCCACTGATCGGCAGGCGCGATGCTTTCATCTATTGCCACCAGACCGTTCCAGTTGACGTAACCGGCATAGCGCCGTTCCAGCGCCTGTTCCAGTACATATTCACGGATCACCGAATGGGTTCCGTCAGCCGCAATCAGAAAATCACCCTGAGCCTGGCTGTTATCAGCAAAGGTGGCAATCACCCCGTTATCACTCTGTTCAACCTGAATCACCCGTTTGCCGAAATTGACCCGCTGGCGACCAAAGGTATCGATCAGCATCGCCTGCAGTTCAGCGCGCGCCACCGGATAGGGAAACTCACCGACCTGCTGCACCAGCGGCGACATACTAAACCGGGTCAGCGCGGCACCGGTCACCGCGTCGTGATAGGCCATGTAGGCCATGTTGCCGCCCAGCGCGCGCAGCGCCGCCTTCATGCCAAGGGCATTCAGACACTTCACGCCGTTTGGCCAGATTGAAATCGCGGCCCCGACCGGCTTCATCTCTTTCACCGCTTCAAAGACTTCAACCTCAATACCCGCTTTTTCCAGCGCAATGGCACAGCTCATACCGCCGATACCACCCCCGATTACGATCGCTTTCATAGTTATCTCCTGTCTGCTTGCTACTGATACTGCAACTTTTGTACCAGTACCTCCCAAAACAGCCAGAAAGCCTTTATTGTCATCCTGTTCAATAACATAGCGCAGGAAATTAGCGTGAAGAGGTTACCCCGAATGATGCCGGTGCACGCTTATGCTGCAATATGATGCGCCCGAACGGTGCACCACAGCAGAAAAATTCTGCTGTTGTATCATTTGTTTCATCGGGCCAGGCGGTTAACACCGTGGCTCCTGCAACCCATTGGCGCAAAAGAAGAGATACAAACGGAAGCAAACAACAGGCCCGATAACTGAAAAATCACTACAGAAAAATTGATTAGTTGAATAGTTATCAACTGATTGTATCCGGGTCGCGACGGTTTATTTTTAACAAATTATTAAACTTGCACATAATAACTGGCCCACAGGTTGCCGGGGTTTTATTTCTCATATTTAATCAAGACGTTACCCGCTGGAATATGATAATGGATGTAAAAAATCACCTATAAATTTTTTTCTGCTGCGTCAGTCCAGGAATAAACCCTGACTGGCAATCATAAATAAATAACGCGATGAGCGGATAAAATAATTTTTAGGATATTCTGTAGGCGCGCCTTCTGGAAACGCATGATATAGATCATCCGGAACTCAAGGACTCTGGAATACGATCATGAAAATCGGAATCACCAATAACCACTACCCGGAGCAGCGTAATATTTTAGTTAATCCGGAAAATGAATATGTAAATCTCAAAAAGTACAATCTGTTTTACTTTATTAACCCGTTACGGACTCGGTTACTCAAAAAAAATAAATCCTTCATCTTTCTGCCGCTGCCATTTTCATCCGCAACCCGGCCCGAGGTTCTGCATCTGTTTAATGAAGTGGCGATTACCCGTCAGAAATGGGTTGCCTCGTTTGAAACGGAATTACCGCGTGTGTTACCGGTGCCGGGTGTGGCTAAGCAGGATAACCCCGAGCTGAAGCGGCTGATCCCGCATCTGCTGAAAGAGAACTGTCTTGGGCTGATCGCCATTTCAGATGCGACGCTGAATATACAGATGAAACTGTTTCCGCCCGGAGACGGTGTGGCGCAGCAAATCAGACGCAAAACGGTAGTATTACATCCACCACAGACCCTGTTCACGCCGCATAAAGCGCCGCGTCAGGCCGGGGTATTCCGGCTGGTGTTCGCCGGCAACGAGTTCTACCGTAAAGGCGGAGCCGAAGTGGTCCTGGCGGTAAGCGAGCTGATTGAAGAGCGCAAACTGGATGAGTCACAGCTGGATGTGCAGCTGATCGGCGATCTCACCAAACGGCATAATGTGGCGCATCGGCAACATCAGGACGATGAGGCGTTCTGGCGTTCAATTGAGAACCGCATCGGCCGTTATCGCTGTTTTAATCACCGCTCCCGACTGGATAATGGTGCGCTGCTGCAGCTGTTTCGTGACAGCGACATCGGCTTACTGCCTACCTGGCAGGAGACTTACGGCTTTTCAGTGCTGGAAATGCAGGCCAACGGCTGTCCGGTGATCACCAGCAATGTGCGTGCTTTACCGGAGATTAATCCGGCCAGCGCCGGTTGGGTGATTGGCGGCGCGCTCAACGGCGATCGTGAATACAGTGTCAGCACGCCTCAGGAGAAACAGCAGCTGCGTCAGGCGCTGGTGGATGGGCTGAAGCAGGCGCTGCTCGCCATTTTCGATCGGCCCGAGATGCTGCAGGAAAAAGGGGAGGCGGCTATTCTGCGCATCAAAGATCAGCACGATCCGCAGCGTTATATTGTCCGGCTACACGATATTTACCGCCGCGGCGTGATCAACGTCACTCAACACCCACCGGTCCTTCCAGTTTGATAAGATTTTTCAGACGACGCGTGCCAGACTAGCCATACTTAGTGCAGCGTTCATCTGGAGATCGATCATGAAAATTTTCCTCAGCCTGCTGCTGTCCGGACTGCTGGGCAGCAGCGCCTTTGCTCAACCTTCATCCCCGTTTCCGGCGCGTGCGCCGCTGCCACAGCTGACGCCCGTGGCCGCACGCTGCGATGTCTCAGCCTGTCAGACCAATTGCTATGTCGAACGATCCCATTGCAATACCCGGGATAGCGGCGCGTGCAGTTCACAGGCACAAATCTGTGTACAGGCCTGTGCCGACCAGTGCAAATAATTCGAATCAGAGAAGATACTGTTAATCGCCAATGAAAAAGTCTTTGTCGTACCTTGTTTTGTGGTCCCTTTCTGCCAGCTGTGTTGCCGCCGATCTCACCTCACAGCAGGTCACTTCCCTGGTTAAAGCCGCAATCGAGCCGCTGATGGAACAGCAGGAGATCCCCGGTATGTCAGTCGCGGTGCTGTATAAAGGCCGCACCCAGTTCATCAACGCCGGTGTGGCTGATCTGGCGTCCGGACGCAGAGTCACCGAAAACACCCTGTTTGAACTGGGATCGGTGAGTAAAACCTTTACCGGCGTGCTGGCCGGGGTGATGATCCGTAATCGCGACATCGCGCTCAACGATCCGGTACAGAAATACTGGCCGCAACTGACCGGCGAGCAATGGCGTCACATCCGGATGCTGCATCTGGCGACCTACACGGCGGGCGGTCTGCCGCTGCAGTTGCCGGATACGGTGACCGATCAGGCCTCGCTGCTTAACTATTATCAACAGTGGCAACCGCAGGCCGCGCCGGGTACGCTGCGTCACTACTCCAATGCCAGTATCGGTCTGTTTGGTGCGCTGATGGTTAAGGGCGATTACGAGCAGGCGATGCAAAAAAATGTCTTTCAGCCGCTGCGGCTGACCCGCACCTATATTACCGTGCCACCTTCAATGATGCTGAACTACGCCTGGGGTTATAAAAACGGGCAGCCGGTGCGGGTGTCGCCGGGCATGCTGGACGCAGAGGCTTACGGAATAAAATCGACCGCCCGCGATATGCTGACCTTTATGCAGGCGAATGCCGATCCTAATCGGCTCTCTTCGGGGAATACGGTGTTGCGTAACGCCATTCGTACCGCGCAGTCGCGCTATTTCAGCGTGCGCAGTTTCTATCAGGGACTGGGCTGGGAGATCTACGACTGGCCGGTGAGCGGCGCCACGGTGATCGCTGACAGTGAAAACGGCATCGCGTTGCAACCCCAGCCCGCGACGCAACTGAAGCCCGTCGTGCCTTCTCAAAGTGCCAGTTGGGTGCATAAAACCGGTTCCACCAACGGTTTTGGCGCTTACATCGCGTTTATTCCCGACAGGAACACCGGCATTGTGATGCTCGCCAACAAGAACTACCCTAATCCGCTGCGGATAAAAACAGCCTGGCAAATTCTTGAGGCGTTGCAGTAATCGCCAGCGTCAGTGTCCGCTGGCGGTCCCCTGTTATGGCCAGCGGGAGGCGCGAACGTATCGCCAAAGCGCGCCAGCTGATGGAGCAGGGGGTGGATAACGGCAAGCCGCGGGCGGATCGGTGCGGATTTGCCAGCAGCGACGTAATGCGCCGCACCTTTGTGCGCGTCACCGGCTTGACGCCAACACTCTATCGCCGACTGGTACGTCAGGCGTAAAGCTGGCGCGCCTTGTTCATTTGCGCTAAAATTAAAATCAAATGAACAGAGGGTTGTGTTATGTCAATTGCCATTTATACGCCTGCCAGCAGTGGCCGTAACAGCTCGTTGCTGCATGCGCTGAACCTGCCGGAAACCCTGCCGGATGCGCATCAGCGGATTGCCGTCGGTTTCAGCAGCGGGGTACTTAAACGCACCGCGTCGCTATCCGCATTTGATGAAGCCTGGCTGTGCCGCCTGGCGGGCATCGATCGCAGTACCTATAACCGCAAAGTCAAAGATCCTCAGCAGACTTTTTCGCCCGATCAAAGCGGACGGATTTATATGCTGATCCGTGTGCTCTCTGCCGCCAGCACGCTGTTGCGTGACGATCCGGCACGGCTGGTACAGTGGCTGGAAACCCCCGCTAAAGCGCTGGGCGGCAAAAAGCCGGCAGAGATGACCACTACCGTTGCCGGCGCGGAAGCAGTACTGAATCTTATTGGTCAGCTTGAACATGGCGTCATCACCTGATGGCGTCGGTGCATTTTTACCGGCTGGTAAAAAGCGAATATGCGATGACCGCCTTTGATGGTTTTGGTGCCCGCACCTACGGCGGACGCTGGAATTCAGTGGGTACCGGCTGTGTTTATCTGGGTTCCAGCCGGGCGCTGTGCGTGCTGGAAGCGCTGGTGCATCTCACTATTCAGGATCTGGCGCAGGACTATTCGATGCTGTCGATCAGCGTGCCTGACTCGCTGATCGCCGAACTGTCGCTGGCGGCACTTCCCGCCGACTGGCAGGCCGATCCCGCACCGCAATCGACCCGGGAGATTGGCGATGGCTGGCTTGCCAGCCAGGATCACGGCCTGATACTGAAAGTCCCGAGCACCCTGACCGGGGAGTGGAATGCGTTGTTGAATCCTGCCCACCCGGCCGCGGCGACGATTATCAGCAAGGTAGTGGTCGAGCCTTTTTTCTTTGACCCGCGCTTCAGGCTGCAATAGTGCCCGATCGGCCAGGCGGACGCCTCAGCGCGCGGCTCTGGATTCTGAAATGGCCTGTGCCGCACAGATCAGCGCCAGATGGCTCAGCCCCTGCGGCATATTTCCGCGCCAGCTCTGGCTGCGAACATCAAACATCTCATTGAAAATGTCGACGTTGCCATGCCGGTCAAGCGTGGCGAGGATCTGCTGCATTGCCTGGTCGGCCTGCTCAATGTTTCCCATCTCGGCCCAGGCCTCTGCCAGCCAGAAAGCACAGGCGAGAAAAGTGCTCTCTTCCTGGTCGACGCCGCTATAGCGATAGAGCATGGCGCTGTCATTGCCCAGTTCATGATGGATCGCGTGGTAGGTTGAAAGCATCCGCTGCGGATTAACCGCGTTGCCGTAGCTGTGCACCAGCGCCAGTGAGGCATCGAGGCGATCCTCACTGCCGACGTAAAACAGGTAAGCCTGTTTCTGTTCTGACCAGCAGTGCGTCTCAATCCAGTCCCGAATCCGATCGCGCTCCCGCTGCCAGCGGCCCAGCCAGGTGGGTTCGATATGCTGGTTTTCGGCCAGCGCAACCGCCCGATCCAGCGCCATCCAGCACGCCATTTTGGAGTGGGTATAGTGCTGCAACTCCGGCAACTCCCAGATGCCACAATCCTTTTGCCGCCAGTGATCGGCACAGCAGTTCGCCAGCTCGCCCAGCATCCGCGAGGTGGTGATATCCAGCACGTGTCCCGCTTCGATAAACAGTTGCGCGGTTGCCAGCATGTCGCCATACATGCTGAGCTGCACCTGATCGCGGGCGTTATTGCCGACCCGTACCGGCTGTGAATCCTGATAGCCGCTTAACGGCGGAAAGCGTTCTTCCGGCACTTCATCGCCATTCAGGGCATAGCAGGCACGCAGCCTGACGCCGTGACGCAGGATAGTCTGCGACAACCACGAAAAGGCCGCTTTACAGTCCTCCAGCGCGCCGAGATAAACGAAGGCTTTAATGATCAGACAGGCGTCACGCACCCAGGCGTAGCGATAATCGTAATTCTTCTCGCCGCCGATGCCTTCCGGCAATGAGGTGGTGGCTGCGGCCGCCAGCGCACCGGTGGGGGAGTACCAGAGAAATTTGAGTGACAGAGCAGAGCGCTTCACCAGTGCCGGGTAGCTGCCGTCATAGCTCAGGCTCTCCACCCAGCTGGTCCAGCCGGTGTGGCTGGTTTCGATCCGTTGATCGATGGCGGATAGCTCAGGGACAGCCAGCGGCTCATTCTCGGTGATCAACAGGGCGCAGAGTGAGCGCGAGCCGGCCGAGGTCCGCAGCGTGGCGCAGACCTGCTCATCATCCAGCAGGGTAATGCGGATATCATCGCTGGTACGGAACATCGCCATGACGTCGGCAATGTGAAACACCTTGCCTTTCTCCGTGTCGGCAATCCACGGCGAACGGGTTTCCGCCGCGGTGCCGAATCGCAGCCTGATCTCCAGCTCAACGTCGCCGCTCACGCCTTCAATCCGGCGGGCCAGTTCGCCCCACGGCAGCCGTCCTGCCAGCGTACTGTTGATCGATTCGGTCAGCAGCACCGTGCCGCTGTCGGTCTCAAACCGGGTTTCCAGCACATTGCTGTTATCGCGATAACGGCGCGTCACCCGGTAGGGTTCGCGCGGCACGATTTGAAAGTAGCCGCCGACACCGGCATCCAGCAGACGGTCAAACAGCGGTTTTGCGTCGAGGTTCGGGGCGCACCACCAGTCAATCGAGCCATCCGGCGCAATCAGCGCTACTGAACGCCCTTCACCAATGGCGGCATAATCACCCAACCCCGCGAAACCATTATCCCGGGACGGCTGCTGGAAAATCTGGTTCTCCATGGTTTTCTTCCTTGTTTCACTGTGATGACTAAGACAACAGGCGAAGGCAGGACAAAAAAGTGGCCGCATTATGCGGCCACCGTGGACGGGTTTACAGGGTGCCGGTGCCGCCATCTGAGCACCAGACCTGGCCGGAGGAGTAGCTGCTCTCCGTCGAGGCCAGCGTGACGTAGAGCGGGGCGATTTCAACCGGTTGACCCGGACGGCCCATCGGTGAATCGGCACCAAACTGCTTCACTTTTTCCTGTGGCTGACCGCCGCTGGATTGCAGCACGGTCCAGTACGGCCCAGGCGCTACCGCATTCACCCGGATACCCTCGCCGCCCAGCTGCTTCGCCAGGGATTTGGTAAAGGCGACGATGGCCGCTTTGGTCTGGGCATAATCCAGCAGAATATCGCTGGGTTTAAAGGCCTGTACTGACGAGGTATTAATAATTGACGCACCGCGTGGCAAATATTCCAGTGCCGCTTTGGTGATCCAGAACATCGCATAAACGTTAGTTTTAAACGTCGCGTCGAAATCTTCCGTACTCAGGGTACGAATGGACTCATTAAACTGCTGGCGTCCAGCGTTATTGACCAGAATATCCAGACCACCTAATTTATCTGCCGCCTCTTTTACCAGCTGCTGACAAAATTCTTCAGAGCGAATATCACCCGGAATAGCGAAAACCTTACGGCCTTCCGCTTCGATTAATTTAATCACGTCGTCGGCGTCGGGCTGTTCTTCAGGCAGATAGTTAATCACCACATCTGCGCCTTCGCGAGCATAGGCAATCGCTACGGCACGACCAATACCCGAGTCACCCCCGGTAATCAGTGCCTTACGGCCAGTCAGGCGGCCAGTGCCGCGGTAGCTGGTTTCACCGTGGTCGGGAAACGGAATCATTTTGCTGACTAAGCCTGGCGCCTGTTGCGGTTGTTCCTCAAAAGGAGGCTTAGGAAATTGATCGAGATCGAGCGTCTTGTTCGTTGGTGTCGTCATTGTAAGCTCCTTGTACATCATTATCTGAGTGATTAAGCCTGGCACAAATGTGATATTTGTCACATCTGACTGCTTATTCATTGAGCAGTAAAGGTCAGGATGAATTAATAATGCTGATCAAGAATAGTCATAAAATCGCAGGCTGTGCTGCTGGATGGCGATATTTTGTGGAGAAAATGAGGGCTATTTAAAGCGAAGCGTGAAAGAGAGAAAGGGTTATTTTACCGGCGCTCAGGCACCGGCGATAATATTAAACGGGATCAACCGCCGCGTACTGAACCCCGCCAGACTACGTCAGCCTGATATATACGCCGATCGCTTTGCTGTTCAGCTGCTGGTTGTAATTCATCCTGTTGCGCTTCGGTCTCCGTCAGCCAGCGGATAGCGTCACGGGCAAACTGTTCTACCGGCTGGGCGAAGGTGGTGAGGTTGTAGGATGACCAGCCAGACTGCGGAATATTGTCGTGGCCGACAATGCACAGATCTTCCGGGATGCGCAGGGCAAAGCGGTGGCGCGCCTCATCCATAAAGCCGCACGCCAGCAGGTCGGTGGCGCAGAACACCGCGTCAGGACGGACTTTGCGGGTCAGCAGCCGCTGCGCCATGATCTGACCGCTTTCATAGGAGGTCGAGCCAAAGTGTTCGACCTGGACCGGAACACCGGCTCTCTCTGCTGCTGCCAGAAAATCCCGCTCGCGTTTCAGCAGGCTCGGGGTACCGGCCAGCGAATTGACAAATGCGATGCGCTGGCAGCCAGCCCGCACAAAGGCATTGACCGCCATCTCCGCCGCCGGGCGCGAGTCGAGATTGATACTCAGCGAGCCGGGCAGGGATTCATCGCGGTTAATCAGCACCAGATGCTGCCCATGTTTGTAGCAGAGCCGGGTGATGGCGCTGTCAGGCATGCCGGAAAGAATGATTGAGGCATCGGCGCGAAAGTTGATCGCCTGCTGTAATGCGGCCGAGACCCGATCATCGGAGCGGTCGGTATTGATCAGCATCGCCACCTTTCCCGCTTCCTGCAGGTATTGGGTCATCCCGCGGACCAGGCTGGCACGGTAGGGTGTATCCACTTCAGAGGCGATCAGGCAGACAATGCCACTGCGGTTGCGCACCAGACCGCGCGCCAGATGGTTAACGTGGTAGCCCAACTCTTCGGCGGCTTTCAATACCCGTGCCCGGGTAGCATCCGACACGCTGGCACCCGGCGTAAAGGTGCGTGATACCGCAGAGCGGGAAACGCCCGCCCGATCAGCGACATCCTGCGCACTGACCACCGCCTTCAGTTGATGCATGATTTTCTCCCGCGTTATGCATGATCCGCTCTGAGTCTGCCTGAAGTTGCAAGGCTGTGCAAAAGTAATCTCACCGATAGTGTTTCAAATTTGTGACAGCGCCTGTCAATTGCTTAACATGTTAATTGACAGGGCAGCAGGGCCGCCTTACTACTTTGCACAGCAGTGCAAAATAAAAGCGCGTTCAGGCGCTATCCTCGCCCTCAAGGAGAACACCATGCGTTACTCATCTCTGTTCGCTGCGGTTATCGTCAGTTGTCCGGCCCTGCCGTTTGCGGCAGCCGCGGCTGGTAATCTCAATATGATCTGTTCGGCGGATGTGGTGGTCTGTGAGCAGATGACCCGCCTGTTCAGTCAGTCTCATCCTGATATCCATCTCAGCATGGTGCGGCTATCGGCCGGAGAAGCCTATGCGCGTATTCGCAGCGAGGCGCGTAATCCCCGTACCGATATCTGGTGGGCAGGCACCGGCGATCCGCATATGCAGGCGGCTGAAGAGGGATTGTCCCAGCCCTACAAATCGCCGCTGCTTGACCAGCAGCAGGCGTGGTCGCAAAAAGTGGCGGAGATCTCCGGTTATCGCACCGTGGGCGTCTATGCCGGTGCGCTGGGCTGGGGTTACAACACTAAACTGCTGGCGGAGAAAAAGCTGAAGGAGCCCGCCTGCTGGGCCGATCTGCTCGATCCGGGCTTTAAAGGGGAAATCCAGATCGCCAATCCTAACTCCTCCGGCACCGCTATAACACCCTGGCGACGCTGGTGCAGATCATGGGCGAAGACAAGGCCTTTGATTACCTGAAAAAACTCAACGCCAACGTTTCGCAATACACCAAATCGGGTTCAGCACCGGTTAAATCGGCTGCTCGCGGTGAAACCACGCTCGGCATCGTCTTTATGCATGATGCGGTGGCGATGGAAGTGGATGGCTTCCCGATTAAACCTGTCGCGCCCTGTGAAGGCACCGGTTATGAGATTGGGTCCATGTCGATCATCAAAGGCGCGCGTAATCTGGCGAACGCCAAAAGCTGGTACGACTGGGCGCTGAGCGCTGAGGCGCAATCGCACATGAAAGAGGCGAAATCGTTCCAGCTGCCGTCGAACCGCAAGGCGGAGATCTCCGAGTATGCGCCGCGCTTTGAGAATATCAAACTGATCGATTATGACTTCAAAACCTACGGGGATTCGGCGAAACGCAAAGCGCTGCTCGGACGGTGGGATAAAGAGATCGGTGCCAGCGCCCGGTAACGCTGTTTTTCGTCCGGTGATGCGAAGCCGGACACCTGCAGAACCGCGGTGGCGCAAGCCTGGTGTCCGCATCAGATCGAGGTGATTCATGAATGCGCACAATCGTCGCTTAACCGGCGCGTTAATAGCCGGTGCGGCTGCCCTGATACTGTTGCCCTGGTACAGCCTGGAGCAGGGCTTTTTCTCGGGACACTGGCTGGTCTCACTGTGGCGTGATGAGAACAGCGCGCCGGCGCTGTGGCAACTGATGCAGCATGGCTGGCTGGCTATCGCCGTGGCGTTATGGCTGCTTGCTGCTGCCTGCGTCTTCCTGCCACCGGGGCGCAGCCGCAGCGGTTTACTGTTACTGTTCAGCGCCTGCGGCATTCTGTTCCTGGTGGTGGAAGGCCATGCCATCGGGTTTAGCGGCTGGAACTGGCTGTGGCTCGAAAATCTCATGGGGCCGCTGGAGCAGGGCCAGCCGGCAATGGGCGCGGGCGCGTTACTGCTGCTGACGGTATTTCTGCTGATTTTTTCCTTTGCACTGGCCGAACGCGGCGTGCTGAAAGGCGATGCCTTTGTGGTGGCCGCGATTGTGCTGCTGGTGGCGCTGGTGTCTGCCTTTGTACTTTATCCGGTGCTCAGTCTGTTTGTCGCCTCGGTGCAGGACATTGATGGCAGCTTTAAGCCCTACGGGCTGATCGCCAATCTGCAGGACCCGGCTATCTGGAGTGTCGGCTGTGTGACCGGCGGCACCTGCGGCACGGCGTGGCGCACGCTGGGTCTGGCGCTGATGACCGCCAGCGGCTCCACGCTGCTGGGACTGGCGTTTGCGCTGGCGGCGACCCGTACCTCGCTGCCGTGTAAAAAAGCGCTGCGGATGCTGACCATTCTGCCGATCATTACGCCGCCGTTCGTTATCGGGCTGGCGCTGATCCTGTTGTTTGGTCGTTCCGGCGTGGTCACCACGTCACTGGCGACGCTGTTTGGCATTGAGCCTGGCCGCTGGCTGTATGGCATCACCGGGATCTGGCTTGCTCAGGTGTTGTCCTTTACCCCGATTGCGTTTCTGGTGCTGATTGGCGTGGTTGAAGGGGTCAGCCCGTCGCTGGAAGAGGCGTCTCAGACTCTGCGTGCCAGCCGCTGGCGCACCTTTTCCCGCATCTCTCTGCCGCTGATGGCGCCCGGACTGGCGAACGCCTTTCTGATCAGCTTCATCGAAAGCATGGCGGATTTCGGCAACCCGATGGTGCTGGGCGGCAGCCACGGCGTGTTGTCGACCGAAATTTTCTTCTCGGTGGTTGGGGCGCAGAACGACCCGAGCCGTGCCGCAGTGCTGGCGATGATCCTGCTGGGCTTTACCCTGACGGCGTTTCTGCTGCAGCGGGTCTGGCTGTCAGGGAAAAGTTTTGCCACCGTGACCGGCAAAGGCGACGGCGGTCGCCATGTGCAGCTGCCACGCCCGGTGCGCTACAGCGTCTATGGCATGGTGATCCCGTGGGGCCTGTTCACGCTGGTGATTTACGGCATGATCATGATTGGCGGCTTCGTGCAATCGTGGGGCCTGAATAATGCG
The DNA here is from genome assembly GCF_002095315.1 of Pantoea conspicua. Lineage (GTDB taxonomy): Bacteria > Pseudomonadota > Gammaproteobacteria > Enterobacterales > Enterobacteriaceae > Pantoea > Pantoea conspicua. The sequence goes on from NZ_MLFN01000004.1 coordinate 152,226, forward strand.
CTGACGCTGGATCACTATATCCGCGCCTTCAGCGTCAGCCTGAATCAGGGGCAGCTGGTCTGGAGCGGCGTCGCCTGGAACTCTTTCTGGACCACGCTGGAGATCGCCCTGATCGCCGCGCCGCTCACCGCAGTGGTGGGGCTGCTGACCGCCTGGCTGATTGTGCGGCAGAAGTTTGCCGGACGGCAGACGTTTGAGTTCATGCTGATGCTGAGTTTTGCCATTCCTGGCACCGTAATCGGTGTCAGCTATGTGATGGCTTATAACCTGCCGCCGCTGGAGATCACCGGCACCGCGATGATCCTGATTGCCTGCTTTGTGTTCCGTAACATGCCGGTCGGCGTGCGTGGCGGCATTGCGGCGATGAGTCAGCTCGATAAAAGTCTGGATGAAGCCTCTCTGACCCTGGGTGCCAACAGCTTCCGGACCTTACGTAAAGTGGTGCTGCCGCTGCTCAAACCGGCGATCAGCGCGGCACTGGTTTATGCCTTTGTGCGCGCCATTACCTCCATCAGTGCGGTAATTTTTCTGGTCAGCGCGCAATACAACATGGCGACCTCTTACATTGTCGGGCTGGTGGAGAATGGTGAGTACGGCGTCGCCATTGCCTATTCGTCGGTGCTGATCGTGGTGATGTTAGTCATTATCGGGCTGTTCCAGCTGCTGGTGGGTGAACGCCGCCTGCGCCGTGCCACACAATCTGCGGCCATTGCCGCGCCTGTTCCTACCCTGACTCAGGAGAGAGCCGTATGACCCCCATCAATGCTGGATCGGTGGTTTTTGAGCATGTCGCTAAACGCTTTGACGGCTTTACTGCGCTGCCCGACCTGTCGTTAACCGTGGAGCCAGGCACGCTGGTGACGCTGCTGGGGCCCTCCGGCTGTGGCAAAACCACCACGCTGCGGCTACTGGCCGGGCTGGAGCATCCGACCTCGGGCCGTATTCTGATCGGCGGTAAAGATGTCACCCATCTGCCCGCCAATGAGCGCGACGTGGCGATGGTGTTTCAGTCCTATGCGCTGTTTCCTCATATGAATGCGCTCGACAATATCCTCTATGGGCTGCAGTCGTCGGGAATGAACAAACGCGAGGCGCAGGATCGGGCGCGGGAGGGGCTGAAACTGGTCGGGCTGGAAAGTCAGGGGCAGCGTCTGCCGTCTGAACTTTCCGGTGGACAGCAGCAGCGTATTGCGGTGGCCCGCGCGCTGGTGCTGGAACCGCAGGTGCTGTTGCTGGATGAGCCGCTGTCGAATCTGGACGAGCGTTTACGGCGTCGGGTGCGCACGGATATTCGCGATCTTCAGCAGCGGCTGGGGTTTACCGCGGTCTATGTGACGCACGATCAGGAAGAGGCGCTGGCGGTCTCCGATAAAATCATTGTTATGAAAGAGGGGGATATAGCCCAGCAGGGCGCGCCGGAAACCCTTTATCATTCGCCTAATTCGGTGTTTATCGCCGACTTTATGGGCGAGGCTAATATTCTGCCGTGCGACATTGAGCAGGCGGAAGCCGGTGAGGCACTGGTTCGGGTCGGTAACCAGCGTTTCCGGCTGCGCGATGCCGGGGCCAGAATCGGTAGCGGGCAGCTGGCGGTGCGGCCGCAGTTTATCACCTTGTCCGTCGACGGGCAGGGTGCGCTGCAGGGTGAAGTAATTCACAGCAGCTGGCTGGGCGACCATATCGAATATGAAGTCACTACCGAGCTGGGATCGCTGTTCATCATCGATCCGCACATGGAGCAGCGCCTGCCGCTTGCCGCCCGGGTCGGCGTTAATTTTAAGCCACAGGGGCTGGCCCTGATTGCCCGCTAATCTGCTTAACCGCAAGGAGTTACCATGGAATTGCATGAAGAAATGCTGTCGCGTCTGGCGCTGGCTGAGGCGGTCGCCCGCGCAGGCGGTGCTACGGCGTTATCCTACTTTTCCCGTCGCGACACGCTGGTGGTGGAAACCAAATATGATCTGCAGGATGTGGTGTCGATTGCCGATCGCGACGTGGAGCAGATGATTGCTGCCGCCATCCGTGAGGCATTCCCTGATGATGGCTTTCTGGGTGAGGAAACGGGCCTGCAGGCAGGCCGGACTGCGTATACCTGGGTGGTCGATCCGATTGATGGTACCAGCCCGTTTCTCAACGGAATGCCAAACTGGTGTGTATCGGTTGCCGTGCTGCGGGGCGACATGCCGATTATCGGTGTGATTTATGCCCCGACCTTTGATGAGTGCTATGTGGCGGCGCTGGGCGAGGGCGCAACGCTAAATGGCCGTCGGTTACAGGTTGATCCGGCACGCACTTTACAGAATCACGTCACAGGCTTTGGTGCTAACAGCTATGTCAGCCCACAGCAGGTTGGTGAAATTGTGGCCGCCTTGCTGACGGCGGGTGGTAACTTTATTCGCATCGGCTCGGGCGCCTGATGCTGGCGTGGGTGGCGGCCGGTCGGGTTGTGGGCTACTACGAACCTTATATGCATGCCTGGGATTGTCTGGCAGGTTACTGTCTGGTGAAAGAGGCGGGCGGCTGGGTGCATCCCTTTAACATCGAAGGCGATCGCATCATTAAAGGGGCGCAGGTGCTGGCGGTCGCCCTGGTGCTGAAGCGGATCTGCGGCGCATTGCCGCTTTGTGACGCTGTCACGACGCTAAGGCCATGACAGCCAACTTAGCGTCGTGACCTTTAACCTTTCAGTGTTTTCGTCAGGTAGTGACGTTGCATACCGGTTTGCGGAAAGTCGGGCAGGGTGATCTGCTGTTGATAACCCTGTTTCAGATAAAACGGCAGCGCCTGAAAACTGAAGGTATCCACCAGCGCCTGCTGACATCCATAAGCTATTGCCTGCTGTTCTGCTGCCCGCAGTAAGGCACTGCCCAGATCGGTGCCGCGCAGCGTATCGTCCACCCACACATAGTCGATACAGAGCCAGTTCCCCTTACGTGAGGCGATCACGCCGCCCCGCAGCGCTCCCTCTGCGTCATGATGAAATACTGCCAGCGGTCCGTGGTTCTCACTGTCAATAAACTGGCGGTTGTAGTTGCCCAGTCCGGCCAGTAATGCCTGCCGGTCTTTCTCCTCGATCTGCTCCGTCACGGTAAAACCCGCATGTAATCTCATGCTTTTCCTCCTGTCAGGCTGCTTCATGGCGGTGTATATCCCCAATGGGGGATAATAAGGTATTTATCCTCTAAAGGGTATAAAATGATATTTATACCTTATCGGGTATAATATGCGCTTTATCCCCTTTCGGGGATAATCAGAATGCGCTATGCTGACCTTCTGCTGACCCCGAGGAACAGACCCGATGATATACAGTCCGCTGCAGCTGGCGAACCGGCTGAAGCTTATCCGCCAGCGCAATGGCTGGACCCAGAGTGAGCTGGCTAAAAAAGTGGGCCTGAAACAGGCGACCATTTCACATTTCGAAAATTCACCGGACAACACCTCGCTGGCGACGCTGTTTAAGCTGTTGCAGTCGCTGGAGCTGAGCCTGGAGGTACAGGAGAAAACGGCCGCCGCTGCGCCGCCACTGAATGACGAGGATGACTGGTAATGCAGAGGCTGATTGCGTGGATGAACGGCGAGCGGGTCGGGGTGCTGACCCGTCAGCGCAATGGCGCGCACGAATTTCAGTATGACAAAGCATGGCTGAGCAATCCGCTCGCCAGGCCGCTGTCACTCTCGATGCCGCTGCAGGTTCCTGTCATCACGTCCCACGCGGTAATTAACTTTTTCGACAACCTGTTGCCGGATAGCCCGTTGATTCGTGACCGGATTGTGGCGCGCTACCAGATAAAATCCCGCCAGCCGTTTGATCTGTTGCAGGAAGTGGGACGTGACAGCGTCGGTGCGACCATGCTGTTGCCGCCCGAGATGCCGCTGCCGCCATTACAGGTGCGTTACGAGCTGCTGGATGAGGCGCGTCTGGAGAGTGTGCTGTCAGCCTATCAGGCTGACATTCCGCTTGGGATGCTGCGCGAAGAGACCGACTTTCGGATTTCGGTAGCGGGTGCGCAGGAGAAAACGGCGCTGCTGCAGACCGAACAGGGCTGGAGCATTCCTGCCGGGGCCACGCCGACGTCGCACATCATTAAACTGCCGATTGGCGAAATTAAGCAGCCGGCGGCGACGCTGGACATGCGCGAAAGCGTAGAAAATGAGTATCTCTGTCTGGCGCTGGCCAGAGCGCTGGGGCTTAACGTCCCGCAGGCCACCATTATCCGTGCTGGCGCGATGCGGGCGCTGGCGGTGGAGCGCTTCGATCGGCGCTGGTCACGCGACAGAACCCGGCTGATACGCCTGCCGCAGGAGGATTTTTGTCAGGCGCTGGGGCTGCCGTCATCGACGAAATATGAGTCTGACGGCGGGCCGGGTATCGCGGAGATCATGCAGTTGCTAATGGGATCGAGTAATGCGATAGAGGATCGTTATCACTTCATGCTGTTCCAGGTGTTTCAGTGGCTGATTGGGGCGACTGACGGCCACGCCAAGAATTTCTCGCTGTTTATTGAGCGCGGCGGCAGCTACCGTCTGACGCCCTTTTATGACGTGATTTCCGCCTACCCGGTGCTGGGCGGCACCGGCCTGAATAAGCGCGCGCTGAAGCTGGCGATGGGGCTGCGGGCCAGCAAAGGCAAAAAAAACGGGATCGATAAGATATTCCCGCGTCATTTCTACGCGACGGCAAAAAGCGTCAATTTTGATAGCGGTAGTCTGCAACAGATTTTTGACTTCTTTATCCGGGCTTTTCCGCCAGCGGTGATTGCGGTGCGGGATGCGCTGCCTGCAGGATTTCCGCAGCATATCGCCGATGCCATCTTCAGCCACTCGTTGATCATGCTGGAGCGGTTACGGCAGAAAGATTGATCGCGGCGGTAACAGGGCGGCCCGGAACCCCATAGACTGATTCTTTTTCCCGTTAGCCTGGAGTCTGTTATGCACACCGATTCTGTTACGCACACCGATCGTTACGCCCTGGAATCCATTCCGTCGCCGCCGACCTTTCCTGACGTGGCGAGCCACGTGATGGCGGATGAAACCCTGCATCGCCGGCTGGCGGCGATTGTTCAGCGTATGAAACAGCATCAGATTGCGCAGCTGATTATCTACGCCGATAAAGAGCACGGCAGCAACTTTGAGTATCTGGCGGGCTTTATTCCGCGCTTCGAAGAGGCGCTGCTGGTGATTAATCAGCAGGGCGAGCTGGCCTACATCATGGGCAACGAAAACCTCAAACTGGTGCCATTTGCCCGTAATCCGGGGCGCAGCCTGCACGCGGCGTTGTTCTCGCTGCCCAATCAGCCGATGAGCGGTGAGCCGTCGCTCTCCCGCTTGCTGGGTCAGGCAGGAATTGTGCCGGACAGGCGTACCGGGCTGGTGGGCTGGAAGCTGTTTAGCGGTCAGCAGCCCGCAATGTTCGATTTACCACACTTTATCTGTGCGGCAGCGGCTGAAGCGGCGGGTGGCATGGCACATCTGATGAACGCCACTGGATTGTTTATCTCACCCGATGACGGCGCACGCTGCATTAACAGCGCCGATGAAGTGGCATTTTACGAATCGGGCGCGAATCGGGCTTCCACTGCCATGCTGGCGGCACTGGACAGCGTGGCGCCAGGCATCAGCGAGAAGCGCATTGGCGCGTTGCTTAACCGCGATGGCCAGCCTGGCAACGTGATGACCATTGCTGCCACCGGCGATCGCTTTACGAAAGCGCAGCTTTATCCGTCGGATAAACAGATTGCGAAGGGCGATAAGCTGTCGTTAACCGTCGGCTATAAAGGTGGGCTGACCAGCCGTGCCGCCTACGTCGTTAGCCAGGCATCAGAGTTACCCTGTCACGTTGCAGACTGGCTGCCCCGGCTGGCGATCCCCTATTACCACGCGGTGGTCAGCTGGCTGGAACAGTTACGCATCGGCATCACCGGTGGCGAACTCTATGCGTTAATTGAGGCAGCACTCCCCAAAGCGCAGTATGGCTGGCACCTTAATCCGGGGCATCTGGTGGCGGACGAAGAGTGGCTAAGTTCACCGGTTTCGCCCGGTTCAGCCATTATTCTGAAGAGTGGCATGCTGTTGCAGATCGATATCATTCCTTCGGTGGCCGGTTACGGTGGCTGCAGTATTGAGGATACCGTCGGTCTGGCGGATGCGGCACTGCGCGCCCAACTGGCTGCGCAGTTTCCAGCGGTCTGGCAACGGATGATGCAGCGCAAAACTTATCTGTGCGAGGTGTTGCGGCTGAAGCTCTCCGATGAAGTGATCTTACTCTCAAACACGGTGGGTTATCTGCGGCCATTTTTGCTGGATCAGGACCGGGCGCTGGTGCGACAACCGATCAGCGACGGGGTTTAAAAAAACGTGGTCGGCTGTTAGGTTAATAGCCTGTTAACCCCGGATAAAGGTCAGGAGCCGTAATGTCCGATATTGTGCATTTCCCGCTATTTGTTGCTTCCATTTTACTGCTCTGTATTACGCCAGGTCCCGATCTGGCCTATGTAGTGGGACAAAGCGTCGCCAGGGGACGATGTTCCGGTATCCTGTCAGCCGTCGGGGTTGCACTGGGCAGTTGTACCCATGCCGTGGCCAGTGCGCTGGGGCTGACTGCGCTGATTGCCGCCTCGCCGCTGCTGTTCACGCTGATCAAGTATCTCGGTGCGGCCTACCTGATCTACCTTGGGGCCAGAATGATTGGGTCAACCTTTATTACATCCGCAGCAGCGGAGATCACGTCGCCGCCGCGCGCGCAGCCGGGCACCCGCTTACTGCTGCTGCGCGGTTTCATCACTTCAATCACCAATCCCAAAGTGCTGTTGTTTTTTATCGCCTTCTTCCCGCAGTTTGTGGTGGCTGGAAGTCAGCATCACGCCAGTGCCTTCCTGTTGCTGGGGATGACCTATGCGCTGGTCGGCCTGATGACCGACGTGATGTTTGCGCTGCTGGCGGGCGGGGCCGCAGGCGTGGTGGCGAACAATAAGAGGTTACAGAAAGTGCTGGATCGGCTGGTCGGAGCCACTTTTATCGGCCTTGGGATCCGTCTGGCACTGACCCGTCGCTGAGTCGAATCGGGTGCAGCCGGCCCGGTCAGCCGCAGCCTGAACCGGCCAGGGAAGGCCGGTAATAATTTGTATAATTTAACTGAGAGTAAAAGCAGCACGCTTCTGTCAGGATACGCGCCACAGACGTATTTCGGTCCTCTCACTCGATGAAATGGTTTACCAAAAACGCGGTTTTGTTTGCCTGCAAAACCTCCCTTGCCGCATTTATCGCGTTATCTGTTGCTCTGATTCTTAACTTTGAAAAACCGGCCTGGGCGCTGACCACCGTGTTTGTCACCTCTCAGCTTTATGCCGCGTCGACCGTCTCGAAATCGCTGTTTCGTCTGATAGGAACCGTACTCGGCGGCGTCTTTATCCTGCTGATCTATCCCGAAACGGTGCAGTCACCGCTGCTGTTCAGCCTGTGCGTCTCGCTGTGGGTGACCTTTTGCCTTTATCTGTCGCTGCATGACCGCACGCCGAAAAGCTACGTCTTTATGCTGGCCGGTTATAGCGCGGCGATCATGGGCTTCCCGGAGGTGAACACGCCGTCGGCTATCGTTAATACGGTGATTTCCCGTATTGAGGAGATCACCCTCGGCATTCTCTGTAGCACGCTGGTCCACCGGCTGGTTTTCCCGGTTCCGATGCACCATTTGCTTGGGCAGAGCGTTGATCACTGGTTTCAGAATGCGCGTAAATTGTGTGATGAGCTGGTCAGCGGGATGGCAAAGAATAAGTCTCTGGAGCGGGAGGATATCCTGATCCAGATGGCGGGCTATCCATTGAACGTCGAAACGCTGCTGACGCACTGCGTATATGAAGGGGAAGCGGCGCGTAATGTCATCCGTCTGGTCAGCGTACAGTATCAGCATCTGACCTATCTGCTGCCGACGCTGACGGCGATTGAATCCCGCCTCGGGGTGCTGGCTGAACTGAATATTCGCTTTCCGCTCTGTGTCACCTCGGTGTTCCAGCAATTTCTGCTGTGGCTTAATCACGATCGGGTTAACGATATCGAAGGGCTGCGTAACGCCATCGCAGACGGACAGGCGACGCTGGAGCGTGACTGGCAGGCGGGAAATCTGGCGACTGAAGAGAGCCTGCTGCTGATTGGCTTACTGGACCGGCTGGCTAACTTTGTTCGTATTGCAGATGCTTACCAGAACGTCAGCGCCCGCGCCGGCGATCTCTACAGTCATGGCGACGGGGCGGCCATCAGAAACATCCGCGAGCATCGTCACATCGATAACGGACTGCTGAGCCTGTCGGTGCTGACGGCCTTTCTGGCCACCTTTCTCTCCAGCCTGTTCTGGATTGGCAGCGGCTGGGCCGATGGGGCGAATGCACCGCTGATGGCCGCGATTATCAGCTCGTTTTTTGCCGGCGTGGATTCACCGGTGACGCCGATGAAGCTGTTTGTGAAAGGGGTGATGATTGCGCTGGTGGTCAGCCTGTTTTATATCGCGTTCCTGATCTCCCAGGCCAACACGCTGCAGGCATTAATGATCTGTCTGCTGCCGGGGCTGATGCTGCTGAGCCTGGTGATTGCTAATCCGACCACCAATCTGATTGGTCTGAGCGTGGCGATCCAGATACCGGGCTTTATCGGGCTGAGTCATCACTATGTTCCCGATCTGATCCTCACCCTGAATGCGGCTATCTCGTCGATGGTGGGCATTATGTTTGCGGTGGTGCTGACGGCGCTGATCCGTAACAAGCGGCCCTCGTGGATTGCCCGACGCGCGGTACTGCGCGGACTGCGCGACCTGCTGAGCTTTATTAAAAAGGTCGAACGCAATTCCGCCACGCTGCTGTCCCGGCAACAGTTTATTGCCCGGATGCTGGACCGGGTGAACATTATTCTGCCGCGCAAACGGCTCGATCCGGTACCGGACATCGTGGTGGGTGGCTATCTGATCAGCGAAACCTGGCTGGGCGCCAACTGCTACGACTATTATGCCCGCTATCGTGAGGTGTTAGAGGCACACCGTATCGACAGCGGTCAGATGTTCCATGAGCTGGGACTCTACCTGAAGCGCAAAATGAAGTCGCTTCAGCTGCTGCCGCATCCGGATCTGCTGGATGAACTGGATCAGTTGCTGCTGCGGCTGGAGAAAATTGCGCTGCAGGAGCGTGCGGCAGTGGCTCCGCTGGTTCACCTGTTTAACATGCGCGTCTCGCTGTTCCCGCAACAGCGCTGGCCAGGCTGATGATGCTATCGGTTGTTCAGATTTTGCGATAAGGCAGGAATATCACCGAGTTCCGCCCCTTTAACCTTCAAAGTAAGTTCGACATTACGATGTAAAATAATCGTGATCGCGGCCAGCAGTGCAGGCAGAGCCAGAATATAGAAAATAGCTGACTGTGCCGGGAAAATGCCCATTAGTACGCCACCTAAC